>SVPV01000011.1 GCA_015065725.1 Oscillospiraceae bacterium
AAATCTATCAAGGTGAATACATAAAAGAAAACGATAAAAAAATTAAAAAGCAAAAAATCAGAATATATTTTAAGTTTATCAACGAGGGTGTAAAAACACCATAAAACCGCCCATACACATAGTAAGTGCCTGTTTTCCGCAAGCCGAGCAGCTTTTAAAAAGTTTGTCAAAATTATAGGCTATGCGGGAAAGATATCCCGAATCCTCAAGTATAGTAAAAAACGGAAAAAATATTGCCATAGGCGGAAGCATTACTGCCACTACCCAGCTTACTACCTTATATATACCGTCTATCAGCAGTCCGTGTAGCCAGCTCGGTGCATCTAAAAACAATACCGCTTTACTTAAATATCCGCCAAGCCACGAAAATAGCTTTGACAAAAGCTCTGACGGATAATTAGCACCCGATATCGTAAGCCAAAAAATAAGACCTAACAGCAATAGCATAATCGGATATGCCGTAAATTTGCCGGTTAATATTTTATCGAGTTTAGAGATTGGTGATTTACTTTTATTGTGACTAAAGCCTACTACACCCTCAGTAAGTTTCTGTGCCTTTGATATAAGTGTTGCGGCTATGGTATCTCTGATTTTTTGTATATCAAAACCTATCTTATGGAGTCCCGTTAGTGCTGTTTCAAGCGTAGATTTAATTTGACTGTCATCAAGTATATTTAGCGAAAGCTGTTTTTCGGCCTCCTTTAATATATCTGTTTCACCCGAAAGCAGCCTTATTGCTACCCATCTGCTGTTTATTGTTTCGCCCACAACTGCACGTACTGTAGGCTCTAAGAGGCATATTGCACGCTCTATTTCTTGTGTGTATTCTATTTTAAGCGGTTTTTTATTTTCGGCTTCGACAGCTTTATCCAGTATCGCTTCAAGGTTTTTTGTGCCGCCATGTTTTCCCGCCGAGGTGCCAACCACCGTCATAGAAAGTCGCTCAGATAAAAGCGGTAGATTGACACTAATGCCTCGCCTTTGGGCTTCGTCCATAAGATTTACACATACTATCACCTTTTTAGATAGCTCGCTTATTTGTAACACTAAATTTAGGTTCCTTTCAAGGCAGGTAGCATCGCACACTACAACCACCGCGTCACCGCCGCTAAAGCATATAAAATCCCCTGCAACCTTTTCTTCGCGGCTGTGTGCTATAAGTGAATAGGTCCCTGGTATATCAATTAAAAGATAATTGTACTTTTTACTTTTGTAATACCCCTCAGCACCGCCTACCGTTTTGCCCGCCCAGTTGCCTGTATGCTGATTTAAACCCGTAAGCTTATTAAACAGGGTACTTTTGCCAACGTTTGGATTGCCTGCAAGTGTTACTATTTTATCTATACTGTCGTTTTTATGTAGGGATTCCTTTGTATTTGAAAGCATACTTTTAGACCAAGACATCGTAAGTCCCATTTATTCGCCCCCTAATCAGTTGTCAGTACTGCTTCTACGGTGCTGGCGTCTTCCGACCTTATCGCTATAACCGCCCCGCGTATTAAAAAAGCCGACGGATCCCCAAGCGGACTTTTACCCACACATGTAATATCAGTACCCTCTATCAAACCTAAATCTATAAAACGGCGTCGCATATCGCCCTTTGTATTAAGCCTCAATACAGTAGCATTTTGCCCTGCTTTTAGCATATCTATTGTAATTATTTCATCCATAGAAATCACCTTCAAATGATTAAAAACATCTACTTATATAATATTCTGTTTCAAAAAATATGTGAATCGGGCATAAAAGTGCTATTTTTTCCTTTTTAATCTGAATTTATGTAGTAAAACAATTTAAAAATGTTGGTTTTTTGTTTTTTTTTCTGTTTTTTTTTGGTTTTACTGTTGACTTTCTTGTCCGTTTCTGTTAAAATAGTATTCGTGAAACTAGGGTGTTTTTCCGCCTTTGTAGGAGGTCATTAAATGGATTTTGACAAGCTAATAAATAACAGTGAAAATAAAATGCGTATAATTCAAGAGTTAGTACCCGGTAAGCAGATAACTCTAGCCCACATAATTGCTAATCCGGACGAGATACTTTATCAAAAGCTAGGTCTTGACCCTGCTGAAAGCCACACAGGCACAGCAATTGGCATTTTAACCGTAAGCCCAAGCGAAACAGCGATAATTGCGGGTGACATTGCAACCAAGGCTTCAGGTGCAAAGCTCGGCTTTGTGGACCGTTTCAGCGGCACCGTTATTATAACAGGCACCGTGTCAGAAGTTGAGGCATCTCTTAAAGCAATTACCGATTACATTTCTGAAAAGCTAGGCTTTTCGGTATGCGAAGTTACAAGAACATAATGAAAAAGCTTATATTAATGGGTAAAAGCGGTGCGGGTAAAACCACCCTTACCCAAGCACTTCGCGGTGAAAATGTTACATATAAAAAAACACAGTACATAAATTACGGTGATTTTTTGATAGATACCCCAGGTGAATATGCCGAGAACCGCCATTTAGGTGCCGCACTGGCACTCTACGCTTACGAGGCTGATGTTGTGGGACTCTTGATTTCTGCTGACGACCAGTTTTCCCTATTTCCGCCAAACATAACATGTCTTGTAAACCGTGAGGTAATTGGCATTGTAACAAAGAAATATAAAGGTAATCCCGATAGGGCTGAAAGATGGCTAAGACTTTCGGGTTGTAAGACAGTTTTTAGAGTTGATTCCGTCACGGGCGACGGTGTTGACGATATTTTAAAGCACATAGGGATTTGCTAGTATTTTAACAAAGCCACAGCACAAAATCCTTATTCCAAAATCTGATTCAGGTTTGAATGCTTTGGCTAGGTGCAAAAAAAGCACAATAAAGCCCGTTTTAGTGTCGAAAACAACAAAATACCAACAAAATTCGGTCAAAATCCAAAAAAAATACTTGTTTTTTGTTGACTTTACGCCGTTTATGTGGTATTATGTTGTTATAAAAAATGTAATCATAAATATAATCATAAAAAAGGAGTAAGATTTATGGTAAACGAGTACGAAATCAAAAAACAAATTTGCGAAATCGGTAAGCGTATTTACGATCGCGGAATGGTTGCTGCTAATGACGGTAATATCTCTGTTAAGATTAGCGACAACGAATTCCTCTGCACACCTACAGGTGTTAGTAAGGGCTTTATGACACCCGAGTACATCTGCAAGGTTGACAAGAACGGTAAGGTGCTTCAGGCTAACCCCGGTTTCAAGCCCTCTTCTGAAATTAAGATGCATATGCGTGTTTATAAGGAGCGTCCCGATGTTAAGTCGGTAGTTCACGCTCACCCGATGTATGCAACAGGCTTTGCTATTGCAGGCATTCCGCTAACACAGCCCATTATGCCTGAGGCTGTTATCGCTTTAGGTTGTGTTCCGATTGCTAAGTACGGCACACCCTCTACAGAAGAAATTCCGGATGCAGTAAGCGAGCATTTACAGTATTTTGACGCTGTTCTTCTTGAGAACCACGGTGCATTAGCATACAGCGACAGCCTTTTGAATGCTTATCACAAGATGGAGTCTGTTGAGTTCTATGCACAGCTTCTCTTCATTTCTCAGCAGTTAGGCGGACCTAAGGAACTTTCTGAAGCTCAGGTACAAAGACTTTATGAGATTCGCCGTCAGTTCGGTCTTCCTGGAAAGCATCCTGCAAACCTTTGCCCCAACGCTAAAGAGGGTAAAGCAAGCTGTCACGGTTGCGGCGGAAGCTGCAGCGGCAAATGCTCAAATGAAAGCGATATGGTGGCTGAAATCACACGTCGCGTAATTGAGCAATTAGGTAAGTAATTGAGGTTTTATTATGGATGAAAAGGCCCTGCGTTCCATTGTAAATACGGTGGTACAGCAAATAAAGGCACCACAGGATATAACGCTCGATATAGCTTTAGCTCTTACTAAAAAGGTAAAGGCCAAAGCAAATGAAATGGGTGTTAAAGCGGTCGTCGCTGTTTCTAACAGAGCCGCTCGTCCGGTTCTGGTGGAATGTATGGACGATTCATATATTGCAAGCTATGATATAGCGGTGCAAAAAGCCTTTACCGTAGTATCGCTTAAGATGTCTACTTCAACACTAAAACCCCTCGCTCAACCGAACGGTCCTCTTTACGGTATACAGTTTACTAACGACGGACAGATAGTAATATTCGGTGGTGGCGAACCGCTTTTAGATTCTAACGGCAACGTAATCGGTGGAATCGGCGTTAGCGGCGGTAGCGAAGAGCAAGACATTGCTCTGGCGGCTTACGGTAAGGAGATTTTTGAGAAAGGAAGCATATTTTAATGGATATTAATTCTTCTAATATCGAGGAAATTGTTCGTCAGGTACTTGACAGTATGAACGGCAAGCCAGTAGCTGCTCCAAAGGCTGCAGGTGGACAAATTCCTACAAAATCCCGTGCTGCAATGCTTACAGCCCTCGAAAAATACGAGATTAAAGAGTTCAACATTCCAGAGCTTGGTGATGATGACATTTTAGTTAAGGTTGAAGGCTGCGGCGTTTGCGGTACAGACGCACACGAATTTAAGCGTGACCCATTTGGTCTTATCCCACTTGTTTTAGGACATGAGGGTACAGGCGAAATCGTAAAGATGGGTAAAAACGTTAAGAAGGACAGTGCAGGCAAGCCCCTTAATATCGGCGACAAGGTTGTTACCTGTATGATATTTAAGGATGACCCGAACATAACAATGTTCGACCTTAATAAACAAAACGTTGGCGAAGGTGCTGATGTTTACGGTCTTCTTCCCGATGACGACATTCACCTAAACGGTTGGTTTGCAGATTACATTGTAATCCGCGGCGGCTCTACCGTATTTAATGTAAGTGATTTAGATTTAGACTCACGTATACTTATCGAGCCATGTGCCGTACTTATTCACGCTGTTGAGCGTGCGAAGACTACAGGTATTCTTCGTTTTAATAGCCGCGTAGTAGTACAAGGCTGCGGACCTATCGGTCTTATATGTATAGCTATTCTTCGCACAATGGGTGTTGAGAATATCGTTGCAGTTGACGGTGAGGATAAGCGTCTTGATTTTGCACGTCAAATGGGTGCAAACGCTGTTGTTAACTTTAAGAATCATAAGGGTATTGAGGCTTTGGCTGAAGGCGTTAAGGAAGCATTTGGCGGCTACTATGCCGACTTTGCATTCCAATGCACAGGCTCACCTATCGCTCACGCTAACATTTATAAGTTCATCCGCAAAGGCGGCGGACTTTGTGAGCTTGGTTTCTTCATCAATGGTGGCGACGCTACTATTAACCCACACTTTGATATCTGTGCTAAGGAAATCACAACCGTTGGTTCTTGGGTATATACACTCCGCGATTATGCAACCACATTTGATTTCTTAAAGCGTGCTAAAGCTATCGGTATTCCGCTAGAGAAGCTTATAACACACAGATTCCCACTTTCCGAAATTAATGAGGCACATATAACCAATCTTAAGATGGAAGGTTTAAAGATTGCTATCATTAATGAATAGTTATCCAAGGGAGAGAAATTAAATGGGTAAAGCAACAGGTATTGTTGAGGTTTACGGTCTTGTAGCTGCATTTGTTGCTTGTGATGCCGGTTGCAAAGCAGCCGACGTTACGGTTGAATATTTCGACAAAAACAAACCCGGTAACCCCGACGAATTAACTGTTCCGCTTATTGTAGCAGTTAAGTTCAGAGGTACCGTGGCAGCAGTTGAGGCTGCTATAGAGGCGGCAAAGAATGCTGCCGAAGAGGTTTCGGGGGTTGTAACAACACACATTCTTACAAGCACCGAGCCTGACACAGAGGCTATGTTAAAGATAAACGCTTTTGATAAAAATTAAAATTAAATTTACTATTGGAGGAAAATCAAATGTCTAAAGAAGCTCTTGGTATGGTAGAAACTCGCGGTTTAACCGCAGCTATTGAAGCAGCAGATGCTATGGTAAAGGCTGCTGAGGTAACACTAATCGGCACCGAAAAAATCGGTTCCGGACTTGTATCTGTTATGGTTCGCGGCGACGTAGGAGCTGTTAAGGCTGCTGTTGAAGCTGGTTCTTCTTCTGCATCCAGACTAGGCGAGCTAGTTGCTGTTCACGTAATCCCCAGACCCCATGCAGATGTTGAGAAGATTCTTCCAAAGCTTTAATCTCATCCACGTTTGAGGAGTCGTTAAATTATGAAGTCTATAGGACTGATAGAAGTATCGGGAGTAATTGCCGCGGTAGACTGTCTTGATATTATGTGCAAGTCGGCTGATGTAGAGCTTGTAACATGGGAAAGAAAACTAGGCGGCAGACTTGTTACTGTTGTGGTTGAAGGTAGTATTTCAGCCGTAACCGCAGCGGTAGAAAACGCAATTGCTAGTGCAATAATAACTCCCTGTGCACATGCTGTAATTGCAAGCCCTCACGAAGAGGTAGAAAGATTACTAAAAGTTAGTGCATCTAGAATTAATAAGGCAGGTAAATAGAAATGGCAGAAGCAAAGAAAACTACTACAACAACAAAAAAAGAAACTGCAGAAGCAAAAGCACCTGCACCCGTTGTAAAGGAGGTAAAGAAAATGGCACTTGAAGCATTAGGTATGGTTGAAACCAGAGGTCTTGTAGCCGCTATTGAGGCTGCAGATGCTATGGTAAAGGCTGCTAACGTTGAGCTTATCGGCACTGAGAAAATCGGTTCCGGACTCGTATCTGTTATGGTTCGCGGCGACGTAGGAGCTGTTAAGGCTGCTGTTGAGGCTGGTTCCTCTTCGGCTAGTCATTTAGGCGAGCTTGTTGCTACACACGTAATTCCAAGACCTCACAATGATGTTGAGAAGATTCTTCCCACATTAAAGTAAGTCTTAGAATATAAAAACTGTTAATCATTTTAAGGAGGATATAATTATGGCACTTGAAGCATTAGGTATGGTTGAAACCAGAGGTCTTGTAGCTGCTATTGAGGCTGCAGATGCTATGGTAAAGGCTGCTAACGTTGAGCTTATCGGTACTGAGAAAATCGGTTCTGGACTCGTATCTGTTATGGTACGTGGCGACGTAGGTGCAGTTAAGGCTGCTGTTGAAGCTGGTTCTTCTTCTGCAGGTCACTTAGGCGAAGTTATCGCTACTCACGTAATCCCCAGACCTCATGGCGATGTTGAGAAGATTCTTCCCACATTAAAGTAATTTAATTCTTTTATGAGGGAGAGATTATTCTCTCCCTCGGGGCCCCTTTTTCAAACTTCGATTTGAAAGCTAATTGTGAATATAACCTTACGAAAGAATAGGTGACACGATGATTGTCGGTAAAGTAGTTGGAAGTATTGTTTCCACTAGAAAAAATGAAAATCTTGTAGGCTCCAAGTTTATGGTTATAGAGCCTGTTAAAAAGCTTGGCGACCCTAATCAAAAAATAGTTGCAATAGATAATGTAGGTGCAGGCATTGGTGAAATAGTGCTTGTAGCCACCGGCAGTGCAGCAAGAATAGGCTGTGGCATGGAAGATTGCCCTGTAGATGCTGCCATAGTAGGAATTGTAGACAACGGAATTGGTTTGCCGGAGCTATAGAGAATGGAACTTAATAAACTTAAAGATATCTTGCGTGACGGCGGTGTCGTAGGTGCAGGCGGAGCAGGTTTCCCCACCTATGCAAAGTTAGACCAAAATGCCGATACGCTGATACTAAACTGTGCGGAGTGCGAACCGCTTTTAAAGCTTCACCGTCAGGTGTTAGAGCGTTATGCTAAAGAAATACTCCACACACTTAACTTAATCGCGAAAGCAGTAGAAGCAAAGCATGTGTATGTTGCTGTTAAAAGGTCATATCAAAAGACTATTGAGGCAGTAAAACCCTTGCTCAGCTTCTTTGAAAATATTGAAATATGTGAATTGCCGGAGGTTTATCCAGCCGGTGATGAGGTTGTTTTAACCTATGAGGTAACAGGTCGCGTGGTGCCTGCAGGCTCTATTCCGATAGCAGTAGGCGTTACGGTGCTTAATGTTGAAACCGTTTATAACGCTTACCGTGCATTAAACGGATTGCCTGTAACCTATAAGTTTGTAACAATAGCAGGTGCTGTTAATAATCCTGTTACTGTTCAAGCACCTATTGGTATTAAAATTAAAGAGTTGTTGTCACTTGCAGGCGGCGTTAATATAGAGAATCCTGCATTTTTAATGGGCGGTCCTATGATGGGCAAACTAGGCAGTGATTCTGAAATTGTTACCAAAACCACCAACGCTGTATTGGTTTTACCAAACGACCACCAAATAATTAAGAAAAAGCAAACAAAATCCTTTATTAATATGAAAAGGGCTATGGCGGCTTGCTGCCAATGCAGTTATTGCACCCTTTTGTGTCCTAGAAATTTACTAGGTCACCCAATTGACCCCAGCGAGTTTATGAGGGTTGCTTCAAACTCGATTACAAACGAGGCTGAGCCCTACATAAATTCACTTTACTGCTCGTCTTGTGGTCTTTGCGAAATGTACTCTTGCGGACAGGGACTTTCTCCCCGTTCTTTACTTGAAAACTGCAAAACTACATTAAGGCAGAATGGCTTAAAACCGACTCCGGTTGAGCCAAATGGCGTGTTTGAAGAAAGAAATCGCAGACAAGTTCCTATGGGACGTCTTTTAGCACGACTTGGGCTTAACCCTTATAACAAAACGGCTCCTATGTCGGATATGTCGGTCAAAGCCGAACGTCTTTCAATTCTCTTGTCCCAACACATTGGTGCACCCGCTGTGCCTGTTGTGAAGCAGGGAGATAAAGTAAAAGAAAACCAGCTTATAGCCGAAGCCTCAGACGGTCTTAGCGTAGCAATACACTCCCCCGTTAACGGAACTGTTAAGGCAGTAGGCAAAAAAGCAATCATTATAATGGCTGATTAGGAGGTAACATCGTGAAAAAAGCACTTGCAATGGTTGAATATAAAACGGTTTCCTCCGGTATGATGGCAGCCGACATTATGGTAAAAACTGCCGAGGTCGAGATTATAGAAGCTACAACAGTCTGCCCCGGTAAATATATGGTTTTAATAAGCGGCATTTTAAGTGCGGTGCGTGCCGCAGTAGATGCTGCCACAGCAAAGTTGCCCGAAATGCTGATTGATAGCTTTGTGCTTGGTAATCCGCACGAATCTATTTTTGATGCACTTTACGGCACTAGTGATATCGGCAATCCCGATGCACTTGGTGTTATTGAAACCTTTTCGTCCTCTGCCGCAATAGTGGCAGCAGATATCGCCGCAAAAACCGCTTTGGTTGATTTAATTGAACTTCGTCTTTCACGCGGTATGTGCGGTAAATCCTATTTGCTGTTAACAGGTGAGATAGCTGCCGTTCAAGCCGCTATCGATAAGGCAAAGATGGCTTCGGGTGAGAACGGAATGTTCCTTGACAGTGCCGTTATTCCCCACCCTGACGAAAAAATGTGGCGTAGTATTCTTTAAAATTTACTAAATATTAAGAAAGAGAGATTAACTTATGCTTGCAATAGAAAGGCGTAATGCAATCCTCGCAAAGCTTTCCTCTAACGGAAAGGTAATCGTATCGGAATTAAGTGAAGAATTTAATGTAACCGAGGAAACTATCAGACGCGACCTTGAAAAGCTAGACCGAGAAGGTCTTGCAAAAAAGACCTATGGTGGTGCGGTTATAAATCAGAGTCTTAATGCCGACCTACCCTACCATGTGCGTAAGCGTTCAAACGTTGAACAAAAGGAAATGATAGCGGAAAAAATCGCCCAAATGATACACGACGGTGATTATATAATGCTTGATTCAAGTTCAACATCTATTTACGTTACAAAATATATAAAAAATCTAAAAAATATAACCCTTATAACAAACTCGGTTGAAACTCTTATTGAGCTTGCTGATAAATCTGATTGGAAGGTGCTGTCAACGGGCGGTGCTCTTAGAAAAGGTGCTCTCTCCCTTGTTGGTGCTTCAGCAGAAAGAATGATAAGAAGCTTCCATGTTGATTTGGCGGTTTGTTCTTCAAAGGGAATAGATATGAATATGGGAATTACCGATTCAAATGAGAAAGACTCTGAAATCAAGCGTGCGATATTTGATTCGGCAACACGCAAGATTTTAGCGGTTGATAGCTCAAAATTTGATAAAATCTCATTTGTAAGGGTTGGCAATATCAGTGACGTTGATGTAATTGTAACCGATACAAAGCCTGCTTCCCGTTGGATAGATTTTTTAGAAGAAAAGAATGTAGAACTCATTTATTAGAAAGGACTGTGTTTTGTGAAAATATTAGTTATAAACGCAGGAAGTTCCTCGCTTAAATATCAGCTTTTTGATATGGAAAGCGGAGATGTACTTGTTAAAGGTCTTTGTGAGCGTATTGGCTCGGGCGGTGAAATTACACATAAGCGTCCAAATAGTGAGCCTTATAAAACAGAGGCAGAATTCCCCACACACGAGGAAGCACTTGCTATGGTGCTTGACCTACTCGTAAGTAAGGAATACGGCTTTATAGAGAGCATCGATGAGATTGATGCCGTAGGTCACCGTATTGCACACGGCGGCGAAAAATACAAACAGTCAACACCTATTGATGACGAGGTTATAGCTTATCTCGAAACAATAGTTCCTATAAATCCCTTGCACGGACCTCCGGCAATTAAGGGTATGAAGGCTTGTAAACGCCTTATGGGCAATGTTCCGCAGGTTGGCGTATTTGATACTTCTTTCTATTCTAATATGGAGGATTTCCGTACCATCTACCCCATTCCCTATGAGCTTTATGAGCAATATAAAATCCGTCGTTACGGATTCCACGGTACTTCACACCGCTATGTGTCGGCAAAGGCAGCCGAAATAGTTGGCAAACCGATTGAAGAACTTAAAATAGTAACCTGTCACTTGGGCAACGGCTCATCAATAACCGCAGTTGATAAGGGTATTGCAATAGATACTTCTATGGGCTTCACCCCACAAGAAGGTGTGCCGATGGGTACACGTAGCGGCTCTATTGACCCGACCGTTATCCCCTATATTATGAAGGCTACTAATATGAACGCCGACGAGATTGAGGATTTACTTAACCGTAAGTCAGGTCTTTTAGGTGTCAGCGGTATTTCCAACGATAACCGTAATGTTGCAAAGGCAGCTAATGAAGGTAACTACCGTGCAGGTCTTGCAATTAAAATGCTTATTAACAGCATCAAGAAAATAGTTGGTAGCTATGTTGCCGAGCTTAACGGTATTGACGTTCTTGTATTTACCGCAGGTATCGGTGAAAACGATAAAAATCTTCGCCAGAAGGTTTGTGCTGATATGGATTTCTTCGGCATTAAGATTGATGAGGAATTAAACAATAAAGGCGAAATTAACATTTCGGCTAAAGATGCAAAGGTACAAACCTTGGTTATTCCAACTGATGAAGAATATATGATAGCACTTGACACTGCTAAGTTTTGTAAGGAGTGATTTTAAATGGCATTAACAATTTCCGAGGCTGAAATCCGTCAGGTAGTAAGCCAAGTATTAAATAAGGTTCAGTCGGCACCCGCCGCTAAGGATTGGGATAGCACCCAGTATGCCGGCAGAAAGCTTATCGGCATTTATGAGGATATGAACGATGCCATTGCCGCTGCAAACGAGGGCTATAAGGCTGTTCGTTCAATGACAGTTGAGCAAAGAGAAAAAATTATTACAGAGATTAGAAAGCTAACCTATGCAGAAGCTCCCATAATGGCAAAGATAGGCGTTGCAGAAACAGGTATGGGTAAGGTTGAGCATAAAAGACTTAAGCACATTCTAGTAGCTGATAAAACCCCAGGTACTGAGGATATCGTATCCAACGCTAAGACAGGCGATAGCGGACTCACGCTCATAGAAATGGCTCCGTTTGGCGTTGTAGGTGCTATTACACCTAGTACAAACCCGAGTGAGACCGTTATTTGTAACAGTATTGGTATGATAGCTGCAGGAAACGGTGTTGTATTCAACCCACACCCTAACGCTATTGCAACCTCTAACTACGCAGTTGACCTTGTAAACCGTGCTTCAAAAGCAGCAGGCGGTCCCGAAGTTTTAGTATGCTCTATGAAAAAGCCTACTTTAGAATCTGCGGCAGTTATGCAGTCACACCCACTTATCCGTCTACTTGTTTGCACAGGCGGACCTGGTGTTGTAAAGGCTGTTCTTTCCTCAGGTAAAAAGGCTATCGGTGCGGGTGCCGGTAACCCCCCTGTTATTGTTGACGATACTGCCGACATCAAGAAGGCAGGTAAGGATATAATTGACGGTTGTACATTCGATAACAACCTACCCTGCATTGCAGAAAAGGAAGTTTTTGCATTCAGAAATATTGCTGACGAGCTTATCTCGGTTATGCTTAAAAACGGTGCTTATAAAATTGATGCCGCACAGGCAGAACAGCTTGCAAAGATTGTTCTTGTAGAAAAGACCGGCAAAGACGGCAAGACACGTAAAATCGTTAACCGTGAGTGTGTTGGCCGTGATGCAGATGTTATTCTTGCTAAAATCGGCGTAAATGTAAGCAAGGATATCCGTTGCATTATTTGCGAAACCGACTTTAATCATCCCTTCGTTCAAGAAGAGCTTATGATGCCTATTCTACCGATAGTTCGTGTTGATAACATTGACCAGGCTATTGAGTACGGTGTTAAGGCAGAGCATGGCAATCGCCACACTGCACATATGCATTCAAAGAATATTGATAATCTTTCCCGCTTTGCAAAGGCTGTAGAAACCACTATATTTGTTAAGAATGCTCCTTCCTATGCAGGTATCGGCTTCGGCGGTGAGGGTCATACAACCTTTACTATTGCAGGTCCTACCGGTGAGGGAATTACCTCTGCTCGTAGCTTTACACGTCAACGCCGTTGCGTAATGGCAGACAGCTTCCGCATTATATAAAAGGAGATTTTATAATGGCTTACGATGCTTCTTTAATTTCGGAAATCGTTAATAGAGTTATGGCAGAATGCAATATTCCTGCCAGTAATAACGATGGCGATATTCCTGTAGGCGTTTCAAACCGCCACATACATTTAACACATGAGCATGTTGAAACCCTCTTTGGTAAGGGATATCAATTAACTCCACTAAAGGACCTTTCCCAACCAGGTCAGTACGCTTGTAAGGAGGTTCTTACAATAGTAGGTCCGTCCCTTCGTCCTATTGAAAATGTTCGCGTTTTAGGACCCGAGCGTAAAGCTTCTCAGGTTGAAATTTCCCGTACAGACTCCTTTACCTTAAAGGTAAAGCCACCTGTAAGAGAATCGGGCGATATTAAAGGCTCTGCAGGCGTTACAATTATAGGACCTAAGGGTGTTGTAACACTAGATGAGGGTTGCATTATTGCTAACCGCCACATTCATATGAGTCTTGATGAGGGTGCCGCTTTCGGACTTAAGGACGGCGACTATGTTGACGTTGAGGCAAAGGGTGCCAGACGTACAATGTTCTATGATGTACAGGTACGTGTACATAAGGATTTCCGTCTTGAAATGCACATTGATACTGATGATGCTAATGCCGCAGGTCTTGGCAACGGCTCGAAAGTAAAGCTTATTAAAAGATAATTTTTTGTTGGGCTGTCAGACATTTGTCTGACAGCCATATTTTTAAGTAAAGTAACGGTAGGTGAAAAAATGTATTCAAGGGTTTATCTTGAAATCACCAATATATGTAATAAAAACTGCTCTTTTTGCCATAAAACTAAAAGAGAACCTAAAAGTCTAACACTTTCTGAATTTGATTTAATAACCGATAAGCTTATAGGTATTACAGAATATCTTTATCTGCACCTTATGGGTGAACCGCTAATCCACCCGCTTATATCTGATTTTGTTGAATTAGCAACCAAAAAAGGCTTTAAAGTAGCAATTACTACTAACGGCACCTTGCTTAATAAGGTTGGTGACAAATTACTGTCAGCAGGACTTTATAAACTAAATATTTCTCTGCATAGCTTTGAAGACGAGGATAAAAACGCTTACGACAAATATATTAACAACTGCATTGAGTTTGCTGATAAAAGTAGTAAAGTTGGCGTGCTTACCGTTTTTAGACTTTGGAACAACGGTTTTGACGGCGGTAGAAATGATGACATATTATCCATACTTCAAAGTAAGCTTTCTGGCGAATGGCAACAAGGCTCCAGAGGATATAGAATACGAAATAAGCTACACCTTGAATACGGCGACCGTTTTACTTGGCCCGACATTAACGCACCCTTTATTTCAGATAATGTTTTTTGTTATGGACTGCGTGACCATTTCGGTATACTATCTGACGGTACGGTTGTTCCCTGTTGTCTTGATAGCGATGGTATAGTAAAGCTTGGAAATGTTTTTGAAAGCTCTCTAAAGGAAATACTAAACACACCTCGTGCTAAAGCTATTTTTGACGGCTTTACATCTCGAACGCCCAGTGAAGAGCTTTGTAAGCGTTGCGGCTATGCACAAAGGTTTAAATAATTTTTAAAACCGTAAATATCCCCCACATCCTGTAACATTTTGCAAGGTGTGGGCATTTTTTATATATTTTTTAAATATTAAACAGTGTTTTTTAACGTATACATTATTGACAAAACACACGAATAACGGTATAATTGTATACATTAATACTGTTATTCAAGGAGAGTGATTTTTTTGTTTGAGATTTCAAACAAGTCTAACCTTTTAGAAGAGGACAATTATAAATATTCGCTACAGGATGTAAGCGAGCCTAATTTGTTCCGCGACTTTTATAGCTATACCGATATTCCAAAGGTTGCATTCAACCACCGTCGCGTGCCGATTGATATGCCTAAAGAAATTTGGATAACCGACACCTCACTTCGTGACGGTCAGCAATCGGTTGAGCCATATTCGGTTGAACAGATAGTACAGCTATATAAATATATGTCAAAGCTTGGCGGTCCGTTTGGTATTATCCGCCAGACCGAGTTTTTTGTTTATAGCAAAAAAGACCGCAAGGCATTAGAGAAGTGTCAGGAATTAGGTCTTAAGTTCCCCGAAATCACCACATGGATAAGGGCTAATAAGGAAGACTTTAAATTAGTTAAAGATTTAGGCATTAGAGAAACGGGAATTTTAGTTTCTTGCAGTGACTACCATATATTTAAAAAGCTTAAAATGACAAGACGTCAGGCTATGGATACATATCTTGCGGCAGTAGCCGAGGCTTTTGAGGCAGGCGTTATGCCCCGTTGTCATTTAGAAGATGTCACAAGAGCCGATTTCTACGGCTTTGTTGTACCATTTGTAAACGAGCTTATGAAGATGTCAAGAGATGCGGGTATACCTGTAAGAATCCGTGCGTGTGACACCATGGGTTACGGTATTCCTTATACCGAAGCCGCACTTCCCCGCAGTGTTCCCGGAATTATTTACGGTTTACGTCACTTTTCAGAAGTGCCCAGCGAAATGCTTGAATGGCACGGCCATAACGATTTTTATAAGGCTGTTACAAATGCCTCTACCGCTTGGCTTTACGGTGCTTCGGCAGTTAACTGCTCACTACTTGGAATTGGCGAGCGTACAGGTAATATTCCGCTTGAAGCTATGATTATGGAATATGCCTCACTTCGCGGCTCTTTTGACGGTATGGACCCGACAGTTATTACCGAAATTGCAGATTATTTCAAGCACGAGATGGGTTACACCATACCACCTATGACACCATTTGTTGGAAGAAACTTTAATGTTACAAGGGCAGGCATACACGCCGACGGTCTTTTAAAGGACGAAGAAATCTATAATATTTTTGATACAGATAAAATTCTTAACCGTCCTGTATCCGTTCTTATCGGCAAGGCATCAGGTCTTGCAGGTATAGCTTATTGGATTAACCAAAACTACTCACTCAAAGGCGATGATATGGTTGATAAAAAGAGTGAGCTTGTAGTTAAGCTTAAGGAATGGATTGATAAGGAATACGAAGACGGTAGACAAACCACCCTTTCAAACGACGAACTTGAAGAAAAAATAAGCGAGCTTTCGGGAGGTAAATATGATAGAACATAAAACAATATCATTAGCGGACCAAGTTTTTGACCATTTAGAAACCGATATTTTAAGCGGTAAATATCAGCGTGGGGAAATTCTTACAGAGGCAAAGCTTTGTCAGGAACTAGGGGTTAGCCGTACACCCATACGTGAAGCCTTACGCCGTCTCTCTCAAGAGCATATAATTGAGGAATCCACAAAAGGCTCTATAGTAATAGGTATCTCTGAACGCGACCTTGAAGATATATTTATGATAAGAGAGTGTGTTGAGGGACTTGCCGCACAGGTTGCCGCAAAAAGCCGTACGGCAGAGCAATTAAATGAGCTTCGCAACGCTTTAGAGCTTCAGGAATTTTATCTTACTAAAATGGATTCTGAACAAATAAAAGTTATGGATAACCGTTTTCACGAGCTTATATATAAAGCTTGCGGCGGCTTCACCTTTTATGACACACTAGAGCCGCTTCATAAGAAAATACAAAAGTATAGAAGAGCTGCTGTAAACAATAAAAGCCGTGCTACCGCCTCGGTTGAAGAGCATAAAAAGATTTTTGAAGCAATAGCCGACCAAAACGGTGACGAGGCTCGTAAATATGCAATCGAGCATATTAGAAACGCACATAGTCACATTGTGAGAAAGGATTAATAAAAATGGGTTATACAATAGCACAAAAAATAATTAAGGAGCATTTAGTAAGCGGTGAAATGACCGTAGGTAGTGAAATTGCCCTTAAAATCGACCAAACCTTAACACAGGACGCTACAGGTACTATGGCTTACCTTGAGTTTGAAACAATGGGACTTGACCGTGTTAAAACCGAAAAAAGTGTTGCCTACATAGACCATAACACACTACAGTCGGGCTTTGAGAATGCTGACGACCACCGCTATATACAAACTGTTGCCGCAAAGCACGGAATTTATTTTTCCCGCCCAGGTAACGGTATTTGCCACCAAGTACACCTAGAGCGTTTTGGCAAACCCGGTAAAACCCTTATAGGCTCCGATAGCCATACACCTACAGGTGGCGGTATCGGTATGCTTGCTATGGGTGCGGGCGGTCTTGACGTTGCAGTAGCTATGGGCGGCGGTGCGTACTATATAACCATGCCTAAAATGTATAAGGTTAATCTCACAGGTAAGCTTCGCCCATTTGTAAGTGCTAAGGATATAAGCCTTGAGATTCTTCGCATACTCTCTGTTAAAGGCGGCGTTGGTGCTATAATCGAATGGGGCGGCGAGGGTATTAAAAATCTTTCTGTGCCTGAGCGTGCTACCATTACAAATATGGGTACCGAGCTTGGTGCTACTACCTCAATATTCCCCTCTGACGAAATTACAAAAGCTTTCTTAGAGGCTGAGGGCAGAGGTGAAGACTATATTCCGCTCAGTAGTGACCCTGACGCTGTTTACGATAAGGTTATAGATATTAATCTTGACGAATTAAAGCCGCTTATCGCTTGTCCGCATAGCCCCGACAATGTTGTGACAGTTGAAAGCCTTAAGGGTACAAAGGTTGACCAGGTATGTATAGGCTCCTGCACCAATTCTTCCCTTTTGGACATGCTAAAGGTTGCGGCACTTTTAAAGGGCAAAACCATTAAACCCACAGTTAGCCTTTCTATCTCCCCTGGCTCACGTCAGGTGCTTTCTATGCTTGCTGACTCTGGAGCTTTAAGTGATATACTAGCTAGCGGAGCCCGTTTGCTTGAGTGTGCTTGCGGTCCTTGTATAGGTATGGGCTTCTCACCGAATTCTGCAGGCGTTTCGCTTCGTACCTTTAACCGTAATTTTGAGGGTAGAAGCGGTACAGCCGATGCAGGTGTTTACCTTGTATCTCCCGAAACAGCGGTTGCGGCCGCTCTAACAGGAGAAATCACCTGCCCCACACTTCTAGGCACTATGCCCGAAATAAAAATGCCCGATAACTTTAAGGTTGACGACTCGGCAGTGCTAGCTCCTGCTTCCCCCGAAATCGCACACGATTTAGAGGTGCTTCGCGGACCTAATATAAAGCCATTCCCCAAGGCTTTCGCTCAAGAGGATAAGCTTACCGCTACCTTGGCACTAAAGGTTGGCGATAATATAACCACCGACCACATTATGCCCGCAGGTGCTAAAATACTTCCCTACCGCTCAAATATTCCGCACTTATCACAGTTCTGCTTTGGCGTTTGTGATAAAACTTTCCCCGAGCGTGCAAAAGAACTCGGTAAAAGCTTTATTGTTGGCGGTAGTAACTACGGTCAAGGCTCCTCGCGTGAGCATGCGGCACTAGTACCTATGTATTTGGGTGTTCGCGTTGTAATTGCTAAAAGCTTTGCAAGAATTCACGCCGCTAACCTTATAAATGCAGGCATTATGCCTTTAAGCTTTAAAAATGCTGACGATTATGATAAACTAAACGAGGGCGATACCCTTACTATTACCGATGTTTTCGAGGGTATGGACAAGGGCGAAATCACCTTAACTGATGAAACCAGTGGCGAAAGCTTCACCCTTACTTGTAGCTTTACCGACCGTCAAAAAGCAATTCTTAAAGCAGGCGGATTATTACAGTATACAAAATTAAACTAATAAAGGGAGATTTTAAAAATGGACGAGAAAAAATATGTAGACGCTGCCGTTGAACAGTTCCGCAGCATTTTAGAAGAACAAATTGCACGTGAGCGTAAAATGGAAAGCGAAAAGAAATACACCGACTATAAAAAGCTTGATAAAATAATTATCGGTATTTGCGGCGGCGACGGTATTGGACCGATTATCTCTGCCGAATCAGAACGCCTTTTAGAGTTTATTTTGAAAGACGAGATAGCCAAAGGTAAGATTGAGCTTCGTACAATAGAGGGACTTACCATTGAAAACAGAATTGCACACAACAAGGCAATCCCTGATGACGTTCTTGCAGAAATCAAGGCTTGTAACGTAATACTTAAGGCACCTACCACAACACTTAAGGGCGGCACACTTGAGAGTGCAAACGTTGCTATGCGACGCGAACTCGACCTATATGCGAATGTTCGCCCTGTAGCTGTACCCGACCTTGATATCGACTGGGCATTCTTCCGTGAGAATACGGAGGGTGAGTATGTTTTAGGCTCACGCGGTGTTGAAATTCCCGATACATTAGCATTTGACTTTAAGGTTACCACAAACGAGGGTACAAAGCGTATTGCCCGTGCCGCATTTGAATATGCAAGAAATAACGGCAAAACAAACGTTGCAATAGTTACAAAGGCTAACATTATGAAAAAGACCGACGGTAAGTTTAGCGAGCTTTGCCATGAAGTCGCAAAGGATTATCCCGAAATTACCGCAGAAGACTGGTACATTGATATTATGACTGCAAATCTTGTAAATGAGCGTGTACGCTCTAACTTCCAAGTATTTGTACTACCTAATCTTTACGGTGATATCATTACCGACGAGGCAGCCCAAATTCAAGGCGGCGTTGGTACTGCAGGCAGTGCTAACCTTGGTGATGAGTATGCTATGTTCGAGGCTATTCACGGCTCTGCACCGCGTATGATTGAGCAAGGCAGAGGGGCTTATGCTAATCCGACAAGTATGTTCAAGGCAACCGAAATGATGCTTCGCCACATCGGCTTTGCCGATAAGGCAGATAAACTCGCAAAGGCTATGTACCACTGTTTAGAGGTTGATAAAAAATATGTTATCACCGGTAGAAGTGACGGTGCTACAGGTAGAGAATTCTCCGATTACCTAATGGAAACTATCGAGAAAATGTAATTTTAAAATTAAAAACATTTTAAAAAACAGCCGAATTACTTCGGCTGTTTTTTGTACAGATATTCATAACTAATCTTAAACGCAAGATGGAAAAAATTAAAAAAACAGTTTATACAAATATATAATTGAAAAAAATGTCAAAATGTTATATAATGCAGATAATAGGGTGTGAGGATTTATATGTTTAAAAAAATACTGACATTTTTTGTTGTTATTTTAATAGTATTTTCGTTTTCTGTATCGGTCATTGCTGAAAGTGCAAACACATATACAGATTCAGTTACAGGAATTTCTTTTACTATTCCACAAGGTTGGAATGAAACAGCATTAAATGAAGAAAGAGAATATATTAAAGTTAAATATTTACACGAAAACAATGATGACTCATCAATTTTTTTCGGTTATTCTGATATGTGGGCTGAATTGCCAGAAAGCGATAAAACCGGTTATACACGTTCCGATATAAATCATTCCGCAATAATGGATAACTTTACAAAAGAAGAAATACTACAAATGATAGGCTATGATAGCCTTGGTGCTGAAATCAATACTACATATTATAACCAAATTGAATATTTAGAATTAGCTCTTGATACAGAAATGTCGATTTTTGATGTTTCTGTTAATATAACAATGATTACTCTTTTGCGTTTTGATAATGGGTATTGTTATCAGTTTGTTTATAGTGATTTAGATGACAAAAGTCATTATCAAGAATTTAAAACAATGATGGATAGTGTAAAATATAAAACCGCCACCCAAACAGGTGATGGAATCATATCTATAGATAGTGATGGGAATTTGCAATTTAATTTTTCAAATTTAATTTTGAGTTTGGTTATTACGATAGTAGTATATTCCTTACCAATAATAATTTATAGATATGGAATTAAAAAACAAGCTCTGCCCGAAAAGAAAGCTAAAAAAATAACTATTATCTATGGAATTATAGCATTTTTCGTTATGGCAATTTTACTTGGCGGTGCACCTGGCGGTGCAATTATATTATGGAGTTTTGTAAATTATAAAGTTTTAACTACTCCAAATAAAAACGATGTTGGGCTAAAATATGAAACATCTAATGTTGAAATTAATCAAGAAACAACTTTAGAAAAAGTGAACGATGAAAATATTGAAACCCAAAAAAACGAACTTGAAAACGATATTGTTTTTGTTGGTGGATTTGAGGTAGAAGAGTTTGAGAAAACTGTAGAAAAAGAGGAATCTGTTCTACAATTTAAAACAGTACAAGAAACAAAAAATAATACAGAACAAGTTGTTATTGAGAAAAATGTTGAAATTATAAACACTCCAAAAGTTTTATTCTGCCGCAAATGCGGAACACCACTTTTGGACGATAGTGATTTTTGTCACAAGTGTGGTTTAAGGGTTATTAAGGGGGATATTAAATGATTTGTAAGCAGTGTAATAACAATGTGCCTAATGACAGTGAATATTGCCCATTTTGTGGTAATGTTGTTGAAAAGGTAATCACAGAATCGAACGTTGTTTCAGAAGTTGATAAGGGATATACTTATCTCGAATTAAAAGAATGGAAAAAGGCAAAAGATATATTTGATTTTGCCATTGTGAATAATGATAATAAAGCAAAAGCATATATTGGAAGATTATTGGCGAAATTTAAGTTATCAGGATTAGAAAGCCTTTCTGGAAGTAATAAAAAGCTCACCGAATTTGATGATTTTAAAATGGCTGTTAAATATGCCGATGATACTTATAAACAACAACTTAAAAACTGTTATTTATTAGTTGAAGAGAAAATCGCAAGCAAGAAAGCAAAATCAAAAAAACGCATTATCACAACTGCTGTTTCTTGTTTATCAGTTGTTGTGATTTTAGCGTTAAGTTATTTTGTTTTTGTGCCTTTAGGAAGATACTCGTATTATAAAAAACTTTTATCAAATGGAAATGTCGAAAAAGCGACTGAATCGTTTTCTAATAGTAAATGGTTTGAGTATAATGAAAAAGTGAAAGAATTATTTTATGATAAAGCTATCAAACTTTTTGAAGACAAAGAGTACGACAAAGCGATAGAATGTTTAAGAGAATGTGATGATTATAAAAATTCTGTCATTCTTTATAATTATTATAATGGTTTGAAATTCTACAATAATCAAGATTTTGAGAAAGCTATGAATTTTTTTGAAAAGTCAAAAGATTATAAAAATAGCGAAATTAAATATTTATATTCAAAAGCATTTTTTAAAATTGAAGAGAAGGATTATTATTTGGCATATGAGACATTTGATTCTTTAGTTAAAAAAGGCGAAAAAGTAGAAGACTTAAAAGAATATAATTTTTGTAAAGGCACATTAGCTGATAATATTTCAGAAGTTAAACACTATCTTAATTTATGCGGAGATTACGGCCTTGCCAAAAAAGCTTTGCAAAATTTAAGTCTTGTTGAAAAGTTACAAGGAAGTTGGAAACCAATAGATAGTGAAACTATTGGAATTTCGTATAAAAATATGACAATAAATGATATGGGTGGAGTATGTTCCGTATCGCGTAGTATTAGTAAAATTGATTATGAAGACGTAACGATTAGTTTGAGTGTTGATGATGAAAATGTCAGTTTAAAATTTTATTTTGAAAATAGTGGAGCTTTGCTTTACAATATAAACTTCATTAATGATAATAAAATAATAATTGGTTCGCAGATATTTGTAAGAACGTCATAATGGTTTGAACTGACTGTTATATAAGACAGGAGATGGTTGGGTGTCTTAATTTGTTGTTCCTAATATAACACATACAAACAAAAGTTAATTTCCTATAATACAAAGAAATCGTGCCTTATTGGTACGATTCTGTGTCTTGACAAAATATCTTAATTTAAAAAAGGAGGGGTTTGCCCTCCTTTTTGGTTTGTTAACGCATTGACTCAATACTGTCCATACCGTCTCTTACATCTCTTTCAATACCGTCTATAGTATCATCTATAATACCGTCGTTATTGCCATTTTTAGCATTATTAGAGTTGGTATTATCACTTGAACCGTTTTGCTCTTGTGACTGATACGGCTCGGAACTATTATTTGTGCCGTTGCCGCTATCATTATTGCCACAAGCTGCAAATGAAAACATTATACAAACCGATGCTAAGATTAACGCTAATTTTTTAAACATAAAAAAGCCTCCTACATTCAAATCAAGCGTTAATTATATTGTTTCTCATTATTTAAAAATTAATATGGTATTTTTTTGAAAAAACAAAACCAGCAAAGAAAAATTTTTCTTTGCTGGTTTTGTTTTTTATTAAAGAAATTCTATTCCAAGAGCCTTCGCACGCTCAACTTCCTCTTTAGGCCACATAGACGAGTGTACCTCACCTATATGTGCTTTTTGAAGAAGAAGCATACAAATACGAGACTGACCGAGTCCGCCGCCAATACATAAGGGCAACTCATCATTAACGAGTGCCTTATGGAAAGGAAGCTCTAGGCGGTTTTCCATATTTTCTGCCCTTAACTGTTTAAGTAAAGTTTCCTTATCAACACGAATACCCATTGAGGAAATTTCGAATGCCGCGTCGGTCATACGGTTATATATCAGTATATCACCGTTCAGCGACCAATCATCATAATCGGGTGCTCTGCCATCGTGCTTTTGTCCGTTTTTAAGACGTGAGCCTATCTGCATAAGGAAAACTGCACCCATCTCGCGTGCCACTTTGTTCTCACGCTCTTTAGGGGTAAGCTCGGGCCAACGCTCTTCAAGCTCATACGTGGTAACAAACTGTATTTCACGCGGAAGATAGTTATCAAGTACAGGATATTCTTTCTCGAGCATATCGGCAGTGGTAATAAGTGCTTTATAGATTTTATTTACGGTATCCTTTAAGTATTCAACCGTTCTGTCTTCTTTAGATATTACCTTTTCCCAATCCCATTGGTCAACGTAGATTGAATGAATCGCATCGCACTTCTCATCACGGCGAATAGCATTCATATTAGTATAAAGACCTGTATGCATTGGAAACTTATATTTAGCCAAAGCCATACGCTTCCATTTAGCAAGACTGTGAACAACCTCGGCAATCTCACCTGTTTCAAGTATATCAAAGCTAACGGGACGCTCAACACCGTTAAGGTCGTCGTTTACACCGCTGCCATGGCTTACAAAAAGCGGTGCGGTAACACGGGTTAAATTAAGTTCCTCGCAAAGTCTTGCCTCAAAGGTTTGGCGGAGTATTTGTATTGCCCGTTGGGTTGTAAAAACATCTAGTTTAGGTACATATTGTTTCATATTATCGTCCTTAAAATTAAGAAATAGAGCCAACTGTGCGTGGGTAAAGTATAACGTCGCGGATATTTTGAACGCCTGTTACATACATAATTATACGCTCAAGACCAAGACCGAAGCCACTGTGCGGTACCGAACCAAAGCGACGGAGAGAAATGTAATCCTCATACTCTGAAAGGTCCATACCGCGAACACGCATTGCCTCAAGAAGTTTATCAAGGTCAGCCTCACGCTCACTACAGCCGATAATCTCGCCAACACCTGGTACTAACAGGTCGGTTGCGGCAACTGTTTTGCCGTCGGCATTTTGTTTCATATAGAAAGACTTAATTTCTTTAGGATAATTAGTTAAGAATACAGGACGCTTACAAATCACTTCGGAAATATATCTTTCATGCTCGGTCATAAGGTCACAGCCCCACTCAACAGGGTATTGGAACTTTTCACCACAGTTTTTAAGTGCCTCTATTGCCTCGGTATAGGTCATAACAGCAAAGTCATTGTTAACCACAGACTCAAGCTTTTCTATAAGTCCCTTTTCAAAATGAGCATTAAAGAATTTTAATTCATCGGGGCATTTTTCTAGTACCGAGTTTATAATATGCTTAATAAGGTCTTCGGCAATTTCTATAATGTCGTCAAGCTCTGCAAAAGCAACCTCAGGCTCAACATGCCAAAACTCTGCAACGTGGCGGGGAGTATTACTCTTTTCAGCACGGAAAGAAGGACCAAAGGTGTAAATTTTACCAAGTGCCATTGCGGCAACCTCGCCCTCAAGCTGACCCGACACCGAAAGTGCAGCACGGCGGCCAAAGAAATCGTCTGCATAGTATTCTTCTTCGGTCTTATAGTCGTTACTGTGACCGATTGTAGTAACCTTAAACATTTCGCCCGCACCCTCACAGTCGCTAGCGGTAATAAGGGGTGTATGGATATATGCGAAATGGCGGTTTTGGAAAAATTCGTGTATGCAAGCAGATACTACCGAACGTACACGGAACACCGCATTAAAGGTATTAGTACGCACGCGAAGTGCAGGAATTGTACGTAAATACTCTAATGTATGGCGTTTTTTCTGTAGCGGATATTCGGGCGGACAAACACCCAAAACGGTAATAGCTTCGGCATTAATTTCAACCGAATCCTCTGCCACTACAGATTTTACAAGTGTACCCTCTACCTTAAGCGAGGTGCCAAGCTTCATAAATTCATTAGGGTCGGCAATTACCGCCTTATCGATTACTATTTGCAAATGTTTTAGACTTGTTCCGTCATTAAGCTCTAAAAAAGCCATATTTTTAGAATCTCTCGAAGTTCTAACCCAACCGCAAACTGTAACCTTTGTGTCGATATAACCCTTGTCATTTAAAATTTCAATAATGTCGGTATGTTTCATAAACAAAACTGCCTTTCAAAATAATTTCAAAAATAAAAAAGCGTCTACTAGTCCCTTATATTAGGACGAATAGACGCGTTATCCGTGGTGCCACCTAATTTACCGTTTAAAAACGGTCACTCTACAGCCAGAAAGCCATATCCGATTTAACGCATCGATAACGTCGCACCTACTGCCAAGTAAATTCTTACTACTCGGGTTCGGATTGCAGCTCCAAAGTGTTCTTCCCTTTTTGCGTATAACCGTGTTCGCACTATCCACAGCTCACTTAATACCGTTTAAAAAGGTACTTTTCTTTATCATTGCCTTTAACAAATGAATTATATCATTATGTCTTTTTATTGTCAATCTTTTTTTATTCGGCTACACTCTGCTCTATAACTTCCCGCACAGCCTCTACACCCTCGCCCTTCAAGGCAGAAAAGGGTATAATCTCTATTCCGTTGGCAAGATAATCCAGCTCTTCTGTTATTTTTTGTAGCCTTTCCGCGTATTCAGCTTTATTAAGCTTATCGCTTTTTGTAAGTATTATGGTGTAGGGCATTCCCATTTGATTTAAAAAATCAAGCATAACGCGGTCAAACTCGGTAGCAGGGTGACGCATATCTATTAGCTGAAAGACCATTTTGATATCCCTACCCGAATTAAAATAGCCCTCCATTAAATCGGACCAACGGTCTCTTTCGGCGAAAGGCACCTTTGCGTAGCCATAACCTGGTAGGTCTACAAGACGAAGACTGTCTAGCTTATAAAAATTAATTGTAACCGTTTTACCGGGCTTTGTACTGACGCGTGCAAGTGACTTTCTTGAAAGCACCTTATTTATAAGCGAGGATTTTCCGACATTAGACCTACCCGAAAAGCAAATTTCGGGTAAATCCGATTCGGTTAGCTGTTCAAATGTACCGAACGCTTTTTCAAAGGTAACATTATTATAATTCATAATCCACCTACTGACTTATACTCTTTTGTGCTACTTCTGCCACCATTGGCAGACAAAAATCCTTATCACTATCCTCTACCGTATGAGGAACCAGAGCGATATCCAATATCTCTTCTACCCTTTCTACAGGCACAAAGCGAACCTTTTCCTTTACCTTTTTATCAACTTCTGCAAGGTCAGGCTCGTTAGCCTTTGGTATAAATACCATTTTAACGCCGCCTCTATACGCTGCCATGGATTTTTCCTTCAGTCCCCCTATAGCTAAAACTCTGCCCCTGATGGTAACCTCACCCGTCATAGCAATATCGCGGCGAACCTGTCTGCCTGTTAAAGCCGACACCAAAGCTGTAGTAATTGTAACACCTGCCGAGGGACCGTCTTTTTTGACTGCCGCTTCGGTTGCGTGTATATGGATATCCTTTAATTTATAGAAATCCTCATCAATGCCATATTTTTCGGCATTTGCCCTAACATAGCTTACCGCCGCTACGGCAGATTCTTTCATAACATCGCCAAGGCTACCCGTAAGCTCAATTTTGCCTGTACCCTTAAGGGCGGCAACCTCAAGCTGCATAATCTCACCGCCGACAGCCGTCCAAGCAAGGCCGTTTATAATTCCTACCTCGTCCTGTTCTAAAATCTGTTCGGGCTTATACTTTTTCTGTCCCATTAGATTTTCCATATCGCTAGCCTTTAGAGTAACCCTAGCACTTGTACCGTCGGCTATCTTTTTAGCCGCCTTTGCACAAAGCGAGGCTATGGCACGCTGAAGCTTTCTGACGCCTGCCTCACGGGTATAGAAATCTATAAGACTGTAAATTGCATCATCAGCAATACGGCAGGTTTTATATGACAGACCGTGACGGGCAAGCTCCCTTGCTACTAAATGACGTTTTGCTATATTAAACTTTTCTTCTCTTGTATAGCTATCAAGCTCAATTACTTCCATACGGTCAAGCAACGGCTCGGGTATGGTATCGCGGTTATTAGCGGTGGTTATAAACACCGCACGGCTTAAGTCGTATGGTATTTCAATGAAATTATCAACAAAGGTACAGTTTTGCTCGGGATCTAATACCTCAAGCAAAGCAGATGACGGGTCACCCTTATAGTCACTGCCGAGTTTGTCGATTTCATCAAGCAAAATAAGCGGATTAGAGCTACCCGCCTGCTTTACAGCGTTAATAATTTTACCGGGCATTGCACCTATGTAGGTCTTACGGTGACCTCTGATTTCCGCCTCATCGTGAACACCGCCTAGTGACACGCGTGCAAACTTTCTGCCCATACATTCGGCTATAGTCTTACCAATAGAGGTTTTACCTACACCTGGCGGACCTACAAGACATATAATCTGTCCTCTGATATCGGGTGCCAGAGTATAAACAGATAAAAGCTCTAAAATACGTTCCTTTACCTTTTCCATACCGTAAAAGTCGCGGTTTAAAATCTTTTCGGCACGCTTTATATCAGTCTTTACATTAGTGCAATTATCCCACGCAAGCTCTAAGCAGGTATCGAGCCAGCCGCGTAAAACAGTACCCTCATGCGAGCCTGACGGCATTTTAGCAAGCTTTGAAACTTGAAGGTTAAGCTTTTGCCTTACCTCGTCAGAGCAATTAAGGGCGGCTATTCTATTATAATAGTCCTCAGCTTCGGTAGCAGAATCGTCACCGTAAAGCTCATCACTTATAGCTCTGATTTGCTCCTTTAAATAATATTCACGTTGATTCTCATCAATGTGAAGTTTTGTTTTCTCGCCTATTTTATTATCAATTAAGGCAATTTCACGCTCTTTTGCAAGCATTTCAAGTAAAACCTTAACACGATTTCTCACAGATAGCTGTTCAAGCACAAACTGCTTATCGTCATAAGGGGCCGGTATACTAAAGGCGATAAAATCACAAAGAAAAGGTATATCGCCGTTTGTAGCAACCGTCATAACAACGTCGGGTGCTATATGACCTACGACAGATACGTATTTTTCAAACTCGTTTCTGATACGGCGTACAAGACTTTCCTTATAAACCTCGCGGTTATTAAGCGGTTTATCCTCTAGGGGTGTTACTTCACCCACAATAAAACTGCCGTCGGTATTAAGGTGTTTATGAGTAGCACGCTGTTTGCCCTCAACCAAGATTTTAACGTTGCCGTCAGGTCCCTTTAAAACCTGACGCACCCTTACAATACAGCCTATATTATAAAGGTCCTCGGCTTTTGGGTCATCAACCGAAATGTCTTTTTGTGCTACTAAATATAGCATTTGATTAGAATCCATTGCGGCAGTAATTGCCTTAATGGATTTTTTTCTGCCTACATCAAAAGTAAGCATCATATCGGGAAACGCCACTAGTCCGCGAAGTGCTAAAACAGGATAGCGTTTTGTTTCTATAATTGTATCAACTGGCATTAATAAATCTCCTTAGAAATCTTTACCCACAAGTGCCACAGCACAAAGTGCGTTGTCTTGGAAAACGAATATCACCTTGTTTTCACCAAAGGTGTGTTCGAAATAAGTAAAGCTTTCGGCAGACGGGAGGAAAAATATTACATCCTGTGTTCCCTTTTTCTCCTCTAACTCAAATTTTCCTAAAGCCTTTTTAATTTCTACCGAAAGGTCGCCTATTTTAAAACCGTAGGCATCATCAAGGCTTACTACTGCCGAAATTTTACCGTCGTCTTTAAAATAGTAGTTAGCATTCTTATATGCTAATATGCTGTAGTTGTCCCTCTCCATAAAACCGTAAACCGAGTGCAAATGAGCATCGGGATTTTCTTGTGCGTGTTTTTTATTCTCTTCCTCGAAAGCCTCCTCCATCTCTTCAGCATCAGAGCCTAGATGATAGGTATGCTCGGGGATTTGTCCTATTTTTGCATAATATTCTACGTCCACCGAATGTTCAGACTCGTTATTTTCCTTTTTCTCACCGCAGGCACAAAGCAGAAGTACCATACCGATGCTAAGAATGAGAGCTATTATTCGTTTCATAATATCTTCCCCTTTAAAGAATTATTTTGCGGTTTTTTCCTTTAATTTTCTGTCGCTTAAAAGGTCATTACGCAAATTCCAAAGACTTTCTGATAGGTCAACATAATAGGTGTGAGGTTTTTCAAAACGCTTTACCTCGTCCCACATAGCATCAACCTGCTCTTCTCTATAGCCAGAGATTTCCTGTACTGTAGGGCTGTTATAGACCTGTTTACCCTTTTCAAATATCTTAGCTTGAAGCTTTTTAGCCACAAAGTTTGTAACAACCTTACGCTTCCAAGTGTATGTGGGGTCAAAAATCTCATACGGCTCGCTACTGTCAATTTTCTCACCGCTCAATGTGATAACATCGGCAATAGCCTTACCTGTATCCTTATCATAAAGACGCCACGGAATTTTAACACCCGGCAATGTGATTTTCTCAATATTCTCACTAATTTTAATTTTAGGTATTACTGTACCTTGCTTCTCCACAGCAGAAAGCTTGTAAACACCGCCGAAAACCGCCTCGCTAGAAGCCGTTATAAGTCTTTCGCCAACACCATAGGTATCAACCTTTGCACCTTGGAAAATCATATCCCTTATAAGATATTCGTCCAAAGAGTTTGAAACACAAATTTTACAATCCTCGTAGCCTGCGTCATCAAGCATTTTACGTGCTTTTTTGGTAATATAGGTAATGTCACCGCTATCAATACGAATACCTAACGGACGCTTGCCCATAGGTGCCAATACCTCATCAAAAACCTTAATTGCATTAGGAATACCCGATTTTAAAACATTATAGGTATCAACAAGCAAAAGGGTGCTATCAGGATATTTTTCAGCATAGGTTTTAAATGCCTCATACTCGCTATCAAACATCTGCACCCAGCTGTGTGCCATTGTACCCGAAGCCTTTACGCCGAAATCTTTAGCAGTTTTAAGGCAGGAAGTACCTGTACAGCCGCCGATAATAGCCGCTCTAGCCCCATAGTATGCGGCATCGTAGCCGTGGGCACGTCTGGCACCGAATTCCATTACAGGTCTGCCCCCTGCCGCACGTACTATACGGTTTGCCTTGGTTGCTATAAGTGACTGATGGTTTATTGTAAGCAGTATCATTGTTTCAAGCAAAAGTGCCTGCATTGCAGGTCCTCTTACCGTAACAATAGGCTCTTGCGGGAATATTACCGTACCCTCAGGCACTGCCCATACATCACACTTGAACTCAAAGGTCCTTAAATATTCAATAAACTCGGGTGAAAAAAGATTTAATCCCTTTAAATACTCAATGTCGTCATCATCAAAATAAAGATTATTCATATAATCGATAAGCTGCTCAAGACCTGCCATAATGGCATATCCGCCTTTATCGGGAATACGGCGGAAAAACATATCAAAATAGGTAATTGTATCCCTGTATTCACTGTCAAACAAGCCGTTTGCCATAGTAAGCTCATACATATCGGTAAGTAAAGTTAAATTACGTTCGTTCCTTTCCATATTTACACCTCTTATTACATTTTTTCGGGAGCCGTTATCTTCATCATATCAAGTACATTTTTAATTACCGTAGCAGTTGCGGCACAAAGAGCAAGACGTGCCTGCATTAATTCCTCGCTTTCGCCCTTTACCCTGCAAGCAGAATAGAATTTGTGGAACTTTGTTGCAAGCTCTGATACATAGTGGGTAATGTGTGCGGGGTCGTAAAGCTTTGCAGAGGTCACAATTTCATCGGTAAGAGCAGCCAAATGAACTATTAGCTCTCTTTCTTCTTTTGCGGTAAGAAGTGAAAGCTCGTCGGCAGTACACGCTCTGCGGCAAATTCCCTCTGCCTCTAGATTACGGATTATACTGCAAATACGGGCATAAGCATACTGTACATAATAAACGGGGTTGCTGTTAGACTCATTAACAGCCAAATCCAAATCAAAATCAAAGTGGCTGTTAGGCTCACGCAAATTAAAGAAGAAGCGTGCAGCATCTATCGGAATTTCCTCAAGCAAGGTAACAAGGGTAATAGCTTTACCAGAACGCTTTGATGCCTTTATAACCTCGCCGTCCTTTACAAGACGTACCATCTGCATAAGCACAACGTCAAGACGGTCTGCATCAACACCCAAAGCGGTGAGTGCCGCTTTAAGACGCGGTACATAGCCGTGATGGTCTGCACCTAAAATATCTATTGCTTTATCAAACCCTCTTGTAACAAGCTTGTTATAGTGGTATGCAATATCGGGTACTACATAGGTAGGTACACCGTTTGCACGTACAAGCACAAAGTCCTTATCACAACCGAAATCGGTAGCCTTAAACCAAAGAGCGTCCTCCTCGGTGTAGGTGTGACCGCTTTGCTTTAACAGTTCAATTATTCTTAGAGCCTCACCGTTTTGGTGTAATGTGCTTTCACGAAACCAAGTGTTATACTCAATTCGGTATTTAAGTAAATCGTCTTTAAGGCCTTGTATGTTTTTAGGTAATGCGAACTCTACCAAAGCTTTTCTGCGGGTTTCTTCGTCTACACACATAAACCTGTCGCCGTTTATTTCGGCAAAGGCTTTTGCGTGGTTTATTATGTCCTCACCGTGATAAGAATCCTCAGGCATCTCAATACCGTCGGCATAAAGCTGTTGGTAACGAAGTGACAGCGATAAACCAAACTTGTTTATCTGATTTCCTGCATCGTTTATATAAAACTCACGCTCGGTATAGTAACCCGCACTGCTCATAACAGCCGCCAAGCAGTCACCCAAAGCACCGCCTCTTGCATTGCCTATATGCATAGGACCTGTAGGATTAGCAGATACAAACTCAACCAAAACCTTTTTGCCCTTGCCGTAGTCACTTTTACCGTAATCGGCACCTTTAGCCTCAACATCAAGCAGTATATCTGCATAATAGCTATCTGCTAAAAAGAAGTTTATAAATCCAGGACCTGCTATTTCGGAGGATTTAACATAACTACCCTCAAAATCTGCGTTGCTTAGTAAAATTTCAGCAATTTGACGGGGTGCTTTACGGAAAAGCTTTGCCCACGCCATTGCTGCGTTTACGGCATAGTCGCCATGCTCACGGTTTGCCGGCTCCTCAATAGTAAAATCGGTAAGCTCGGCATCAGTAAGCTCGCCAGAAGCCATAGCCTTTATTGCCGCATTTTTTATTATTTCTTTGATTTGTTCCTTTGTTTTTGCTACTAGAATAGACATTTACTGTACCCCTTTTATATCGATTTCAACTGTATTTCTGCTGATTAACTTCAGATTTGAATCTATTGTATAACTCATATTAAGGCGTCCGCCTAAAGCACTCAAATTATGCTCAACATGCTCACCGAAAATGCCAATATACAGGTCACCGTGAGGAGTGCTGTAGAAACAACTGTTACGAACACCCTGCTGTACCACAAGACGACTTTGGTACGATCCTGAACGCTTTAGAATAACAGTATTATCTTCCTTTACCATAAGGCTCGTTTTTACACCCTTAACACCCATCATTTCACTTTCGTCATAGGTTATAAGAAACTGTCCGTCCTTAAATCTTAACTTGCCTACAGTGGTAAGCTCAACCGAATCGGTATCCCCGTCCAAGCCTTGCGTACCTGTAATTTTAATCAGTACTTCCTTCATCATAAGTTCCTATACTCACCTGTTTTACTTTGTTTTCGTCTATTTCCTCACCTAAAAGAATTGAGGCTATATTTCTAAATGAATCCGTCTTATCGCTCACAAAAAAGCTTGTTTTTCCGCCGTTTTGAGAGTTTAGCATATTGTTATTCTCTAAATATTCCTTAACATACTCACTTACCGACACACCCATATTTATAAGCGTTACGCCGTCGCCTGCTATTTTAGCAATAGCCTCACTTAAAACGGGATAGTGCGTACAGCCTAAAATAAGCGTATCTATACCCTTATCTAAAAGCGGTTTTAAATAACGCTCAACAGTATTTAATACCACCACATCTTCGGCAGAGTACCAACCCTCTTCAACCAAAGGCACGAATAAAGGTGCACTGTTTTCGTAAACCTCTCCGTCGGGTAAAAGCTCTAAAATCTGTTTTTTGTGGGCACCGCTTGCTATTGTAGCCGCCGTACCTAATATGCCGATTTTTCCGGACCTTGTAGCCTCAACCGCTGATTTTACCGAATGTGACACCACCTCAACAAAGGGTATCGGCAAAGTATCGGCCGTATCCGCCGCCACAGATGACACAGTACCGCAAGCGGCAACTATAAGCTTTACATCGTGAGAAAGCAGAAAATTCTCGTCCTCTATAGCATATTTGCGAATGGTATCACGGCTTCTTGTACCGTATGGCACACGTCCGGTATCACCAAAATAAACTATATTTTCATTTGGCAGTTGTTTTACGATTTCCTTTACAACCGTAAGACCGCCAAGTCCTGAATCAAAAACACCTATAGCTCTGCTATCGGACATAAAATCCCTCCAAGACACAGAATTACATTTTATAATACCACATTTTGCCCGTTTCTGCAACCATTAAAAGCTTATTAAATTATAAATATTTTATCCAAATACTCAAAATTTTTACTTTTTCTCTTGCCATTATGGAGAAATAATTATATAATTAAAATGATATATTATTTTTCAAAGGATGAAGATTTATGAAACTCGGTATGGTTGGACTTCCAAACGTTGGAAAATCCACACTTTTTAACGCTATTACAAATGCAGGTGCACAGTCGGCTAACTACCCTTTCTGCACTATTGAGCCGAATGTTGGTATGGTAAGCGTACCGGATGAGCGTCTTGAGGCACTAGCCCGCGTTTACGAACCTGACAAATTTACCCCTGCGGTAATTGAATTTGTTGATATTGCAGGTCTTGTTAAGGGTGCCTCTAAGGGTGAAGGCCTTGGCAACAAGTTCCTTGCTAACATACGCGAGGTTGACGCCATAGTTCATGTTGTACGTTGCTTTGAAAGCGATGATATTATACACGTTGAGGGTTCGGTTGACCCTGCACGCGATATTGAAACTATTAATATTGAGCTTATTTTATCGGATATAGAAATAGCAGGACGCCGTCTTGACCGTGCAAAAAAAGCACTAAAGGGTGATAAGTCACTTCAAGGCGAAGTAGATTTTCTACAGAGATTACTTGAGCATCTTGAAAAAGGACTTCCTGCACGCTCGGTTATGATTGACGACGAAAAGCAGATAGAAATTCTTGAAACCACCGCTCTTCTTTCCTACAAGCCGGTAATTTACGCTTGTAATATGAGCGAGGACGATTTTACGGGCGGTATTGATGAAAACAACCATTACGCTACCGTTAAGGCTATTGCCGAGCGTGAAAATGCCGAAATTTTACCGATTTGTGCAGCTTTAGAAGCTGAAATCGCAGGTCTTGATGATGACGAAAAGCAGTTATTCCTAGAGGAACTGGGGCTTTCGCGTTCAGGTCTTGACCGTATGATACAAAAATGCTACAGTCTTTTAGGTTTAATTTCATACCTAACCACAGGCAAGCCTGAGGTTAGAGCTTGGACCATTAAAAACGGCACAAAGGCACCTGGGGCTGCAGGCAAAATCCATACCGATTTTGAACGCGGCTTTATTCGTGCTGAGGTTATATCCTTTGACGATTTTGTAGCGTGTGGCTCTAATATGGTAACTGCTAAAGAAAAAGGCCTTGTAAGAAGCGAAGGCAAAGAGTATGTTATGCAGGACGGCGATATAGTTTTATTCCGTTTCAATGTTTAATTAAAACTATTCCGAGAATAATATTTCTCGGGTGGTTTAATGAAAAAAGCAAAAACAAATCTTATAATTTTTTCTATAGGTGCATTCGGCTACGGCTTACTTGAAATTATATGGCGTGGCTATACACATTGGTCTATGCTTTGTGCGGGCGGAATTTCCTTTTGCGGTCTGTCTGTTATAGCCGAAAAATTTAAAAACATCGGGAAATTTTGGAAGTCGGTTTTAGGCGGTGCAGTTATAACATCAGTAGAGTTTGTTTTTGGTGTTATATTTAATATTCTACTTCGCAAAAACGTGTGGGATTACAGTAAGATGCCCCTTAATATATGCGGTCAAATCTGTGCTGTTTACTCACTTTTTTGGGTTATTATAAGCTTTATTACCCTACCGATAGTTTCGGTGGTAAATAATAAATTTAAAAATTAAATCAGGTGTTTTAAATGAATTTTTTGCATAAAACTTGGGCGGAAATCGACCTTTCTGCCCTAAAACACAATTTAATTGAGATAAAAAAAGCTATAGGCTCTACACCGCTTATGGCAGTAGTTAAGGCAAATGCTTACGGACATTCGGTAAAGACCTTAGCCCCTTTTTTAGAGCAAAACGGTGCTGATGCCTTTGCTGTATCAAATCTTTTAGAGGCGATAGAATTACGCGAATGCGGTATAAAGAAACCTATTTTAATTTTAGGTTACACACCTACTGATGCTGTAGGTCTACTCTATAAAAACGATATCATTCAAGCAGTATATTCACCCGACTATGCCGCCGCACTAAACAAAGCGGCAGAAAAGGAAAATATTAAAATTAAAATACATATAAAGCTTGATACAGGTATGGGTAGAATCGGCTTTAATTGCCGTAACGATAAGCTTTTAGAGCTTTCTGATGCTATTACCGCCGCATCACTGCCTAACTTTTTAACCTGCGGAATTTTCACCCACTTTGCAGAATCTGACCGTACAAAGAAAAACGATGACGACTTTACCGAAGCACAGCATACACGCTTTAAAACTGCTGCTAAAGCCTTTAAAGACGCAGGCTTTAAGGATATTTCTTGTCACTGCAGTAACTCTGCAGCAATTTGTCTTGATAGCGATAAGCGTTACGATTTTTGTAGGGCAGGTATAATTCTTTACGGTCTTACGCCAAACCCCGAACTAAAGCTTAATATAAATCTTTCCCCCGTAATGTCCTTTAAAACGGTGGTTACAATGGTTAAAAAGATTGATGTGGGCGATACTGTCAGCTACGGCAGAACATTTACAGCAGAAAATCCTATGCTTACCGCCACTTTAGCGGCAGGCTATGCAGACGGATATCCACGTCTTTTATCAAATAAAGGCTATGTGCTTATAAAGGGACAAAAGGCAGCTATTATCGGCAGAGTTTGTATGGACCAATTCACTGTAGATATCAGTAATATTGAGGGTGTAGAAATCGGTGACGAGGCTTTGCTTTTCGGCAAAGATTTACCCGTAGAGGAAATAGCCGAGTTATCTGGCACCATAAACTACGAAATAATAACAAATATCGCACCACGCGTGCCTAGAGTTATTGTAGAATAATCATTTAAAACGAGGTGTTATCGTGAAAAAATACATACTTACCTTGGACGAAGGCACTACGAGTGCCCGTGCAATTATATTTGATAGGTTTGGAAATACAGTATCGGTAGCACAGCACGAATTCAGACAACTATATCCCTTAGCAAGTTATGTTGAACACGACCCGCAGGAGATTTTTACAAAGCAGTACACCGCTATGACAGAGGCTGTTTTAAAGACGGATATAGACCCCCTTGAGATTGCCGCCATAGGTATTACAAATCAGCGTGAAACGACTGTTGTTTGGAATAAGAATACGGGTGAGCCTGTATATAATGCAATAGTTTGGCAATGCCGCCGCACTACCGAGTTTTGCGAAAAGCTTATTGCCGACGGATATTCAGATTATATAAGTGACACAACAGGTCTTAAAATTGACGCTTATTTTAGCGGCACAAAAATTAATTGGATATTAAATAACGTAGAGGGTGCTAAAGCCGCCGCAAAAAACGGTGAGCTTTTGTTTGGTACAATTGATACTTGGCTTTTGTGGAAGCTTTCGGGCGGTAAAATTCACGCCACCGACTACACAAACGCCTCCCGTACTATGCTTTTTGATATACATAAACTCGAATTTGATAAAAAGCTTTTAGATATTTTAGATATTCCAGAGAGTATGCTTCCCGAGGTAAAGCCTAGTGCCCATTTCTTTGGTGAAATACAGTTTATGGGTGCTAATATACCCGTTTGCAGTATTGCAGGCGACCAACAGTCTGCCCTTTTCGGTCAAGGTTGTTTTATGGAGGGCGACACCAAAAACACCTACGGCACAGGCTGTTTTTTGCTTATGAATACAGGAAACAGTGCCTTTAAAAGTCAAAACGGACTTATAACTACACTTGCTTGCACTGCCGATAATGAGTCACCGCAATACGCCCTTGAGGGTAGTGTGTTTGTAGGCGGTGCGGTCATACAATGGCTACGCGATGAGCTTAAAATAATTAAAACTGCGATCGAGAGCGAGCGTCTTGCAAATAAAACCTCCTCAAACGGCGGCGTTTATATAGTTCCCGCCTTTTCGGGATTGGGAGCACCATATTGGGATATGCGAGCACGCGGTACTATATGCGGACTGACACGCGGCAGCGGAAGACCCGAGCTTGCACGTGCCGCACTTGAGGCAATAGCATATCAAAGCGAGGACCTACTCTCTTCAATGCGTGCCGACACAAAAATACCTTTAAAAACCTTAAAGGCAGACGGCGGTGCCGCCGCAAATAATTTTCTTATGCAGTTTCAGTCGGATGTTTCAAACATTACGGTTTCTTGCCCAAAATCGCTTGAGGCAACCGCTTTAGGTGCCGCATTTTTGGCAGGTCTTACTGTTGGATTTTGGCAGGATAAAAGCGAGCTATTGTCACTAATTTCCGCCGACCGTAGCTTTTCTCCAAAGATTTCAGGTGCTGAACGCGAAAAGCAGCTTTTAGGTTGGCATAAAGCCGTTAACGCCGCAAAAGCGTTTAATTCCGAGCTTGGAGGTGGCGATTAATGCGTATAACCGTAAATGCCTTTAACCTTGAAAGCAGTGACGGTATTCACACGCTAAAGGGTAAAATTTATATCCCCGACGGTGAAATAAAAGGCCTTTTCCAAATAGTACATGGTATGACCGAGCATATAGACCGTTACCACGAATTTATGTCTTTGATTGCAAAAAGCGGATATATCTGCTTTGGCTTTAATAATTTAGGGCATAAAGGTACTGCTGAGGATAATGAACTTGGCTTTATAGCCGAAAAAGACGGATATAAATATCTTATTGATGACGTTGTAAAGGCATACAGTTTTATAAAGGAAAAATACAACTACGACAACTATGTTTTAATGGGACACAGTATGGGCTCATTTATAGTACGCTGTGTAGCCGCTGAATATCCCGAGCTTATAGACAAACTTATAATTTGCGGTACGGGAAGCAACTGTCTTTCAGCACTTTTCGGTGTAGGTATTGCCCTTGCAATCGAAAAAATTAAGGGTAACAGATATTGTTCTAAAATACTTGATAAAATAATTTTCGGTGCATATAATTTAGGCTTTGAACCTCTTTCAAAATATGAGTGGCTGACAAAAGACCGTAGTATAATTGAAAAGTATCAGAAGGATAAATATTGCACCTTCCGTTTTAGTGTTTCGGCAATTAAGGATTTGCTGATACTATCCTTTCTCGCAAACCGAAATAAGTGGTATAAGAGCATACCAAAACAGTTGCCTATATTACTGATTTCAGGTGACAGGGACCCCGTAGGTGCTAACGGACGCGGTGTTAGGTCGATATATAAAAAGCTTCGTATGGAAGAATTAAATGACGTTAATATGTTTCTTTATAAAGACTGCCGTCACGAAATATTAAACGACACCTGCAAGAATGAAGTTGTATCTGACATAATGGAATTTATAAATTAGCAAAAATCCCGACTGTAAACAGTCGGGATTTTTTATTGTTGCTTTATTTTTACTCTTGTGCAGCGGCTATAATCTTTTGAGCTATGTTGGCAGGAACATCCTCGTACCTTGCAAACTCAATACTAAAGGTAGCCATACCCTGTGTTATAGAACGCATAGCAGTGGAGAAGTCGGACATTTCAGCTATCGGTACTTCGCCCAAAACCTCCTGCATTTTATTAGCCGCAGGATTCATACCTATAATTCTACCGCGACGCTTGTTAATATCACCGATAACGTCACCAAGCATTTCGTCGGGAACTAAAACCTTAAGGGTGCCAATAGGCTCCATAAGTACGGGACTCGCATTGGAAACACCCTCCTTAAAGGCTATAGCGGCAGCCATCTTAAAGGACATTTCAGACGAGTCAACAGGATGGTAAGAACCGTCAACTAATGTCGCCTTTATTCCAACCATTGGATAGCCTGCCAAAACACCCTTTTGTGTAGAGTCACGAAGACCTTTTTCAACTGCGGGGAAGAAGTTTTTAGGCACGGCACCGCCGAATACCTTTTCTTCAAATACTAACTCCTCGCTATCGCATGGCTCAAACTCAATCCAAACGTCACCGAACTGTCCGTGACCGCCCGATTGTTTCTTATGTCTGCCCTGTGCCTTAACCGATTTTCTAATGGTTTCACGGTAGGCAATCTTGGGTTGCTCTAATTTAACCTCTGCACCGAACTTTGACTTAAGACGTGATACTAAAACATCAATATGCTGTTCACCCAAAGCCGATAAGATAAGCTCGTGTGTTTCATTATCCATAGCAACCTTGATTGTGGGGTCCTCTTCAGCAAGACGGTTAAGTCCTTGTGCGATTTTTTCTTCATCACCCTTTTTTACGGGGTAAACTGCAACCGACAGTGACGGTGCGGGGAACTCAACAGCCTCACAACAAACCTTGCCGCTTTCGGATAAAATATCGCCTGTGATTACGCCGCCAAGCTTTGAAACAGAACCTATATCACCCGCCGATATGAAATCAGCATCCTCCTGCTTACCGCCTTTAAGCCACATAACCTTCGATATACGCTCTTCCTCACCTGTCCTGCCGTTCTTAAGACGCATATCAGCCTTAACCTTGCCTGACAACACCTTAAAGTATGAAAGCTTACCAACAAATGGGTCGGCAATAGTTTTGAATACGTAAAGTGCGGCCTCGCCGTTTTCATCCGACTGCTTATCGGCAGCAGATGGCATAATTTGTGCTATGCTTTCAGCAAATAGCGGCACTGCATCGCCATTTTGCTGTACACCGCAGTATACAGGACAAATATCGCCCGATAGTACCCCTGCACGAAGACCGTTTGTAATTTCTTCCTTTGTAAACTCTTCGCCGCCGAAGTATTTTTCCATAAGTGCCTCATCAGCAGATGCTACAGCCTCTAAAAGCATATCACGCATCTGGTCAATTTCGGTGCTAACGGGCATACGGAATTCTTTTTTATTGATACCGTCAAAAGCGTAAGCCTTATTTTCAACAAGGTCTACGTAGCATTTAACCGCCTCATCCTCTATGTATGGTACTATAACAGGGCAAATCACTGCACCGTAATTCGCAACTAATGCGGAAATTACACGGTAGAAATGTGCATGTGACGAATCAAGCTTACCTACAAAGAATGCTATACTCTTGCCGAGTGCCTTTGCCTTATCATAGGCCTGCTTTGCACCAACAGTAAGTCCCGATTTACCCGAGAGGGCTATAACAGCCGAATCGGCAGCCGAAAGAGCCTCACAAACACCGCCCGCAAAATCAAAAAGTCCAGGGGCGTCAATAAGATTCATTTTTAAATTGTCTGCCTCTAAAGCATAGACTGCAGTAGATACTGAACATTTACGCTTTTTTTCCTCTGTATCAAAATCCATAACGGTAGTTCCCTCGCCGGCTTTACCGATACGCTCAATCGCACCGTAATTGTAAAGCAGAGCGTCAACAAGGGTGGTTTTACCCGAACCGCTATGACCTAAAAATGCAATGTTTTTAATTTTGTCTGCTGAAAATTGTTTCAATTTGGACACTCCTTAACGCGATGTGCAGGTTTTCCCTTACATCTCAATTTGAATATAATATATTATAGCATATTGTTTTATCTATTACAACTAATTTTTTTAAAAACTTTAAAAGTATTTTATCTAATTGTCACAAACAGAGGTTTTTAATCGAATTTTTTTACCATTTGTCTAAAAAAGTCATTAAAAAATCTACATCTTGACAAAATTAATACGAATTTGTAGAATATAAGAAGAAATTTTTTACAGGTGATATAATGGCTACTTACAAAATTTTTGCAAGCGATTTAGACGCTACTTTGCTTAACGACAATTTAAAGGTCGGCGAAGTAAATCTTGCGGCTATTGATAAAATGAGGGAAAAGGGCATTGAGTTTATACCGGTTACAGGCAGATGCTTAGCAGAAGTCCCAAATGAACTTTTAAAAGGTGAAAAACTAAGATTTATAATAAATTCCAACGGTGCATCAATTTGTAATCTTAAAACTAAGACCACTCACATCACACCGCTTAAAAAAGATTCGGTTAAAGTGATTTTGGATACTATAAAAAATTACTCTGTGGTGCTTGTATCTCATTCAAACAATGAGGATTTAGTTGACACAAAAGAATGTTCCGAAGAAGTTTTTAGAGAACACAGAATGAGTGAAGCCTACAACAATATAATTTTACCCGTATCAAAGCGTGTAGAAAATTTAAGGGAAAGACTTCTAAATGATATACCCACCGAAATGCTATGCCTTTTCTTTAAATATGAGGAAGAAAGGCAGGAATGTTTCCAAAAGCTCAAAAGAGTAGAGGGTATAACTCCTACAAGCTCAATAGGTGGCAATATGGAAATTTTAAATAGTGCTGTCAGCAAGGGTACTACCCTTAAAAACCTTGCCGCAACACTAGGTGTTAAACCATCCGAGATAATCGCAGTAGGCGATAACCATAACGACATGAGCTTAACCGACACGGCTGGTCTCTCCCTTGCAGTATCAAACGGTGTTGACGAGTTGAAGCAGAAAGCTGATAAGGTAATTTGCTCTAACAACGAAAACATTGCAGATTATATCTATAAAAACTTCATTGGGTGAAAAAATTTAAAAAAATTAAAATTTACTATTGATTTTTTTGAATATTTGTGATATCATACTATGGCGGCTTGAAAAAGCGGCATTTGCGCTGATAGCTCAGCTGGATAGAGCGTCTGGCTACGGACCAGAAGGTCGGGAGTTCGAATCTTCTTCAGCGCGCCAAAGAAAAAGACAAGTTTCTATCGAAACTTGTCTTTTTCAGTTATATTCGCCTTTGGCGAGTTATATTGCTACGCAGTTGTATTTGGACTAAAGTCCAAGTTATATTCGCTTCGCGAGTTTTATAGGCGGATATAATATAACTGAAACCAAAGGTTTCAATATCACTTTCACAGAGTGAAAATATCACTGTGCTAAAAGCACAATATCACTTAAAACCGTGGGGGTTCAAATATATAGGTGGTTTTTTAATAACCTCTAATTCGTACACCCTTTCCAAAATATGCGGTTCCACTTTTTGTGGGACTGCTTTTTATTTTATCCCCTCTAAACGCACAAAAGAGATAAGAGTTTTAACTCTTATCTCTTTATCATGCAAGTATTACTTTTAAATTTTGTTTTAGAATTATGCTTTTGCATTTAAACGGTTTACTAGATTAGACTTCTTTCTAGCAGCGTTGTTGGTATGAAGAATACCCTTAACAGCAGCTTGGTCTATCTTTTTAACGGCAACCTTTACTGCTTCAGCTGCCTCGGGAGAATTAGCTTCAATAGCAGCATCAGCCTTTTTAATAGCAGTTCTTAAAGCGGAGCGGTAAGCCTTATTACGCTCATAGTTAGCCTTACTAACGAGAACACGTTTCTTAGCAGATTTTATATTCGGCATATTGCCACCTCCTCTTCTTTACTCAAATGTACATCTTAGCCAAAGCATTCAAACCCGAATCAGATTTTGAGATAAGGATATTATGCTGTGGCTTTGTTAAAATACTCGCAAATCCGTCAGGATTTGCTGCGTTTTGTGCCTCGCCACACCCTAAATCCTTTAATCACAAAATTCTTCGACCTAAAAGGTACGATTTTATGAGTAGATTTTGGTGATGCGAAGCACATAAGGCTGTCGCCTATGTGCGACAAAGAGCCAAAAGATGCCTTAAAACCGCCCTTTTAGGCTGGTTCGGGTTTAAATGCTTTGGCTAGTGTGACAGGACTTGAACCTGTCACGGTTTCGCTCGCCGCCTTTTGTATTGCGGCTTTGACTCATTTTTGCAACGCGTCAGCCTTGCTTCAAATTTCCTGCTTCGCCAAATATAAAATTCGGCGGCAGAAACTTTTAAACTTACGGAATTATAAATTTTTGTATAAGACGAAGCTGACAAAACGCAGTAATACTGTCGTATTTCAAGTTTTGAGGCAAAGTATTATCAAAAATTTTATTTCGTAGGCGTGACACGTTTAAGTCCTGTCACACTATATTATCACAACAATTCTTAAATTGCAAGTGTTTTTTGCCCATTTAGACAAAATTATTTTATTCTTCAATAATAAGCTCTTTAACAGAACGCATTTGGTAATCAACATTCTTTAAAAGCTCTCTCTTTTTAAGGGCTACTGCCGCACCCTTAACAACGCTGTGGGTAGGGTCATCAAGTAAATTAACCTTAAGTCCCGTATAATTCGCTATTAGCTTATCCATACCGTAAAGCAATGAACCGCCGCCTGTAAGATAAAGTCCGTCTGAAGTTATATCATTAATCATATCGGGGTCTGTTTTCGAAAGTACCGAGCGAATAGCATTAGTAATCGCACCTAAAGTATCCTTTATCGCCTCATAGACCTCTTCCGAGGTTATTTCAAAGCTTTCGGGAAGTCCTGTAAATACATTTCTGCCCTTTGCAACCATAGCTATTTCGTAAGGACGCTCAATAGCACTGCCTATTTGTTTTTTTATAGTTTCTGCCATAAGCGGACCTATTTCAATATTGTATTCCTTGCGGATATAACGTGTTATCTGCTCATCAAAATCGGCCGAAGCGGTTTTAAAGGAATCGCATACCGCTATACCGCCCATTGACACAACCGCAATGTCGGTAGTACCGGCCCCAATATCAATTATCAGTGTGCCGTGCGGTTTAGAAAAATCAAGTCCCAAGCCGAAGGCTATTGCGAGCGGACCTTCGATAACCGATATATTTCTACCGCCTGCAGATTCAACTACATTTGCAAGCGAATGGTGCTGAAGCTCGGTAAGACCTGCAGGCAATGTTGCCATTATGCTAGGTCTCACAATTTTATTGCCAAAAGCCTTGCTCATATAGTCTTTAAGCATCATTTCGGCAATATCGTAATATGCTATTACGCCGTGTTCTATGGGCATAACACAATTAAAGCTCTCGGGTGTTCTGCCAAGAGTCTGTTTTGCTTTTTCGCCGTAGTAAATAGGCTCAAAGCTTTCCGCATCAACCGTAACCACGCTTGGTAATTCAAGCACCACCTTAGAGCTTGAAAATATAACAGTTTTGGAAGTGCCTATATCTATTCCTATTTCAGTAGCCATTAATTATCACCATAGTAATTATATAATATACGAGAGCGTATTTCAACCAATATTCTCACCGAATTTCTGAAGTATCTTCTGTGAGTTTATACGCCTTTTGGTTTTTGGTTGCATTCGCGTATCGGTTATTAATGCACAAACCGCATAGACCGTATTAGCACCCGCAAACAGAAGTTGTCTTGCACATTCGTCAAGGGTAGCACCCGTAGTTTTAATATCATCAACCAAAAGTACCGTTTTACCTCTAATCTCGCTTGAGCGTTCTAGATTATAGAAATATTTGTTTCTGACTGCTTCAAACCTCTTGTCACGCTTTAGGTTGTGCTGAAATTTAAAGTTAAATTTACCGTAAAGACTGTCCTTTACAAGAGGGATTTCTAACAACTTAGAAATTCTTTCAGCCAATAAATAACTCTGATTAAACCCTCGTCTTAAAAAGCTGTAGGCGGTAGATGGAACATAACAAACCGCATCAAAGCCTACCTTTCCCCATTCGCTTTTTATAGATTTCGCCATTTCGTCGGCGAAATAAACCGCATAGTGAGCCTTACGCTTAAATTTAAAGGCGTACATACCTCTGCGTGCAATACCCTCGTTAAAAAACGGTGCTATACATTCTTCAAAATGATAAACATATTTATAACACTGACAGGTTTTCTTTTCAAGTCCGCACTTTTTACAGCGTTTAACAGGGTCTATACGCTCAATATTTCTAATGCAGTTGTCACAAAGCTCTTCGTCGCTGTCGATTATTTCATCGCAACAAACACATTGTTTTGGAAAAAGGGTATCAAGCAACATATTTTTAGGTCGCAAATATTTATTTCTATCCATTTGAAGCCTCTAAAAAATCCTTTAAAAGTGTATACCGCAAGGTTTTTTTGTTGTTTGCCTGCATTTCGTAAATTTCCGATTCACTTCCAACAATAACAAGCAGTTTTTTAGCCCTGGTTACTGCAGTATACAAAAGATTACGGTATTTAAGTTTAGACGGAATATCCATAAGCGGCAAAACTACACAGTCATACTCACTGCCCTGACTTTTATGCACCGTAACGGCATAAGCTAGCTCAATTTCACCTAAATTTTCGGTAAAATAGGTCGCTACCCTATCATCAAAACGAATTTTTAAAAATCCGCCTCTGATATCAATTTTTTCAATAAAACCTATGTCACCGTTATAAACTCCTATGCCCATTTCACCGTTGTCTTTTATCCATTCAAGGTCGTAGTTATTTTTAATTTGCATAACCTTGTCGCCCTCATACATTGAAAAGCCTTTAAAATTCACCTTTGGGGCGTTACTGTCTTTAGGATTAAGCTCTGCCTGCAAAATATTATTAAAAGAAACCGTGCCTGTATCCGACTTTTTAGAGGGGCAAAGCACTTGAATGTCAGAAAGCGGATTAAAGCCGTATGCCTTTGGAAGTCTTTTAGCACAAAGCTCTGTTACCGTACTTAAAACCTCAAAATTTTCAAACCGCCTAATAAAGAAAAAGTCGGATTTTTTATCGGTAAGATTAAGCTTTTCGCCGTCTATAATGGCATGTGCATTGGTTACAATTAGACTTTTGCCTGCCTGACGGAAAACCTTTTTAAGTGCAATAGACGGAAACACTCCGCTATCCAACATATCACCAAGCACATTACCTGCCGAAACACTTGGCAACTGATCGGTATCACCGACTAATATTATACGACAGCTACTACGAAGTGCCCTTAAAAGATTTTCAAAAAGCCTTGCATCTATCATAGATGCCTCATCAACAATTAAAACCTCACAGTCAAGCGGATTTTTCTCATTCCTTGAAAAAGTCTGCTTGTCCTCCTCACCCCACTCAACTTCAAGCATACGGTGAATGGTTTTAGCTTCTCTGCCTGTAAGCTCGCTCATTCGTTTTGCGGCTCTGCCCGTGGGGGCTGCAAGCTCAATTAAAGCATTACGGTTTTCAAAAAGCTCAATAATTGCATTTAATGTGGTGGTTTTGCCCGTTCCTGGACCGCCTGTTAATATAAGCACACCGCTCTCCATCGCCTGCTTTATTGCCTCTCGTTGAAGTGACTGAAATTTGATTCCCAGCTTGTTTTCTACCCTATCGATTTCAAGGTCAGCCACAGGAATTGTATTATCGATATTTTCCTTTACCGACCTAAGTCTTGCCGCTATATAGCACTCTGATGCCGAATATTCGGGCAGGGAATAAAAAAGCTTATCGCCCTTATAATCTTCCGATATTCTCATTTCGGCTTTAAGCTCATTACAAAGCTCACCGATTTTATCACTATCTGCCTCTAAAAGTCCTGATGCCACCTCTATAAGCTTTTTTGCAGGCAGACATGTATGTCCGTTCAAAAGATTTCGGCGAAGCACATATAGTATACCCTCTAAAAGCCTGTCCTTATTATCGGGCGGCAAACCCAAATCTTGTGCTATATCCTCAGCCTTCGGAAAAGAAAAGCCAATATCATTCTGACACAGCACATAAGGATTTCTCTTTATTATCTCACAAGCCTCATCGTGAAGCTTTCTGTATATGCGTACACACATCTCTACCGAAACATTATAAGGTGATAACAGCAGCATTATATCCCTAACGCTATATTGCTTACAGTATTCCTCTGAAATAGAGTAGGCTTTTTCTATAGTTATGCCCTTTATCGTGGCAAGCTCGGCGGGATTGTTTTTAATAATATCAAGCGTGTCTTCACCGAATTTTTTAACTATTTTATTGGCGGTAGACGGACCTACCCCCTTTATGACACCCGACGAAAGATATTTAAGTATAGCGGCGGCATTTTCGGGTGCCAAGTGGGTAAAAGATGTTGCAGAAAACTGCTGACCGTAGGTTTGATGTACGATATAATTTCCTAGAAATTCAACCTGCTCACCCTCATGTAAAAAGGGTAATGTGCCGACTACTGTTACAAGCTCTCTACCGCTTTTAACGGTGCATACGGTGTAGCTGTTAAACTCGTTTTGATATGTAATATTCTCGACCGTACCCCTTAAAACTTCGGTTTGATTTTGAACATCCATAATGCCACCTCTTTTCTTTTAAACTATATTTTTTATTACTCGCGAAAGCTCATCAGTACCGCAAAGAATTATCTCCCTATCGTCTGCTAACAGTTTGCAATCCTCAAGCTCTTCAGAGTTTATACCATCAGTAAGGGCTATAATATATTTCGCGTAATCTTCCCCTAGCCAATTTTGCTGTTCTGCCGCAAATCTAAGCTGTGAAACTGCCGCTTCGGGCTTTAACACCACTACACAAAGCATAGGACTTTTCTTTGAGTTCATTATAGAGATAAGCTTTATTGCGTGTATACACTCACAAAGTCCGCCTATTGCTAAAACTATACTGAGTGTTATAAAAATTCCTTCAACTATCATAGAACTCCACCTCGATATATACTATGCGAGGTGGAGTAAATTGCTAAAACCTAAAAATTTATTTATTTGACCGTCACAACCACACTATATTGACCGACCTGCCAAATTTTCGGGTATTTATCCGATTTTATAGTAACCGAAACGGTGTATTCGCCTGCCGTATGGTCAGAAAGATTAACTACTGCGTAAATATCATCGGATTTGATATTTTTGATATCCTGACTCGGTCCGCAAATCTTTACATTTTTAATACTACCGTTTACCTTTGCCGTAAGTGTAGGACTAAGTCCCGAATACTTGATTTTTGAGCTTGATATAGTAAAGGTTTTTTCATTATAATTTGAGGTATCGATAGATACTGTAAAGAACTCAATACTATCAAGCAATTTAACGCCATCGGGCAATACAAGACTTGCTTCAAAACTGTTTGAAGTAGTAGAAACACTTGTAAAATCAATCGGCGAAAGTGTAAGCTCGGTCATTTTTTCAACCACCTCAGGTGTACCTACTACGGTAACACTGCTGTGGTCTATTGTGTAGCTCATATCCTTAGCCTCAAGTCCTGCAGGCAAATTGTTAAATGCCGCTTTAACAGGAAGCTTTGCTTTCTTAGAAATTGGAACCGATACCTTTACTTGTTTATTCTCAATAAACAGACCTGTCATATCAATCTCTCTGCCCTGAGCATCATATATAATTATATCCGCATTATAGGTCTGTGTAGAAGAAATAGTTTTGTTAACCTCTGCATAAGCTACCACGCTGTCGATTTTTTCCATTATTGCACGCGGTCCTTTTATACTGATTTTATTATCAGTAAGTCCGTTTACAACAGGTGTTTCAGCCACAAGTCCCTCGGTTGCAACTACGCCTACTATTTTAGGCGTTATTAAAAATTCTTTAGTATCAATAAAATCAAAGGTAACCTCAACCTCAGCAGGACTAATTCCCGCAAAGGTGTAACCTGTTTTATTGCTATTTCGTGAACCCACAAGAGCAAGCTTATAGGTACCCGCCGCGTTAACATCGGTAACATCGGCATTAAGAATGAAATCTTCGGGCTTTAAGGAACTTACAATATAATTCGGTCCACTTAACCTTACTGTAAACTTTTGAGACGATATATCGTTTGTTATACCAAGTCCCATTTCGCTCAAAACGGTATTTTCAAGCGAAATCGTAGCAGTTATATCGGTAAATACCTGTTCTCTTATAGGGTTTTGGTTTATCATTATAATAAGCCATAAAACAATAGCAACACCTATTGAAAAAGGTATTGTAAACTTTCTGTTTTCAAGCAAAGGTTTAAGGCTAACTTTTTTACGGATTTCATCAATGAAATTTTTAATTTTTTTCATCAGCTTTTCCCTCCGCCTTAATATTTGCTCCATGTTTAATCTTTAGAGGATTAATACGTTTAAGTGATTTTACAACAATATTTTCTTTTCTTTCCTCTGGAGTAATAAGGTATCTTCTAAGCTCTGCATTAGCGGATACGGCGTTATAGTTACGTTTTATCTCACCGTTTTTAACTATTGATATTATTCCCGTTTCTTCGGATACAACAAGCACTATTGCATCGGAATTCTCGGTCATACCGATAGCGGCACGGTGACGTGTACCAAGCTGTGAAGAAATGTGCTGGCTTTGAGAAAGCGGTAATATACAACCCGCCGCATAAAGTCTGCCCTCACGTATAATCAAAGCACCGTCATGTAGGGGGGACTTCGGGAAAAATATGTTGTTTGTCATAGAGGTAGAAGCTTCTGCGTCTATAATTGTACCTGTGTTTATAATTTCGCCAAGCTGTGTTGCACACTCAAAAACTATAAGGGCACCTATCTTTTTTTCCTGCATAACGGCAGCAGCCTTGCAGACCTCATCTATACACGAGGAGAGCCTACGCTCGCCCTCTTGCGTAGAGGCGGCACCAAAACGGGTATGTCCCACCTTTTCAAGAATACGGCGAAGCTCAGGCTGAAATATTACCGCTAAAGCGATAACTGCCGAATCAACAATTATTGAAAGTAGCCAACGAAGAACCGCCAATTCCCACCAAGTTGCCAAGCCATATGCTACAAGCAGTATTATCAATCCCTTTACAAGCTGGCCTGCCCTTGAATCCCTTAAAAATTCAATCGCTTTATAAACTATTAAAGCAATAACAAGTATATCTAATATATCAAAAACGCGTATATTAGACACCGCATAAACTATTTGATTCCAAAAAGCATATAAACCGCCGAAAAAGGATTCCATAGCTCTATTCCCCTCCTGTATATTTTTGCACTAACATTTTACTTATATATATTATATTAACATATATAAAAACATCATTCAATACCTTTCTTTAGTAAATTTACATTTTTTTAATATTTTTTATAGCTCTTATTAAATAGTCTACCTCTTGTGTGCGGTTAAATACCGACGGCGACACTCTAACAGTACCGATTTTAAGCGTTCCTATGCTTTTGTGTGCTAGTGGTGCACAGTGAAGTCCCGCTCTGACCGCAATACCGTATTTATTGAGTTCTGCCGCTACTTCACCGCTTTCTAAACCCTTTAAATTGAAGCTTATAAGCGGCACATAATCACCCTCTTTAAAATCGTTATATAAAATAATATTATCGATTTTTAGAAGCTCATTATATAGCCTTTTCATAAGCTTTATTTCGTGATTGTAAATGTTTTTAATTCCGTATTTTTTTACAAAATCAATACCTGCCGAAAGTCCTAAAATTCCCGATATATTAAGGGTGCCGCTTTCAAAATCTTCAGGCATTAGATTGCCCTGTACAAGATTTTCGGAATTGTTACCTGTTCCGCCCTCAATAACAGTTTTTTCAATTGGTGAGCGTGCAATAAGCAAACCTATTCCCATAGGTGCATAAAGAGCCTTGTGCGGTGCTACACAAAGATAATCGATATTCATTTTTTTCATATTTATATCAATTATTCCTGCGGCTTGTGCCGCATCTACACCGAACAAAATCCCGTTTTTTGAAGCTAATTGTCCAATTTCATAAATCGGCAAAATTTTGCCCGTTACGTTTGACGCCGCAGTACAAAAAATCATTTTTGTGTTTTTTCTTATAAGCGATTTAAAATTTTCGAGTGTTTTGCCTCCATCGGTTGCTACCTCGGCTATATCGTACTCTATACCGCTTTTTATAAGCGGTCGCATAACCGCATTATGTTCAAGCGAAGACACTATTATATGATCGCCTTTATTTAAAACACCCTTAATAACATAATTTATAGCAGCAGTACAGTTAGGCGTAAATATAACCTGTTCTGCACCGTCTGCATGAAAAAAATCTGCCACCTTTTCTCGTGCAGAGTATATTGCCAATGCGGCTTTTTCTGACCTTGAGTGACCGCTTCTTCCCGCATTTGCACAGTATTCACGAAGCGATTTATCAACCGCATTTATAACCGTCAAGGGCTTTTTTCCGCCCGTAGCTGCATTATCAAAATATATCATTTCTCTACCTCCCAATATGAACTTAAATACAATTAAAGAGGGTTAAACCGTTATGAGCTTAACCCCCCTAGTAGTGTTAAATATTTTCTATTTCGCTCACCGCTAAAACCTTAACTCCCGCGTTTTCAAAAAGAGATAACGCCTTATCTATATTGCCGCTTGTAACCACCGTATATCCGCAACCCGCATTACCGCTTTTTCTCTCAATTTTTGCAGTAAATCCGTTGCGGCGTAGGATATCCCTACCCTTTATTGCATAGGTTACCGTTCCGGTGGTTATAACATATTTTTTGCTATGCATAACAGTACCTCTGTGTTTCTTAAAATGCCGCAGTGCCAATCGTTTTTTAACTAACTACCGCCGCATTTCATTATATGCAATTTTTTCCTTTATGCCAAAGCCGTCTTTTCCCTATCAAGCTGTCTTTTATAGTAGGTTATAACTACTACGGTTGATATGGGTAACAAAAACATTCCTGCAATTCCGCCGATTCTAAGTCCTACAAATACCGTTATAAGCATTAAAAGCGGATTTATATTAAGCCTTTGTCCTATAATTTTAGGCTCTAAAAAATTTCTTACAATTAAAACCGTAATATAAATAACGATAATTCCTATTGCTACTCCACTATTACCGCCGATAAAGCATATAATGGCATAAGGCACCAAAACTGTACCCGAGCCTAAAACGGGCAACAGGTCAACAATCGCCGTTACCGCGGCAAAAAGCAAAGCGTGTTCTACCGATAAAAGTAAAAAGCCTACCCAAAGCTGACAAAAGGTAAAAAAGGATAGTATTAGATATCCGCCAAAAAGTCTTAAAACACTGCCTGTTAATATGCTTTTAATTTCTATTAAAACCGCAAACTTTTTATCGCCTAGTATATTTTTTAAAAAGATTACAAGCCGCTTATAATCGCGGCTTATATAAAAGCTTGCCACAACCGTTGCCGCCGAGCTTATAATAAAACGCGGTAAAAATCTTACAGTAGACATCGCCGCCGAGGATACAATATCTGCAATAGAAGAAATTATTCTTTGAGAAAACTCCTCTAATGCAGTGGTTACCGAATCTCTTAACCCCGCAGGTAATTCCTGTGCCAAGTTAGTAATTATGGCTGTTAGTTTATAAAAAATATTGTCCTGCGAGTCAATATAATCCTTAATTTCCGCAAATACGCCACCCGAATACCTGATAATTACCCACATTATAATCGCAAATAAACCACCAAGTAACAAATAAAAGCAGATAAGTATTGTTATTCTAAGTTTTCCCTGACCTACTCTTATTTTATTTTTCCAAACAGCACTTAATTTGTTCACCCAAAAAGAAATCATAAGTGCTATTAAAAAAGGCAAAAGAAAATTTAGCATAAATTTACCTACAAAGTAGCATAAAATAACTATTATTGCTATAAACAACGAATTGACGATGAATACTTTTTTTGTTTCATAATCCAATTTTTATCCTCCTTTAAAGTCTTTTTTATTTAAAGTTAACATAATCTTAATATTACCGATTTTTTTGAGAAATTTCTGTTGCTTTTTTTAAAAAAGAGTATTATAATTAAAGACAACCGTTTTCGACAGGAGGACAGTTATGCAAAAAAACGACTTTTTGCTAGTAAGCCCAAAGGTGCTTCCACCTGTGTTTGAGGGCGTTATTCTTGCAAAGCAGCTTTTGGCTGACGGCACTGCGGCAAATTCGTCGCAGGCGGCTAAAATGGCAGGTATTTCAAGAAGTGCTTTCTATAAATACCGTGATTATGTTTTTAAGGTGTCTGGCAGGCATTCTGACTATTTAAGTCTTAATGCCACCCTTACCGATAAAGCGGGAGTTTTTTCGGCCATAACCGCCGCACTTTATAAAATAGGTGCAAATATAATTACAATACACCAAGGTATACCTATGGACGGCACCGCAGCCGTTTCGCTTACTATTGATAATAATGAAAATACGCTTTCTGCCGATGACCTTATAGAAACACTACGCGGTGTTGACGGGGTTCTTTCGGTAAAAGCCTTGTAGAAAATTAATTCAGAAAGGATAAGGTTTATGATAAATGTTGCTATTATGGGCCACGGTGTTGTAGGCTCGGGCGTAGCCGAGATACTTATATACCACGCCGACCGTATAGCCGAAAAGGTAAAGGACAAAATAAACGTAAAATATATACTTGATTTGCGTGATTTTGACGGTCTTTCTTACAGTGACAAGTTTACTAAAGATTTTGAGAGCATTTTAAATGATGACGAAGTAAAGGTAGTAGCCGAGGTTATGGGCGGCGTAAATCCTGCCTATGACTTTGTAAAAAAATGCTTGCTTAGCGGCAAAAGCGTTGTTACATCTAATAAAGAGCTTGTAGCAGCAAAGGGTGCCGAGCTTTTGAAGATTGCTCAAGACAATAATGTTAATTTTTTGTTTGAGGCAAGCGTTGGCGGCGGTATACCGGTGCTTCGTCCTATGGCACAATGCCTTGCCGCGAATGAGATTAATTCGGTTAAAGGTATTTTAAACGGAACAACCAACTACATTTTAAATAAAATGATTGTAGATAATATGGACTTTGACACAGCCCTTTCTCTAGCACAAGAAAAAGGCTATGCTGAGAAAGACCCGACTGCTGATATTGAGGGACACGACGCCTGCCGTAAGGTATGTATTTTAGCTTCCCTTGCGTTTGGTAAGCATGTTTATCCCGAGCAGGTTTATACCGAAGGTATTACAAACATTACTTTAGGTGACGTTGAGTATGCCGACGGCTTTAACTGTGTAATTAAGCTTATAGGTAGCACCGAGCGTTTGGCTGACGGTAAAATTACTGCAAGCGTACGTCCTACCCTTGTAAGCCGCGACCATATAATTTCAGGTGTAAACGGCGTATTTAATACTGTAATGGTAAACGGCGACCAAACAGGCGACGTTATGTTCTACGGCAAGGGTGCCGGCAAGGAAGCCACTGCTAGTGCTGTTGTAGCCGATATTATCGACTGTGCAAAGCATCTAAATGCCAGAAAATATCTTTTCTGGGAGGACGGCAGCGACGATTATGTTGTTTGCTCTGATAAGGCGGTTAAGCTTTATATCTATGCCGCAGGCGATGACTTTAATACACTTTGCACTAGTGCGGAAGCATTATTTGGCGAAAACGCTTCTTATATTAAAAACAAGTTTAAAAACGAGATTGCAATACTTACCGACAAAAAGCCCGAAAGCGAGCTACTTAAAGCCGCAGAGCAATTAAAGGCTAACACGGTTAAGGTAATGCACACTCTTTTCTAATTGGAGGTATATATTAAATGGCACTAATAGTTAAAAAATTCGGCGGTTCTTCGGTTAGAGATGCCGAGCGTGTTATGAACGTGGCGTCCATTGTTACCGATGAATACAAAAAAGGTAATGATGTAATCGTTGTAGTTTCGGCTCAAGGCGATACTACCGACGACCTTATTGAAAAGGCAAAAGAAATTAATCCCAACGGCCCGTCACGTAGAGAAATGGATATGCTTTTAGCATCGGGCGAGCAGATTTCTATAGCACTTCTTGCTATGGCTATTGAAACACTCGGTTGCCCTGTAATTTCACTTCTCGGTTGGCAGGCAGGCTTTAACACCGACTCTCACCACGGTTTTGCTCGTATTAAGAATGTTAATCCCGAGCGTATGAGAGCCGAGCTTGCAAAGAAAAATATTATAATAGTAGCAGGTTTCCAAGGTCTTAATAAGTATGACGATTTGACAACTCTAGGTCGCGGCGGCTCGGATACAAGTGCGGTTGCTATTGCCGCAAGCCTAAAGGCTGACCGTTGTCAGATTTATACCGACGTTGACGGCGTTTACACTGCCGACCCACGCAAAGTACCGAATGCTGTTAAGATGAATGAAATCACATACGATGAGATGCTTGAGCTTGCAACTCTCGGTGCACAGGTACTTAATAACCGTTCTGTAGAAATGGCTAAAAAATATAATGTTGAGCTTGAGGTGCTTTCAAGTCTTGAAAGAAAGCCCGGCACAGTAGTAAAGGAGAAGGTTAAAATGGAAAAAACCCTTATTAGAGGCGTAGCAAAGGATACAAACGTAAGCCGTATTTCAGTAGTAGGTCTTGAGGACACTCCCGGTGTTGCTTTTAAGATTTTCAATAAGCTAGCACAGCAGAAAATCAATATCGACATTATTCTTCAGTCGGTAGGCAGAAACAACACAAAGGATATTACCTTTACAACCTCTAAGGACAGGGGTGACGATGCTGTTGCCGCTATTGAGTCTATGAAGGACGTTTTAGAGTATTCAAGCCTTACCGTTGACAACAACTGTGCAAAGGTTTCAATAGTTGGTGCAGGTATGGAAAGTAACCCAGGCGTTGCTGCTAAAATGTTTGAGGCTCTTTATGACGCAAATATCAACATTCAAATGATAGCTACAAGCGAAATTAAGGTTTCTGTTCTTATTGATGCTGACTATGCTGATAAGGCAGTTCGTGCAGTACACGATAAGCTTGTTGACTAATTAATAATTACGCTAAAAGCCCCACTTAAAAGTGGGGCTTAAAAATATGTTGCATAATATAAAAATTTGTGCTAAAATACTGTTAAATTAAAAATGACAGTTCGTAACCATCCTGTCAGTAAACAAAACTATGGAAAGGCTATAAAACTATTGCCGAAAATTTCAGGGTGGGACGCATTGTGCGTTCCTTTTTTGTTTTATAGAAATATAAAAAATGATTAAAAAAATTAAAAATTATTTTTATGAGCTAGGTCTTTTAATCCGCTCGGTACCGTCACTTGTTTTAGCGGTGTTTATACTAACGGTGTTTTCGATGAATTTGCTTGCAAACAAAAGTATAAACTTGCCTATCGATTGGTTGGCACTTGATTGCGGTATGATAATATCTTGGGTCTGCTTTCTTATAATGGATATTATAACTAAGCACTTCGGTCCCAAAGCTGCTACCGAGTTGTCGGTTATAGCTACACTTTTAAATCTTGCCGCCTGCCTTATATTTTTTGCCGTAAGCCTAATTGACGGGCAGTGGTCTGCATCATTTGTCGGCGGTGACGGCAACAATACCGTTATCAACAATGCCCTTGACCGTACCTTTGGCGGCACTTGGTATGTAATTATTGGAAGTGCATTTGCATTTTTAATATCATCGGCGGTAAACAATTTTACTAACTTTTTAGTGGGTAAGGCATTTAAAAATTCCGATAAATACTCGGTATATGTGCTGAGAAGCTACATTTCAACCGCCCTCGGTCAGTTTGTAGATAACTTTGTTTTCTCGCTACTTGTAAGTCATTTCTTTTTTGGGTGGTCTGTTTTAGAGTGTATCACTTGTTCGCTTACAGGTATGGCTGTAGAATTACTTTGCGAGGCAGTATTTGCCCGTCTCGGATATAAAATTTGCCAAAAATGGAAAAACAACAAGGTAGGCGAGGAATATTTAGCCTACAGATTGGAGAAAAAATGAAGATACTGATAACAGGTACTACAAGTGGAATAGGCAAAGCTATTGCTGAAAAATTTTTAAATAGCGGACACACCGTTGTGGGACTTGATATTTTAGAAAGTTCTATTGAAAACAAAAACTATACACATATAGTAGCCAATATCACCGATACAGCTTTGCCCGAAATAGAGGGTGTAAACATACTTATAAATAATGCAGGTGTGCAAGATAGCGGCAAAGATATTGAAATAAACCTTAAAGGCACTATAAATGTAACCGAAAAATACGCCTTTAGGGAGGAGATTAAAAGCGTACTGTTTATAGCCTCGGCTAGCGGTCAGACGGGTGCAGAATTCCCAGAATACGCCGCAAGCAAGGGCGGTATGATAGCTTATATGAAAAATGTCGCACTTCGTCTTGCAGAATACGGTGCTACCTCGAACAGTCTGTCCCCCGGCGGCGTGATGACAAAATCCAACTCGCATGTTATAGATAACCCGGAGCTTTGGCAGGCGGTTATGAATGAAACTCTGCTACCAAAATGGGCTAGTGCAGAAGAAATTGCCGAATGGGCATATTTTATGACCGTAACAAACAAATCAATGACCGCACAAGACATACTTGTAGACAACGGCGAATCCGCAAAATCAAACTTTGTGTGGTAAAAAAATTTAATCGATACAAAAAACACCGCAAGGAATCATTCCTTGCGGTGTTTTAGTTAACCAATAACTTTAATTAGATTTCAGCAAAGTACTTGATTGTACGAACCATCTGGCTTGTGTAGCTGTTCTCGTTATCATACCAAGAAACAACCTGTACCTGATAGGTATCATCATCAATCTTAGTAACCATTGTCTGAGTAGCATCAAATAAAGAGCCGTATGTGATACCGATGATATCAGAAGATACTAACTGCTCTTCAGTGTAGCCGAAGGAAGCACTTGACGCAGCCTTCATAGCAGCGTTGATGCCTTCAACAGTAACGTCCTTGCCCTTAACAACAGCAACAAGGATAGTAGTAGAACCTGTCGGAACAGGAACACGCTGTGCAGAACCGATAAGCTTGCCGTTAAGCTCAGGAATTACAAGGCCGATAGCCTTAGCAGCACCTGTAGAGTTAGGAACGATGTTGCAAGCAGCAGCACGTGCACGACGAAGGTCACCCTTTCTGTGAGGACCGTCAAGTACCATCTGGTCGCCTGTCCAAGCGTGAACAGTAGTCATAATACCGCTCTGGATAGGAGCATACTTGTTAAGAGTGTCAGCCATAGGAGCTAGACAGTTAGTTGTGCAGGAAGCAGCAGAGATGATTTTGTCATCAGCTGTAAGAGTGTTCTCGTTTACGCTGTAAACGATAGTGGGAAGGTCCTTACCTGCGGGAGCAGAAATAACAACCTTTTTAGCACCTGCATCAATGTGAGCCTGTGACTTTTCTTTAGAGCAGTAGAAACCTGTGCACTCGAGAACTACGTCTACACCGATTTCACCCCAAGGAAGATCAGCAGCATTCTTTTCAGCATAAATTTTGATTGTCTTACCGTCAACAGTGATGCTGTCTTCACCTGCAACTACGGTATCAGCAAGAGCATATCTGCCCTGTGCAGAGTCGTACTTTAAAAGGTGAGCGAGCATTGCAGGGCTTGTAAGGTCGTTGATAGCAACAACTTCATAACCCTCTGCACCGAACATCTGACGGAATGCGAGACGGCCAATACGGCCAAAACCATTAATAGCAACTTTAACCATTGGAAAAACCTCCTAATAATTTTCTGTATATTATTTTAACCCAAAAGCTGATTTTTTGCAAGTCATTTTGTCATAATTTTAACGATTTTTTGGGGTATTATAGAAATTTTGGTATGTTTGTGAGTATTGAATGGTTAAGATTTAAAATTTTGTGCAAAATGTTGCCGTGAAATGATGAGTTATACTATCTAGCAAAATACATATCCTCATTTGATTTTTTTTAAAATTTGATTTTTGTTTTTTTCGAACTCTTCTTCTGTTATTATTCCATCACGTAAATATTTTTTCATTCTTGCTACTTTTTTGTAACATTTTTCTTTATAAGTTATACTAGCATATTTTTTCGGAAGAAAAAAATCAACGTAAAAAAACAAACTTCCATTAACGATACTTATAATAGCAAAAAACAATACAATCGGTATTATCGCTTTTATATTTTCAACAATCAAAAAGAGAGCCAAACTAAATGAAACTATCCCAAAAGCCACAAACATAATAAAGAAAATTTTTGAAATAACACTTGGTTGTGTTGTTCTGATTTTTATTGCTTCGTCATGCAAAATCGAAAGTTTATGTTCAAGTTTGCAACCGCAATATTGACAAAATTCACTGTCACTAGGAAGTAACATTCCACAAACATTACATTTTATTCCGTAGAAATCGTCCTTCGTCATATCAACTTGACATTGCTGTTTGGAATTTTCGAAATCGCTTTTGGTTGTATTGATTTTTTTTAAAACATTTAGTGCCCAATTTCTATCAACTATAAAATCGTCATTGTTTAAAAGCAAATCCTCCATTAGAACTTTAATGTCATTGTAGTTAGACAATTCCACCTCTGTAGAAAGATCACGATTTCCTATAACTTGAAGATAAAATTTATCATCACTCTTGTACATTAGCACGTCTTCAACTTTTAAGTCGGAATATTGATTTTCTGCTTGTTGTACATATACGAGTTTTAAGACTTCGACTACACGATCATCAAGACCGTTTTCAAAAATAATCGCCTTCTCCCGCAAAACGTTTGCGGACCTAACAATTCTATATGTGTATTTTTCATCGTTCTTTAAAAAGTTTTTTTGCAAAGCAAACGTCTTTTTGGCTTCTTCTATGTCGTTTGGAGTAGGAGAAAGATAAATCATTATTCCATCATTCATTTCGTGATATAATAATGGATAACATAAATTATTACTTGTGCCGCATTTAGGACAAGTAAAGTTTAAAAGTGTTCCTTCTAACAGCGACTTTTTTTCAGTGGGATTCATTTCCGTATTCAAACTTTGCCATACATTAATGTTTTCTTTGTAGCCACATGAAGGACAAACAATTTCTTCTTTATGTACAATCGACATAATGCAACCTCCTTTTATTTAAACACAAGAGCGAAACTCTACTACTTCTGTACCGCAATTACTACAGACCTTTTCATTTTCCAATAGCTTTTTTCCACATTTTCTGCAAAAAAGCACTTTTTCTGTCCGAAAAACTTTAGTGGTATTTTTATGTAAGGAAATTTCTTTTTTCTTTTTTTTAAAATTAAATTCGCTTCCCCCAACAGTTAAAACCATTCGTTTATCAAAATATTTAACATTTATTCGATACCATAAAAAATAGAGCATTAGAAATATTATTAACGAAGAAGCAAAAGCATAACCGAAATTAAAATCATTTTCTATGTACAGTTTTACTCCTTGGTGATATGTCGTACTTACAGTTTCGAAAAATAGCACCAATTTTACGAATTGGACAAACTTAATATAATCTCCGTTAGATTTTATATAAACCAATATACTGAGAATAGGTTGTATAATTGCAAACGAAAGATAAAGTAATAACCACCAACTACTCATATAGACTTCCGTATGTTGTAAAAAGTCAACAATAGTCGAAAAAGTAAAAACACATGCCAACCAAGGCCTGATTCTTGTATAAAAAACATACCATTTAATACCAAGATGTGTGTTCATATTTAACGTATTCATTTTTTATCCTCCATTACAAGTATAATATTTTATTTTGACGTAAGATTAAAATTGTGTGCTGCTTTGTTCACAATTTTGTAGTAGAATCGAGAAAAATATACATATTGAAAATCAATAATCCAAAACAAATAAAAATGCTTCTTTAAATTTTTCTATAAAAAGGATTCTATCACCGCTTCGGCAACACGAATACCGTCTACCGCCGCCGACATAATACCGCCGGCATACCCTGCACCCTCTCCCGTGGGGTAAAGTCCGCCGTAGGTTTTGCTTTGATAATTTTCGGTTCTTAATATCCTTACAGGTGACGAGCTTCTGGTTTCGGGTGCTGTAAGTACAGCCGACTTATCGGCAAAGCCTTTTATTTTTTTATCGAATTCTAAAATTCCTTCTTTTAAACTGTCGGTTATAAATTCGGGGAAAATTTCACTAAAATCCGCCTTTATGCAGTTAGGCTTAACGGTAGGCTCAACCTTACTGTCACCACTTTGACCGAAAAGAAATTCGCCGACAGTAGTAACGGGTACCGCACCGCCGCCTATATTATAAGCCGCTCTTTCAATTTCACGCTGAAAATAGCAGCCTGCTAAAACGTCATCTTCGGAAAAATCCTCAGGCTCAACCGACACCAGCACCGCACTGTTAGCGTTTTTACCGTCGCGTCGGCTCTCGCTCATTCCGTTGACTGCAAGACCGCCCTCTTCACTCGAGGCGTTTACAACCTCACCGCCCGGACACATACAAAAAGTATATACCCCTCTGCCGTTTTTAAGATGCACCGCCAATTTATAATCAGCCGCACCTAACGCCTTATGCTCGGCAAAATCTCCATAAAGAGCCTTGTTTATATCGGCCTGCAAATGCTCAATTCTAACACCCATCGAAAAAGGTTTTTTAACCATTTCAATATTCTTTTGTTTTAAAAGTTCAAAGACATCTCTTGCACTGTGACCTGTGGCCAAAATTAGCTTGTCGGTTAAAATTTTCTCGCCGTTTACGGTAATTGACTCAAGCTTTCCGTCTAGAAAATCAATATCCTCTAGCTTATTTAAAAACCTTACCTCACCGCCGAGTGAAATTATTTCCTCCCTCAAGTTTTTAACCACATTTATTAAAACATCTGTGCCAATATGTGGCTTTGCGTATATTAAAATTTTGCTTGATGCACCAAACCTTACAAACTCTTTTAAGACAGCACGGCATCTATAGTCCTTGATACCTGTATTAAGCTTGCCGTCCGAAAAGGTGCCGGCACCGCCCTCACCAAATTGTACGTTGGTTTCGGTATCAAGTTTTCCACCCTTAAAAAAGCTTTCAACTGCCGCTTTTCTTTCTTCTACTCTTGCACCGCGTTCAATTATAATAGGGCGAAGTCCCGCACGTGAAAGCGTTAAAGCCGCAAACATACCCGCAGGTCCAAAGCCTACAACGACAGGGCGGTTTTTTGGGGTTACAGCCGTTTTTTTAAAGGTGTATTCTTGAGACTTATATATCTGTGCGTTTTTATTTTTCTTTAAAACCGCCGACTCATCACCCTTAACGGATATTAGCAGCGAACAGCAAAATTTTATATCATTTTTATGCCTTGCATCTACCGATTTCCTGTAAAGCTCTGCCGACAAAACCTTTTCGAGCGGCATTTTTATAACCCTTGCCGCAATAGGTTTTAAAGAACTAAAATCGGTATCAAGCGGTAAATTTACATTGTTTAAAAGTATCATAAATCACCTTATAAGTTTTCTGTAATAGCATCTGCCGCACAAAGTGCACTCGACCACGCCCACCTAAGATTAAATCCGCCGCAGTCACCGTCAATGTCAAGTATTTCACCAATAGCGTATAATCCCTTGTGCTTTTTAGACATCATAGTCTTATCATTAAAGCTGTCGGTCTTCAGTCCGCCTGCCGTAACCTGTGAATTAATAAAGCCTGTGTTTCCCGTAACCTTAAAACTAAGAGATTTTATAAGTGCAGTAACTAGGCGTAAAGCTTTATCGTTTAAAATATCGGTATTATCGGAAAGCTTAAAGCCTGCCTGCTTTAAAATAGCCTGTCCTACACGTTTATTAAGTAACCCTGTAAAAAATTCCTCAAGCGGTACGCTAGATAACGTCGATTTTCTTAATTTTAGCATATTAAAAAGACTGTCAAAATCATATTCGGGCATAATGTCAAGCTTAATATAGAATTCGCCCCCACCTCTTGCGGTTTCACGGGAAAGCTGCATTATAGGCGGTCCCGAAAGTCCATAATCACAGAAAAGCACCTCACCGTAATCACGTCTTATTACCTTACCGTCAAGCGTTAGCGAAACCTCAGCATTTACCTTAATTCCCTTTAATGATTTTGTAAGATTATTATCGGTTTTAAGCTGAACAATAGCGGGTGTAGTTTTAGAATACGAATAGCCTTTTTTCTTCATAATACCAAAAAACAAGCCGTCCGAGCCTAGTTTTTCGCCACCCGATAAAAGACCTGTAGCAACAATTATATTTTTAGCCTTTATAACGGAGGTTTGTGTTTTTAGGGTATATAAACCGCCTGATAATTCAAAATCGGTAATCTTGGTATCGGTCAAAAGCTCGACGCCTAAACGCTCTGCCCCGAAACGAAGTACATCTACTACAGACGAAGCTTGTAGCGAATAAGGGTACGCCTTTTCGCCCTCGTATGTAAACAAGAGACCTAAGTCACCGAAAAAAGCGGCTATTTTGTCGTTATCATATTTTTCTAAAGCATAACTTGCAAACTCTATGTTTTCACCGTGATAACGCTCAAGTGTGCAGTTTTTATTTGTAATATTGCATCTGCCGTTGCCTGTGGTTATAAGCTTTTTGCCCACGCGGGATAGCTGCTCTGCTAAACCGACTACCGCATCGCTTTTTTGTTTTTTAATCTGTATAGCCGCACAAAGTCCTGCCGCACCGCCGCCGATAACTAACACATCATATATCATAAATTAATGCCTTTCTTCTGTGTTTGAATAGTTCTCGCAAAATCTTGCCATAAAGGACGGCTCCTCACCGCCTGCATAAAGATGAGAAACATCGCCAAATCCGTTACACCTAAAATATGCCTTGCCCTGCTCTCTTTCTTCAGTTACAAGGGTTGTAACTGAAGACGGCAACGCCACAAATCCGTGCCAAATACATAAGGGTGAAATGTTTAAAATGTGTGAAAGGATTACTGCCTCAACCGCAAAATGACAAAAAAGTATTACCGTATCGCGATTTTCATTTAAAACATCGTAATATTTTCCGTTAAATTTGTATCCGTGTTTTTCTAATAGCTCGTCTATCCCGTCACATACCTTTTTATATTCTTCGGGTGTGTTGTCGCTTTGCATTATGGGGTTATTAAGCCATTCGTCATGGTGAAAAAGTTCATTATAAGCGGTCCAATAATGCGGTTTTAAATCCCAAGCATGCCGAAGACCGCCTTTTTCCTCATCGATAATTTTGCCCTCGAACTCACGAAGCCAGTCGAGTGTCAGGGCGGTCATTCCCAATTTTTTAAGCGTAGGTTTCGAGGTATCCTGTGCCCTGCCTAAAGGTGAGCAGTAGCACGCCTTAACGTTAAGCTTTGAAAGTCTTTCGGATAAAAGCTCCGCCTCTCTAAATCCCTTTTGGGTTAAACTGTCTATAGAATAATCAGGCTCCGCGTGCCTTACAATAATCAATCTCATACTAAACCCCCAACGCTAAATACATTCACTATCTAAATTATATATTATTTTAATCCCCCCGTCAACAAACAAAAGCCGAACCGCAGAATATTATGTCTGCAGTTCGACTCCAAATTTAATCCAATTTATTGTTCAAGTTGTTTTCCTAAAAAACTTGCGGCGGTTTGTATAAGCAGTTGTTCGGTGTCGGGTACTATTTTCTTTGTGTCTCCGTCTTTTGTCAGTACCACCGCAACGCAACCTGCAACATCACCCTCGCTTATAATAGGCATCGCACCCGAAACAAAATACTCACCGTTACCCGATTCGGTAATGGCAACATCCTGCCCCGCCTTTTTTGTAAAAAGTGAGCGATTTTCTATTATCTCCTCAAGCTCTTTAGAAAGTCCTTTCCTAAGAAAATCCTTTTTTGGCACGCCCGCACAGGCTATAACACTTTCCCTGTCACTTATAACCACCGGTAGCCCCGAAGTTTTATAAAGTGATTCGGCATACTGTGCCGCAAACTCACCAATTTCCCCTATGGGCGAATATTTTTTAAAAATCACCTCACCGCCCGCATCGGTGTAAATCTCTAACGGGTCACCCTCACGAATTCTCATTGTTCTTCTAATCTCTTTCGGAATAACCACACGACCAAGGTCGTCTATTCTACGAACAATACCTGTTGCTTTCATATATAAATCTCCTTTAATTTCAAATCGTGATGTTAGTATTTGTAAATGGTGGAGATTTATACTGCTATAATTTACTTTTAAAATTAATGTGATACAACAAAAAACATATATAGTGCCGATAATTGTCAAAAATTTATTACTAAAACATTTAAAAGTGAAAAAAATTCCAAAACGACTTGTATTTTTTTTTAATGGTGATATAATATAATTACAATTTTTATATAAAGGAGGAAAAATATGAAAAAAATAAGTATTTTAATCGCATTGATGCTCTGCATCACCATCGGCGGTGTGTACGCTACTTGGACCTACACCCAAACTACAGATGTTGCCGATGAATCTGTCGGTGCTG
>SVPV01000012.1 GCA_015065725.1 Oscillospiraceae bacterium
GGGATTTTCAGTCCCCTGCTCTACCGACTGAGCTACAGAGGCAAAAGTGGCGACCTGGATGGGGCTCGAACCCACGACCTCTAGCGTGACAGGCTAGCGTTCTAACCAACTGAACTACCAGGCCACACTTGGTGGGAACAACAGGGCTCGAACCTGTGACCCTCTGCTTGTAAGGCAGATGCTCTCCCAGCTGAGCTATGCTCCCACGTGTGACACCCGGCTCGCTTGTGTGCACTCACCGGCGACAAGCATTATATTACCACAATAGTTTTTGTTTGTCAAGCATTTTTTTGCATTTTTTTAAAAAATTTTTAAAGCACTATTTTCCGGCTAAAACACGCAGTTCTTCGTTAGAAAAAACATAGGATTTATTGCAGAATTGACAATCCACCTTTGCTTCTTCCATTTCCGCAGCCATACTGCTTAGTTCTTGCTTACCCATGCTTTTAAGTGCACGTTCAACCCTTTGTTTTGAGCAGGTACATTTATATTCAACCTCTTGCTCATAAAGAGTTTCTACGTCCCAACCGTTTAAAGCTTTATTTACGATATCTTCAATGCTCATTCCGCCTTCTAGCATATTTGTTACGGGCGGAATATGCCTAATATTATCCTCAAGCTTTGATATAATATTATCGTCGTTGCCAACAGCAGGTAAAAGCTGAATTATATATCCGCCTGCTTTTTTGACCGTTAAATCAGGATTAACAAGCACACCTAATGCACAAACGGTAGGAATTTGCTCACTTATAGCATAATATGCAGTAATATCCTCAGCGATTTCTCCTGTAGCTAACGGCACAAATCCATTGTATGGCTCTTTGAGGCCTAAATCTTTGATAACGTAAAGCGTTCCGTCAGTACCTACTGCACCCGAAACATCAAGCTTGCCATTTGGTTTTAAGGGTATCTCTACACAAGGATTAACTGCATATCCTCTAACATTACCTTTGGCATCAGCAACAGCAACAAGCGAGCCTACAGGACCGTTTCCCGCAATCTTTATTGTAATAGTGTTTTTTTCACCTTTTAACATATTACCCATAAGCGAGGTTGCAGTCAAAAGTCTGCCAAGTGCTGCAGTAACTACCGCAGAGGTTTTATGAAGTTGCTCAGCTTTTGCTACAATATCTGTACTTTCTATAGCGGACGCCATTATTAGACCGTCACTTGTAATGCATCTAATTAATTTTCCCATTATTTTACCTTTCTTGCGACATAAAATGCTCGTTCCGTATCAGGTTTAATTGGACTTTCATCCATTTCGGCATATACTGCCAAGATTTCAAATCCTGCATTTTTAAGTGCTGATTCTAATTCTTCGTCAGTGTAGGCACGTTCTTCAATATAATCTTCTGTACGGATATAATTTTCACCGTCGAGTGTTCTAAAAAAGTCCAGATTAATAGCCGTAATTTTATTATCGGAATCGTAAGTGTTATCCCAAACGCAGTAAATATCATCTTCATCAATAACAAAGGTGTTATTACCTAGCACTTGCTCGTGTTTATAGAGTGTATTAACATCAAAAATAAACAGCCTATCCTTTTCAAGAAAAAGCGATACCTTTTTAAATGTTTCACACAACTCATTATAATCAGTTATGTGATTTATACTGTCCATGCAACAAATTACGCCGTCAACAGTACCGTATAAATCAAGCTCGGCGGCATTTTGGCAAAGATATAATATATCACGCCCATTAATACTTTCACGTGCTACTGACAGCATTTCAGGACTGATATCTACACCAATAACCGAAACACCCTTATTAGCAAAGCAATTTGAAAACCCACCTGTACCGCACGCCAAATCAAGAAGCAAGGTGGGCATTCTATCAAATTTTTTAAACAGAGCAGAAATGTATTCTGTTCTGGCGTTGTAATTAACATCTCCCATAAGGGAATTATAAACCCAAGAAAATGACGAATACATTATTTTTCAACCCGCTCAAAAGCTAAATTGAAGCCTTTATTTATAGCACGGCTAACACGGCTTATTGTAGCGGTGCTAGCACCTGTTGCCTCTACTATCTCAAGATACGGCTTTTTATCGTTAAGCATTTTAGCCACAACAAAGCGTTGAGCCACGTTTTGAATTTCTTTTGGGGTACAAGCATCACTGAAAAACTCATAACATTCCTCAATGTTTTCAAGCGTTAAAATAGCTTCAAACAATTGGTCAAGTGTTTCATTTCTTTCCATTTTAATCACCATATCCTTTCTCGGACACAAAGATTTTTACTTAGCCACAGCACAAAATCCTTATCCCAAAATCTGATTCTAGTTTGAATGCTTTGGCTATAATAGATTTTAACACATTAAAACACTAAAGTCAATTTTCTTTAACAAGCACCTTTTCGATTTTTCCAAAAACCATATAATGATAATCTTCATTTGGATACCATTTTTGGTCAGGCAGAGTATCAACAAAGCAATTCTTTTCCATTTTTTGAACATACTGCTTTTTACAAACAATTACCGTATTTGCCTCATTAAAATACGGTGCTTTATCAAACACAGGGGTTAAGCCCGTAAGCTCTGTTTTATTAACATCTCTGCCAGATTTTGAGCCGCATACAGAATGTATTGATTTGTTATCGCCGTAAAAGCTTAGGGAGAAATACTCTTCCTTTTCTACAAACTCCATTGTATAGCGTTGAGGACGAATAACTGCTATAACAGTATTCTTGCCCCACATTTCGCCCATAAATCCCCAAGAAGCCGTCATCATATTATAAGCATTTTCGTTTCCTGCGGTTATTAGCATCCATTCTTGGCTGATTTTTTTAATTATATTTTCACCTAGCTCACACGCATTAATTTCTTTAAACATAAAGCACCTCCGTATTTTTACTAATATTATATTACTATCTTTTAAAATAAAATACAATAATTATTTTGTAAAAAGTGCTTGAAAGAAACTTTACTATATTGTATAATAAAATATCGTATTATGTTTAAATGAATTTTTCTTTAGAAAAAGTAAAAAGGAAGGTCAAAAATGGGGAAAATTGGCTTTAACAATGCGGAATATATTCGTTTACAGTCAGAAAACATAAGGAAACGTATTTCAATGTTTGGCGGAAAACTTTATCTTGAGTTTGGCGGAAAGTTGTTTGACGATTTTCACGCCGCTAGAGTTTTGCCTGGGTTTGAACCCGATTCAAAGGTAAAACTTTTGATGGAGATGAAAGATGAAGCTGAAATAGTAATAGTTATAAATGCTGACGCTATTGAAAAGAACAAACGCAGAGGTGACCTTGGTATCACCTACGATTTGGACACTCTTCGTTTGATTGACGCATTTCGCGGTGTTGGTTTATATGTAGGAAGTGTAGTAATCACACAGTACACAGGTCAGCATCTTGCAAAAGCCTTTGAAAAGCGTCTTACGGCACTAGGTGTTAAGGTTTACCGCCACTATTCTATAGAAGATTATCCATCTAATATATCACTGATAGTTAGTGATGACGGTTTTGGTAAAAACGAATACATTGAAACCGAGCGTCAGCTTGTTGTTATTACTGCCCCCGGCCCTGGAAGCGGTAAAATGGCAACCTGTCTTTCTCAGCTTTACCACGAACACAAGCGTGGTATTAAGGCAGGCTATGCAAAATTTGAAACCTTCCCTATTTGGAATATTCCGCTAAAGCATCCTGTGAACTTGGCTTATGAGGCCGCCACTGCAGACCTTAACGATGTGAATATGATCGACCCGTTCCACTTAGAAGCTTACGGCGAAACAGCCGTTAACTATAACCGCGATATTGAAACCTTCCCCGTTCTTTCGGCAATGCTTAAAAAAATTCTTGGTGAATCACCATATAAGAGCCCTACAGATATGGGTGTTAATATGGCGGGTTATGCTATTTCTGATGACAACGCAGTATGTGATGCCGCAAAGCAGGAAATTATACGCAGATATTATAATGCACTCTGTACACTTCGTCAGGGTATGGGTTCACAGTCAGAGGTTGCAAAAATAGAGTTGCTGATGAACCAACTCAATATTTCTGTTGATGACCGTCCTGTTGTTAAAGCGGCACTTCAAAAATCGGAGCTTACAGGTGCACCTGCAACCGCAATTCAAATGAATGACGGAAAGATTATCACAGGTAAAACATCTTCCCTTTTGGGTTCCTCATCATCTATGCTGTTAAATGTATTAAAGGAACTTGCAGGCATACCCGATGAGATACAACTTTTATCACCAAAAATTATTGAGCCAATACAAAAAATGAAAACAGGTGTGCTTGGCAACCACAATCCGCGACTTCACATTGATGAAGTGCTAATTGCCCTTTCAATTTGTGCTGCCACAGACGATTATGCTAAAAAGGCACTAGAGCAAGTTCCTAAGCTTAAAGGTCTTGAAGCACACTCAAGTGTAATTTTAGCTCGTATTGATGAACAAACCTTTAAAAAGCTTGGCATCAATATGACACTGGAGCCAAAATATCAAACCAAAAAGCTTTATCACAACTAACATATTAAATTGACTGGAGGATAGGTCTATGGCAATATTGTTTGAAGATGCTTTGAAAAAAGATATATCATCAAAAAAACTGTCAAAGACCTATCTTATTTTTGGTGACGATTCTTTTTTAAAGAAAAGTTATGCCGATAAGCTATCTGCTATTGCTTACGACGGTGATGAATTTTTTAATCTTCAAAAATTTGAAGGTAATTCAAATCTACAAGACGTATACAATGCTGTAGAGCAATTACCTATGATGGCTGACAGTAAATGCGTTTGTCTTACCGACTTTGATTTTGAAAAGGCTTCTAAAGAGGATTTTGACCGTCTCTGCACATTACTTGAAAGCAGTCATGATGAATGTGTGTTTATTTTACGTTTTGATAATGTAGAATGCGATGCTCAGCATAGTACAAAGTTCAAAAGCTTAATTGCTGCTACCGAAAAGTCGGACGGCAAAGTTATAAGACTTGACCACAAAAAGCCTGTAGAGCTTATAAAGGTGCTTACCGACGGTGCCGTAAAACGCGGTGCAAAAATGGATAGCAACACCGCAAGATATATGGTGGAAATTTGCGGTAGTGACCTTAACACATTAAAAAACGAACTAGATAAGCTTTGTTTTTATAAAAAAGGCGAAGTTATAGACAAAAAGACGGTTGACAGCGTTGCAGTAAAGTCGGTTGAAGAATCGGTTTTTGAACTTACAAAGGAAATTTTCAACTGTAACCCAACCGCTGCACTAAGTTTGCTTGATTCTCTTTTCTTTATGCGTATTGAGGCCATTATAATACTTCATACAATTTCAAGCTCGTATGTTGATTTGTACCGTTTAAAAACGGCTAAAAAAATTGGAAAAGGCATATCTTATGTTAGTGAACAGTTTAACTACGGAAAACGCGAATTTGTTTTAAAGCGTGCTTTGAGTGTTATTGATAAATTTGATGATAATCGTTTAGAACTTAGTATTAAGGCACTAAAAGACGCTGATACTGCACTAAAAACCGCAGGTGCCGACGAACGTATTGTTATGGAGCAGTTGGTAATTAAGCTTATTTATATAATTGTAAAGGGTGAAGCGGTTGATAAAAATTAAGCAAGCCGTCATAGTTGAGGGCAAGTATGATAAAATCACTCTTGACAATATAATTGATACTCTAATAATTACTACTAACGGTTTTAGTGTTTTTAAAGATACCGAAAAGAGAAACTTAATAAGAACATTAGCTTTACGTGACGGAATTGTAGTTATTACCGACAGTGATTCTGCAGGTAATATGATTCGTTCACATATAAAACAAATTTGTCCCGAGGGTAAAATTATAAATGTTTATATTCCTAAAATTAAGGGCAAAGAAAAACGCAAGGAAAAGCCTAGCAAAGAAGGCTTTTTAGGGCTTGAGGGTATGTCGCAGGACATCATTCTAAAAGCCCTTGAAAGAAGTGGCGTAACAGCTGAAAACCGTGAAGAAAAGACAGAAAAAATCACAAAAACCGACCTGTTTTTACTAGGTCTTTCGGGTTGTGAAAACAGCTCTGATTTAAGAAAAAGACTTTCAAGGCATTTAGATATTCCTGACGGATTTTCAGCTAATGCTTTTTTAGATTTAATTAATACTCTTTATAAACGCGATGACTTTTTAAAGAAGGTGGAATTATGGCTGCAAGAAGCGGACAAAAGCTAAAACTGTTATATATAGCCGATATATTAAAAAAATATACCGATGAGGATAATCCGATTTCTGCTACCGAAATTTGCGAAAAGCTTATAAAGCTCGGTGTTACCGCAGAGCGAAAGGCAATCTATAACGATATAGATAACCTATGCTTTTACGGATACGATATTGTACATACTAGAACGCCAAAAAACGGATACTTTTTAGCCTCGCGTGAGTTTGAGTTGCCAGAAATTTATCTTCTTTGCGATGCCATTCGTTCAGCACCCTTTATAAGTGCTAAAAAGTCGCGTGAGTTAATTTCAAAGCTTGATGCAATGTTAAGTGTTAATCAGGTTAAAAAACGTGAAAAAGGCATTTATATTAACGAGAAATCAAAGACAGCTAATGAGGAAATATATTATAACATTGACTCTATAAGCCAAGCTATTGAGCAAAAGAAGAAAATCACATTCAAATACGGTACTCGCCATCTTGAAGAAGGTAAGAAAATCGTTACGGTATATAAAGAAATGACCGTTAGTCCCTATGCACTTGTTTGGCAAGACGATTATTATTATCTGATAGGTAACTATAGCAAATACGATAATTTAATTCACCTACGCGTTGACCGTATTCGTAAGGTTAATATAACCGACGAGCCTATGCGTCATTATAGCGAGGTAAGCGATTATACCGACTTCTTTGATATTGGTGACTACACTAGCAGACTGTTCGGTATGTTTGGCGGTGATTTGGAAACTGTTGAGCTTACCTGCAAAAAAGAGATGCTTGAACAGGTTGCCGACCGTTTTGGTGACGGCGTTTTTATTAAAAATGTTACAGATACTACATTTGATTTATCGGTTGAAGTTGTAATAAGTGAAGCTCTTGTAACCTGGATTTCAAATTATGGGGATAAAATTAAAGTCAACTCCCCTATTTCGCTTCAAAATATGCTCTGTGACCGTGCAAACAGAATTCTTAAAATGTACAAATAAGCATTATCAGCACCCTAGATTTTTGGGGTGCTGATTTTTTATAACTGATTGACAAAGAGTATATAGTATGATATACTAATTTGCGAATAATTCGCAAATTGGAGGTGTGCTTTTGGCAGGCTATATAACAGCACAAAGAAAGATGCTATTAGAGTTTTTGGAAAAAAATCATGATAAAAGACTTTCGGCTTCGCAAATTGCAAATTCACTCAAAAATGACGGTATAAGCGTTAGTGCGGTATATAGAAATTTAGCATCACTCGAAGCACAAGGTGTAATTAACCGTTCCGCTAAAGAAGGCACGCGTGAAATATTTTACCAATACACCAACAGTAATGAGTGTAAAAACTGTATTCATTTAACCTGTACAAAATGTGGCAGAGTAACACATATGGATAATACCACAGCTAAAAAAATGAGTGATGCACTTAAAAAGACCTCAGGCTTTAATATTAATAAAAACAAAACCGTTGTTTTCGGCGTTTGCGATAATTGCAGTAGGTGAAAAATGAAAATCAAAGCTATTATTTTAACATTAATAATTATGTGTTGTACTCTGTTTTGCGGTTGTAGTAACACAAATAATAAAGAAAGCTCAAAAATTAAAATCGTTACTACCAGTTTTTCGGCATACGATTGGACAAGAAATATTTTGGGCGATGAATTAAATGATACCGAATTAACACTTTTGTCGGACAACGGCGTTGATATGCACAGTTATCAGCCAACTGCCGATGATATTATAAACATACAAAGCAGTGACCTTATAATAGTAGTTGGCGGTAGTTCGGACGAGTGGGTTTTAAAATCGGTTAAAAATGCTAAAAAAAATATTAAAATTATTAATATGCTCGATTTATTAGGTGAAAATGTACTTTATAATAACGAAAGCAACCACGAGCATAACAGTCATGCTGACCACAATCACAAAAACGATGATTTACCCGACGAACATGTTTGGTTATCCTTGAAAAACTCGATTTTATTTTCAAACGAAATTTTCAAGGCACTTTCAGAGATAAATTCAAATTCTGCCACAGTTTATCAAGAAAACTTTAACGCTTATAAGGACAGGCTTTCTTCACTTGATAGCAAATATAGAAATTATTTTGACAGCACTAATAATAAAAGCATCATAATTGCCGACCGCTTCCCTTTCAGATATTTAATTGCCGATTACTCTCTACATTATTTAGCTCTTTTTGAGGGCTGTTCAGCCGAAAGTGATGCCACAATTGATTCTATACTAAATCTATCAAAACAAATCGACAGTAATGGTTTAAATTATGTTTTTATAATTGAAGGCTCTAATGAAAAAACTGCTAAGGCTGTGATTGAGCATACTAAATCAAAAACGCAAGAAATTTTAGTTCTTAATTCTCTTCAGTCCGTAACAAAAAAGGATATAAAGAACGGATTATCATACTATTCGGTTATGGAAGAGAATTTATCATTAATATATAAATCATTAAAATAATACTAGGAGAAATTTATGTCACAATTAAGTTGCCGTAACCTGTCAATCGGATATGATGGCAAAACCATAGTAAGCGGAATTGATTTTTCGGTTGAACACGGTGATTATTTATGTATTATAGGTGAAAACGGTTCAGGAAAAACCACACTTATGAAAACCATTTTAGGACTTAATCCGCAGCTAGAGGGTGAAATCACCTTTGGTGACCGATTTGATAAAAGTAAAATCGGTTATCTACCTCAACAAACACATATACAAAAAGATTTTCCTGCAAGCGTTTTTGAAATTGTGCTTTCGGGATGCTTAACCGGCCTTAAAAAGAGATTGTTTTACAGTAAATCAGACAAACAAAAAGCTTTAAATGCACTTGAAAAACTACAAATTACAGAACTTAAAAACAAATCCTACCGCGAGCTTTCTGGCGGTCAACAGCAACGCGTATTACTTGCCCGTGCAATTTGTGCTGCAAATGAAATGCTTTTACTTGACGAGCCTGTTGCTGCCCTTGACCCTAAGGCTACAATGGAATTTTATAAATTACTATCCGAACTTAATAAATGCGAAAAAATAACAGTTGTTATGATTTCACACAACATTGATTCAGCAATCAAATATGCGTCACATATATTGCATATTGGCTCAAAACAGTTGTTTTTCGGTGATGTAAAAAGCTATATTAAAAGCGACGCGGAAGAGTGCTTCTGCCCTAAATGCAGGGAGGGAAAATAATGTTTAATACCTTAAGTATGTATTTTAGCTACCCTTTCGTAAGATATGCACTTATAGTAGGCATACTTGTAGCTATTTGCTCATCGGTTTTTGGCGTAATTCTTGTACTGAAACGCTTTTCTTTCATTGGCGACGGACTCTCTCACGTAGCATTTGGTGCCATTTCAATCGCCGCCGTGCTTAATATTTCCAACAATTTACTGTTAGTATTACCCGTTACCGTTGTGTCTGCTGTTTTGCTTTTAAGAACAGGACAAAGCACCAAAATTCGCGGTGATTCTATGATAGCTATGGTATCGGTTGGTGCATTGGCTATTGGATATTTGTTACTTAATCTATTTTCCACCTCGTCAAATATCGCCGGTGATGTTTGCTCAAGTCTATTTGGCTCTTCTTCAATTATAACGCTTAATTTGACCGATGTAATTATCTGTTCTGTACTTTGTGTTGCCGTTATGGTAATTTATGTGTTATTATATAATCGTTTATTTGCAGTTACATTTGATGAGAATTTTGCCAAAGCATCAGGTATAAACACAAACGGATACAATACTCTTTTAGCAATAGTAATTGCAATTATAATTGTGCTCGCTATGAATCTTGTTGGGTCATTATTAATTTCAGCACTTATAATCTTCCCTGCTCTCTCTTCAATGCGAGTTTTCAAAAACTTTAAAGCAGTTGTTATATGCTCGGCAATTATATCAGTAGTGTGTACGGTTTTTGGAATAATTATTGCACTGTTAGCCTCAACACCGATAGGTCCTACCATAGTTACAACAAATATTATTGTATTTTTATTATTCTTAATTTTTAGTAAAACAAGGTGACAAACGTGAGCAAAAGAAAACAATATATAAAGGGATTTTTAAACGGATTACCCATAGGCGTTGGTTATCTTTCGGTTTCATTCGCATTTGGTATTTTTGCTATAGCTAACGGACTAACCTCTATGGAAGCAGTGCTTATTTCTATGAGCAATCTAACTTCCGCAGGTCAGTTGGCAGCGGTGCCTATTATTGCCGGCGGAGGTGCATTTGTTGAAATAATAATTTCACAGCTTATAATTAATCTGCGATATGCACTTATGTCGATTTCGCTATCTCAAAAACTCCACAAAAGTGTAAAATTGTTTGAACGTTTTTTAATTGCTTTCGGCAATACGGATGAAATTTTTGCAGTAGCTATCTCAAATCCGAGCGACGTAACCTCATTTTATATGTACGGACTTATAACCACTCCCTTTTTGGGTTGGAGTCTTGGAACGCTTTTGGGTGCAGTTGCAGGAAATATCTTACCAAAAATTATTACTTCGGCTTTGGGTGTTGCAATTTACGGAATGTTTGTAGCAATAGTAGTACCCGTAATAAAACGAGAAAAAAACACCGCACTTTGTGTAGCATCAGCCATCGTTTTAAGTTGTGCTTTTAAATATATAAAGCCATTAAGCAATATACCGAGCGGATTTGTAGTAATTATATGTGCCGTAGTGGCAAGTATGGTTTTTGCATTAATAGCACCTATTAAAACCGAAACGGAGGTGCAATATAATGCTTAAAACAGATAATTTTTTAATATATTTACTACTTATGGCAGGCGTTACATATCTTGTAAGAATGATACCGTTAGTGCTTATAAAAAAGAAAATAGAAAATAAGTTTATACTGTCATTTTTACACTATATCCCCTATACTGTTTTAAGTGTTATGACAGTCCCTGCGATTTTTTACGCTTCCTCAAGCCCCATATCTGCAGCATTAGGATTTATAGTAGCGGTAATAATTGCTTTATTTGAACGCAGTCTTTTAGAAGTTGCTGCCTCCGCTTGCGGTGCCGTGTTAATTGCTGAATTATTAATTAAATATATATAATAAAAGGTCCGCTTCGTTCGAAGCGGACCTTTTGATGAAATATACTTTTTATCTGTATTTTTCTGCCTTATTGACGAATTTTTTGAAAACAAATAATCTTGCCAGAATATAATTTATAGTAATAACAACAAGGGTTATAAGAATTTTGGAAGCCATACCTTCAATACCAAACAATGATTGATTGATACCTATTTTCATAAGAAACGGAAGTGAAACCATTTCTATAATTCCGGTAGTAAATCTTGAAAAAAAGAACTTAATAAATTCGGGCAACAAGACCTTTTTATTAAAACTTTTACTTTTGAATACCCATAATTTATTGGTGACGAAAGCAAATATAACTACGCAAACCCAAGAAATTATATTTGCAACGGTTGCGGCTGTTATTGAACTTTCTATATATATTGTTAGAATTATTGAAAATAAGCTGAAGCTTACCCAACTAACAACAGTAGTAAGAGTTCCCCAAAGTACATAATCAATAAACAGCTTGTGTTTTGAAATGAATTTTTTAAAATTCAATACCTTCTCACCTCTTGCAATATTAATTTGCAAAAACAACATTATTGTTGCTATATAAATTAATCGTTACTCTTAAATACATCGGCAACTTCGCTGATTGTCATAAATGCTTTATCATCTATTTTATGTATGATATTACGCATATTTGAAATCTGAAAACGGTTAACAACAAAATATATTATTGACTTTTCGCTTTTTGAATACCCGCCCCATGCAGAAATTAAAGTTGTGCCACATCCAAACCGTTCGATTAACGCTTCGCTTATCTCCTTCGGTTTATCTGTGATTATCATTACCTCTTTTGAACGATCAAAACCTTCTACAACATAATCTACAGTTTTAAGTCCTGCTATATAGGTAACTATTGAATATAAAGGCAATATCCAACTTTCCATTACAAAGCCGCATACGATATACAAGGCTACGTTATATATCATAACAAACGTACCAACGGTTATATTAAGTCTTTTCGCAAATATTACTGCCATGACCTCAACACCGTCAATAGCACCGCCGTATCTAATAGTAAGACCGCTACCCACACCGGAAATTATGCCGCCAAACAAGGCACATAACAATAAATCCTCACCGGCAAGCGGAGATGCCATACTAACATCAATAGGTAATACGTCGGTTATAAGCCAAGAGCCTAACGAATAAATAAGCACTGTAAAAATCGAATAAACCGTAAAAGCAGCACCCTGTTTTCTGTAGCCAAAAATAAAAATAGGAATATTTAATATTAGCAAAAATACAGATAGTGTCATATATTCCGGTGTTATTTGTGACAATAAAATAGACGTACCTGAAATACCGCTATCATATAAATTGACAGGTGCCAAAAAAACTGTTACACCAAAGGCATTTACGAAACCTGCAACAAGCAGAAACACAAAGTTTTGCCATCTTAATGTTTTCAAATCATTTGTGATTTTTTTCATAATATCCCCTAAATCAAATTATAGTTTCAACCTTTATAAGATTTGTATTACCTGACAATCCGTTTGTAATACCGCCTGTTATAACAATCTTATCGCCTTTTTCAAGACCTAAAGCTTTTTCGGTCTTACGCATAGCGGTATAAAACAGCACCTCTGTAGACGGTAACGGTTCACACATAACAGGAGTTACACCCCAAGAAAGTGATAACTGACGCCATGTTTTTTCGTTGGTTGTAAGACCAAGTATATCAACAGGCGGTCTAAAGCGTGAAACCATACGTACTGTTGAACCCGAAAGCGAGCATACCGCAATAGCACTGGCATCAATATCGATAGCCATACCGCAAGTAGCGTGCGAAATCGCATCGACAATATTTTTAATAATGAATGTATTGTTTCTAAAACGTTTTGCATAGTGAATGTTTTGTTCGGTCTGTACAGCGATTCTGGACATGGTTTCAACCGCTAATACAGGATATTTACCTGCAGCAGTTTCACCCGAAAGCATAATGGCACTAGTCCCATCATAAACGGCATTAGCTACGTCGGAAATTTCGGCTCTTGTAGGGCGAGAATTGTGTATCATAGATTCAAGCATCTCAGTAGCAGTAATTACACGCTTGCCCATAAGACGACATTTGGTTATAAGCTTTTTTTGTATTGCCGGCAGTTCCTCAAAGGGTATTTCTACACCCATATCGCCTCTGCCAATCATTATACCGTCACATTCGTTGCAAATTTCCTCAATGTTGTCAACGCCCGAACGGTTTTCAATTTTAGCAATTAAGTTAATTCCCTTAATACCGTTTTCATCTAAAAAATTCTTTACATCTTTTAAGTCCTGAGCACACGATACAAATGAGCAAGCGATAAAATCGATATCATTTTTAACACCAAAAAGAATATCTTCCTTATCTTGCTCACTTAAATAAATCTGTTTTAAAACCTTATTTGGAAAGCTCATACTTTTTCTATTAGAAAGCTTACCGCCAATATCTACACGGCAAACGGCATCATTACCTTTGAGTTCACATACGGTAAATTTCATTAGACCGTTATTAAGAAGAATAACATCACCTACAATAAGGTCGTCAATAAGGCCAGAATAACTAACCGATACCCTCTCATTGTTTCCTATAATATCATCAGTAGTGAAGGTAAAGGTATCACCCTCCTTTAACTCTACATAAGAATTCAGAAAGGTTTTTATACGGTATTCCGGTCCTTTTGTATCAAGCATAATTGCAATTGGTAAAGAAAGCTCATTCCTTACCTCTTTAATCAAATTTATATTTTCCAAATGTTCATCATAAGTACCGTGTGAAAAATTAAGGCGTGCGACATTCATACCCGCCTTACACATATCTATTAAAATTTGTTTATCACGACAAGCGGGACCTATAGTACAAACTATTTTTGTTTTTCTGATTTTTTGTTTCATAGGATACTCCTAAAAAAGTTAATATAACATATTATCTCCATAAAAAGATTATATATCATATCTAATTAAGCAGTCACACACAATTTGTTAACAGTTTATTAACAAATCTGCACTGTTATTTGTTGTAATATAATTATAATGATATTATAATATTATTTAAAAATACTTTCAAGACTATTTTTAGATTTTACGGGGGATATTTATAAAATGACAGATAAATGGCGTGAGCGTTTAATTACCGTTGTATTTACGTTAGGTTTGTTTTTCTTATTTACCAGCTTTGACTCAAGTGCTTTTATATTTAAAAAGATATTCAGTATATTTTCTCCTGTGTTTTATGGAGGGCTTGTAGCTTTAGTTTTAAGTGTCTTTATTTCATGTACTAATAATTTTTTCAAGAAAATCGATAAAAAGAATAAAATCAATCCCACTTTTAGAAATATATTAAGCATAATTATTACTGTTTTAATAATTGTCTTTGTGATTTATCTATTGATTATAATCGTAGTTCCGCGTTTTTCCGAAGGAATTCAAAGTATAATTAATACCATAGAGAAAAATTGGGATAGAATTGTTGAATTCTGTAATAATTTAGGAATTGATGCTTCGCGAATTCAGTCCATTATTAAACAATTAGATACTGCAAGTGTCATAGGTTTTGCAGGTGAAAATGTTAAAAACATTCTAAAAACTGTAATTTCAACGGCATCATCAATATACGGCGTTGTTTTCACCGCTATTATTTCTATTGTTTGCTGTGTTTATATTCTTTATGGTCAAGATAAGTTAGCTTCACAGTGCGGACGTGTAATTAAAGCGTATTTTCCTAAAAAAACTGCTGATAAAATTATAAGTACAGCAATACTGTTTTGGATGACTTTTAAAAACTTCTTGTGCAGACAATGTTTAGAAGCTTTGATTTTAGGCTTTTTATTAACTATAGGAATGTTGATTTTTGGAATACCTTACGCTCTTATAATTGGTTGTATTACCGCAATATTAGCTCTTATTCCCTATGTCGGTGCATTTATCTCTTGTGCAGTAGCAATATTCTTAATTCTGCTTGTCGAACCTTCAAAACTGCTCGTTTTTGTAATACTTTTCCTTGTAATTCAGCAAATCGAAGGTAATTTAATATATCCGCACATTGTAGGAAAATCTGTTGGTCTGCCTGCAATTTGGACACTTATGGCAGTATATGTAGGCGGTCAGTTGTTTGGCATACTGGGTATGTTACTGTTTGTACCAATAGTGTCGGTTATATACACGCTTATTAAGGAAGATGTCACTAAACGAACTAAAGAAAAAGCAAACCAATAATTACTTAAATTTGTATTAATAAAAAAATCCTCCAAAGATAGAATTTAAAAACTATCATTGGAGGATTTTTAAAATCAATATTACTTTTTATTAGAAAAAATCTTGTTTATAAATGCAGTTGCCAGAATTATTACACCAATAATAACAAATATAACAAGCATTCCCTTGCCCATATAACCTAGCATATCAACAAATTTTCCAGGCTCAAACTTAATATCAAGACCGTTTTGTGCTTTAGAAGCCATAAAAAACAAATTTAAAAAATTCATAGTTTTTCCTCCGTCCATTAATTAAGAAAAGAAGTTGAGGATTATACCGCCGGCAATAACCGAGGCAATCTGACCTGAAACATTAACACCAATTGAGTGCATTAGTAGGAAGTTTTGCGGGTCTTCCTTAAGTCCCATTTTGTGAACAATTCTGCCAGACATCGGGAATGCAGAAATACCTGCCGCACCAATCATTGGGTTAAGCTTTGTTTTTGAGAATAGGTTTAAGAACTTTGCAAAAAGTACACCGCCTGCGGTATCAACAATAAATGCAATTAGACCCAATCCCAAAATTAAAAGTGTATCAAGCTTTAAGAACTGCTCGGCTGTCATATTGAAAGCAACCGAAATTCCAAGGAATATTGTTACAAGATTTGCAAGTACCTTTTGTGCAGTTTCTGAAAGTGACTCAAGCACACCGCATTCTCTGATAAGGTTACCAAACATCAAAAAGCCGATAAGTGCAGTTGCCTGCGGAATAACAGCAGAAACAACAATTGTAATAATTATGGGGAACATAATTCTTGTAAGCTTGGAAATTGATTTTTGCTCATAAGGCATACGGATTTTGCGTTCCTTACTTGTTGTAAGAAGCTTAATTACAGGCGGTTGAATAATGGGTACTAATGCCATATAAGAATAAGCCGCAACAGTTATAGGTCCTACATATTTGGAACCTAAAGTATTTGCAACTGCAATTGACGTAGGTCCGTCTGCAGCACCAATAATTGCGATTGAAGCTGCATCAATTTCGGGGAAGAACATACGTGCCATTGCAAGTGTAAAGAATATACCAAACTGTGCTGCCGCACCGAAAAGCATAAGCTTAGGATTGGTAAGCAAGGGTCCAAAATCAATCATTGCACCTATACCGATAAATAATAATAATGGGAACAATTCATTGGCGATACCTGCCTCATAAAGTTCCTTTATAGGTCCAGCAAGTGCATCTGAAAAAGGTATATTTACTAAAATTGTACCGAAGCCCATGGGCAACAGTAAGGTTGGCTCCATCTCTTTTTTTATAGCAAGATAAATAAGCAAACAACCTATTAAAATCATTACTATTTGTTGCCAAGAAAACTCTAATAAGTTAGCATACAAAATATTCATTTTATGCTCTTCCTCCATTTTTAAATGTTTAACATACGCTATCAATTCTAAAACAAAAGCAATAAAAAGTCAATAGTTAAAATTCTTTAATAATTACGGGAAATAACGATTTTTATGTTATTATAAAAAGCCATTATCGGTTTATTAAAACCGATAATGGCTTTTTCTCTTAAAAATAAAACAAGCAGCTTTATATATTACGGAAGCATACGCTTTGTAATAGGTCTTTGGTCGGTATTTAAAACCCTAAAACCTTCGGCATACTTAACTCTGCACTGAATACCGCGTAATTGAGCGAAAATTCTAGTACTTTCAAGAATATCGTTATTATCGTGTTGCAAGAGCCAATCTACCTGACTTTCGTGACAAGCTAACATCTGAAGTTTTGTTTCAAGCTCGTCAGTAATATCAACATATTCAGTAGGAACGCTATCTATTAAGGAAGCATTGTCCATATAATAGATAGGAGTTACCTTACAAGCAGGACCAAGCTGTGGCTCATAATGAGGGCAAGATGCCGCAAAAGAAGCCTTAAACACAAGCTTTGAAACTTCTACGTGGTCACCCATATAGTCATTTTCAGCGTGAGTGATAATAAAGTCGGGGTCAGCCTCACGAATAATCTTAACAAGTTTATCATGTTGCTCTTTATCAGCAGAGTTGACGAGAAGGTCGCCAATATCACAGGTAACAGTTTTAAAGCCTACCATATCCCCTGCTTTTTTAGCCTCAGCAATTCTAATACGGCGAAGCTCCTCTGCCTCAATTACAACATGTCCCATATTGCCGTTGGCAACGTGGCAAACTGTTACGTTATCGCCTCTTTTTTTACAACGAAGCAGTGTACCACCGCAAGAAATTTCCATATCATCAGGATGACAAGAAATTGCTAATACATTATACATAATTTTTCCTCCAAAAATAATTATTGATTTTAATTTACTGTAAGTATGGCCTTTATATCAAAAGCTTTGCAATTTACATCTATAGCCTTATCACCGACACCGCCAGCACGCAAGCGTACAGAATGTTCAGTGTTTTCAAGACCAGTCACGATAGCTCTGGGATCAGGACGGCCTACCTTTAAAGGCTTCCATTCCCCACCGTCGATAGAAATTTGATAAAGCGACTTTGTATCATCATAAGGTACCATGCTGCAAGACAGATACAAGGCTTCACCTTTAAATTTAATTACAAGTTCGTTATCGGGATTATTTGTGGTAAGATATTTACCTATTTTAAGTGCACCTAGATTTCCGTTATCAACAACATTCCAACCCTTTGAATCAGATAAATCAATCATTCCTGCCGGTATGAACTTAACGTCAAGCATAAGTTCTTTATTAATCTGTTTTGGAAGTGTTACCTTTTTAGATTCTACAGCACCGTTCTTTTCTGCTAAATCAAAGGCTGATTTCAACAAATATGCTATAGTATCTGCATATTCTTTATAACCTTTATCTGTTGGATGAACCTCGTCAGCAAAGAAATATTGCCATTTAGTAGTGTATTCATCACCAGTTTTTGCTTTAAACAGTCCATTTTCTTTACGAAGCTTTCTACCAACATTTGCAGAAGGTAAGCCGTAATGTACTGCAATATCATTTTGAGGTTTTGCTTCTGTAAAATATTCATCGGTAATCGAAACAAAATCATTAGTAATATAAATTGGAACTATATCACAGTAAGGATTTGCAGTTAAAATTCTTCTGACTATGCTTTCATAATAAATCGAAATTTCCTCTTGTGAATGTTTCATTAAATAATCATTAACAGCAGTTTCTATAAATACCAAGTCGGGTTTTTCTGCAATTACATAATCATCAAGATAAAACACAGGCAAAAGTGTGCCTACAGCACCTATACTTGTATTAACTTCAATAATTTCGCAATCGGGGAACTCTGCCTTAAGCCAAGCAGTTGTAAGTGGTCGCCAAGCCGTTTTTTCAGGCTCAGACGCTCCGGAACCGGCAGTTACAGAACCGCCGATATAAGCAACTGTTAGTCTTTTATCGTTTTTAAGCTTTAAGTATGTATTATTTAATCCGTTACGAATTTTAACATAATCTGTATCAAATTCTGTTTTAGTTTCTTCAATCTTGTCTTCTGCGTTTGAGGAATCGATATCGCTAGCGTCTTTATCTGTGCTAGAATTATTACACCCTACAAGAGAGAAAATCATTAAAACAGTTAACAGTAAGGCTAAAATTTTCTTCATTTTTTCACCTTCTAATTAACTAAAAGTGCGGCTATTAACATACTTGCACCCTTAATGCGAATGGTATGTTCACCCTTCTTGAGTCCCTGAACTAGCGGTTGTGGATGTGTGTTAAAGGTATAACTAGTCCATTCGCCACCGTCAACAGAAAAAGAATACTCCGTATTAACAGGGCCAATTATACCAAACGACGTTCCTTCAAAAGTATAGACAAATTCGCTATCAGTACTATCGGTGCTAATATATCCATCAAAATGAAACCACGGTGTTGTGCTTTTTTGCCAACCGCTTATATTATCGAGCGAAATGGTACTTGTTTTAATTAACTTTGCATCCATCAAAAGTTCATCATTGAGTTGCTTTGGCATGGCTTTATTTGTCTTAATATTATCTTTTGCTGCCTTAAAACCTGCCTCTAAACATTCGTTAATAATGTCAGCATAAACCTTATTACCGTTATCTGCAGTATGACACGCATCGGTAAAGAACTGTTTCCAGCGACCTTCATCTGCAGGAGTGCTGGTTCCCTTAATTAAACCTTTGCTTTTACGAAGTCCGTAGCCAATATTAATTGTCGTAACACCATAGTGTTCAGCTACCTTTTCATGAACTTCAGCTTGCTCAAATAATGGAGTATTAACTGAAACCCACGAGTCTGTAGTATAAAGAAAAGCAATATCACAATCGGGTTTTATAGTACGAATCTTACGCACAATAGTTTCCATATGTACAGAAAAATCATCGTTGTTATATTTTGAACTTGCATATTTATCATTTATAGCATACTCAATAAATATTATGTCGGGATTTTTTGGCAAAACGTCGGTATCAACACAATATGCTCCGTGTGCAGAAGCGGCACTTGGAATTGCAGCATTTATACCTGTAACATTTACTTTATAGTTTTCTTCTATCCAATTTTCAACTAAAACGCGGAAAGAACGGCTTAAATCGCTAGTTCCGATGCCATAAGTGATAGAGCCACCCAAAAAAGCAATAGTTATATCCTTACCATCTTTAAGTTTATTGTATGCATTACTAAAGCCATTACGAAGTGTAAAATAATCTCCGTCAAAATCGGTATTATAAACAAAATTATTTTCTACTGGCTTTTTTGAAGCATCAGACTCTGTATTACCCTTGTCACAACCAACAAAAGTAAAAATTAACGCAACTACACAAAAAACTGCAAATAATCTTTTCATAACAACACCAACATTTAAGGATTATTTTTCTAAGTAAATATAAACCTGACCTTCATTTTTGTTCGTTTTATTCATAATTTCGGGGGCGTTTTCATCATAAGGGTACGGATTTTTGTCGTCATAAAAATAACCAAAAATAGCATTTTCAAACTGAATATTAAGGTTATCCTTAAAATAAATTTTCTTATCTCCCTCTAAACGAGTTCTATAGATACCACCGGTAGCCCTATCGAAAATATTTTTTTCACAAAGACCGTTAAGAGTGTTTGCACTACCAAAACAGGCATATAGTGTAGCCATTTCTTCTCTACAGAAAGGAATATCAGCCCAACACTCACCGCCACGTCTTATAACGTTATAAGAATGATCGTAATTTTGCATTAAACGTTCAGAACCATCATTAGCGGGAGGATTATTAAACTCTATACCCCAATGGCAATGTTCCATTACATTTCCTCTAAAAGTAATGTTTTTCTGTATGCAGTCATTTTCATAGTGCCACATCTGGTGTGTAACGGCTGTATCGCAAAGCTCATACATCCAACAGCTTTCTACGTGGAAACCATCGCAATTACCATAAATTTCTATAGCATTTCCACACGGAACAATGCCGAAAGCGTAGCAACCGCCAAGATATGAGAAAATACAGTTTTTAACATTCATAGAAGGACCGCCGGTAATACCATAACCCGCAAATCTAAAGTCAAAATTTTCGATGATAGTAGCACCATGGTTACGTATTAACTGTATTCTTCCGCTGATTTCCATATCGTCATATCTATCGCCCGGATTGCCCTCTTTAGAGCAATAATACATTTTTTCTGTTTCAGGGTCAAAATAATAACTTTCATCGTTTTTAAGGTCTGAAAGTCCGTTAAAATCGCGAAGACCAATAAGTTCCTTAACGGCAACCTTTTCATCATAATAGCCGATTTTACCTGTAGGATTTAAAACTATACCGCCGGGATTCCAAAACTTTTCTTTGCAAACATAAATATTTTCCATATCGGTTTTTTCCCAAAGCTTCGGGTCTGCATAGTTGATTTCAGAACCGTTAAGTATAGGTTTAGGTCCAACGCCGTAAGCACCGTAGCTTACATCCTTTTTAGCGACAAATAAAGACATTTCATCCCATTCGGTGTTTTTTTGTTGCAAGGTCCACTCGCTAGTTTTACGCCATTCGCTGCCACGTTCAAAAAGCACAGCATCGCCGCCGTTAAGGTTATCAAACTCTGCCATAAGCTTTTGTGTAGTAGCCCAAGCAGTCTCGGGTGATAAACCGTCGGCATTGTCATCGCCGTTATTCGAAATATAATAAGTTTTTCCCGTTGCCCTAATAGTACTTTCCGAATTAATTATATCGTTTATCATCCTTTCGGCAACTAAATCGGCACCTTTTGTCACTTCAATAGGAGAAATAGTCTTTGCGGCATCATAAAGTGCATCAATATAATCCTTATAGCCTCTCGCATCTTTAGGAATTTCGAAAGACTTATCGGTTTTACCAACATAAACTTTCTGTTTGTTTTGGTCAAGTGTGTACGCTTTTTTAAAATTACTCATAAAAATCACCTTTTTTAGAATTTAAAACATTATAATTATTTTTCTAAATAAACATAAATTTGTCCGTCGGTATTGTTCGTTCTACTTAAAACTTCAGGTGCATTTTCATTATAGGGGTATGGATTATTATCATCATACAAATAACCAAAAATCTCATTTTCAAACTGAATATTAATGTTATCCTTAAAATAAATCTTCTTATCGCCCTCTAGACGAACTTTATATATTGCACCTTTAGACCTATCAAAAATATTCTTTTCGCAAAGGCCGTTAACGTTTTTATCAGTACCAAAGCAATTATATAATGTAGCAGTTCTTTCTCTGCAGAAAGGAATATCAGCCCAACACTCACCGCCACGTCTTACAACATTATAAGAGTGGTCGTAATTTTGCATTAAACGTTCAGAGCCGTCCTTAGCAGGAGGATTATTAAACTCTATACCCCAATGACAATACTCGATTACGTTTCCTTTAAAAGTAATATTTTTCTGTGTACAATCATTTTCGCTAAGCCACAATTGATGTGTAAGACCTGTATCACAAAGTTGATACATCCAACAACTCTCTACATGGAAACCGTCACAATTGCCGTAAATTTCAATAGCGTTTCCACAAGGTGCAGGACCGCTGGCATGACAGCCGCCAAGATATGAGAAAATACAGTTTTTAACATTCATAGAAGGTCCACCGGTAATACCGTAACCCGCAAATCTGAAATCGAAGTTTTCAATAATAGCGGCACCTTTGTTACGTATTAAGCTTATTCTTCCGCTGATTTCCATATCATCATATCTATCACCAGGATTGCCCTCTTTAGAATAATAGTACATTTTATGTGTTTCCGGGTCAAGGAAATAGCTTTCATCGTTCTTTAGGTCCGAAAGTCCGGTAAAATCTCGAAGACTGATTTGTTCTTTAACAGCAACCTTTTCTCCGTAGTAACCGATTTTTCCTGTGGGATTTAAGACTATACCGCCGGGATTCCAAAATTCTTCAGTGCAAACATAGATGTTTTCCATATCGGCTTTTTCCCAAAGTTTCGGGTCTGCATAGTTGATTTCAGAACCATTAAATATAGGTTTAGGCCCAACACCGTAAGCACCATAGCTAACATCTTTTTTAGCGATAAATAAAGACATTTCATCCCAAGTTGCATTTTTTTGTTGCAGTGTCCACTCATTAATTTTACGCCATTCACCGCCACGTTCAAAAAGCACAGCATCACCGCCGTTAAGGTTATCAAACTCTGCCATAAGTTTTTGCGTAGTAGCCCAAGCAGTCTCGGGTGATAAACCGTCGGCATTGTCGTCGCCGTTATTTGAAATATAATAAGTTTTTCCCGTTGCCCTAATAGTACTTTCCGAATTAATTATATCGTTAATCATTCTATCGGCGACTAAATCGGCACCTTTTGTCAATTCAATAGGAGAAATAGTTTTTGCGGCATCATAAAGTGCATCAATATAATCCTTATAGCCTCTCGCATCTTTAGGAATTTCGAAAGACTTATCGGTTTTGCCAACATAAACTTTCTGTTTGTTCTGGTCAAATGTGTACGCTTTTTTAAAATTACTCATAATATTACCCCGCATTTTCTCATTAATTTTGGAATTTCACTAGCAGTATTTCAATCTTATAAACGCAGATTAATGCACCGAAACTATCTTTTCGGTGCATTAAAAGTTTTATAGTTTATAGTTTACTGTTGAGACATCATTACGTCAATACAATTTTGAATTTGTGCATCGTAAGTAGCAACTAACTGAGCGATGTCGCCACCTTCTTGAACATCGTGTTTGAATTGATTGAGCAAATCAGAAACGCTGTTAGAACCGTCAGAAAACTCATGAGAAAGACCGGTTTTCTTTTCTTTTTGAAGTTCAAGTAAAAGTTTTGTATCAGCTTCATTATATTTATAGTCGCCGTCTCTAGCAACTGTAGAGAAGGTGGAAGAATGCTTTGCAAACGCCATAGCAATCTTGGGGTCAGATGTTCCACTACCTGCAGCGATACCGTACATACATGATGTAATTGGACGAACGCCCTCTTTATTGTCAGGACCTAAAAGACAAGGAACTATACCCAGATTATCAAGACTTCTATTAAATGCATTTGAAGCTTCAACGCCTGCACCAATGCGGTAGTTGTCATAAAGTTCAAAAACAGCACAAGGGAACATTGCAATTTTACCTTCAAAGAAGGTTGCAGGTGTATGGTCACCGTCTATAATAACAATCGGGTCGTTACCGGAAAGTGTTTTTTGTAAGAAAGTATATTTATTAATATTTTCAGGAGCACTAAGATTTGATTTTGGATTATCGGGGTCAGAAAAATCATAAGTATCTGCACCGTTGTATCCCAAAACAGTGTCAATATGTCGATAGCCAGTTATATGTGAGTCGGTATTATCTCTGATTTTTTTGCCTGCTTCTTCAAAGGCATCCCAATTCCATTTGCCTTTTTCATAAAGCTCGCGTGGGTCCTCAGCACCGGCAGCCTCGAAAATCTTTTTGTTATAAGCGAGATATCCTACCTTTGAAGAAAATTCACCCTGCGAGCAAACAACTGCATAAAGATGTTTTCCCCATACAAATTTCATTGTTTCGTCCTTAACAAATCCGCCCTTTGTATAGTCATCACCTGCCCAGTCAGCAGTGGTAATAACATCTTCTAAAGGTTCAACAAAATTAGAAATAGCAATTGAAGGGAAACGAATTCCTTCAAGCTGAATAATATCATAAACCTTACCGCCAGCCATACGAGAAGCTAAAATTTGAACATAATCTAAGAAACCTAAAAGGTCGGTTTCAACCTTACAGTTGTATTTCTTTTCAAAAGAAATTAACTGTCTTTGCATGGTACTGCTTAACGGTAATCCAATTGCATATGTAACGGTTTTTCCGCCGAAGTCGAGTCCTTCTTCGACAGGTGCAGTTCCCTCTTTAACCATATCATTAACAGATACTTTGTCATTACCTTTGCTATCATCACCTTTTCCGCCAGAGCAACCGCAAATTGTTAACAACATTACTGTCACAAGTAATAAGCTTAATATACCTTTAATCTTCATAAAATACCTCCAAAAATTAAAAAAACTGTTTTGAATAACAAATATAAAACTGCACCAAAACCACTTGTATAATATATCATATTTTAGTTAAATTGTAAATACCATTTTTATATTAAAAATTTATCATTTTTTGATATTTAAAGTAAATAATGAAGAAATATATGCTAAACGCTTATTTACACACAATTCCTGCTAAACCAAACGTTAATAGTATATTAAAACAGCAAGATACAAGCTTAAATATATATGTAACCAAAAGGGATTGTTGCTAATCACAACAATCCCTTTTTTAATTATTTCTTTGCAAGTGTAAGTGCCTTAATCATAGGAACAATTAATAATCCACAAACAAAATTACTAATACCATGAGTTAAATCAAAAGGAATACCTGCAATTATCCAAGCAATCATACCTTTAAAATCAAGGCCAAAAATCAAAGCTTGCATAGGTGCATATAAAATTCCGTATAAAAAACCATGAAGTGCAGACACCGACATATATATTATGGGTGCAATTTTTTTTGGCAGTTTTTTGGGTAAAAGCATCGTAAAAAGCCAAAGCACCGTCCATATATACAGATACGGAATCCACCAAGTAGCAAAACCTGCAAAAAGGCCAGTTAAAAGAACAAAAGTGTAAATAGGAAAGAGTGCCTTTGCTCTAAAAACCACCGTCATAGAAACGATAAACACACCAAGTAGATGTATGTTCGGCAAAAACTCCATTACAATTTTTGAAGCATACATAGCTGCCGAAAGCATACCTAAAACAGCAATTTCCTTGATGTTGAGTTTTATACTACTCGGCCTTAAAGGCATAAGTATCACCGGCTGTTATTTCGGTACTGTCAACGCCCGACGGTGCCATTTCGTCGTTTATATAAAACGCCCAATATTTTCCGTCTTTATCGTAATCAAGCGTTAGACCGTTTACGGTTTTTACATAAAGACCATATGGTCCTTCATCACCTGCAATTAAAGCCACTTTTACAAGTGCAGCACCGACTGTTGATTCATCGGTGAAAACTTTAAATTTGGTAACATTACCGTCAAGGTCAACCACATTAAAGAAAAACTCGGTTTCACCCTCGCCCACTTCTTTAATTTTGGCTTCTGTTTTTCCTGAACCAACATCTGACGACTGCGGTTCGGAACTTGTTGGATTGTTATCGTTACAACCAGTTGTTAATAGTGCTACAGCCGCAATAAGCACAATACAAAGGATGAACGATAACACTTTTTTTAATAGTGTTATTTTCATACTTTTTCTCCTTTTGGCATTTGCCATATAATTTTTAACCTCAAAAATCGGCACTCGCGATTAAAAAGAGAGGGATTGTTATACGGATATTTCGACTTAGCACAAAAGCTGTTCACCTTCTCGGTTTCCCAATGGTTTTCCTCTACTTGCGGCATAGAGTAGAACAACCTCACATATTTATATATGTCGTGCATCACGGCGACGGGCTCGTACAGGAATTACACCTGTTTCCCCATATAACGAAATTATTATAACAGTAACCCCACTCTTTTTCAAGGGAAAATGTTAATAAATATTTAAAGAATAGACAAATTCTTGACAAAGCAATTTTTATCTAGTAAAATATGGTTAATGAGGGAGTAGCGAGCGACTCTATTCGTAACAAGTCAACATCATGGTTTTTAAAAAAGCCTGGCTTGTTTTAAATCGCCAGACTCATGTATATCTGAAAGGCTATGCGTGGGTTTTTGTATATGTATGTTTAAAACCCTTGGTTTAGCCAAAACTATCCTTGGGTTTTATTTTTTTAAATTATTTGTATGGAGGCTTTATTTGATGAAATTTTACCTACAAGACAAAGAAGCGGTTTTGGAAGAACTCCAGACCGAATCTGGTGGATTAACCTCTTCTGAGGCTGCCGCAAGACTTGAAAAATACGGCAAAAACAAACTTGCCGCCGCAAAAGGCAAGTCGCTTATTGCCCGTTTTTTCGAACAGTTAAAGGACCCTATGATAATAATACTTCTTGTTGCTGCATTAATTAGCGGTGTACTAGCCGTTATTGAAAATGAAAGCTTTGCAGATGTTATTATTATTTTAGCAGTAGTTGTTGTTAACGCAGTATTAGGTGTTTACCAAGAAAGCAAGGCAGAAAAGGCAATTGAGGCTTTGCAGGAAATGTCTGCCGCAACCTCAAAAGTAATGCGTGACGGTAAGGTACAGATAATACACAGCGAAGATTTAGTTGTCGGTGATGTTATTTTACTTGAAGCCGGCGATGCAGTTCCTGCTGATGCACGTATACTAGAAAATGCAAGTTTAAAGGTTGAAGAAGCAGCCCTTACCGGCGAATCTGTTCCTGTTACAAAGTTTATTGATATAATAAATCTAAAGGACGGCGAAAAGGACGTTTCTTTGGGCGACCGCAAAAATATGCTATATATGGGTTCTACCGTTGTTTACGGACGCGGTACGGCAGTTGTTACCGCTACAGGCATGGATACCGAAATGGGTAAAATTGCAGGTGCATTACAGCAAGCCGAAGATGGCGAAACTCCACTTCAAATTAAATTAAATCAGCTTTCAAAAATTCTTACTTGGTTAGTGCTTGGCATTTGTATCATAGTTTTCGGTGTACAGCTTTTACGTGCTGGCTCTATAGATTTTGAGCTTATTATTAATTCCTTTATGGTAGCAGTATCACTTGCGGTTGCAGCCATACCCGAAGGCCTTGCCGCTGTTGTTACTGTTGTTCTTTCAATAGGCGTTACTAATATGTCAAAACGTAATGCAATTATTCGCAGACTTACCGCAGTTGAAACACTAGGCTGTGCACAAATTATCTGCTCTGATAAAACAGGTACACTTACTCAAAACAAAATGACAGTTGTTGACTATTTCGGCGAAAATGAAGAAAAATTAAGTGTTGCTATGGCACTTTGCTCTGACGCCGAGCTTGATGAAGACGGCAATATTACAGGGGAGCCTACCGAAGCTGCTTTGGTTGCATGGGCAAACAAGCTTGGTCTTAAAAAATATGAACTTAAGGCTAAAAATGCACGAATTGGTGAAGCACCGTTTGATTCAGGCAGAAAAATGATGTCAACCGTACACAACACCGCAAACGGTATTATTCAGTACACAAAAGGTGCACCCGATGTTATTATAGGCAAATGCACACATTATATAAAAGACGGTGCTATTGTTCCTATGACAGAGGAATACAAAAACGAAATTTTTGCCGCTAACAAGACAATGGCTGACAAGGCACTTCGCGTGCTTGCCTGTGCCGAGCGTGTATGGACCTCTGCACCTGCTAATTTTGAGGCAGAAAATCTTGAAACTGACCTTTGCTTTATGGGTCTTTGCGGTATGATTGACCCCGTACGTCCCGAGGTTCGAGATGCAATAATCGAATGCCGCGGTGCAGGTATCAGACCTATTATGATTACAGGCGACCATATCGATACTGCCGTGGCAATAGCACGTGAGCTTGGTATTATTACCGAGGAAACCTATGCTATTACAGGTGCCCAGCTCAATGAAATGAGCGATGAGGAATTCGAGACTAAATTTATGGACATAAGCGTATACGCACGTGTTCAGCCCGAGCATAAAACACGAATTGTTAACGCTTGGAGAAAAGCAGGCTATGTTACTGCTATGACCGGTGACGGCGTTAACGACGCACCCTCGATTAAGAGTGCAGATATCGGTGTTGGTATGGGAATTACAGGCACCGACGTTACAAAGAATGTTGCCGATATGGTACTTGCTGACGACAACTTTGCAACAATTGTAGGTGCTGTTGAAGAGGGACGCCGTATTTACGACAATATTCGCAAAGCAATACAGTTCTTACTAGGTTCTAATATGAGTGAGGTTTTATCCATATTTACCGCTACTCTTATGGGCTTTACAATTCTGAAGCCTGTACACCTTTTATGGATTAATCTTGTAACCGACTGCTTCCCTGCTTTAGCTCTAGGTATGGAAAAGGCAGAGCCAAACATTATGAGAAGAAAACCGAGAAATGCTAAATCGGGAATTTTCTCAGGCGGTATGGGCATTGATATTGCCTATCAAGGCGTACTAGTAACACTATTAACACTAGTTTCATATTTCCTAGGTCACTTTATGGAAACAGGAAATTGGGAAATTACTAACAGTTCACACGGTATGACAATGGCATTCCTTACAATGTCTATGGCAGAAATCTTCCACAGCTTTAACATGCGTTCACAACGCTCGAGCATATTCTCATTAGGTTCACAAAACAAAACGCTGGTAATTGCCGCTATCGGCTCACTAATTGCTACAACTCTTGTTTGTGAAGTACCTTTCCTTGCAAATGCCTTTGGCTTTGCACCCGTACACTTTAACGAATATATTGTTGCAATAGGTCTTGGCATTGTTGTTATTCCGATTGTAGAATTAGTAAAATACATTCAAAGAAAAGCACAAAAACCCGAATAATAAAACTTATATTAAAAAGCTCAAATTCCTATAGGAATTTGAGCTTTTTGTCTATTCTCTTATATTTCTATTTTTCCTTATACTTTTTAGGAGATACACCGAAACGTTTTTTGAAAGCCTTACTAAAGGCGTTTTGAGTAGAGTAATTAAGCATATCGCTTATCTCTGATATTTTAATTTTGCCCTCAAGAATTAAAAGCCTTGCAACATCAAGCTTCTTGTTAACAAAATATTCCATAAGTGTGCTACCCGTTGTATTTTTAAATATGTTAGATAAATACCCATAGCTATAATCCATTGCTGTTGCAATTTCCTTTAAATTCACAAGCGAATATATATGTGTATCTATATAATTCATTATTCGCTGGCATAGAACCTCAGCCCTATCAAGATTATCGGGCTGTATTTTTGAAGGCTCGCCTAAAAAAGAACGTATTGTGTATATTATTATTTCTTTAAAAATCGCTAATAGGAGTTGATGTTTATATGCATTTTCAGAATTAAGCTCGCTAATAGCATTGCTAATAAACGGCGGTATTCTTTCGTCGTGAAAAATACGAAGCTCGGGTGAATGGCATCTTTCAGAAATTTTTAAAAGCTCACTTGCAAATTCTTCGTCAGTAGTTGTGAAGGCTAAAAAATCAAACTTTAACGGATTTTCCTTGTCGGTAATTATTTTATGTGTGTCGCACGGAAAAGTAATATGTATATCACCGCGTTCAAGCGGTACGGGTGTACCGTTTATGATAACTGTACCTTTTCCACCTGTTACAACGGTAAGTTCATAAAGCACAGTATGCATATGCTCATCTATCACAGTATCACGATTACAATACATTCTTCCTATTTGTGCTACAAAAATATCCTCAAATTCCAAAGGTTCGCTAAAAAAATTTTTTTCTAAATGATAATATACTGACAAAACCGACACCTCACAATTAGATTTATATTGTATTATGTTTTTAGTGCCTTGTCAACTAAAAACTTTAAATATGGAAATAAATTACAAGTCAAATATTAAAAATTGATATTTTTCAAAAGAAAAACCGTCCTCTTAAAAGAAGACGGTTTTAAACTATTTACTCAATTTTTCATCAATAGCATTTGCTGCCTTTTTACCGGCACCCATTGCTAAAATAACCGTTGCGGCACCTGTTACGGCATCGCCACCGGCATAAACATTATCCTTAGTGGTTTGCATTGTTTCGTCAACAACCAAGCAACCGCGTTTATTAGCCTCTATTCCGGTAGTAGTAGTACGTATTAAAGGATTAGGTGAAGTACCAAGAGCCATTATTACAGCATCAACGTCTATAACAAAGTTAGAGCCTTCAATTTCTTTAGGTCTTCTTCTACCTGATGCATCAGGCTCGCCTAATTCCATCTTAACACATTCTATACCTATTACGCGACTATTTTCATCAGCAATAATGCGTACAGGATTGCAGAGCAATTTAAAATCAATCTGTTCCTCTTTGGCGTGGTGTACCTCCTCTTTACGAGCAGGCATCTCCTCCTCACCTCTGCGGTATATAATATACACATTTTCAGCACCAAGACGCTTTGCACTGCGTGCCGCATCCATAGCAACATTACCGCCGCCGACAACTGCAACAGAATTTGAACGCTTAATAGGTGTATCGTATTCATCCATATACGCTTTCATAAGATTAATACGTGTTAAGAATTCGTTAGCAGAGTAAACACCTACACTGCCCTCACCCTCAATACCCATAAACATAGGAAGACCAGCACCTGAGCCGATAAACACAGCGTCAAAGCCCATTAGGAAGATTTCATCAACCGACAAAACCTTACCTATTACCATATCGGTCATAATCTTAACGCCTAAAGCCTCAAGACCCTCAATTTCCTTTTTAACGATTGCTTTTGGGAGTCGGAATTCGGGTATACCGTATACAAGCACACCGCCCGCAGTATGAAAAGCTTCAAAAATTGTCACATCATAGCCTTTACGGGCAAGCTCACCCGCACAGGTAAGTCCCGAAGGACCACCGCCCACCACAGCAACTTTTTTGCCGTTTTTCTTTATAACGGGTATTTCCTTTTCAAAATTTTGCATATAATAGTCAGCCGCAAAACGCTCTAACCTACCAATTGCTACGCTTTCACCCTTAATTCCTCTTACACATTTGCCCTCGCATTGCATTTCCTGTGGGCAAACTCTACCGCAAACGGCAGGAAGTGCATTATTTTCGGTAATTTTTTGATATGCACCCTTAAAATCACCCTCTGCAATTTTTGAAATAAAATCTGGTATTTGCACATTCACAGGGCAACCGCTAACACAGGGCTTGTTTTTACAATTTAAACATCTATTGGCTTCCGCCATTGCCATTTCGGGTGTGTAGCCTGTAGAAACTTCTTTGAAATTTTTGTTTCTGACAAGCGGGGGTTGTTCGGGCATAGGTGTCTTTTTAGGAGACATATCAGCCATTATTAATACCCCCTAATCTACAAGCGTGTGCCTCTTCTTCACGGTAAAAGGCATTGCGGCGTGAAAGCTCATCAAAATCTACCAAATGACCGTCGAAATCGGGACCGTCAACACAAGCGAACTTTGTTTCACCGCCAACACTGACACGGCATCCGCCACACATACCTGTACCGTCAATCATAATAGGATTAAGACTTACAATAGTCTTTATACCGTACGGCTCGGTAGTTTTAGCAACAAATTTCATCATAGGCAAAGGACCTATTGCTATTACAAGGTCATATTTATCATTATCAATAAGACGCTTTAAGACCTCGGTAACCAGTCCTTTTTCACCGTAAGAGCCGTCGTCTGTGGTGAGATAAAAACCATCAGAGACCTCACGCATTTCGTCTTCAAGAATAACTATATCACGACTTCTAAAACCTGCAATAACATCGGTTTTAACACCCATATTTTTAAGTGCTTTTGCTTGCGGATATGCAATTGCACAGCCTACACCACCGCCAACAACTATTGCTTTTTTAGGCTCGCCAAATTCAGTAGGCAAGCCTAGCGGTCCAACAACGGTAGCAATGCTATCCCCTACGTTCAATTTTGCTAAACGTTTAGTGGTGTATCCTACCGCTTGGAAAATTATTGTAAGCGTGCCTTTATTTGCATCAAAATCGGCAACGGTAAGCGGAATACGCTCACCAGCATCGTCAATACGAATTATTACGAATTGCCCTGCCTTTACCTTACGTGCCACAAATGGTGCATCTAATACAAACAGAGTAACTTGTTCGTTAAGCTGTCTTTTTACTAAAATTTTATACATTAAAAAACGCCTGATTTCCTTACTTTAAAATTGCTTTTAATTCTTCTGCCTTGTCGGTTTTCTCCCATAAAAATTCCTCTAATTCTCTACCAAAATGACCGTAGTTAGAGGTCTTTCTATAAATCGGACGACGAAGCTTCAAAGTATCTATAATAGCTGCAGGACGAAGGTCAAACACCTTCATTACTGCTGCAGATATTTCCTCATCAGAGTGTGTACCTGTGCCGTATGTATCTATCATAAGAGAAACAGGACTTGCAACACCGATAGCGTATGCTAGCTGTACCTCACACTTTTTAGCTATACCTGCTGCTACGATATTCTTTGCAACATAGCGTGCGGCATAAGCGGCACTTCTATCAACTTTTGTTGGGTCCTTACCCGAAAATGCACCGCCGCCGTGACGTGCAACACCGCCGTAGGTATCAACAATAATCTTTCTGCCTGTAAGACCTGTATCGCCTTGAGGACCTCCTACTACAAACCTACCTGTAGGATTAATATAATACTTGGTATTAGAGTCCAAAAGATTTGCAGGAACAGTAGCTTTAATAACCTTTTCTAAAATATCTGCACGAAGCGTTTCTAAAGAAACACTGTCACTGTGCTGACTAGATACTACAACTGCCTCAATTCGTGCAGGTACGCCGTCAACATACTCAACTGTTACCTGTGTTTTACCGTCAGGGCGAAGATACGAAAGCTCGCCTGACTTTCTAACTTCGGTAAGCTTTAGTGCCATTTTATGTGCAAGCGATGTAGACAAAGGCATCAATTCCTCTGTTTCGTCACAGGCATAACCGAACATCATACCTTGGTCGCCCGCACCGTGCTGATTATATATATCAGCATTGTCGGCTTTAAATTCCATAGAATTATCAACACCCAAAGCAATATCAGGTGACTGCTTATCAATAGCAGTCATAACAGCACACGTATTGCCGTCAAATCCCATATCGGCAGAATTGTAACCGATATCACAAACAACGTTACGAACTATTTGCGGAATATCAATGTGTGCAGTTGTGGTAATTTCACCCATAACTGTTACAACGCCTGTTGTACAAAAGGTTTCGCAAGCAACGCGTCCCTTTGTGTCCTGTTCATAAATCGCATCAAGCACCGCATCAGAAATTTGGTCGCACACCTTATCGGGATGACCCTCTGTTACGGACTCTGAAGTAAATAACCATTTTGCCATATATATTTCCCCTTTTCTTGTTCCTTTCATTTAAAAAGCCGTTTCCAAAAAAGAAACGGCTCCAAAAACCTCATCTTTTCGGAATATTCCGCAGGATTTAGCACCTTGTTTTTACAGGTTGCCGGGCATCATAGGGCCTGTCCCTCCGCCACTCTTGATAAGGAACATATTAAATTATTATGTAGACTTGCTACTCAAGACAGTATAACATTTAACATCGTATTTGTCAAGCCATTTTAAGCTATAATTTCGAATCCGCCTTTTAGAACAAAAACAATAAACATTATTGTAATAATCATAATTATTATCGATACTAAATACAAAGCTATTGTTTTCTTGGTGAAACCACTGTAATTCTCATTATTTTTAACTAGTTTTACTCTTCGTAAAGTATTAACAACGGGCTTATAAATAATAAGGGTTGTGGCAGAATTCATAACCGTTTTTGCAAGGTTAAAGGGCAATAAAACAGTAGGTATCATTGCTGCTACCTCTGACGCGGAAACGCCCATATAAAACGGCGTAATAAAATAGTTTGCGACCATCATAACAGTAGTAACTCCTAAAGAAGAAACAACTGTCGCTAAAATAGCACCCGAAAAGGTTCTCTTATACTTATAGATGCTACCTATAATCACTGCAAAAGATGCACTTGAAATGAAATTCATTATAAGACCATACGGACCTGTATCACTAATAGAAAGAAATTCCAAAAAGGTTACTATACCCACACTTGTCAGACCATAAAGCGGTCCTAAAACCAGAGAGACAATAGAAATTACAGCATCCTTAAAATCAAAGGTTAAAAACATAACCTTAAATTTAAAAACAAATGTTATTAAGAATGCAATAGCAGAAAATGCGGCGGTAATAATAAGTTTTTTTAAGTTATCGTTTTTCATAATACACCTCAAAACTAAAAAAGCCCGCAGTAAAACTGCGGGCGAAAAATACGCAAATATTGCATAATTTCTCCTTCCATCCGGACTATACCGTCGGCTTCGGAATTACACCGAATCAACCATAATAGGCTCGCAGGCTTTACTGCCGGTGAGGAATTACACCTCGCCCTGAAGAATTTACAATATTATTTTATTCCTATATTGCTATTTTGTCAATACCAAATGCAAAAACAAATAAAATAATTATTTGTATAACTATAATTAACGGAATTCCTATCATAAATCTTTTATGCAAGGTTTTGTGACTTATTAATCTCATTGTTATATACATAGCAACAGAACCACCTAGTGCCGACAATATAATAAGTGATTTTTCACTAACACGCCAATATCCATTTTTAGCATTATGTTTATCGACAATACAAACAAAACAAGAGAATAAGTTTATAACTATCAAATATATAATTAAAAGCTTTGTGTAAAAATCCAAGTTACCACCCCTACTAACGAATAATATCATTAATAGGCAAATTTTTCAATCTGTTTTTTTAGTTTTAATATTATACGCTTTTCAAGTCTTGAAATATACGACTGCGAAATACCAAGTGAATCTGCCACCTCTTTTTGAGTGTATTCTTCATATCCACCCATACCGAACCGCATTTGCATTATCTGTTTTTCACGTGGCGGAAGTTCGTCTACTAGCTTTAGCAGTTCTGTCTTTTCATCCTCCTGCTCAATACCTCTGCCAACCTCATCGCCGTCACTGCCTAAAACATCAGAAAGCAAAAGCTCATTACCGTCCCAATCAACATTTAAAGGTTCGTCTATTGAAATTTCATTTCTATGCGAAGAAGCTTTTCTTATATACATTAAAATTTCGTTCTCAATACAGCGTGAAGCGTATGTAGCAAGCTTTATATTTTTGTCAACACAAAATGTATTTACCGCCTTAATTAATCCTATTGTGCCTATAGAAATCAAATCCTCAATACCAGCACCGTTTATCTCGAATTTTCTTGCTATATAAACTACAAGCCGCAAATTATGTACTATAAGCTTTTCTCTAGAGGCTGTATCTGCCGCCTCTAACAGTTTCCGCTCCTCCTCTAGAGTTAAAGGCGGCGGCAAGGTTTCGGGGCCGTTTATGTAAAAAATCGGTTTAATTATACCGAGTTTTACTAAAATCTTATTAAAAAAACTTTTTATGTGCATAGTATATCCTACCTATTCTAAAATTTTGGGATTAATTATTGCATTATAACCGTCTTTAATTTCTGCTTTTGAAACTGCTAAAATCGGACCTTTTAAAACCTTTCTTTTTTTACCGCAATTAACATATGCTTTATCGCATCGATATCCGTCAAGAAGTGTAGTTCCGCTAACTGTTGATATCGGTAATGCCCTATACCGTCTTTTAAGCTTTTCGTTGGTTGGATAACCGTCAAATAGGCTATACGCCACACTTTCGTCAACAACAATTATTTCTGAAGTTCTAAAAACGTCTTCAACAGAGTTTCCTGTATCAACAATAGCATTTAGCTGTGTGCTGACATTGTCTGCTACAACCTCAATATTGCATTTTTCACAAAACACACAATTGTTTTCGGTAATAACACGCACTACTGCCGTTATAAGATAAGCAACCGCAGAAAACATAATTAAAAACACGGGCGAAACATTAAAATAAACGACAGAATTATTAATTATCATACCGTTTGGTTTGAATATATACCAAACTGCCATCATTCCGCCGCCATATCCCATAGTAACGGCACTTAAAACTGCAAAACATTTTAAATAATATTTTAGGTTCTGAAATCCAAATGTAATTAAACACATTACAGCCGATACACCTAATTTTATCATAAATTCAAGCAGTATTGACGTTTTTGGTAAAAATATGTAGAGCGAGGAAGCGGCACCCACAGATGAGCCTAAAATCATTCGCAATAAAGAAATCTTATTTTTTAAAAGTCTCCCTGTTAGACTTAATAAAAAATAGTCTACAATTAAATTAATAAGTAATAAAACATCCGCATAAACCGTCATATCTATCCCCCACTTTTAATGCGGTAAAGCTATGCATTACTAATATAAAACTATTATACTAAAGGCTTAGAGTAAAATTTGTCATATTATAGATAAAATATTGGTCGAAAAAGGAAAAACGCACAGTAATAAATACTGTGCGTTTTAAGTTTAAATATATATTATAGATTATAATATTTATCAAATTCTGCAGGATGCGGAATTTTAGATAGCTCGCGACATTCCTCACGCTTGGTTTTAATGAAGTTTGCAAGCAACTCTTCAGGGAATACGCCGCCCTCGGTTAAATAATCGTGGTCCTTTTCGAGTGCATCAAGTGCCTCGTCAAGAGAGGTCGGTAGCTGATGAAGCTTTGCTTTTTCCTCATCACTTAATTTGTAAAGATTAAAGTCATAGGGGCCCCAACCATTTTCGTGCGGGTCGATCTTATTTTTAATGCCGTCAAGACCTGCCATAAGAATTGCCGCATAGCAGAAATATGGATTACAGGTGGCATCGGGGTTACGAAGCTCAAAACGACGCTTTGTAGGTGCCTTTGCATATGCAGGAATACGAATTACTGCACTGCGGTTAGAGGTAGCATAACCTACTGTTACAGGTGCCTCAAAACCAGGTACTAAACGTTTGAATGAGTTGGTGCTTGGATTTGTAATAGCACAAAGCGAAGCAATGTGCTTTAAAAGTCCGCCCATAAAATAGTGAGCTTCACGACTTAAATTGGCATAACCGCCGTCGTCAGAGAATACAGGCTCACCGTCCTTTAATAAAAGCATATGCACGTGCATACCGCTGCCTGCTTCACCGTAAATAGGCTTCGGCATAAATGTAGCAGTTTTACCGTGTTTAATGGCTGTGTTGTGAATGATATATTTAATCATCATAGTAGCGTCAGCCATTTTAGACATTTGACCTAACTGTGGCTCAATCTCAAATTGACCAGAAGCTGCAACCTCAGGATGATGATAATTTATTTCAATACCTGCGTCTTTCATATGCAGACACATTTCACTGCGGCACTCATAACCTTGGTCAAAAGGCTTTGCAATGTGATAAGCCTTTTGCTTTTGAACAACGCATCCCTTGCCTTCAAATGCACTGTTCCAATAGGACTGCTGTGTATCTACCGTAAAGCCTACACTATTGGGTGCTACTTCCCAACCCACTTGATCGAAAAGATAAAACTCAAACTCAGGCAAAATCATCATAGTATCAGCAATGCCCAAATCCTTCATATACTTTTCGGCAGCTAAAACTATATTACGCGGATACTGAGCTAACGGACGATTTTCGGGACTTGCGATAATCATAGCATTACCCGTCATTGAAAGTGTTTTTATATCACAAAACGGGTCGATAACAGCTGTATCGGGGTCGGGGATAAATACCATATCGCTCTTTTCAACCACCGCATAACCGTAGTTAGAGGCGTCAAAACCAATACCGCTTTTCATAGTGTCCTCCGAAAAATTCTCGGCAGGAATTGTAACATGACGATACTGACCGTTAATGTCAACCATCTTAAAATCAACCATTTGAATGTCGTTATCCTTAATCATCTTAAGAATATCTTTAATGCTTTTTGCCATAAGAACACTCCTTATGTATTTTTTACCACATTATTATACCAATTTTTTATATACTAGTCAATTAAAATTTTAAGCCTATTTAATGCTTGTCATTCATCAACCCAAGTATTAATTTCATCAGCTAATATCTTTACAAACTCTAAACGCCAAATGTTAGAATTAAGCTTTTTTGCATCATCTTTATTAGTTGCATATCCCATTTCAATGAGTAATGATGGAAAATCGCAATATCTGGTAACAGTATAAGCATCTGCGTCGTTGCTTGCAGTTGTTTTTGTATAGTTATCAAAATTAACTGATAACGAATTACAAAGCTGAGCTACTCTATCGGCAAAAGGATTGTTCTCATAATAATACAGTTCATACTGACTCAGTTCAGGATGGTTTATAATGCTATTAATATGTAACGAAACAAGCAAATCAATTTGATTTGTTTTATTGACACCGCAAGCATAAATCGCCCTTTCGTATGCAGAAAAAACATTGTTTTCAATAAGCCTTGTATTATCATATTCAATATTATATTTGTTTGCAGTACTAATTATTTGCTTACAGGTTGGAAATTTTTCGCCGTCGTGGGTGAGGATAACCATTATATTGCGTTTTTCAAGTTCTGTCTTTAGTAGCTTTGCTATCTTAATTGTAACTTCTGCTTCCACACCTGAAAGGAATTCGCTTTCACAGCCTATATCACCAAAACCGTGACCGGCATCAATGCAAACAACAGCCTTTGGATTTTCTATCACAGAAGACACCTTGCTGCTTTCGTGAAGTATATCATCGATATTCAAATTAAAATCATAATCACTGATATAAACACAAGCAACCACGACGACTATAGCTACTAATACAAATGCAAAAATTTTTTTCATTTTAACTTCCTCCGAATAAAAAGTGCGACAACCGAAGCCGCCGCACAAAAAACGCAAACTCCAATTGTCGCCAAACAAATTAAATAGAACTAAGGTATCACTACCATAACTACCTAACGGAATTTGCATTTTTATCAAACCCTAAAGTAATTATGGCAAAAAACAACAATAATATCCTTAAAATAAAAAAGATACCATTAGTTCTAAATATAAAATTTGTTTGGCAAACTTATTATACTACTAAAGTTTGCTTTTATCAACATTTTTATAAAAAGTTAAAGAGAGAATCTTTAAAATTCTCTCTTTTTAAAGTAAAAAATTAAAATTTCAAAACACATTTTAAGAGATATTTTCTATAATATCACTTATTTCAAGATAGTTATGTTTTACCACATTATTAGAATATAATGTTATCACTTTTCCGTCTGCAGAGCTATATATCGCATATGCATAAGCGTAATAATCGTCATCTAAAAACTCGCTGTCCACTGAACCGTAATTTATATGACAAGCATACTCATAATATTCATCTGTGCGGTCATACAGTTGTGTGGCTTTTACATTTTTACCGCCGGACAATTGCTTATGTGAAAGGGCAATGTCGGCTTGGGCTTCTTTAAATAAAAGTGTACCGCATGTCTTCAAAGTATATTCGATACCATCTTCTATATAAGTACGATATGCACGTGAACGAAAACGCATTTTATAAGCTTCAGTATTTACACTTGTACCTACTACCGCAATATTTGCTGTTCCGCAGTCAACAAACTCAACATTTACAACTATACCGTCAATATCATTTTGCAGTTTGAATTCAAACGTGGTATATTGTGATTCACCATTAGAATTAAAGCTACCGTCAGCATTAATAGCACCTGTACGTACAATAATAGGATAGGTATTACCGTCATAGGTGTACGTAAGACCGTTTGCTTTAAGTACTTTTCCTTCGTCAGCAGTAGCAGTTACTATAAAGGTGTTGTAGTCGCCGTATAGTTCTCTTTTAATAAAAACTGTACCGTTTGTAATTGTGCTATCGATAGTGATATCATCGTAATTATTAGTTAGCAATCCGCCAATATTAGTATCTATAAGCGTAGTATCATTAACAGCCGAGCAAGAAATTTCAACGGTATGCTTCCCCTCCGATAACTGATGCTCCAACATAAATACTTGTGCGTGAGAATATGCCTGCCAACCTAAATTTCCGCCTTTTTCAACCTCAAAGGTTTTAGCCTTACCGCCGTCAATTTTATACGATATATTAAAGCCTTTATCGGTCATTTTAAATAGCACACCAAGCGACGTACCGTAAAATTCAGCAGTAATTGTACCCGTTTGTGTAGTATTTAAATAATTATTAGTAATAGGTACAGTCTCAATAGTATAATCCGTTCCATACATATTAGCATTAACAGAACTGTTTACTAGAGTAAATTCGTCACTAAATGTAATATCCTCTGCTGTGATAATATTGGGTTTTAAAATTAAACAATCATTTTTTGCACGGGGCAAATTATTTGCATAGTTATAAAGCGATGTATCTTCAATTGTTGTATCTGTTAAATAAGTTGTGAGTAAATTGTTTTTTATTTCATTGAAATAAATTTCATATCCACGCCAAGACGGATGGAGATTATCTACGGTATAATAGTAATTATCAGCAGTTTCATTGGTAGTTCCAATTCTTTCCGTAATTGCCGTTTGTACAGGTATACCCATATCAATAAACGGTATATTATAGTGGTCCGATATTGCTTTATACGCTACTCTCGAAACAGAGGTTTCTGAGCGTGCAGTTATAACCATAACAACCTCTGCATAAGGATTATACTTTAAAATATTTAAATATAGCGACTCTGCTTGACGCTGCAAATCCTCAGTAGTTTGTGTTGGATAGGTAATGTCATTAGAAGTAAACTCTATAAACACAAGGTCGGGCATATCATGACCGTTTTCGTTCATTAAAGTTTTTTCTAGACGGAAAAGTCCAAAGTTTGTTGCGGTATCCGAAAGACCTGCATTAACCGTTTCAATAGTGGCTTCAGGATAATTCTCTTTAAACCAATTGCTAGTACGGTTAACCCAAGACAAATCAATGCTACCATCGAATTGTGTTGCAGAACCACCGTAGGTTATAGAACCGCCTATATAACCTATTGTAAGCTTCTTTTCTGCAGTTAAAAGATTATAAGTATTTGATAACGGATGTTTTAATGTTACAGTACTTGTACGGCTTTCTGCCGATACACTAAAAACTAAGCACGAGCAAAACAATGACAAACCTAGCATAATAGATAAGATTTTTTTGACTTTCTTACACATAACAACCTCCAAAATACTAAAAAATTCACATATTGTGTAGCAGTATATTACTATTTAAAAGACTCCGATAAATTTCTACCATTATTCTTAATTAAGTTTTGATACCAATAGAACGAATCCTTTGGAATACGCTCCATAGTTTCATAATTTACATATACAAGACCAAACCGCTTAGAATAACCGTATGCCCATTCAAAATTATCCATAAACGACCAGTACATATAACCTGCAACATCTATTCCTTCATCAATCGCCGTTTCTAATTCATTTAAGTGAAGCCCTATAAAATCACTTCTGCTTTGGTCATGCACCTTTCCGTCTAATGCAATAAAATCATTACAAGCAATACCGTTTTCAGAAATAATAATAGGTTTTTTATAACGCTCATATAAAAACTTGGGTCCCCAATATAAATTCTTTGGTGTAATAGCCCAACCTATTGCAGTATATGGCATATCAACAGAATGTTTCACGTACTCGTATCCGTCACCTGCTGCACGTACACGGGAACCTGTATAAATATTCTGGCAATAAAAATCTATCGGCTCTGATATTATTTTCAAATCTTCCTTATAAGATTTTGGTAGGTATTTACCATACAAACGGAAGGCTTCGGTATCTTCGGGATATGTTCCAAGCATTATGGGGTCACTCCACCATGCCACATTACCGGTAAGATTATTTGCAGTAACATCAAAATACCGTTTTCTTGCTGCTTCTATATCCTCTTTTGAATCGGTCAAAGGCATTGCCACATCACCACACGGTGCATAGCCTATTTTTCCGTCGGGAACTAGTTTTCTAAATGCTTTTACCGTCAAGCCGTGTGCCAACATAACATTATGCATTTTTAAAACCAAATCACGCTTTAAACATTTAAGTCCTGGTGCATGTTCACCCTTGTCATACGCCAATCCTATAAAGCATTGCGGCTCATTAAAAGTAATAAAGTGTTTTACCCTATCAGCAAATTCTTTAAATACTACCTCGGCATATTCTAAAAACCACTTCGGACTATCGGGATTACTCCAATTTCCTTTCTTTTCCAACTCATAAGGATAGTCCCAATGAAATAGGGTTATGTACGGCTCAATACCGTTTTCAAGCAGGCAATCAATGAGTTCGTTATAAAAATCTATACCTTTTTGATTTACCTTTCCTACACCGTCTGGAAGAATTCTTGGCCAAGACAGCGAAAAGCGATATGCTTTTACGCCTAATTCTTTCATAAGTTTAATATCTTCTTTAAAACGGTGATAATGGTCACAAGCAACCTCTCCTGTATGTCTACCAAAGCATTTGCCCTCTTCAGTAAAAACATCCCATACAGACAAACCTTTTCCATCTTCGTCAAACGCACCTTCAATTTGATATGACGAGGTAGCTACGCCCCATGCAAAATCATCTTTAAACATACTTTAAACCTCTTTCTTATTTATCAAAAATATTCTCGCCAATGTTTAGCGGTGTTCTTTTTACCATTCCATGACCGCATTTTCTCATCATAATTCAACAATAATATTTTTTGTGTGACGACTATTTGAACCAATAAAAAACTCTACCTTACTAGGTAATTCGTTTGTCAAACAATCTCTTAAAGAATCAATAGGTACTAAAAGCGATACCTTTTTACTTTCACCCTTTTTAAGCATAAACTTTTCAAATCCGCAAAGTTCTTTATATCTTGGCTCAATGGTTTTGAGAAACCTATGCATAAATAAAAGTGTTACCTCTTTACCGTCAGGTCCGTTTGAATTAGTTACATCTATCGAAATGTTTATGTTTTTGTTATCTTTAGTTACTTTTAAGTTGTCATAAACAAATTCGCTATACGAAACACCGTAACCGAATTCGTAAAGATAAGGATTTGTACAATCGGTATATTTATGTATAAATCTGTTATCAAGACACAACGGCATAACACCTGTGGAAGACGGAATTGTTATAGGTGCTCTACCGCTTGGATTAACCTTACCACACAGAATATCAGATACAGCACGTCCACCCTCTTGACCCGGATACCAAGCAATTAAAACTGCGTCGGCAAGTTCTGCAACCTCACTAATTGCATAAGCACGTCCCATAATACCGATTGCAACGATAGGTTTATTTAATTTTTTTAGTTCTTTAATGAGAGCAATTTGAGATTTGTTTAAACTGATATCCGCAACGTCGCAACCCTCACCGCAATCCATAAATGTTGTACTTGAAATTGCAGCACCGGTTTCTAAATATTCGACGCCAAAATCACGTACACTAGAGCCGCCAAAGCAGAAACATATAACATCGGATTTTTTGGCGATTTCTATAGCCTCGGTAAAGTCAAGTTCCGCGTTAAAATCCCAACCTCTAACATAGTTGACATTTTTAAAGTTTTCGAGCAATCCTTTTTTAATTGTAAAACCTTTACCCGCCCTTTGTTCAGAGGTATAGTCACCCAATAGATAGTAAATATTGTCGGCGTTCTGACCTATAAGGCATATTTTCTTATCGTTAGAAAGCGGTAAAATATTGTTATCGTTTTTAACAAGGGTTATTGACTCTGCAGCAATATTATAAGCAGTTTTTGTTTGTATGCCGCTATCAACATACTGCTTTGCTTTTCCAACCTCTACAAACGGATTATCGAAAAGGTCAATTTCGAATTTTTTGGTTAATACACGAATACAAGCCTCATCAATTCTTGCTAAAATCTCATAATTACCCGTTGCAGTGTGCTCAAGTGTAGTAAAGTGTTCGGTGTCCTGAAGGCTTAAATCAACGCCCGCCATTAAAGCGATAATAGCGGCTTCTTCGGAAGATATTTGGCAACGCTCGGCAGAGTGCATAACTCCGCATCCGTCTGATAAAGCAATTCCCTCAAAGCCTAGTTCATCGCGCAATACTTCAGTCAAATAATGCTTTGAAAAGTGCATTGGCTCACCGTTTAGACTGTTGTAAGCTACCATAAACATATCTGTTCCTGCATCTATTGCAGCTTTTACAGGTGGGAAATGCACCTCTTTTTCTTCTCTTGTACCAAAAGTACAAGATGCGGCATTAACACCGCCAGAGCAAGCACCTGCACCAAAATAGTGTTTTGTACAAGAAACTGCACCGCCCGCTTTTAAACCTTTAACGGCACTTTCGGTCATTACAGACGCCAAAAAGGGATTTTCACCGTAACTTTCTTCAACTCTGCCCCAACGGGTGTCACGTGCGATATCAAGCATAGTCACAAAGGCTATGTGGTTGCCGCTTAAACGTACTTCCTTACCGATTTCAGACATCATCTGCCTATAAATTTCGGGATTAAAGGTAGCTGCACAACCAAGTCCAGTAGGATATGTAACACTACCCAAGGACTGCAAACCGTGACTTGCTTCAATATCAATAAAGGCAGGTATTCCGAGTCTTGTATTTTCGATTAAATATTTTTGCAGTTTATTAACGGCAATTTCTCTTTCGTGCAAATCAATTCCGTTTTTATAGGAACGCTCTGTCCAAGGGTCTGCACGAAGATAGGCACTTATAGCGCCTAGTCCGTCAAAACGCTTTACGGCATTTTTAAACAAATCATTCAGTACAATTTCATTATTAATTTTATCATAGATTTTAAAGCCGGGTACTTGATGAGTAATTTGTCCAATCTTTTCCTTAAAAGTCATTTTAGAACAAAGTTCTATTGCCTTTTGCTTTGCTAGACTTTTATCCATAAAACCACTCTCCACAACATAAATTACTTAATTATACCTAAACGAATTTCAAATTTTATATTTTTTTCAGAAAGTCTGTATTCTTCCAAAAGTTTTTGACCGCAAGAATTAGAGCCTATACCCGAAACCTTATAGTCAACCCTGACGTGTGTAAGACCGTCAGTTTTTAGTTCATCGGTATGGGCGGCGTCTGTAAGGTCGGATGACGAATATTTAGAAACATTAAATTCAAATCCGCTTGTGTTTTTAAAGCGTAGTTTTCCGATTTCTAAAAGTTTTGTATTATAATGATTACCGTGTTCTTGCGGAACAACATAATTTACGTATTCCTTTTCGGTGTTGCTTTCATACATACCCATTCTAGATGCGTTATGCATATCAGAGTAACTCTCAAGCGGTCCAAAACCGAAGTATTTGAAATTGGAAGCGTTTTTGAACATTTCGAATTCGTAACCCAAACGTGGCAACCAAACAACACTTTCTCTAACATTACCGTTCAAATTAAAGGTTATACTACCGTCAGAATTAACAGAAACCTCTTGTGTATATCTAAAGAACGGAAGTCTTGAAACGCCTGCGAGAGAGCCGTTTGTGATGATTTTACCGCCCTCGGTTTTACAGTCGTAAACCTTTGAGAATGTGCGGTAAAGATTTTCACCCAAGCCTATCTTTGCATTATTCCACTCATGGCGTATATAACGGTCATTGTCGGTAGGCGCACGCCAAACTGATAAGTGCATTTTGCCTGCTAACTGTTCTTCGCCTTTAACCTTAATACTTGTAAAGTTGCCGTAAATTTTAGAGAAAGTATATTCAAATCCGTCGCCAAATGCAATTATTTCGGTATCGGTTTCACGCAAATTAGCAAAATCAGAATTGCATTCTTTAACCTCTTTCACAAACTCAAGTTCGTGTTGTGTATTTGCAACTTCCCTACCGTCTTTTAAAAGGAAGCAGTTAAGATATGCACCGTACTCTGCAGTAATTGGCATACTTTGAATTTCAACAACATCTACGCCGTGTGGTTTGGTTGTTAAATAGAGGTTATCCTCAAACAGTTTTTTACCGTCTGCTTCAATTGTATAATAGAACTCAAATTCCGAAAAATCGGTAAAATCGTACCTATTATGTATCGAAAGTTTATTGTTTTCAAACTCGGTATAAAGCGGCTGATATGTTTTCTTGATTTCATAAGTGCCCGCCTTTAAACTACGGTCGGCAAAAACCATACCGTCGCTACAGAAATTACCGTCGTTGGTAAGTTCACCCTCAAAGTCACCGCCGTATTTTTGAACATCGTTTTCACAAACAACATGGTCTGCCCATTCCCAGATACAGCCACCCAAAAATCTTGGATATTTGTTCATAAGTTCACCGTAATGATAAACATCACCCGGACCGTTACCCATTGAGTGTGAATATTCGCAAAGGAAAAACGGCTTTTTGTTTTCGGGGTTTTCAAAATACTCCTCTATTTTTTCAAATTCCGTGTACATTAAGGAAACCATATCAAGTTTTGAGTGGTCACCCTTGCGACAAGCATCTTCACAGTGAATAATTCTATCGTCGCCTAAACTTCTAATCCACTCAAACATAGCGTCGTGGTTTGGTCCGTATCCGCTTTCATTACCTGTTGACCACATAATTATAGAAATATGGTTGCGGTTAAGTAAAGCCGCACGCTGCATACGCTCAACGTGTTCTTTTTTCCAAGTTTCATCGGTACAGGGCCAAATTGGGTCTTCTGTGTCATAGAGGCCTATATTTGCGTTTCTTCTTATAAATCCGCTTTCTTCAATATCGGTTTCAAGCACAACATAAAGGCCTAACTCGTCACACATATCAAGAAAAGCAGGTGTTGGCGGATAATGTGAAGTTCTAACACAATTAATGTTTAGTTCTTTCATCAGTTTTAAATCAGCCAAAAGTTCTTCGTTCGACTGACACCAACCTCTATACTTACTTGTATCGTGATGATTTACACCATAAAGTTTTATCGCTACATCGTTAACAAGCACAACGCCATCGTTATTGATTTCGATAGTTCTAAAGCCTGTTCTTATTGTAATTTCTTCACCGTCACGCTCAAGTTTTACTGTATATAAATACGGTTTTTCAGCATTCCAGAAAACAGGGTTATCAATTATGAACTCTGCATTCTCACTATTGCTCGTAAATCCTAGTTTTTCGCCATCTTGGTCGAAAACAGTAATATTTGCAGACCTATCTAAATCTACTATAATTTTGTTTTGCTTTGTATAAACATGGGCATCAGATATATGATTATTTGGACGCTGTAACAAATAGCAATCCCTAAAAATACCGTTAAAACGGAAAAAATCCTGATTTTCAAGGTAACTACCACAGCACCACTTAAGCACCTCTACCCTGATTACATTCTGACCTTCCGATACAAAATTGGTTATGTCAAACTCGGCTTCTAAATGGCTTCCCTGTGTAAAGCCTACATACTTACCGTTAACCGAGATTTTAGCACAAGAGGACACGCCCTCCAAAACGAAGTATAAACTACCCCATTTATTATCAATATAAAAATCCCTTTCGTAAACACCGCAAGGATTTTCATCGGGCACAAACGGTGGGTCACACGGATAAGGATAACTGTCATTAGAATAATTAGGATTTTCATAACCTTGAAGTTGCCAACAAGAAGGCACGGGTATAGTATCCCAATCTGTTATATTTTCTTGGACATCAATATCCCTATTATAAAACTTAAACCGCCAATCACCGTTGAGTAATACATATTCCGATTTTCCCTTTGGAATATAGTAACTACGAGGTTCTTTGCGGTTATCGCTTGTTTTTTGGGGTTGTTCATAATAACGCATAATCTTCCCTGCCGTTTTATATTTAATTTTCAATGAGTCGTTCAACCGATACATTTAACTCATTAGAATTAAAATGAAAAGTTATATCGCCTTGAAGGTCCGTACGTTTAACATCTGCACCAACAGCCGAGAGTCTATCAAGCACAACACTGCTTGGATGATTATATTCGTTATCCTTGCCGCAAGAAATAACTGCATATTCGGGTGTTGCGATTTTTAAAAACTCTTCTGTAGTAGAGGTATCGCTACCGTGATGAGCAACCTTTAATATATCACAATCAAAGTTGATGCCCTCACGAATCAACTGTTTTTCTGCAGCGGCTTCAGCATCGCCTGTGAACAAGAATTTAAAATCATTATATTTTGCCATCATAAAAATCGAACGGTTATTTTCGCTACTTTGACCGCTATAATAACCAAGAATTGTAATTTCAAAATCACCACATTTAGTTACCATACCCGCCACAGCATTAAATACATTACCGCCCGAATTTAAAATATCATTTTTAACCTTGCGTACCGAAAATGCCGACTCTTCATTTGAAGCTAAATCCGGAACTATTAAATTTGAAATTTTAAATTCTTTAGCAACCTTTTCAAGTCCGCCAACGTGGTCATCGTGAAGGTGCGAAACAAATACCGCCTCTAACTCTTTTATTCCTTTATTGCGGATTTTGGAGCAAAGTTCGTTATCAAACTGTTCGCTTCCCGAATCTATTAAAACCTTTTGACCGTTACTGCAAATAAGTATACTGTCTGCCTCACCTGAATCAAAAACAGTTATAAAATCCTTACTACTGTCAAGCTCGGGCAGAGGCATAAAAATTTCAGAAATTTTATCAAAATTCGGTATTATAAACAGTGCCACAATTGAAAGCATAGCGGTAATTATTAGCAACACCGTTATTATTAGATTTAAAACCCTAACACTGTTTGGAGTATTTGTATTATTACTCAATTATTCCTCACCGGCCTCGCGTTCCATAAGCTGATCCATTGTGATAAGCACCTTTCTTGGTTTAGAACCTTCGTAGCCACCTACTATTCCTCTGCTTTCCATTTCGTCAATTATTCTTGCAGCTCTGGCATAGCCGAGTTTTAAGCGACGCTGTAAAAGCGAGGTTGATGCTTGACCGTTTTCAACAACTACACGAATTGCATCGTTTAGCATTGGGTCATCATTTGGTCCGTCTTCTTCAAGACCGGTCTTTTTCTGTTTTTCAACCGCAGCCTGACGCTCGATTTCATACATAATATTATCGTCATAATCTGCCTTGCCGCCGTGCTTTATGTATTCAACAACAGACTCAACCTCTTCATCGCTTACAAAACAGCCTTGAAGACGGTTAGGCTTTGCAGAATCAGCAGAACTAAAGAGCATATCGCCTCTACCTAGCAGTTTTTCAGCACCCGCAATATCAAGTATGGTACGGCTATCCACCTGTGAAGACACCGCAAAGGCGATACGGGAGGGAATTTTTGCCTTAATAACGCCTGTAACAACGTCAACAGACGGTCTTTGTGTGGCAATTAAAAGATGCATACCTGCCGCTCTTGCCTTTGCTGCAATACGATTTATGGAATCCTCAACCTCTTTAGGTGCGGTCATCATAAGGTCGGCAAGCTCATCAATAATTATAACAATATGCGGAAGCTTTTGAACCTCAGGCTCGTCTTCAAGGTGTTCTACAACCTCATTATAGCCCTTAAGATTTCTAACACCCCTATCGGCAAACATTTGATAACGCTTTTCCATTTCACTTACTGCCCAACCGAGTGCACCTGCAGCTTTTCTAGGGTCGGTAACTACAGGCACCAAAAGATGCGGTATACCGTTATAAACGCCAAGCTCTACAACCTTTGGGTCAATCATCAAAAGCTTAACTTCATCGGGATTTGCCTTATAAAGAATACTCATAATAATCGAGTTAATACAAACCGATTTACCCGAACCCGTAGCACCTGCTATAAGACCGTGAGGCATTTTGCCGATATCGGTAACCAAAACATTACCGCCGATATCCTTACCTAGAGCTACCGTAAGCTTTGATTTAGAATTAGTAAATTCTGGCGATTCGATAATTTCACGAACGCCCACTACCGCACTGGTTTTATTAGGCACCTCAATGCCGACAGCCGCCTTATTTGGAATAGGAGCTTCAATTCTAACGCCCGCAGCGGCAAGATTTAATGCTATATCATCAGCAAGATTTGTAATTTTACTGATTTTAACGCCTGCACAAGGTTGCAGCTCATATCTAGTAACTGTAGGTCCGCGGCTTATATCGACTATACGTGTTTCAACGCCAAAACTACGTAGTGTTTGAACAAGATGCTCAGCCGTGCTATCAAGCTCGGAGGCTGTTGCACGTGCCTTTGAAAAATCGGGTGCTTTTAAGAGGGATAACGGTGGGAATTTGTACCCTTCGTCAGTTTCCATGGAAATTCCACTTGAAATTTCCTTTTCTACTTTTGAGGTTTCAGCTTCAAAATCAATTTGAATTTTTTCCTTTTCCTGAACCTTAGCTTCCTCATCAGCAGCCGCTAAAGCACGGTTAAGCTTTTTCTTTGACTTACTTTCGTCGGTACTAGCACCGTCATTATCATCATTATTTTCATTTTCGTAATATGTATTTATAACCTTACGCTGCTTATCGTCTAAGGTTTCGTTATCAACTTTTCGCTCCTCGGGTATATCGTCAACAGGGATATCAACATTAAATCCCTTTAATACTTTAATTTTCTTCTTGCGGTCAGCCGTAGTTTCTTCACTATTTTCTGCTTTTTCAAGATGCTCGTGATAAACGCTTTCAGCCTGCTCGGAAATAGCCTTTACAGGCTTTGAAAGGTTTTTGTACAGTGCTATAAGTGTAGTTCCGCTTATAATCATTAAGAACACAAATATTAAAAGTATAATCGTGATTGCGGCACCTGTTTTTCCAAAAGCTAAAGTTATAGGCTCACCGATAAGTGCACCAAAAAATCCACCGCTTTTAAGGCTTACACCGTTTTTATAAGCTACCGACAAACATTCGGTAAAGGATAATTTCTCATTACTTGTAAAAATATCAACAGCGGCACCGACTAAAAGCACTAAAACGCCCGAGGAAACAATCTTTTTACCGACAGTTTCCTTTAGTTTATTCATAGCATATAGTACAGCAATTGCCGCTAGATAAAAGGGATAGAAAAATGCCGTAACACCGAAAACACCAAACATAAAATTATGTAAATGAGTCCAAAGATTCTGACCTTCGATAAAAACAACACAAATAAGGAAAACTGCAACTGCAAACCATATTACAGATTTAAGTTGTCTGTTAGCCGAATTTTTAGTCACCTTGTTTTGTGTACTTTTTCTTTTTTTAGTAGCCGCCATTAAATTAACACTCCTATGTAAATCCCGATTATTCGGGATTGTTTTCTATCATATCATAAAGGCAAGACAATACGTCGCCTAAATTACCTAATTTATCAATTAGCCCTTCCCTTACAGCCGCTTCACCGTTTAGCACCGAGCCGACATCAGTAACCATTTCGCCCGTATTCATCATAAGTTCACTAAAGCGTTCAGCGGTTATTCCGGAATTTCTTACAACAAAGTCGGTTATCCTTTCCTGCATACGTTCAAAATGATTCATCATCTGCGGAACACCAAGCACTAATCCGTTCATTCTTACGGGATGAATGGTCATAGTAGCAGACGGTGCTATAAAGGAGGTTTTACCCGAAACCGCCAACGGCACACCTATAGAATGTCCGCCGCCCAAAACAAAGGTTACGGTTGGTTTAGTGATGCCCGAAATCAGTTCAGAAATTGCAAGACCTGCCTCAACATCGCCACCGACTGTATTAAGGATTACTAATAAACCCTCAATATCACAGCTTTCCTCTACCGCTACAAGTTGTGGAATAATATGCTCATATTTAGTAGTTTTACTCTGTTCAGGTAAAACAGTATGTCCCTCTATCTCGCCTACTATTGTAAGGCAGTGGATTTTATGCTTACCCTCATAGGTAGTAATAGAACCCGATTCCTTAATATGCTCATACATTCCGCTATTATCATTGTTTTGATTTTCTGACATTTTACCGTCCTCCTAACACTAACTGTTATCTCAATTAGTATTAGAAAAAAACGCATAAAAATACAAATATATTATACTATTAATTATATATTATTTCAAGTCGAATTTAGTATAAAAAAATCAAATAATAAAAAACACTCTCAATATTTAAATTTGAGAGTGTTAAATATTACAATTTTTTAAGTTTAATAGTTTTTAAAACAGTTATACCGTTTTTATCAGCAATACCCTGTGCTATTGCTTCAATATCGGGTTGAAAGGTTTTATCGGGCTTGTGTGCATCGCAACCGAAAATTGCTTTGCATCCAACCTCACCTGCGACTTCCCAAAAAACAGGATTAGGATAATGTCTATTTTCGCCGATTCCCAAAAAATTAATTTCAAGCGGAATATTATATTTTTTAGATGCTAGACAAATTCTCTTCATTTCCTTGCGATATATCTGCTCGTCGCCTTTAAAGTTAAAAATATCGGGGTGGGCTACATAAGAAAACTTCTTGGTTTTTATTGCAGCAACAACGCAATCAACATACTCTTTAAGATCCTGATTAGTAGTTTCACTGTATGAAGAAGGCTTTCCGTTAGGACGTTCGTTACCAATAAAATGCTGACCTAATATCAGATATTCTGCACCAAGAGATTTTACAAAGGAAAGCATATCATTAAAGTAAAGCGGATAATATTCCATCTCAAAACCGATATGGATTTCTATTTGGTCCTTATATTTCTTGCGAAGCTCTGATATTACCTCAAAATAATTTTCTGCCTCGTCTGTAGGTACGCGATAACCCGACTCGCTACCGTCAGGAAATTTAAAGGGTGCATGGTCCGAAAATCCCAATATCTTTATTCCGTTATTAATGCTATTAAGCACATATTCTTCTTCACTACCCGATGCATGTCTACAACGATAGGTGTGAGTATGATAATTAGCTATCAATCAAAAAACCTTCTTATTTTTATAGTACCTTGCTTAAAAAGTCGCGAAGACGCGGACTTTTTGGATTATTGAAGATTTCATCGGGAGTACCCTCTTCCATAATAACACCGTCTTCAATAAAGAGAATTCTGTCGGCAACTTCCTTTGCAAATCCCATTTCGTGTGTTACAACTGCCATTGTCATACCCGACTTTGCCAAATCCTTAATAACCGCCAACACTTCACCAACCATTTCGGGATCAAGTGCACTAGTAGGCTCGTCAAAAAGCATAACTTCAGGCTCCATACAAAGTGCTCTAACTATTGCTACACGCTGTTTTTGTCCTCCCGAAAGCTGTGACGGATAAGCATTAGCTCTATCAGCCAAACCAACCTTTTTAAGTAACTCCATAGCCTTTTCTTCGGCTTTAGCCTTTTGAACACCCAAAAGCTTTATTGGTGCTATCGTCATATTTTTAAGAATTGTCATATGAGGAAAAAGGTTGAACTGTTGGAAAACCATTCCCATTTTTCTTCTATGAAGATTAACATTTACCGACGGTGCGGTAATGTCGGTATCTTCAAAGAATATTTGACCGCTTGTTGGCTCCTCCAAAAGATTCAAAGTACGTAAAAATGTGGATTTACCCGAGCCTGAAGCACCTATGATTACTACAACCTCACCCTTTTGAATTTCGGTTGAAATTCCCTTTAATACCTCAATCTCTCCGAAGGCTTTGCACAGATTTTCAGTTTTTATTATAGGTTTATTAGTGGTCACTGTTTCTAAGCCTCCTTTCAAGCTTGCCAACAAGGGTGGTTAACACCATTACTATAAGCAGATAAATGGCAGCAACCGTGAGCAAAGGCACAAAATACGAGTATGTACGGCCCGCAATAGAATTTCCCGCTTTTGTAAGGTCCATAACACCTACGTAACCTGCAACAGAGGTTTCTTTTAAAAGTGCTATAAACTCATTACAAAGGGTCGGCAAAACATTTTTAAATGCTTGAGGAATTATTATATAAACCATTGTTTGAAAGTAGTTAAGTCCTAAACTTCTACCTGCCTCAAACTGTCCTTTGTCAATAGACATAATTCCGCCACGGAATATTTCGGCAACATAAGCACCCGAATTTATACCGAAAGCAAAGATACCTATCGGAACACCGTCTTTAATTGATACGAAAATTACAAAATACGCGATCATAAGCTGAACTACTACAGGAGTTCCTCTTATAACGGTAAGATAAATTTTACATACATAATTCAAAAACGCAAGCAACCAGTATCCAATACCGCCGCGACGCTTCATAGCAGTAGCGTTTTTATCAAAGGTAGAGCGTATTGCAGCCACAACTATACCGATTATAACACCAATACCCAATGCACCTGCAGTAATTTTAAGGGTATTAAAAAAACCCTTTATCATCTGATTATAACGTTCGCCCTCAATAAACACAAATTCAAATTCGTGAATTATATCAGAGAAAACGTTTAAAGCAAAAGTAGAAAAATTTTGCATTATAAATCTCCTTATTTACAGCAAAACGGGGGCGGTTAAAAAACCGCCCCTAAAACACCTAGTAATAAATTAGTCTGCTTTGATGTACTTGTCAACAACCTTTTGAAGTGAACCGTCAGCAATTAACTCTTTAAGTGCATCATTAACCTTCTTTTGAAGCTCATCGTTCTTCTTTGAGAAGCAGATAGCATAATCTTCGTTTGCGTATTCGGTATCAAGAATTGTAAGACCCTCATTAGCAGCTACATAAGCTTTAGCAGGCTCGTTATCAATAATAACGCAATCAACCTTACCGTTCTTAAGACCCTCAACAGCTAATGCACCATTCTCATACTTTGTAACATTCTCTTCGCCGTAACCGCCGTTTTCAACAGTATCAGAAGCATAGATGTCACCGGTTGTTCCCTGTTGAACGCCAACCTTCTTGCCGTTTACATCATCAAGAGTTTTGATATCGCTATCAGCCTTAACAATTACAACCTGAACGCCCTTTGCATAACTGTCAGAGAAGTTAACCTTTTCTTTTCTCTCATCAGTAACGGTCATACCTGCCATACCCATATCATATTTACCCTGCTGAACACCAGGAATGATAGAGTCAAAAGCAACGTCAACGATTTCAAGCTCAAGGTCTAACTTTTCAGCAATAAGTGCTGCAACCTCAGCATCAATACCGATTACCTTATCACCCTCATAATATTCATAGGGTGGGAATTCGGCATTGGTAGCCATAGTAAGTTTACCCTCGGTAACAGTTAATGAATTATCTTCCTTGCCACCGCAAGCTGCAAGTGTAAATACAAGTGCTAATGTCAAAAGTAATGCTAAAATCTTTTTCATAAATATTCTCCTTAAAAGTTTTTTTGAAGCTTATTGCTTCTTTGTTGATTATATTATAGCACTACTTTAAAATATGTCAAGCACTTTCGCATAAATATGAACGCCCTTGCATATTTATAAATCTATTAAAAAAAGCTTTCAGCATGTATGCGTTGTTCCTCTGTAATTCTACTTATTAAAGCAGAAATTTCACCGCATTTGACAAGCGAAATGTTTTTATCATTTACCTCAATAGCCAATGTAAGCTCGCTTAAGGCAATTGTTATATTATCAAGCGGTGAATGGTTTGAGAAAATCGACATTACAGTTTTTCGGCTTTCCCACAAGTCGTTTATATTTTTAATTTTTTGGTTTGCCTCCTCTGTTTTATCAGAAAATATATCGCTTTTAAGTTCGTTTATATCTTTTTTCAAACCGTCACACTGATTGTTTATAACAATATTTCCTACAATTAATACCGACACAACAAATATGCACAAAATTATTGCGGCAATTATTCTTTTCACACTTTTCCCTCTTTTTTAATAACATTATGATTTTTATAGCGGTCCATTGTCATAAGGAATATATCTTCTATATCGTTGTTTTCAAGATATTTTTTTATATCTTTTTTATGAAGTTTCAAAGAAACAAGCGATTTTTCTAAAAGCTTTCCATCACAGATTACAGGAATTTGCATACCGTTAGGTTTTGGTTTAATATCTAAATCTTTATTTACCACCGTACGTTCACTAGACTTCAAAAGTACACTTAAATTGCCGTTGACTTCTAGCACGGCATATTCTACCGTACCGATATCAAATACATTTTGTCCGCGAAGCAGTTCGATTAAATCAAGCACCGTAATTCTTACCTTTTTCATAGCTTTTTGGTCGACCGTACCGTTTTTAATTACTACAACAGATTTTCCGCTTAAAGCTTTTCTAATAAAAATGAATTTCATTGATAAAACAGAAATAATAATTTCCAAAATAACTAATATAAATATAGCAATTACACCGTATACGATAGGTTGCGAAGCATCTTGCAAAGGTATTGCAGCAATTTCGGATATAAGCAGTGTTACTACAAGCTCATTAGGTTGCAAATCGCCTATTTGTCGCTTACCCATCAGCCTTATACCGAGTGTGACCACAAAATAAAGAACCAGAGTTCTCATAATAGTAGAAAACATTCTATCACCTTACACCTTTTTAGAATAATATTTGCAAAAAATAAATATTAATTCTTTATATTTTTATAAAAAGGCTTGATTTTAAGAAAATAGTGTTGTATAATACGATTTGTTGAAAAGATTTGCCGGTGTGATGGAATTGGCAGCTTTTTCGTCGAGTGCCTCCTGCGGAGGATGAAACGAAGACGGAAAAGGCGTAGCGGTCGACAAGTGAGGCACGGCAGTGCCGAGTCGTCGGGCACCGCAAGAGTCACGTAACGGCGTTCTTTTTAATTTAATATTTGTTTATTACACAAAATTGGTGTAATAATATATGCCGGTGTGATGGAATTGGCAGACGTAGTGGACTCAAAATCCACCGCTGGCGACAGCGTGCCGGTTCGAGTCCGGCCACCGGCACCAGTCGAGTGCCTCGACACGCATTTCGCGTAGTTGAGGTACTTCTTTTTTACGGCATTTTACCTCGCGTTTAAAGTTTTTTACGAACACATACACCTGCCAAGAGCCTCGACACGCAATTCGCGTACTCGAGGCACTTTTTTATTTTCTTCCTATCTCTCTTTGCATATAACCAGCTTTTTTGTAAAAATTATTATAAATATAATTTTTACCTTTTGGGGTGGGTTTATGAAATCTAAAATTAATAAAAGCGATTTTTACAAAAGCACTAAAAACATTATGCTTACAATACTTGGTACATTAATATTAGCATTTTCTTCTGCTATGTTTATTATACCCTTTGACCTTGTAGCCGGAGGAATAACTAGTATTTCAATAATAATTGAAAAAATCATTGCTTCGCCATATATTACCGTAGATTTAATTATAACCGTTTTAGCGTGGTCATTGTTCCTTATAGGATTTTTTGTGCTTGGTAAAGACTTTGCTTTTAAAACTTTAATATCCACAATTATATATCCGTTGGGAGTTTCATTTTTTAGCCGACTTGTAAATTCAGGTGTCTTTGGCGGATTTTTTGATTTAAAAGCTTCAAGGTACTCTAACATAGCAATAATCATGGCGTGTCTTTTTGGCGGTTTATTAATAGGAATGGGTTGTGCAGTAACCTTTTTGGGCGGAGGTTCTACGGGCGGAGTTGATGTGCTAGCATTTATAATTTGCAAGCATTTTAAAAAGCTACGCTCTTCAAAGGTTATTTTTTATATTGATTCTGTTGTAATTGCTATCGGCGTTTTTGTGATCCGCGACCTTATTATTACTCTGCTTGGAATTATTACCGCATTTGTTGGTGCATTGGTTATCGATAGAATATTTTTAGGCAGTGAAAAAGCGTTTAACGCACAGATAATATCCGATAGGTACGAAGAAATCAACAGTGCAATAATTGAAGTTTTGGGGCGTACAACCACTCTTATTAAAATCAGGGGCGGTTATTCTAAAAACGATAAGGTTATGCTCACCGTCAGTTTTAAATTACGGCAATATGCCGAACTTATAGGAATTGTAAATCAAATAGATAAATCCGCCTTTGTAACCATAACCGACGTTCACGAAATAAGCGGTAACGGTTGGACAAGATAAGAATTTAATTTACAAATACAAAAGGCAGGTCGTTACACCTGCCTTTTTTACATATTTAGATTTACGGTTGCGGAACTTGACCGTCTTTAACCTGCTCAATGAGCATTTTTGCATGTTCTACAGTTATTTCATCAGGTATCATAACGTACGCTCGCATACTCATAGAATACGGTTTCATAGATGCTCCCGTGCCGTCAACCGAATAAGAAGCAACATTCCATTTAGTACCGTCTTTTAACTGCTTTTTAACAAGGTCCGCTATTGTTTCATAAGGTACATTTGTTTCGAAACTGCCTTTTATACTATTTAAAAGTTCATTGTAATTCTTAAGCAAAGCGGGACTCATAGCCTTATTCAGAACGCCTTGTATAACCGCCATTTGATTTTTTCCGCGTTGTCTATCTCCGCCGGCAAAGCTATAACGCTCTCTAGAAAAGGCAAGTGCCTGTGTTCCGTTAAGTGTATTTTCACCCTTGACAAATTTTGTACCGCCTGCAGAAAAGGCGTATTGCGACTGTACAGTAACGCCTCCTAAAGCGTCGATTATACCTTTAAAGCCATCAAAATTAACTCTAAAATAATAATCAATATCTGTTTCGTAAAGCATAGCAAGAGTATCTTTACTTACATTAATACCGTATATGCCTGCATGGGTTAATTTATCAGGCACACCGTTTGAAATCGAAAGCGGTACGAAATAATCTCTTGGGGTTGAAAGCAAAAGTACCTGTCCTGTTTTAGTGTTAACGGTAGCGATAATATTAACATCACTTCGGCTTCTTCTAGACACACTTCCGTGACAGTCAATTCCGCTTATATATACCGAAAATGTATCTTGGTCAGGCGGCGGTGCTTGTACGCCTGTAGAGCTATTGTTTTTAATTTTTACAGAATAAATCTCACGTATTTTTTCTAAATCGTCCCTATGCTCTTCTGTTTCAGAAAGCAATTCTAAAAAGCTTTTATTTACAATCACAGCACCAACGGATTTATCGGTTATAAGTGCATTCATCTGCTCGGTTATTCCTGAAAAATTGGCAGTTGCAATCTTTACACCAAGCTCACCGTTAAGTTTTTTTACTGCAAGATTTGTAGCATCACGGTCAAGCGTTTCAAGTACGCCAAAGGTATATTCTTTAATATCGTCTATTACCTTTGCCTTATCATTCTTACGTACATATATACCAATTTCAGCATATTCTATATTCGGTGTTGTTATCTTATTAAGAGTTGAAGCTCCCGTTCCAACGTAATATGCACCAAACAACTCTAAAAGCACTAAAATTATAGCAAGCACACAGCCTATAACAAACCGTACTTTACGTTTTATATTCTTTGTTAGCAAGAAAATTCCTATTAACCAAATCAAAAGAACGGCTACAGCAATCCAAATAAGGTTGGCAGTGAGCATTTTTGTACCTTCAACAATAAGAACAAACACAATGCTTACTACAAAACAAATAGCCGTAATAATTATACCTGGAAGCAGTGATTTAAATGTTTTTTTCATATAATAACCTCATAAGCTAAATTAAATTAGAGATAAATTAACACATCGATATTATAAATCAAACACCTAAAAAGGTCAACTATGATAACATGTAAAAATATTTTTTTATAGACTTTAATTATTCATAATTATGTGTTAAAATATAGAAAATTCGGAGGTGTAATTATAAATTGAGAAAAGATTACCGTATTTTTAAATTTCTAAAGGCTATACTCAAATTCTTCTACCCAAAAACAGAAATTTGCGGTTTAGAAAATTTACCAGACGAGCCTTGCTTTATTGTAGGAAACCACACCCAGATGCACGGACCTATTGTATCTGAAATTTATATGCCTGAGAACTGCTACACTTGGTGTGCAGGTCAAATGATGGAATTTAAAAGTGTAGCAAACTACGCATACAAGGATTTTTGGTCACAAAAACCGACTGTTTTACGTCCTTTTTTTAAGGTTTTATCATTTTTAATAACACCGATTTCGGTTTGTATTTTTAATAATGCAAGAACTATTGCCGTACATCACGACACCCGAATATTATCGACCTTTAAAAACACTATTAAAAAATTATCTGAGGGTAAGAATATTATAATTTTTCCCGAACACGACAAAAAACATAACAACATTATATATGATTTTCAAAATAAATTTATTGACGTGGCAAGACCGTACTATAAAAAAACCGGTAAAGAGCTTTATTTTACACCTTTATATATAGCACCATCACTTAAAAAAGCATATTTAGGCAAACCAATTAAGTTTAATGCTTCTGCACCTGCCGACCAAGAAAGAGATAGAATTTGCAACTATCTAATGAACGAAATTACCGAAATCGCAACCTCCCTACCACTACATACCGTAACCCCCTACAGAAATATACCAAAAAGAAATTACAAAAAAAACATTCCTATCGAGGTGTACAACTATGAAGAAACCGACAGTTGACTACCGAAATTTTAGATTTTCAAAGCTTACCACACCTGAATTTTCACACTTATTACTGCTTCTTGGGTGGGTTGGATATTTTTTACTGTATTTTTTAACAGAAAATCTTATACCGTACGAAAAATGCCAGCCAATACACAGTCGACTTGATGATATGATTCCTTTTTGCGAATTCTTTGTAGTTCCCTATGTAGGTTGGTATTTGCTTATTGTGGTAACACTTGTTTATTTTGCATTATATAATGTTAAAGGTTTTAGAAGCTTCCAAATTTTTATATTAGTCACTCAGGTTGCAGCAATGGCTATATATATAATTTTCCCCAACCGTCAAGATTTAAGACCTGATTTGAACGAGCTTGGACGAAGCAATGTTTTTACAGAGCTTGTTTCTTTACTTTATACTGCAGACACAAGTACAAACGTTTGTCCCTCCCTACATGTTGCTTATTCCATAGGTATAGCATCTGCTTGGTTAAAAGAAAAGAATGTATCACCTTACTTTAAAGCGTTTATAGTTATTTTTTGTGTTTTAGTTTGCCTTTCAACCGCTTTTATAAAGCAACACTCGGTATTAGACGGATTTGCCGCCATTGCAGTATGTGTGCTTGCTGAATGTATTGCATATAAAGCTTATTGGAAAAAAGTAATCAAAAAGCCTATATAATTAAGTAACCCCATACACCAAGGTGTATGGGGTTTAAAATTGTTATTTTGTGAGCAAATCAATAATTCCCGAAAAAATTGCCGAGGAATCATTCAAAAAGCGTTCTTTAATACAAACCGCCTGACCCTCATCAGCCACCAAAAGCTTGACGCTCATAAAAGCCTGCTTACCGTCAAGAGCCGAACAGGTTATATAAGTTTTATCGTTTTCTTTAGAAATATTAATTTCAGTATCCTTAGCATTTTTAAAACGAGAAACCATTTTTAGTGCGGCAAGATAACCCTTTTCCTTAACCGTAAACGGTAATGAGGTCTTTAAGGTTTCAGCCACATCCCTACCGCTTTGGGTTATAAGATAGGTATCATCATTTAAATCAGCTACAGTGAGATGACCGCTTTTAACCAAGGAAGCAATAGCCTCATTAACTTCAAAACAGTTAGCAATCCCCTCATAATGTAAAACATTGGCAAGCATTTGACCGGGGACAGCATCCTCGATATTTGAAAGTATATAACATACTAAAATCTTTATTTCAGCCGAATTAAAAAGTCCGCCCGGTGATACACCGGCAGATGCAGCATCATGTTCCAAATGTACAACCTCCAGAATTTCAAACTTAGTGTATTATATCATTAAAACCATTAAAAGTAAATCCCTATTTAACTATTTTTTCACATTTACTGCCTTTTCCCATATTATGTAATGAAGTTTTGACTTCACTACTAATTAGGAGGAACATGTATGTCAAATATTAAAGCAAATTGCCCCGGGGATGATGTATGCTTTAAAGAAGCGGTTTGTATAGACGCCGGCAGAGTTTACGATTCCTGCTGCGAACAACATAAAACACTTTGTATATACATGAAGAAAGGGAGTCGTTGCACTCCCTTTCTTTTGCTATCCTAAAAATTCCTCAATAGCTCGTTTTATAATTTGAGCTTGTGGAACTCTCTTAGTAGCACATTCTGCTAGCAGTATGTCAAGCTTTTTTTGGAAATTTATTGAAATTTTTTATAAAATAACCGTCTTACTTATTAAAGCAAGACGGTTATTTTCTCTTTTATTCTTTTTTCTTTTCAATTATTTGTTTAAACGCTTGGTGCATACCTGTGGATGCAAGACCCGACACCATACCGCCGAGCAGTATTTCGGGCGTTAGATTAAAATTGTTAACCCACAGATTTACAACTACGCCTATTACCGCCATTATAAGCGGGATAAAGCGGTTAATTTTCTTTGTCGGAATAAGATTTTTAAGTATATATCCTACGCAAAGACAAACCGCTAAAACGATAAGCACTATGTAATCGTTTATAAAATCCATATTTACACCTCCAATGCAAAGTTTTTCCACTTCTTGTAAGCATCAAAATACATTTCATTTTTATCACCATTAAATGTGATTTCATAGTACATTCCGTCGCTTACGGTAGTACTTAAGAGTGCCTTGTTGTTTTGTAACGTTTTACATAACCAAACAACAAAAACATTATCTTCGGTTATTTTTCCGTTTTTATCGGTAGAGTCTGCTTGTGAATTAAAATAATCCACAACAGCCTTTTTAGCTTTTTTCACGAAAACTGCATTTTCCATACCTACACCTCCCTACTTAATTTCAATCTGTACTTTATCGATGGTCTTTCCGAACAGTCCTGCATAACCGTCAAGACCACCGCCTACTTGATTGTCTCGCTGCCAATCAAAATAATTCTTTCCTACAGGCGATACACGGTAATATGCAGTCTTGTCGCCCTCATAAATCACCTCAATAGCATCTATCGGCTTACCGTTGCCGGCATAACCGTTGTTGCCATCGTAAATATTAAAACCTGTAACATAGGGCAACCAACAGCCGCCTTTGATATGTACACGGTATTTTACGGTGCCGCTCGTCACCTTGATAGCAATGTCGGTTATAGCTCTGCCATTTATTCCTGCATAATCCTCAAGATTTGTAACACTCGGAAGCCATTTTCCATTTGTACGAACACGATAAATAACATTGGGTTTAACGTTCTTTCCTAAATCACTTTCATATGTGCCTATAGCATTAGGTATTCCGCTAATGGCACAAATATCCCTTATTTGTGACCTTGAGCCGTTACCACGTACACAGTAATGACAGTGTGAGCCTGTAGAACGTCCTGTGCTGCCCTCAACACCCAAAAGCGTTCCAACCGATACCTTGTCCCCTGCCTTTACGCAGATTTTAGATAAATGGCCGAAGTAATACTTGTCCACACTGCCGTTTTGCTTTATACGAACATAAAGACCAAAGCCTTGTTTGTGGTTTAAGGCGTTCTCCCAACCTGCCTTTTCTACAACACCGTCAACGGTGCTATATACGTTCTTGCTGTCTACACCTACAATATCAAGGCCGTCATGGGCCGTACCTTTATATTGCTGTGATACTCTGAATTTATTTTTATATGGTGCTAACATAATTTTTCCTCCTAATTTGGTTTATGAAAATTTTCAAGGTCGCTTATTCTGTGATTCACAACCCTTATCTGCTCCTCAATTACAGGGATTTTTTCTGCAAAATTGTTGTGAAGTCTAACCTCTCTTGT
>SVPV01000013.1 GCA_015065725.1 Oscillospiraceae bacterium
TCTGCTGTTAATAAGAACGCTTTCGATGTACGTAATTCCAAAATTCTAGGCGAACTAATGGTTACTTCTTCATTATCCGGAGATTCTATTGATAAACCCTTTTCCCCTTTTATGATAAACAACAAACCGTAATTATCCTCGTCGACCTTACCAATATTAATATAGAAATTATCTTTTGCGTCTTTAGAACTCAACCTATCCACAATCAAGCCGAATTCTTCAAGATTGTTAACCGTCACCCATTCGCCGTTCTTTAGAATTTGTACTGCAAAGCAATCATCAGCGTTCATAACAACTCTTTGATTGCCTGCACGGTTAATAGCTACAAAACCGTCAGTATGATTTATTGAAACGTTACTGTATTTTTTACCCTGTTGTACCGAATTATTAGCGACGTTTTGAGCGTTATTAGCGATACGGTCGGTTTCTATCGCCAGTGATGCATTATCCCGTACAAAAACGCCTACGGTCACCCGGTTTTCTCTTGGGTCGCCACATTCTGTATAACTAATAATTCTTTTACTCATTGTTGTGTTAGCCAAAGAGTCATAAACTGTTATGGTGTCGCCCAAATTAAACTGATAATTCTCATATCCCGCTTTTTTCTGAAGGTCAACTATTTTAATATCATAACTCCAACCATTGTTTTTTTGCCAGGTACGATGCACACCGTTAAGATTCACGCCGTATTCAAATTTTATTCCGTCATCTGTACCAAGCCGCTCGGGCAGATTAATTATAAAATTATCAAAATCAACCTCTAGACCAAGTTTAGACATTGCTATTAAAGCCTCACGTGCTGTTACGTTTGTTGAGCCGTGCATACCAAAACTTACGATACCAATATCGACGGTTTCGCCTATAGAAAAAACTGTATTTGCGGGTGTTCCGTCAAGCAGCTTTGCCTCTGCCAAAATATCCTCAGCTATCTGCTTTATGGTACCTGCAAAGCTATATCCGTCAGGAATAGTGTATTCCGACAATCTATACGATATATGCTCGGCAACAACCTGCGTAATGTTTTGGGTGCCGCTATCACCGTCAATTCCCGCAATATCAAACAACTGTCCGTTATACTTAAAAATTGAATTTTCTTTTATAAGGTTAAAGACACTGTCGTTATTCGCTATAGAAAAAGATAACGTATAATCTCGCATAAGCTCCTTGCACTTTGCTACGTTAAACGCGTGCGTTGTGCTTCCTGATGCACTACCTAAAGTAAGTTTTTCATTGTTTTCGTATACTTTTATTCTTTCGGACATATCAAATGGATTTCTCATATAATGAACTTATTGCTATTTATGGTGCTGTAAAACAAACCCGAGATACAACCAATGAACTTCTTTCCAAAATGGACTTGTTAGACCCAGATAGAGAAGGCTCAAAAAAACTTATTGCTACTTGTAATTCGGTTTTACGTAAATTAAACGCAACATTTAAAGAAAACAACCTTAAAAAACCTAATATTTAAAATATTTATTTGTATTTTTTATTAGTTTTCTGATTTTTTGTTTTTTCAAATTTCTAATACGGTCAAACATATTTTTTAAAGCTTCGATGAATTCTTTTGGGTTTTCTTCGTTGCTTTTTTTATATATTAACTTCATTTAATTTTCATTTTCCTTTCCTCCAATACCGTCTGTGCGGCTGCTAACCGTATCTGATAACTTCGGCGGATTTCCTTGTCTTCACACTTTAATTACCTACGCCTCATTTCGTCAATTAAGGCTATAAGCTCAGGCATATCCAATCGGTCATACTTTGCCCTGTTTTCTTTTATTACTTCGGGCGACACTAAATATGAGCCTATCGGGAAATAACTCTTTTTGCAGTGTTGACCGTTTGGAAGTAAAGACTTGCTGTAGTTTTCACACAATTCTTCGCATTGTTTACAAACGAATTTACGCCTTATATCGCAAAAACGCCAGGTATCACGCTCTTCATTGGTAGCACCGCACGCACAACATACGGCCATCTTTAAGCCTCTGCCGTTTCGTCGGTAGGCTGACAGTCAGTTTTCTCGTCCACATCCGAACGTACTGCGGCAAGTGCTTTATGTAGCCTGTCCTCAAGGTCCATTTTTTCAAGTTCTTCACTTGCCTTTTCGCTTCTTATCTCTGCTAAGTTTTCAGTTTCCTCGACAACACGACTCAGCAAAAAGCCGTTTCTCGCCTTAAGGCTCTCTATCTCTAACGACTGAATACGTACTTTGCTATGTAATATGTTATTCAAAGCCCTTGTTTTTTTAAGCTCTTTTTCGCTCAAAAGCCAACCAACCGAGCAAAACGCACCTGTTACTGTCAGTCCGCTTAAAATAAATATTGCTAACTTTAAAATCCAAGAATAATATTCTAACATTGACATTTACCCTACTTTCGTATATAATTTAATAAAGATATTTTTTCTTTTTCGCTTTACGGATGCCTGTCCGTAAGGCGATTTTTTTGTTTTAATTGCATTTTTATCACCAAAATTAACTTACTATACCTAGTCTTGCTTTTAAGGCGGCAAAATACTCGGCATCTTTTTCGCAACGTGCAATAATATCATCAAATGCGTAATCAATAGCCCTTTGCAAATCTGCACGGTTTTTTGTGCGTTGTTCTGCATCAGTTTTCCTTGTGTATGAAACAACTATTGGTCCACCTTCGCGAAATTTATCGGTTATATTTACAACCTCGGCATCTTCCGGGATGTCGAGTGCCTGCCGTGCCGTTTCAGAAAGCTCGGTTAAATAATCAAACTCTTTAAGCCTTTTCATACCTTTTTCTACCGCCATATATAACACCTCCTTCTATGCTATGTAGAATTTAATTTGTCCTATGCAGTTGACTGCAAAAGTAACTACTAGCCCTTTGCCGAAATTATTTCGTTAATTGCAGTCATGAATATGTCAGGAGCTTCCTTTGGTGTTTCCTTGCCGTTAAGTACTCGACATACCCATTCACGCGACTTACCTATTTTTTGAGCCAATTCTGTTTGGCTAATGCCATAAATGTGCATTTTTGAAACAGCCTCTCCCGTCCATTCCTTTACGCTCACGTTCACACCTCCAAAATTTACACTTGATTTCACTTCACAAATGTGATATATTATTAATGCTACATAACAACTAAATTTAAGTTTTTAAATTTACTTCACATTTGCGAAGTGCATTTTTATACTACATTGATTTTGCGATGTTGTCAAGAGATTTTACTTCACTTTTGCGAAGTTTGTTATTGTTGCATAAATTTTATTAGAGGTGTTTTGTTATGTTTTACGAAACTTTTAAAGATTTATGTAAAGTAAAAAACATAAAACCAACTCACGTAGTGCAAGAGCTTGGTCTATCGTCGGCTAATATGTCTAATTGGAAAAGCGGAAGAAATCCTAAAACAGATATACTAAATAGAATCGCCGACTACTTTGATGTATCCGTTGACTATCTTCTCGGTAATGAGCCAAAAGAAAACCCAGCCGCTAACAGCGACGAGGCATTACGGTTTGCTCTTTACGGAAGCGATAGCCAAGACATCACAAAAGAAATGTTAGATGAAATTCGAGAAATAGCCGCAATTAAAAGAGAGATGAACAGAAGAAAGAATGGTACTAAATGATTTGTATGCTTTTGCAGAACAACACGATATTGATGTTGACTGTATGAAGCTTAAAACAATGCAGTGCGTTACACTTTCGCTTGACGGAAGTAACTGCATAATCATCGACCCTTTTCAGTTAAAATCAAGCATTGATGAAATGGTTAAGCTCGCCCATGAGATAGGACACTGTGTTACAGGCTCGTTTTATAACGAATACTCTCCGCTCGACATAAGAGCAAAGCACGAACACCGTGCCGATAAATGGGCAATAAAAAAACTCATCCCAGAGGATGAGTTAAAAAACGCACTTGCATTTTGCATAAACCGTTACGAACTTTCCGAACACTTCGGCGTATCAGAGGATTTTATGCAAAAAGCACTTGACTTGTATTTGCAATAAAAGGATTTGATAGGCTTGATAAATAAAGATTTTACAACCATTACAAAAGTTGTGGGTGTTACTAAATTTAATGAAAACAACTATCCCATACAAATGATACTACAAAATTTGTGTCACGGTGATAAATTGGTTTTTATAAGGGATTATAGTAATCCCTATGATGAAAATGCAATAAAAGTTTATGCTTGGTGCGAAAAACAATTAACACATATAGGTTATATTTCAAAAGAACTTACCGCTAACCTTTCACCTTTTCTTGATGATAACTCTGATTTAGATTTAGATGGTATAGTTAAAGAAATAACGGGTGGCTATGACGGTAAATCCTACGGATGCAATATAGAAATATGGATTAATAACCCTAACGAGCCTGATTATTGGGAAGCTAAAGCTTTTGCAGATTGGATGGTAAATCAAACTTACACGTCCGTAAACGAAAGTTCGACACCTCAAAAAACGAGCAACGAATCCTATGATAGCACGTATAACAACTATAAGAATGAAAAAGCAATTAAGGAAAACCGCTCAATTTTGATTATCAGTTGTATTATTGTATTTCTTTTGGTTATGGTATTGATGCAGATTATACTTAATATAAACGATAGCGAAACGTACGATATTTCTTCACCTAATCTTTCAAACTCGAATCAAAATAATTATGATAATACTTATTCTGATTATTCTTCGACTACATCAAATTACAAACCGCCCATAACGATGGAAAATATTGACATCGCATATAATATACTCCCACCAAATTTAATTAATACGGTTTATGTAGAAGCAACTTACACAAACAATTCAAGTTTAACTATAACAAATTTTTCTTTAAAGATATTGTTAAGGGACAAAAATGATACTTCGTACCTTTCTTGTTCTGATACTGTTTTGCCGGGCGGAACCTCTTATAAATTTAAAACATTCGGTCCCAACACACAGTTATACGAAGATGTAGAATTTTTAAAATGCTCTTTAACCGTTATGGACCCACACAAAGGCGAAATTCACATTGATTACGATTACAAATTAGATACTTATGAAACATGGTAATATATGAGGTGATTATATGCCCGAACTATTAACAGCTATATATTTAAGAAAGAGCCGAGCGGATGAGCAGAGCGAATCAACCGAAGAAACTCTACGCCGTCATAAAGAAACCTTACTTGATTTTATTGGCAAACAACCGACGATGCACGTTTATGCTCTATATGAGGACGTGGTTTCTGGTGACAGCCTTTACGCTCGACCTCAAATGCTAAAGCTCTTACAGGATGCAGAAGCCGAAAAATTTAACGCCGTTCTATGTATGGATATTGATAGATTAGGCAGAGGCTCTACTAGTGAGCAGGGACTAATACTTGAAACCTTTAAAGCTCACGATATTAAAATTATAACCCCGAGAAAGTTTTACGACCTTAACAACGATACTGACGAAGAGTATGCCGAATTTGAAAGCTTTATGGCAAGACGAGAACTCAAAATGATTAAAAGGCGTCTACATAACGGAACGCTTAAAAGCATATCAGAAGGTTGCTATCTTGTTAATGCTCCTTACGGTTATAAAAATGTCCGTATAAATAAAAAAGCTACCCTCGAAATTAACGAGGATGAGGCTAAATTTGTCCGTATGGCATTTGATTTATATGTTAATTCGGGATTAGGTACCCAAGCTATTGCTCACACATTAAACGGATTAGGTGCACACCCGCACCGCTCTGACCACTTCAACCGCACCTCAATTGCCGCGATGCTTCGCAATAAAGTATATATCGGTAAGGTCGTTTGGAATAAAAAGCACACTATTAACCGTGGTGCTGTTGATAAAAAAATTAAAACTATTTATCACGATAAATCCGATTGGATGGTTTACGACGGTCTACACCCTGCTATAGTGGATGAGGAACTATTTAACCGTGCTAATGAAATTCTTTCAAGCAAATACCATAAACCTTACAATGACGGCACTATACAAAATCCGCTCGGCAGTATTCTTAAATGTAAAAATTGCGGTTACGGTATGCAACGCCGACCATATGGCAGTAGAAAATATCAAAGCACTCATTTGCTTTGTGCTACAAAAGGCTGTTGTTCTTCCTCCCGTCTTGACTATGTTGAGCAGGCGGTTATTGATAACATCAGAGCAAAGCTTGACGAACTTAAGGCTAATAAAGGTGTATCAAAAACCCCTCCCGATTTTTCCTCTGTGTTGTTAGGAATAGATAAGGAATTAAATAATCTTCTAAAACAAAAAAACAGCCTGCACGACCTATTAGAACGCGGAATTTATGATATTGACACATATCTTGAAAGGTCAAAAATCATTGCCGAACGTTTAAAGGAACTCGAAACACAAAAGCATAGCATACAAGCAAAGCAAGAAATTTCTTCAGTACAAAACACCGAGGCAATAATAGAAAAAATGGAAAATGTGTTAAAGCTTTATTGGAACTCCGCTCCACCGCAGCGTAACAAACTGCTCAAGGAAATAATTATAGACGGAACATATTACAAAGAAAAAGGTTGGAAACCCAACCAATTCCTAATCTCGCTTAATTACCGAGATTTATAATTATGTATAAAGTGTTTGGTGTTGCGATAGGGACTGCCTTGAAGATTTAAGATGTTTTTTCTCGGCAGAAGCACAAGCCTATGTTGAGCGTGCAATAAGCGTAAGACTTAAATCTGCAGAGGTTTTAAACGTATACATTGACGTTGAACCCGTAAACTTCAACAAGGGATTTTATTCCTGTGATTTAACCTTTTTCTTCAAACTTGAATTTGATTTGTTTATGTCGCCGCATAGCTGTCCTGTAACAGTTAAAGGAATTTCGTCCTTTAACAAAAAGGTTATACTTTTCGGCAGTGAAGGTAACGTAAAGGTATTCTCAAGCAAATCCCCAGAAAACGACTACGAGCGTTGTGAAAAAGCCGCAAGAGAAACCTCAAATATGCCAAAATGTGTTGTACAAAGCGTTGAGCCTGTAACCCTTAGTGCCAGAATTGGTGAGATAAGAGATTGCTATGAAAACGTACGTCCGATACCTGAGAGTGTTTGTGAGTGCATAGGCGGTTCTATAGTGACCGACCTTGATGCCGGCACACCTACAGTTTATGTAACTCTAGGATTATTCACAATAGTTCAATTAATACGAAACGTACAAATGCTTATACCTGTATATGATTTTTGTATACCCGAGAAACAATGCGAGGATACCACCGACCAACCTTGCGACGTATTCCGCAAAATAAAATTCCCAACAGACGATTTCTTCCCACCGCGTCCTTGCGATATAGAGGGCAGTGACTGTTTTGCTTGTTGCAACACACCAAGCGATGAAGATTGCTAAACACCTATAATTAAAGCTCACCAGATAGTATTCCTGCAGAAAAATAACCAATAAGCAACAATGCAATAATTGATACCGTAAGTATCAAAGACTTTAAAAATTTTTTAAAGCTTTGACTCTTAAAGAAGTCTTTTGACATAAAATCACCTACATTGATTTTTATCAATTATTGCATAATTATACAAAAAAAGCTGTCACACTTTAAAATTCAAGCGTGACAGCTTTTATAATTATAGTGCTTTAAGCTCGGCAATTTTTTCGTTCATATTGCCCGAATCAAACACAAAGCTTCCTGCAACAAGAACATCGACGCCTGCATTTACAGCTAAAGGTGCGGTTTGTGCATTAATACCACCGTCAATTTCTATTAAAAACTGAAGTCCTTGACGGTCACGCTCAGCCTTTAAAGCGGCAACTTTTGAAAGTGATGATTCCATAAATTTTTGTCCGCCAAAGCCAGGCTCAACCGACATAACAAGCACCATATCGCAAAGCGGTAAAAGATGAAAAATCTCTTCAGCATTAGTATTGGGTTTAATCGTAATGGTAGATTTAACACCCAGTTCTCTGATTTTTTTAAGGGTTGCTACTGGGTCCGAGCCTGCCTCATAATGAAAGCCGAGCCAATCAGAATACTTTGCAAACTCTTCAATATACCTATGCGGCGTATCTATCATAAGATGAGTATCTATGGGTATATCTGTATATTTACGTATAGATTTAATAATAGGTACACCAAAAGAAATATTAGGAACAAAATTACCGTCCATAACATCAATATGAAGCATATCTACACCCGAAGCTTCAAGCTGCGGCAGTAAATCCCTAAAGCTTAAAAAATCACAAGTAAGTACAGACGGTGAAACTATTGCCATTTTATTATTCCTTTCAAATTAATATCTGTATGTATCTACTATCTGCTTAACTATAGCCCTTGCGTCAACGCTATCGTTATACATCATAGCACGCATATCGTCTATAGATTTCCAAAAAGCGTCCTCATCAAAATCTATCGGTTTTCCTATGTGAATTAGCTGATTTTCGGTACTTGTAAGGCCCTCTTCATCCATAAGCATTTCCTCGTAAAGCTTCTCGCCCGGACGAAGACCTGTAAACTCAATTTTAATATCAGCATAAGGGGTCAGCCCCGAGAGACGAATTAAGTTTTCAGCCAAATCAAGTATCTTTACAGGGTTGCCCATATCAAGCACAAAAATTTCGCCTCCCTTAGCCGTTGCACCTGCTTGTAACACAAGCGAAACTGCTTCTGGTATGGTCATAAAGAAGCGTATAATATTAGGGTCTGTTACCGTAACAGGTCCGCCCTTTGAAATCTGTTCCTTGAAAAGCGGAATAACGCTACCGTTACTGCCTAGCACATTACCAAAGCGTACTGCTACAAACTCGGTTTTAGACTTGCGGTTATAGCTTTGAACAATCATTTCACAAATACGCTTGCTAGCTCCCATAATATTTGTTGGATTGACAGCCTTATCGGTTGAAATTAGAACAAACTTTTCAGCACCGTACTTATGAGAACATTCAACTGTTTTTAAAGTACCGAAAACATTATTCTTTATAGACTCATTAGGGCTGTCCTCCATAAGCGGAACATGCTTATGTGCAGCAGCATGATAAATTATTTGGGGCTTGTACTTATTGAATATACAATCAAGACGCTTTGAGTCACGCACAGAGCCAATAAGCACCACTAAATCAAGTTCGGGATAGTCCCTTTTAAGCTCGTTTTGAATATCATAGGCATTATTCTCATAAACATCGAAAATTATTAGCTTACGCGGTGAATAACCAGCTATCTGACGGCAAAGCTCACTACCTATTGAACCGCCGCCGCCTGTAACCATTACAACCTTATTATTAACGTAGCCCATAACACTTTCTAGGTCAATAGAAACAGGTTCACGACCCAAAAGGTCCTCAATTTCAACATTGCGTATAGCAAGTGTCGGTATTGGCGAATCATCAATAAGAGTTTTAAATATTGAAGGAATTATTTTTAACTTACAGCCTGTCTGTTGACAAATTCGTAAAAATTCCGCCTTTGTCTCACCCGTACAGGACGGAATTGCAAAAACAATAATATTGATATTATATTTTTTTACCGCACCAATTATCTCGTTTCTATCACCAATAATTTTAATGCCGTTAATAAAAGCACCCTTTTTAGCAGGGTCATCATCTATAACACACTTCACTGAGCAGGTGTGCTTTTTATTATTACGGTTAATATCACTAATAACCTCATTACCTGCAGAACCACCGCCTATAATCATAATATTACCTTTAAGGTATTTATCATAATCATATTCGTCATTGTAATTTAAAAAGAACTGCAACAGATATCTAAAAATACAAACAACCAAACAGATGAGGGTAAAGGTTAGGAAATACACCTGCAGAGCATATGTACCGCTATTTACAGCAGACTGTGCTACATATAATGTAGCAATAGAGCAACCGCAACCTAAAAACACTTTAAAATAATCCTTAAAGCGTGCATATTTCCAAATAATACCGTAAATTTTCAGTATGTAATTAAAAAGAACATTCATTATAGGGAACATTATAAAAGGATACAGCGATAAAAATGTATCTCCGTAAAAATCCTCTTTGCATATTATTAAAGAGCCTATTAAAGCCACAGCTGCCACTATCGCATCTAAAAATACCGACGACAGAAATTTTAAAGGCTTGTTATTCATCAAACCCCTCCCAAACATACTTATACAATTTAATAATATAACATTTACCAAGCAAAATCAAGATAAATATTTTTATTGCAAAGAAAACTTGAAATATTAATTAATATATCATATAATAATATGGTAATTACTTCTAAACGAGGTGGAAAAATGTCAAAGCTTTCGGTGCATACACTCGGTTGTAAGGTTAATCAGTACGAAACAGAAGCTATAATCGAACAGTTTTTAAATGGCGGTTATACCCTGTCGGATAATGAGTCAGCTGATGTAATAATTATAAATTCCTGCACCGTTACTGCAGAAAGCGACCGAAAGACCAGACAAATTTTACGCCGTTCAAGACGTGAAAACCAAAACTCCGTTATTGTGCTTACAGGCTGTATGGTGCAAGCCTTTAGCGAAAAATCGGCAGAGCTTATTGATGCTGACCTGCTTATAGGTAACACTGAAACACATTTGATATATGAAAAAGTAGAACGTTATTTAAAAACTAAAGAAAATCTTAATGACGTTCTTCCTCACACGAGTGACGAGGAGTTTTGTCCGCTTACTATCAACAACTTTTCGGATAGAACGAGGGCTTTTATGAAAATTGAGGACGGGTGTGACAGATACTGCACATACTGCATTATACCCTTTGCACGTGGCAGAATACGTTCTAGAAGCTTAAAGTCGATAAAAGAAGAAGCTCTAAATCTTGCAAGCAGTGGTTTTAAAGAGATAGTTTTAGTTGGCATTAACCTTTCTTCATACGGAAAATTTGATGATTTTGACCTTTGTGACGCAGTAGAAACCGTAGCGTCTGTAGAAGGCATAAAGCGTATACGTTTAGGCTCGCTTGAACCTGATTTAATTACCGATGCTATGCTAAATCGGCTAGCGGCAGAGGAAAAGTTCTGTCCGCAGTTTCATTTATCTCTTCAATCGGGTTGCAGTAGCACATTAAAGCGTATGAACAGACACTACGATGCTGTATTTTATTATGATTTAGTGTTAAGAATACGAAAAGCCTTTAAAAACCCCTCAATTACTACCGACATTATGGTGGGTTTTGCTGGCGAAACAGAGGAAGAATTTAAGGAAAGTCTTGCTTTTGTAGAAAAGGTCGGTTTTGCAAAATCACATATATTCAGCTATTCAAGACGTGAAGGCACGGTTGCTGCGGCACTTAAAAATCAGGTAAGCAAGAAAGAAAAGCTTGCACGCAGTAAACAAATGATTGCACTAACCGAAAAAACCGAAAAAGAATTTTTAAGAAGTCAGCTCCATACTGTTTCACAGGTTTTATTTGAAACAGAGGAAAACGGATATTTTGTAGGCTATACACCTAACTACACAAAGGTTTTTTTGAAATCTAATAAAAATATTTCAGGTGAAATTTTGCCCGTAAATCTTAAAGAAATAAAAAATGACGGTTGTTTAGGTATAATGGTGTAATATTTTATAAAAAGTCTTTTAATCTTACTACTTATTTGCTATAATTATTTTTAATGTTTTTAGTGAAAGTGCGGTTTATATATGGAAATTGTTATTGACGGACTTAAAATTGAATATACCGACACAGGCACAGAAAAACCACCCATTCTGTTGTTACACGGTTGGGGGTCTTCCTTTGATGTGTACAAAGGAGTTATCGCTACCCTTTCCGACCGCTCTAGGATGATTGCACTTAATTTTCCAGGTTGCGGAAACAGCGACACTATGAGCGAGCCTTGGACTGTTGACGACTACTGTAATCTAGTTGTTAAATTTCTTGATGCTTTAGGTGTTGAAAATCCGATACTATTCGGTCATTCACACGGTGGCAGAGTTATTATGAAGCTTGCAGGTACTGGTATGTTAAATCCGCCTAAAATCGTATTTTTAGATGCGGCGGGACTTATACCTAAAAAGACTTTTAAACAAAAATTCCGTGCTAAAAGCTTTAAGACAATAAAGAGTGTTTTAACACTACCCCTAATCAAAAACTATTCGGGTAATTTGCTCGAAAAAGCAAGGAATTATTATGGTTCGGCTGACTATAATGCCGCACCCGAAGTGTTAAGAAAAACTTTAGTATCGCTTGTAAATACCGACCTTCGCGATTTGTTGCCTAACATTTCCTGCCCTACCCTTTTAATTTGGGGCGAAAATGACACCGCAACACCACTTGAAGATGCTAAAACTATAGAAAAACTAATACCCGATGCGGGCCTTTGTGTTATAAAAGGAACGGGCCATTACTCTTTTTGTGAGCGTCCTTTTGAAGCACACGCAATACTTAAAAGCTTTATTAACTAGGAGGTTTTGGTTTGAATATTTTAATTACAATAAGCCTTATTCTAGCAGCTGCCTCCTCAATATGCACACTTGTAAGGCAATATCAAATGCTACAGCAAAATTCCTATTACCCTTCTAGATATTTTAAATGGGTAAAAGAAAGCTACAGCGTATTGTTAGCGGTAGAGTGTATGGTTTTTTGTTTTTCCTCTACCTTGTATCTAGGAAAAAATTATATATCACAGCTAGTCCTTTACTCTATAATGTTTATATCAAGACTTGTAAGTGCCATACACACACATAAAAGATCTATTAAAAAGTTGGTTTTTACCGCTAGAATAAAAAGACTTTTTGCTACAGTAATAATAATTTTCATATTACTTATTAGTTTGTTTTTAGGATTCGGTGATAAATTACTTGGCGAAATTTCTAGTATTTTACTCTTTATGTTTGCCTCTGTTTCTCCGCTTACAGTTTTACTTGCTTGGACACTTACCTATCCGCTTGAAAAAGCCGTTTCTAATTGGTATATTAACGATGCTAAAAGGATTTTAAAAGCACACAAAAATCTTACAGTTGTTGGTATTACGGGCAGTTACGGAAAAACCACCACAAAATTTATACTTAACAGAATTTTAAGTGAAAAATTTAATGTTGTATGCACACCGCAAAGCTTTAACACACCAATGGGTGTAGTTCGCACCGTTCGTGGCGACTTAAAACCGCAAACCGAAATTTTTATTTGCGAAATGGGTGCTAAAAATGTTGGTGATATTAAAGAGATTTGTGATATTGCTAATCCCGATTTTGCTATTATAACCTCGGTAGGACCGCAGCACCTCGAAACCTTTAAAAGTATTGAAAATGTATACAAAACTAAGTTTGAGTTAGCTGACGCCGTAACAGATAACGGCGGAAAAGTATTTATAAACGGTGACAACAAAGAAATTAAAAGCCGTACCGAAGACGGTAAATATATACGCTTTGGACTCGAAAGCTACAACTCTTATTATGCCGAAAACATAAGTTATGGCCGTTCAGGCTCAAAATTCACACTGGTTTTAGGCGATGAAAGAATTGAAGTTTCCACAAAGCTTTTAGGTCTTCACAGCGTGGCAGATATTGTTGCGGCGGCGGCAGTTGCACACACCTTAGGTGTTTCACTTGAGGATATTGCCTTTGCTATATCCACACTAAAGCCTTATGAACACCGATTAGAACTGAAATCATTTAAAAATTCTTCTCTTTTAATTGATGATGCTTACAACGCTAACCCCGAAGGCTCTTTAGAGGCGGTACGTATTTTATCACACTTTGAGGGTATGCACAAAACCGTTATTACCCCAGGTCTTATTGAGCTTGGTGATAAAGAATACGAATGTAACTATCAATTAGGTGCTGAGGCGGCAAAATACGCCGACAGAATTATTCTTGTAGGTGAAAACCGTTCAAAGCCGTTGCGTGCGGGTGTCGAAAGCACAGATTTCTCCCTCAAGAATCTCTTTGTTGTAAAAAGCTTTAGTGAAGCTATTGCTATACATTCAAGTGACGTAACCTCCAATAGCGTGGTGTTGCTTGAAAACGATTTACCCGATAATTATCTTAATTAGTGAGGTCTTGTTATGAAAACAAATATTGCTGTATTTTTTGGTTGTCGCTCGGTTGAGCATGAGGTTTCAATAATCTCGGCTGTGCAGGCTATGAAATCCATAAACCGTGAAAAATACGATATTACCCCCGTTTATGTTGCAAAGGACGGAGGTATGTACACAGGCTCTGCTCTATTTGAAATCGAGAGCTTCAAAAATCTGCCCGAGCTTCTAAAAAGCTGTGAAAAGGTAACCTTTTTACGCGAAAATGACAGCGTTGTTATGAAAACACTTAAGAGCGGATTGTTTGCAAAGAATAAATCTCTATCAATAGACCTTGCATTCCCTATTGTACACGGCACCAACTGTGAGGACGGCACAATGGCAGGATTTTTTGAGTTTTTAGGTCTACCATATATCAGCTGTGATATACTTTCTGCTGCTGTCGGTATGGATAAAGCTATTTTTAAAGATGTATTAAAATCGGCAGGCTTGCCCGTACTTGACTGTGTAAAATTCAGAGCTAGAGAATACGCAAAAAACAAGACTGCAATTTGCGAAAAAATCATAAATGAAATCGGTCTTCCCATTATCATTAAGCCTGTAAATTTAGGCTCAAGCGTTGGTATAAGCAAGGTATCAACTGCCGAGGCTTTGGACAGTGCCATAAACGATGCTTTTTCATTCGCTGACGAGGTTTTAGCCGAAAAGGCAATTACATCTCTTCGTGAAATAAACTGCTCTGTAATAGGCGATGCAGACGAATGTGAGGCAAGCGTATGCGAAGAGCCGTTTATGAACGATGAAATACTTTCATACGCTGACAAGTATTTACAAAACGCCGATAAAACAGGTGCATCAAAGGGTATGGCGTCCTTAAGCCGTAAAATCCCTGCTGATTTACCTGCCGAGAAGAGCGAGGAAATAAGACAACTTGCTGTCGACACCTTTAAGGCTCTTGGTTGTAGCGGTGTAGTTAGAATTGATTTTATGATAGACAAGGAAACAGATAAGGTTTATGCCAACGAAATTAATACAATCCCAGGTTCGTTAGCCTTTTATTTATGGGAGGCTACAGGTCTTAAATACACTGATATGATTGACCGATTAGTAAATATAGCATTTAAAAGACAGAGAAACCGCGAAAACCTGTCCTTTACTATTGATACAAACATTCTTGAGGGTGCATCTTTTGGTAGTAAAGGTGCAAAAGGCAGTAAATTTTAATATTAATAAAAAAATTACGGCTGTTCGAATAATCCGAACAGCCGTAATTTTTAACTATTAATCATTAACATAAGGAAGCAATGCTGCCTGACGTGCACGCTTAATAGCTACTGTAAGCTCACGTTGGTGAGCAGCACAGGTGCCTGTTGCACGGCGAGGTAAAATCTTAGCACGTTCAGAAATAAATTTACGAAGACGTGCTACATCTTTATAATCAATTGCTTCTACACGGTCAGCACAGAAATGACAAACCTTTTTACGAGGCTTTCTGCGAGCCGGTCTTTCAAGCTTTTCCTTATCCATTATGAAAGCTCCTCCTTTTTATATTTTGAAGGAATCATTAAAAGGGTAAATCATCATCAGTGCCGCCGATTTCGGTAAAATCGTTAGCATCTACATTACTGAACGAAGCGGGTTCATCCATACCTGTAGGTGCGGAAGCACCGTCCCTTTTAGATTCTACGAACTGGACATTATTAGCAACAACCTCAAACGCTGTACGGTTGTTACCGTTCTTATCGACATACTTACGGGTTTGAATAGAACCCTCAATGCCAATCATACTGCCCTTTTTGAAATATTTAGATACAAATTCCGCAGTCTGACGCCAAGCAACTATATTGATGAAATCAGCCTGTGTTTCCTCACCCGCACGATAACGGCGGCTGACTGCAATGGAGAACGATGTAACCGATATACCGTTGGGAGTGGTTTTAAGCTCTGGGTCGGCAGTAAGACGACCTGTTAGAACAACTAAATTAAACATTCTCTTTTAAACCTCCATTACTTTTTGATTACCATTACGCGAAGAACGCCGTCGGTAATTTTTGCGATACGCTCAAGCTCTGCAGGGAAAGTAGGCTCACTTTCAAATGTTGTGAACACATAGAAACCCTCAGCCTCATCGTTGATAAGGTATGCCAAGCGACGCTTACCCCATTCATCAACGTTAAGAACCGTACCGTTTTTGGCAATTAATTCATTGAATTTTTCCTTAACAGAATTTACAGCTTCTTCGCCGCCTGTTACAGAATAAATCATAAGTGCCTCATACTTATTGGTCATTTCGTTGCACCTCCTTCTGGACTATTGGCTTCACATTTTGTAAAGCAAGGAGCTAGTTTCGGGATTTTCCCGAATAGCACACAATATTATAGCAATAAACAACTAATATGTCAAGTATTTTTTAATATTACATAAGCCTTATTTATTGGGTTTTCTATCCAAGCGGAATAAGGCGATAATAATTGATGTAAGTATAAAAATTTCGCAAAAAATTGCACCTATTGCAAAATTCACACAGTTATAGATAAGCCAACACGGCGAACTAATTAAACCATATTTACGAACTACTGAAGCATCTTTTTTAGAAAAACTAATTGTGGCGGCAATCATAGCAATAAGCGGCAATAATTCAACAAGCAAATTTAAAACAGTAACTTCTTTTTTGAAAACGGCAAATACCGAAAAATAAGATATTATGTATAAAACCGTAAATCCATATAACCAAAAACGTTTTTCAGCTTTAAAAAAATTTTTGTTTGAATATATGACTGCTCTGACTACACCTATAGCGTTTAACAAAGCACCCATATATGCACCAAGCATATAAAAATTTATAGCAAAAAACATACTGCCGAAAAGCTGCATAAAAATCACTTTTCTTTGAGTTTTACACTGATATGACAGAACATTCATGAGCATTCCAAAAATACCGAAACCCTGTGCTATTAACTGCATATAATCACCTCTTACTTATCATAATAATCAACATAATTTTTAAAGCCTTTGGAAGACTTTACAGTACCATCATTCAACACCCAGATTGCCTCTACAACATTAAGCTTTTCAACAAGTTTTAAGCCGTCGCTAAGTTCGGTTAAAAACAATGCTGTTGAAAGAGCATCTGCCATTCCCGAATCCTCAGCTATTACCGATACCGATTTATATTTTTCAGCAGGCATAAGGGTATCAGGGTCAATTATATGATGATAATCTTTACCGTCTACCGTATAATAACGCTGATATCTTCCGCTAGTTACCACCGACATATCTTTAATTTTTAAGTATTCTAAGTATTCTTCGGTGTTGTCGGGATTTTCTATTCCAACAAGCCATTCACTGCCGTCGGCTTTTGCACCTATAGCACGCACATTTCCGCCGACATTTAAAAGGTATCCTGTTATTCCCTGTTTCGAGAGAAAATCTGCCACACATTCGACAGCATATCCTTTAGCAATAGCACCTACATCTAATGACATATCACTGTCAGAAAGTGAAACGGTACTATTTTCTTTATCAATTATAAGATTATTTATGTCTGTATGTTCTGATGCTGATTTAAGCTTATCCATTGGAGGTAATTTTGCATTTTGTAGATTATTTAAGCCTTCTTGTCGGTAGGTATGCCAAATTGATAAAACACTGCCCATAGCAACATTAGTTTTACCGCCTGTAAGATTATACATTTCTTTTGAAAACACGAGCAAATCAATTAATTTTTCATCAACTTCTATAGCCTTATTAGGTGAAGAATTAACCGTTACTAAATTATTTTTTTCATACCGTGTGTATATATTATACAGTTTATGATATTCCTCTAAAAGTGATTTGATTTTAGAACAAACCGCCTGAAACTCTGACTTATTAGTTTCAAAACCAACAATTGTAGTTACAGTATCAAAATAATCAAAGCTATAATCGGTAAACTTTTGTTTTTTGGATTTATTGCACCCCGCAAAAACCGAAGTTATAAGAACAATTATAATTAATATACAAAGCAGTTTTTTCAAATCAATCACCTACCTTCAATAAACTTCACAAAAGGGATGCTTAAAGCATCCCTTTCAAATTTAAAAAACTATTTTGCCGACTTAACAAGTGCCTTAACCATTTCGCTTACAGCTATGGTGCAACCTGCAGTTTGCAGTTCTTCAGATGCAGTACCGTCTTTTGCGGCTAATGCAGAAATTTGTTTAGAAGTCTTGCCAATACAAGCTTTATTAAGAATTTCAGACTGCTCAAACCACTCTTTTTTAGCATTGCCGTATGCTACCATACCGTAGCTTTCGCCTCTTTCAAATTTGGTTAGTATATTAGCGGATAAATCCGTCTTAATAGCACCAGTACTATCAAAAGTAATATCAAAGTTCAATTCATCATTACGTGCAGCAGTCACCTTTTTATCTTTATTAACAGTGGTAGCAGCAACAGTCAGGGTAACACCGTTTTTGCCATCGGCTTCTGCTGTAGCGGCACTGTTTTCACCCTGTGAAGCTATAATAGCAACATTAATTTCATCTTCTGACATAGCAACGCATTTTGTAGCGTTGTTTACAGCTTTTTCAAGTGCTTTTACAAAATCAGCTATATTAATTGTACATCCTGCTTTTATAACATCATCATTGCCCTTGCCGTCTTCAACCATTAAAGCCTTAACCTCATCAAAGGTTTTGCCCTTTGCCAAGGCTTCAAAATTATCAACCTGTTTATACCATTCATCCTTTGCATTACCGTAAGCAACCATTCCATAGTTGTCGCCAAGTTCACGTTTTGTTTTGAACTCACTTGCGGGTACAGCGGTACCTGTAGAAGTAAATTCAACAGTTGCAGAAATTGAGTCAATATCAGACTTTAAAATTTTGCCGTCTTTATCAAGCAAAACGGCAGCAACGGTAGTTACAACCTCACCCTTACCATTCTTTTCGGCAGTAGCAGAAGCATTCTCTCCGACATAGCTGTAAACACCCATACCAAACTTTAATCCTTCACCAGTGAGTACCTCTTCTTTATCACCGCAACCAACTAAAGAACCAAGTGATAAAACCGTTAAAACTACGAGAACAACAGATAAAAACTTTTTCATAAATAGACTCCTTAAAAATAAAAATTTTTATTAGATAAATATTTTAATACAAGTGACGAAAGCAAACCGACAGCAACACCTGCAACCGTACCGCTTACTATCAACACAGGTATATAATAACCTATTTCTACCGTTTCAAGAATTAGTATTGCAGCAATAATTTGACCCAGATTATGAGAAACCGCTCCCGCAACACTAACACCTACGGCACTAAACAAATTTGATTTCTTTAAAAGCACCATAACAACAAGACTTAATAGCCCCCCTGCGAGACTATAAAGGAGGCTTACGGCATTACCAAAAAGCAATGCTACCATAATAATTCGCACCGCAGAGCATAAAGCCGCCTCTTTAAAAGAAAACTTATACAGTAAAAACAATACCGCCATATTTGGCAAACCAATTTTAATTGCAGGCAAAGTCGCAAAAATCGGAGGTAACAGCAATTCAACATAAGCTAGTACTAACGCAAAGGCGGTCATCACGCCGATAAAAGTAACTTTTTTTGTTTTACTGTTCATAGTATTCACCAATTTTTTAAAAATAAGTTATGCCGCCATGTCCACACCGTTAGAATGTAAGTTTGATTCAACCGTAACTGCAAGCTTATGCGGAAGACAAATAATACTCTCCCCTGTTTTTGAAATGGGTTTATACTTTGCACAAAGCTTGTCGGGACAGTCGGCATTACTTATAAACGCTTTACCGTCCTTTATTATAAGCGTATTATTGCCCGACGCAGTTTTAATTTCTTTAACAATATCAGTATCAAGCGGATATTTGCTAACTACCTCGCCATCAACAGTAACCGTCACAGTATTGCCGTTTTTTTGGGTAATCTTAAAGACAAAAAATACACACAGTGCCAAAAACAAAACAGCAATCAACAAGATTAAATCATTTAAAACACGGTTTCGTTTGGTAAACGTAGAAAAAACACTCTTCATAATTAGTTTATTACCGAAGTATACAGGTCTACCCTATGAATACATTTTGTGGGGCAAACCTCAGCACAAATACCGCAGTCAACACATTTTCCGTAATCAATAACCGCTAGATTATCTATAACCTTTATAGCACCGTGCGGACAATTAAGCTCGCACTTTTTACAAGCTATACAAGCATTCTTACAAGCTTTGCGTGCAACTGCACCCTTTTCTCTATTATGGCATAAAACCAAAGTTTTTCTATTCTGCTCTACTAGTTCAATTACAGATTTCGGACAAATCTTTGCACACACGCCGCAACCAATACATTTACGTGTATCAATATTAGCTATACCGTCCTTAATAGTTATTGCATCTACGGGACAAATTTTTGCACAGTCACCACAGCCTACACAACCGTATTTACATTGGTTTGGTCCACCATAAATAAGGCTAGCTGCCTTACAACCGTTAACACCATCATAAATTGCACTTTTATTCGCAGCCTCACAAGTACCGTTGCATTTTAAAGTAGCAACCAAATCTTTGGGTGTTTCTACCTCTATACCAAGTATTTCCGAAATTTTTTCTGCGGTGTCGGTGGAACCCGGAACACACAAATTCGGCTCTGTTTTGCCCTCTGCTAGAGCCTTTGCATATTCGTCACAGCCCGTATATCCGCAAGCACCACAATTAACACCTGGCAAACATTCGCGAAGCTGCTTTTCGGTTTCATCCTCAGGTACGCTGAAAAAATATGAAGCCAAGGTTAAAATGACTCCCGCAAGCACACCAACCGCACTAACCACAAGCAATGCAATTAATATATCAATTACCATAATCTCACCCTCCTAACCGAACAGATTATCTACAATGCCTGAAAATCCGAAGAAAGCGAGCGAGATGAAAGATGCAGTAATAAGTGTTATGGGCAAGCCCTTAATGCTTTCGGGTATATTGGTTTCATCAATTTTAGAGCGTATGCCAGAAAACAACACCATAGCAAGCAAGAAACCAAGTCCGCAACCGAGTGACGAAACCATAGACTCTAAAAAGCTATAACCGTCAGAAATGTTGTTGATTGTAACACCCAAAACCGCACAGTTTGTAGTAATTAGCGGTAAATATACACCAAGACTTTTATGAAGTGCGGGTATTAGCTTTTTAAGGAATATTTCTATAAATTGCACCAAGGTAGCAATTACAAGAATAAACACGATAGTCTGCATATAGGAAAGGTCATTTTTATCAAGCACATAGTATTGTATAGGCCAAGTAACTGCAGTTGCCATAAGCATTACAAATATAACCGCAATGCCCATACCCACAGCTTGATTAAGTTTTTTAGAAACGCCAAGGAAAGGACAAATTCCTAAAAATCTGCTTAAAACGTAGTTATTAATAAGCACCGAGGACATAAGAATAACTATTAAACTTTTAAATGTATCCATTATGCTTCCTCCTTAACTCTGTCACGGCAAAGCTCGGGATTGCAAAGTCCCTTAGACGGACAGCCTGCACACGAAAAGTCCTTTTTATAGGGTGCTCTGCCTTTGGTGAGCTTTATAACTACGGCAATCATAATTCCGTAAACCAAAAGTCCGCCCGGGGCTTTTACAAAAAATTCAATTTTATAATTGCTTATAAAAGGAATTTCTATTCCCGCAAAACTGCCTGCACCCAAAATTTCACGGATAGTAGAGATTGACAAAAGTGCCAAGGTAAAGCCTATACCCATACCTACGCCGTCTAACACCGATTTACCTACAGAATTTTTACCCGCAAACATTTCGGCTCTGCCTAAAATTATGCAGTTAACCGTAATTAGTGCCAGATATACGCCTAAAAGGTCATAAATTGCGGGCAAAAAGGCTTGCATAAACATTTGAACAAGTGTTACAAAGCCTGCTATTATAATGATATAGCAAGGTATTCTTGCGGTATCTGGTATAACCTTACGAAGCAATGAAATAACAGCATTTGAGCAAATTAAAACCACCGCTGCCGCCAAACCCATACTAAAAGCACCTATAACAGTAGTTGTAGTAGCTAACGTGGGGCAAGTGCCGAGTATTAGAACAAATACAGGGTTTTCAAGCAAAATACCCTTTAAAAGAATTGACAAATTATTATCTTTCTTCATATCACACTTCCCCCTTTAAAATTTTGATTGCCTCGAATATCTTTGAAATTGCAGTCTTATAACCGTTTGTTGTAATGGTAGCACCGCTTATTGCATCAATTTCGCCATAGTTTTCTTCGGTTTTACCGTCAAACTGTGAGTAGAATTTTTTATCTGCACAAGCATCTCCAATGCCCTCGCTTTCCTTTTGAGAAAGGGTTTTAACGGCAATTATTTTGCCGTCAGCCGAGGCGGAAGCTTTAATATAAATATATTCTCCCGAAGCCGGATGCCACTGATTACCGCCGTTTATGCCGTAACCTGCCGCACGAAGTTCAAAAACAAAATTACCATTATTGGTTTTATATGCCTTTTGTATCTGTGCGGGCATATTTTGATAGGCGGTTATATCAATTTCAGTAAGCTTTGATGAAATTAACATTTTAATTTCGTTTGAAATTTCAACAACAGTAGCATCGCTGTTTTCAGGAACATTTCCGTCCTTATCGGTTGCTATATAATTATTGCCGTCAAGTGACAAGGTGTATGCAACATAGCCTGTTTCGTTATCAGCCTTAAAGAGTGCCTTTATATGAGTTACATTCTCGGTTAAAAACACCTCTGTGAACTTACCGTCTGCCGAGGGCAGAGCCTTCGAAAGCTCATCATTTAAGATTTCTTCCTCACTTCTAAGGTCTACCGAACCGCCGCCCATAATTACAAAGGCGTTAAGCGAGTCTTTTACTGCAGTTTTATATGCCGCGGTAGTTTTTGTAGCACCCGATATAGTATCTACTGCATCAATAGTTTCAAGGGTTGCACCCGAAAGTTTTTCGCCATAAGTGTTTTCATAGCCTAGTGTTTCCGCTGATGCTATTGGCAAGGTTCCTGTAACAGTGCCGTTTTTATCAACACCGCACATAATTATAAGTCCCGAAGAATAGCCTGTAACCTCAACGGTAAACACATAGCCACCGTTTTTTTCACTAAAAACAGAGCTTACAGATTCGGGCAATTTATATTTTGTTATATCTACCTCTTGAAACTCCTCACCGTCAGGCATAACAACCTTTAATGATTCGTTTGCGGCAGATGCTTGATTTTTTTCAATAATAGGTGCCGTAATACTGTTACCAAGTGCCAAAAGTGCGGAAATTACAGCACAGATAACTGTTAAGGAAACAATAGTTTTTATATAATTTTTCATCTTTTATTGCCTCCAAAAAGCTTTCTTGTAGTCCACAAATCAATATATGGGTCAAGAATATTTGCAAGAAGTATTGCAAAGGATACACCTTCTGGGTAACTACCAAAAAATCTTATAAGTACTGTTATAACGCCTGCAATAAGACCGTAAAGCAATTTACCAAAGCGGCTTGACGGAGAGGTTGTATAATCAGTAGCCATAAATATTGCACCAATAAACAGTCCGCCCGACATTGTCCAAGATAGAGCCGCATTAAAGTCAAATCCCTCTATAGCCAAAGACAGCAAAAACACACTGCCAATAAAGGACACAGGAATTTGCCAAGTAATTACCTTTCTTATAAGCAGATATACAAAGCCTATTAACAAAGCGAGTACACAGGTTTCACCTATTGCACCGCCACGCTTGCCTAAAAACAAATCAAGTAAATCAACTGCTTTATTCTCAGAAATTAAAACCAGCGGTGTGGCACCCGACGACGCGTCCACTATAGTAGGATATGCCGCCTTTGCCATATTACCAAAAGCTACAAGCATAAACACACGTGCAGCTATTGCAGGGTTAAAGAGGTTTTTACCAATACCGCCGAAAAGGCACTTTACAACAATAATTGCAAAAACCGAACCTATAGCCGCCTGCCACAACGGAATATTAGCAGGTAAATTAAGACCGAGCAAAAGTCCTGTTACAACCGCACTTAAATCAAAAATGGTCTGCTCCCTTTTAAGCAAAAGGTTGAATATATATTCAGAGCCTATAGAAAACACTATACAAACCGCAACCACTGTCAAAGCGGGTAAGCCAAAAAGGATTATACCTGCTATCAACGCGGGGATAAGTGCTATTATAACATCAAGCATTATGCCTTGTGTATTACGCTTGGCATGAATATGCGGTGATGGAGAAACATGAAGCAGATTTTCCATTACTTGTTACCCTCCTTATTAGTTTTTTGAAATTCAAGAAGTTCTAACTTTGCAAGTTTATTATTTTGAACTATGGGAAGCTTTGCAGGGCAAACGTATGAACAACAACCACACTCCATACAAAGTGTAATGCCGGTTTTTTCAAGAGCTTCCATATCCTTATTACGCAGAGCCTTTGCCGCAAGTGGCGGATTAATGCCAAACGGACAATGATTAGCACAGGAACCGCAGCTAATACAAGCTGTGGATTTTGGATAAAGAGAATCTTTTTTGTTAAATGCTAAGATTGCATTTGTATTTTTAATTACAGGCAAATCGAGTGACGGAACACTTATACCCATCATAGGACCGCCGTAAAGCACCTTGTGAGGTTCTTCCTTAAAGCCGCCCGCAAACTCAAACACCTCAGAAAGAGCAGTACCTATCGGTACTATAACATTCTTAGGCGAAGCTATCGCACTGCCGTCAACAGTAACACATTTATGGGTAAGGGGAATACCTGTTTTAAGAAACGCACCGATTTCTGCTATTGTTGTAGAATTTGAAACAACACAACCAACATCAATCGGTAGTTTACCCTCCATAATAGTTCTGCCTGTGGTATGATAAACAAGTACTTTTTCGCCGCCCTGTGGGTACATTGATTTTAAAACCTTAACGGTTACACCGTCGATATCTTGAGCCAACTTTTTCATAACGCTAATGGCTTTAGGCTTATTTTTTTCAATACCTATTATTACATTCTTAATATCAAAGAATTTCATTAGTGCCTTTATCGCTAATGCTATATTTTCGCTTTTTTCGACCATTGTAATCGAATCGCTTGTGATATACGGCTCACATTCAGCACCGTTTATAATCAAATACTCAATAGGCTTATCTGTTGAATATTTTACATATGTCGGAAATCCTGCTCCGCCAAGACCTACAATACCGCTTTCTTTCAGTGCATTCACAAAATCCTCGCGATTATTTATTTGCGGTGCTTTAATTTCGGGGTCGGGTGTGTTTTCACCGTCCGACTCTATAACTACAGCAGGTACATTATGTCCGCCAACTACAAGTATATCGGTAATTTTTGTAACGGTACCCGAAACGCTTGAATGAACATTTGAAGAAACAAAGCCGTCTTGAGTACCGATTTTAGTACCGACAAACACCTTATCACCCGCCTTTACACAAGGTACAGAGGGTTTACCTATATGCATAGACATAGGTATTGTAACAGTCTTTGGTGAGTCCATTTTAAGAGCCGACATTTCTGCCGTATTTTTTCTGTGCGGAACGTGTACTCCGTTTAGTGAAAATAGCATTTTATAAATCCACCTTTTAATAAAAAAATCCAATAATAATATCATTTACCAAATATATATTATACATACGAATAAAACTACTGTCAACGATTTGGGCCCGTTTACTTTTTAACAATGTTTGTTAAAAAAACTACTATTTTACTATCCTTTAGAGTGCCGAATACATTTCGTATAGCCCTGCATATATACCGCCTTTTGAAATCAGCTCATCGTGACTGCCCATTTCCTCAATGCCGTTTTCGGTAAGAACTAAAATACGGTCGGCATTTTTAATAGTAGTAAGTCTATGTGCTATTGTAAAGGTTGTTCTGCCCTTTGCTAATTTTTCAAGCGACCTTTGAACCAAACGCTCGCTTTCGTTATCAAGAGCACTTGTAGCCTCATCAAGAATTAAAACAGGCGGGTTTTTAAGGAATACCCTTGCTATTGAAATTCTCTGTTTTTGACCGCCCGAAAGCTTAACTCCACGCTCACCCACATAGGTATTATATCCATCGGCAAAATCAGATATAAATTCGTGTGCACCCGCAAGTCGTGCAGCTTCAATAACCTGCTCGTCTGTAGCCTCCTCCATACCGTAAGCAATATTTTCTCTTATACTGCCCGAGAAAAGATAAACATCCTGTGCTACTACACCTATATTTTCACGAAGTGATTTAAGAGTTATTGAATTAATAGGCTTTCCGTCAAGCAAAATTTCACCGCTTGATACCTCATAAAAACGCGGTATTAATGAGCAAAGCGTAGTCTTACCGCCACCCGACGGACCTACTAAGGCAATACTCTCTCCTGATTTTACAGAAAGGTTTAGGTGTGTGATAACATCCTTAGAATCGCTTTCGTATCTGAAAGAAATATCGCGAAACTCTATATTACCCTCTACCCTACCTATATTCTCGGCGTCAGCAGCATCGGTAATTTCAGGCTCGACATCCATAACTTCACAAAAACGTTCAATACCCGTCATACCACGCTGAAACTGCTCGGCAAATTCCACTATTCTTCTAATAGAGGTAAGCAGTGTAGTGACAAACATTAAATATGCAATATAGTCTGCCGCGTTTATTGAGCCGTTCATCATAAATAAGGCACCCGCAACCACAACCACTATATACATTAGACCGTCAAAGAAACGTGTGGACGACTGAAATCCTGCCATATAATGATAAACTCGTCTCTTTATAGAAAGAAATCTCTGATTGCCCTTTTCAAATTTTTTCTCCTCAAGCTTTTCTTTAGCAAAGGATTTTACAACACGAATACCTAAAAGGCTATCCTCGATTTGTGAATTAAGCTCACCCACCTGCACGCGTGATTCACGAAAACCCGCACGCATTTTACGGTTAAAGACCGAAAGCACCAAAATCATAGGAGGAATTACAGAAAAAACTATCAGCGTAAGAGGTACACTCATAGTACACAAAATTGCAAACGAGCAACAGATTTTAATACCCGCAATAAAGAACTCTTCAGGACAGTGGTGGGCAAACTCTGTCACATCGAACAGGTCGCTAGTAATTCGTGACATAAGCGAGCCTACCTTGGCATTATCGTAATAAGAAAACGAAAGCTTTTGAAGATGCGAGAAAAAGTCACGTCGCATATCGGTTTCAATTTTACAGCCCATAATGTGACCTACCGATGCCATATAATAGTTAGCTACGGTATCCACCACACGTAAAGCAAGGTATAATATTCCAAGCCGTAGCACAACGCCTACTGTAAGAGCCAAGCCCTCATCAGTAGCAGAATTAGTAATCTGCCTTACTATCATAGGTAAAATAAGCTCACAAACAGTAGTAAGCGATGCACAAAAAAGGTCTAGCACCATAATCCATTTGTATTTTTTGTAATAGGGTAAAAAGCGTTTAATTAGGGTTGATACACCGTTGTTTTTAGATTGTTTTTTCATTATTTTCTCCAATTTTTTATATTTTCATAATAAATAAAATAATATACGAAAATTATAGCATAATTTTTCCTTTTTGTACAGTAAAAAGATATTGACAAAACAAAGCCGTTATAATATTCTTAGTGAGAGGTGTTGTTATGGTTAAACATATGATTATTTGGAAATTTAAGGAAGATTTAGAAGACACTCATAAGCTCGCAGAGGATATTAAGAATTCACTTGAAGGCTTAGTGAGTAAAATTGACGGACTTCTTACTATGAATATTATAATAGAAAAACTGCCATCGTCATCAGGTGACATTATGATGGACTCTGCCTTTGAAGATGAGCAGGCATTAAAGGATTACCAAGTACACCCTCTACACCTAGAAATTGCAAACAATTTGGTAAGACCTTATATGGAAACACGTCTTTGTGTAGACTATAAAATTTAAAACGTTTTTTGTATAAAGAAAAGTGCGTGATTAAAAATCACGCACTTTTAATATGTATTTTATAATTCAGGGTCAGTTAAGACCTTCTCGGGCGGTGTCTCTAAAAGTTTAGGATTTTTCAAATATTTCTTAAGTTCCCTAAACGCCATAGAAAAATAAGCACCACTGCATATTCTTTCATCCATTACAAGACCTATTGGAATACAACGTTCAAAAACGATATCGTCGCCCTTGCGTTTTGCAACTTCACGAAGATTTCCCATAGTCAGCACAAGACTTGTTGTACCAAACTCATAGCAATGATGATAAATATGATTAGTACGAATTGAAGCCAAATTAGAAACAACCATACTACTGTGGAACGGAGAGGCATCAATAATCGATTTTGGCAACAAACCGTGCTTATCCATAAATTTAAAAATCCCTACACCAATCGGTAACACACCTGGGAAACTAAGCAAAAACTTAATGATTTTTTCGGTTCCGTTCTTTTCGGGTGCTTCTCTGTTTTCAGTTACATATTTTTCAATAGTATCATGAACTTGAAATATAGTATAATCCGGCGAAAAATACATTTTAGACATAGTCTCTTGATTCATATCACCAGGTTTTAATACAACCATAGCTATACAAAATTCATTTCTGGTATATACCTTGCGATTAACAACAAATCTGTTCAGTGCAGGATAACTCGCCGCAGTTCGAAGATACGCCGCAATTATAACATCCATATGGGACATGATAATTCCCTGTTTGCGTTTCTCATTAATATAGCTCTGTATAGGATCAACAGGTATATCCAAAGTTATCATATTCATAGCGTCATATCGCTTATCCATTATGTAGGCTGCAACGGTATACATAGGGTCAGTATGCTTAAGTCTTTTTCCGTCTGCTCTCATAAATATCCCCCAAAATACAATTATTAATTTATTTTACCACAAAAAGTTTAAAAAAACAACATTTTTTTAATAAACTGTTAACAAAACATTTTTTATTTAAAAATTCTTAATTCTTTTAGTTGACTTTTAAAATTAATTGTGATAATATATTATAGTCGCTTATGGAGAGGTGTCCGAGCGGTTTAAGGAGCTGGTCTTGAAAACCAGTGACTCGCAAGAGCCAAGGGTTCGAATCCCTTCCTCTCCGCCATTTTTTAAAAATTGCATATATGTATTAAAACAGTTCATCTATTTGGAGTAGTACTCAAGTTGGTGAAGAGGCGCCCCTGCTAAGGGCGTAGGTCGGGTAACCGGCGCGAGAGTTCGAATCTCTCCTACTCCGCCAAGAAAAAAGAAAATCGTACCGCATGGTATGGTTTTCTTTTTTTATTTAATTTGGAGAGATTCGAAAAGACCGATTCGGCTTAGCCGAATTGCGACCTTTCGGTGAACGGTTGCAAAGGTCGGGTGCGTGCCACAAGCGGTAGCGAGTGGGCGAATCTCTCCTACTCCGCCAAGAAAAAAGCACTTGCATCTGCAAGTGCTTTTTCAGTTATATTCGCCTTATGGAAAGTTATATTCGCTTCGCGAGTTTTGTTAGCGAATATAATATAACTTCTGCTATCGGCAAAAATATCACTAAAAGCCATAAGTGTTGAAACACATATTTTTACAATTCAAGATTAAATTCTTGAAACGCAGGTGTGTTATCTGGCGTAGCGGAAAACTCACAGATTTCCTTAGTAATGGGGTGAGAAAATTTAATACAGCTTGCCCAAAGTGCTAAATTTTTAGAGTCATCGCGTCCGCCGTAGCGTTTATCACCTAAAAGAGAATGACCACGTGAGGCAAACTGCACCCTAATTTGATGTGTTCTACCCGTTTTTAGCACTATACGCAAAAGTGAAAACTCACCGTCATCACGTACTATATGCGATATTTTTTCATAATAAAGCTCGGCTTCTTTTACACCTTTTCTAACACGTTTTACCACATAGGATTTATTTTTACTCTTATCCCTAAACAAAAGGTCTTTAAGCACGGCACTATTAGGAGAAACATTATTATGAACTAGTGCTAAATATTCCTTCGAAAATCTGCCGTCTGTGATTTGATTAGATAAATCTGCGGCGGCTTTTTTAGTTTTAGCAAAAACCATAAGTCCGCCCGTTTCCTTATCAAGTCGATGAACGGGAAAAATCGTTGACTCTAACATTTCTTCAAGAAGTGATACCATATTGTTTTTACCGCTTGAATCCGATTGTGAAATTATTCCTTGCGGTTTTACGCAGACAACTAAATCAGCATCATTGTAGAGTATTTTAATATCCAATTAAAACACCTGCCACAACGAAGTAAATAAACAGTGACACCGCATCAAGTACAGTTGTTACAAGCGGACTTGCCATTACTGCGGGGTCCAACTTTATTTTTTTTGCAACAATAGGCAATATTGAGCCAACAAGCTTTGCGACTATAACCGTAAAAAACAAGGTTATACAAACAGCAAACATCTCAGTAATTTCCCTACCGCTATCAAAATTATTCAAAAGCTTGTAATCTACAAAATAAAGCTTTAAAAGGTTCACAAGGCATAAAACTGCACCGCATACAATACCAACACACAGTTCCTTCCAAACAACCTTAAATATATCCTTAAATTCGATGTCACCCAAAGAGAGTGCACGAATAACAGTAACTGAAGACTGACTACCCGAATTACCGCTTGTACCCATAAGCATTGGTATATAAGAAATAAGTGCAGGAAGCATAGTAAGCTTATTTTCGTAAGAAGAAATTATACCGCCCGTAATGGTTGCGGATATCATTAAAAACAAAAGCCAAGGAATTCTTGACTTGAAAGTCTCAAAAACACCGGTTTTAAGATAGGAACGCTCACTAGGCAAAATAGCTGCCATCTTTTCAATATCTTCGGAAGCCTCTTCCTTTAGAACATCGATAGCATCATCGACTGTAACGATACCGACTAAACGGCTTTCTTTATCAACAATCGGCAACGCCAAAAAGTCGTATTTATCAAAAAGTCCTACAACTTCTTCCCTGTCATCGTAGGTATTAGCGTATATTACATTTGTATCCATAATATCGCCTATAAGATTTGTTTTTGGCGATAATAATAAATCCTTTACAGTAACGATGCCTAAAAGTCTGCGTCCTGCATCTATTACATAACAAGTGTATATTGTTTCAGAATCAAGACCTTTTTTTCTGATTTTATCAAAAGCATCTTCTACCGTCATATTGATTTTTAAATCAATATACTCGGTGGTCATAATACTTCCTGCACTGTCCTCAGGATATGCCAAAAGCTGATTTATAAGTGCCCTTGTTTTTTTATCAGTTTGATTTAAAATACGCTTTGCAACAGAGGCAGGCATTTCGTCAATAACGTCAACCGTATCATCCATAAAAAGCCTATCCATAACTTCTTTAAGCTCTTTATCGCTAAAAGCAGTAATTAGTGTTTGTTGCATATCGCTGTCCATTTCAACAAAGGTTTCGGCAGCAAGCTCTTTTGGCAAAATTCTAAAAGCCACCGTAAGCTCGCTTTCAGAAAACTCATTGAATATTTCTGCTATATCGGCAGGATTCATTTCGGATAAAATTTCACGCAATCGCCCGTATTTTTTATCTTCCATAAGCTCTAAAATTTGTTTTTCCAAAACGCATCCTCCTTTTAAGTAACAAATACTAAGGCCCTCGTCCTTTCAAGACGAGGACCTCTTTATTATTTTATCATTTTTTAAATTACTTGTCAATTTTTTTAATATTAACAAGATGTGCTATTCCAGGTATACTCTCACCCTGCATAGTTGAGGTCGGCGACATAAGTGCTCCTGTTGATACGAATAAAATATTATTAAAATCTCCGCTTTCAAACCTGTGCATTATAAAAGAACACAGTACCGATGCACTGCAGCCGCAACCCGAACCGCCCGCATGAACATCCTGTCCCTCTTTATCGTATATAAGCATACCGCAATCATTATGACGGCAACGTATATCAATTTTTTCACGCTCAAGAAGCTCGTACAAAAGCTCTGTGCCTACATACCCTAAGTCACCCGTATAGATAATATCGTAATCATCAGGGCTAGTACCTGTATCAGAAAAATAATGCTTTAATGTTGCGGCTGCAGCAGGTGCCATTGCAGCACCCATATTATTAGCGTCAGTTATATTATAGTCCTCTATTTCACCTATAGTGATTGCATTTATACACGGCAATTCGTAGCCCTCGCCTAACACAACCGCACCCGCACCCGTAACTGTCCACTGTGCTGTAGGCGTCCTTTGAGACCCGTATTCAAGTGGAAAGCGGTATTGTCTTTCTGCCGAACAAAAGTGTGATGAGGTAAGTGCTACGGCTCTTTTTGCACCGCCGCCATCAAGCATAATAGACGCCATAGACATACTAAGTGCCATTGTAGAGCAAGCTCCGTAAAGTCCCACAAAAGGAATACCAAGTTCACGAAGACCGAAAGAACTTCCAATACACTGATTTAACAAATCTCCTGCAAAAATACAATCAATATCTGTTTCCTTTAAACCGCTTTTCTTTATAGCAAGTCTTGCGGTATTGGTTTGCAGTCTACTTTCTGCCTTTTCAAATGTTTTTTCACCAAATCGACAATCTTCATCATAATCGTCAAACTCATCGCCAATAGGTCCTTCATGCTCTTTTTTTCCTACTATAGAGGCATATCCTATTATAGAAGGTTTATTTTTTAATAAAATTGTTCTTTTTCCTATTCTTACAGCCATAATTAACACCTCAAAAATATTTTTATTAGTATGCCCGATAGAAAGCAAAAAGACCACAAAAACCTTTTTTGTTTTAATTTTCTATGTTTGTCATATTGTCCTAAAATTTTTCATACCATTTTATAAAGAAGTTTTTTGAGTCGGAGGAAGCTTTTATGACAAACACAAACATATATAAGGATATCAGTGCTAGGACCGGCGGTGATATTTACATAGGAGTTGTAGGTCCGGTAAGAACAGGAAAATCCACATTTATAAAGCAGTTTATGGATAAGCTTGTTATGCCTAATATGGCAGAGGAATATCAAAGGGAAAGAGCCAATGATGAGCTTCCTCAAGCATCTTCAGGCAGAACAATTATGACAACCGAGCCTAAATTCATACCTGAAAAGGGGGCTTTAATAAACATTGATGACACAGCTAACATGAACGTACGCCTTATTGACTGTGTAGGATATATAGTACCAAGCTCACTTGGGTACATAGAGGGTAATGAACCACGTATGGTAATGACGCCTTGGTATGATGAGCCTATCCCCTTTAATATGGCGGCTGAAATAGGCACCAAAAAGGTTATTACCGAGCATTCAACAATAGGTCTTGTAGTTACTACCGACGGCAGTATAAGTGACATTCCGCGTGAAGAATATGCCGAAGCTGAGGCTAGAGTTATAAGCGAGCTTAAAGGCATTAACAAGCCGTTTATTGTGTTGCTTAACTGTATGTACCCTGAATCCGAAGCGGCATATAATTTATCGGAGGAATTATCACAAAAATATTCAGTTCCTGTAATTCCTGTTAATTGCCTAGAATTAAATGAAAACGATATTAAGAAAATATTATCAAAGATACTGTTTGAATTCCCTGTTCGCGAAATATCTGTAAGCTTTCCTAAATGGATAAACAGTCTTCCAATAGAGCATTGGTTACGTTCTGCAGTTACCGAAGCCATTAAAAACGCTGCCGAGGACGTTAGCCGTATTAGAGATGTTATTAATTTTTCTAAAGCATTTGAAGATAGCGACAACATAGAAAATGTAGAGGTTGAGGGCATAGATTTAGGCACAGGCAACGCGGAAATTAATATGAGCATAAAGAACAGCCTTTTCTATAAAGTACTTGCCGAAACGACAGGTCTTAATGTAGAAAACGAGCAAGAGCTTATGTCTACCGTAACCGAGCTTGCAAAAATCAAAAAAGAGTATATGAGGGTTAAGGATGCACTTGACGAGGTAGAGGCTACAGGTTATGGAATTGTTATGCCTGCCATTGAAGAATTATCGCTTGAAGAACCCGAAATTGTAAAACAAGGCGGCAGATACGGTGTAAGACTTAAAGCCTCTGCACCATCAATACATTTAATGAAAGCAAACATTACAACAGAGGTAAGCCCCATTGTAGGCAGTGAAAAACAATCCGAAGATTTGATTATGTATTTACTGAAAGAATTTGAGGAAGACCCTGTAAAAATTTGGGATTCAAATATATTCGGCAAATCCCTGCACGAGCTTGTAAACGAAGGACTACATACAAAGCTTTCACGTATGCCTATGGACGCCCGTATGCGAATAGGCGAAACTATTGAGCGTGTAATAAACGACGGTTGCAACGGTCTTGTGTGCATTATATTATAGCATTAAAAAAGATGTGTAGAAATTCTACACATCTTTTACTTTACTGTAAAGCCTGTAATTTATAAAAAGCACCTTTTTTAGCCATTAATTCATCATAACTGCCACATTCAACACATTCACCCTTATTAATAACTACAATACGGTCAGCATTTCTAATTGTAGAAAGCCTATGTGCTACAATAAAGGTTGTTCTATCCCTTGTAAGATAATCAATAGCTTTTTGAATTTCACGCTCGGAAGCACTATCAAGTGCACTTGTTGCTTCATCAAAAATTATTACTTGCGGATTACGTATAATAGCCCTTGCAATAGAAATACGTTGACGTTGACCACCCGAAAGTTTGTCACCGTGCTCGCCGATTTCGGTATCAACACCATCCGGCAAACGTTCTATAACGCTTTCAAGTTGAGCCGCTTTAATTACATTGCTAAGTTCCTCATCACTGATATGGTCGCTACCGTAGGTAATATTGTCGCGTACGCTACCTGAAAAAAGTATAGTTTTTTGTGGTACAACCGAAATAAAACGGCGATAACTATGCAAATTAATATCATTAATATCTTTATCGTCAACCAAAACCCGACCTTCGTTAGCCTTATAAAAGCCTACCGCAAGGTTAATTACTGTGGATTTGCCCGAACCAGATTCACCCACAAAAGCAATAGTTTCGCCCTTTTTAACCTTAAGGTTAAAGTTTTTAAGTGCGGGAGAATTTTCATCATATCTAAAGGAAACATTCAAAAATTCATATTCGCCCTCAAGTTTTTCTACACGTGTTTTATTCTCGGTGTTTTCAACATCTTTAGAGGAAAGCACCTCGCTCATTGAAGAAATAGCGTCGAATCCCGAAGTAATTGCCGGTAAAAGTCCTAATATTCCGTTCGCATATCCAAGCAATGAAGAAAAATAACTTTGGTAAAGTGCTATATCACCAATATCGGTAATTTGCCCCTTATACGCTAAAAAAGACGTAAAGCCTAGACATAAAAGTTGTATTGCCGTTAGTGCCGACCACGAAATACTGCCAAGATAACTTACAGTAATATCATAGTTATGTGCTTTTTGGGCTTGATTAATTGAGGTATCTGTAAGTTTATATATTTCCTTTTGTTCAAGTGCGTGGGCACGTGACACCGGCATATATTCAAGCATATTAACAATTTCTGAAGAGGTTTTTTCTACCGAATGTCTATATTCAATTGCACCATTTTTAATAGAAGTTTTGAAGACCTTATTAATTAACATACATATAGGTATAGTAATTAAGAACATTAAAAAAACATATATGTTTTTATTTATTACAATAGCAAGAGTTATTATTAGACCTAAACCTATATTAAGTACGGAAGTAAAAACGTGTAACGTTAAGCTTTCAAATTTTTCAACATCACGCATAACTTTTGAATGCAACGTACCAGCCGGTACTTCCTTATGATACGCAATAGATAGTTGTTGAAGTTTTCTAATCATAGCACCACGAACACCAACTTCAACATTATGCCGTGCTTTATTCAAATTAATTGAATGACCTGTATTTGTGATTGGGTGTTGCAATACGATAACAACACCCACAATTATATTAATTATAATTTGATAAAGAAAGTTACTCGGTTGCTTTTGAATTAATGTAATAATATTTGCAGTTATAATTGGCAATATCCAAGTGGGTAAAGACTTTAAAAAGAACAAAAATGCGGACAAAAACAAATACCAATAATATCCTTTAAAAAGGTGAAAAAACAGTTTTATCTTTTTATCACCATATTTATTAAAACTGTAAATAAAGTGTTCCTCACGCTTTAAAACATCTTCAATTTTAATATTAAGTTTTGTAGCTTTTTTCATAATTGACATAAAAATCACTCTCAACCAAAAGGCATATTTTCTAGATTCACCTACAGTATAACAAACGGCATTAATTTGTCAAGCGATATTTTAAATCTTATAAATAGTTTTTTACTGTAAAAGAGAAAAAAGCCCCGCAACTTTTGTTGCGGGGCTCGTAAAACGACAAGATTATTACCTTATCGCCAAAAAACTAAAGAATGTAATTTTATTTTACACATTTTTCTAAAATTGTCAAGATTTTTATTGTTCTTCAAGCTCGCCCTTTGATTGAGCCTTTAAATAAGCATTTATAAATCCGTCTAAATCGCCATCCATAACGCCATTAATATTACCAGACTCAAAACCTGTGCGGTGGTCTTTCGCAAGAGTGTATGGCATAAATACATACGAGCGTATTTGCGAGCCCCAAGCAATTTCCTTTTGAACGCCCTTGATATCCTCAATCTTTTCTAAATGCTCGCGTTCCTTAATTTCCAAAAGCTTTGACTTTAGCATACGAAGTGCCTGTTCTTTATTTTGGAACTGACTACGCTCATTTTGGCACGCCACCACAATACCCGTAGGAATATGGGTAAGACGTACCGCAGAGGAGGTTTTATTAATATGCTGACCGCCCGCACCTGACGAACGGAAAACATCCATTTTAATATCCTCTTCCCTAACCTCAATGTTCATATCGTCGGTAATTTCAGGCATAACCTCAAGCGATGCAAAAGAAGTATGGCGTCTGCCCGAAGCATCAAACGGTGACACACGCACAAGGCGGTGCACTCCCGATTCACTACGCAAATAACCATAGGCATTCTCGCCCTCAATTAACATTGTGGCACTTTTAAGTCCTGCCTCGTCGCCGTCTAGAAAATCGAGTAGCTTTACGCTAAAACCGTGACGCTCACTCCAACGGGTATACATTCTTACCAGCATCTGCACCCAGTCCATAGCCTCGGTACCGCCCGCACCTGCGTGAAAGGTTAAAATTACATTATTAGCGTCATACTCGCCCGTTAAAAGCGTGCGAAGTCTCTGTGTATCAAGATTTTTTTCAAGCTCATCTACCGAGGCGGTTATTTCGTCTATTAAAGACAAATCCTCTTCTTCGTCGCCCATTTCAATAAGCACGCCCAAATCCTCAAAAGAGGATAAAAGATTATCATAACTTTCTACAATATTTTTTAGCTTACCCGTTTTTTGAAGTATAGCCTGTGAAGCCTCAAGGTCGTCCCAAAAGCCCTCTGCCGCAGCTTTCATTTCAAGCTCCTCTATCTCACGCACTATGCCGTCATAGCCTATAGCATCGCGAAGCTCATATATATCAGCCTTATAAGAATTAAGTCTTAACGCCAACTGCTCAAATTCAAGCATTAAAAATCCTCCGTTTATTGCTTTAAATTAATTTTTAGTCAAAATATATGCACGCCAATTATCGCGTTCAAGCATTTTTTCGATATTAAAGCCGTGTGCCTTTGCCTCTTGTTCTACTTCCTCTGCCCTAATATCGATTATGCCCGAAATTATTAGTTTAGCATTCGGTTTCATATAATCGGCCACATTACCGAAAAGACGGATAATAACGTCTGCTACTATATTGGCACAAACAATATCGTATTTACCGTTGATTTTTTCTGCAAGGTCGCCCACTAAAAACTTAACCTTGTCGGATACCTTATTAATTTCAGCATTTTCGGTAGCAGTTTTAACAGACTGTGCATCAATATCAACACCAATAGCGTTATTAGCACCCAAAAGCACCGATGCAATAGCCAATATACCGCTGCCCGAGCCGATATCAAGCACGCTCATACCGTCTTTTATTTGGCTTTCAAGCACCGAAAGGCAAAGTGAGGTTGTAGCGTGTGTACCTGTGCCGAAAGCGGCACCGGGGTCAATTTGAAGTACAGTTCTGTTTTCTTTATTTTCGTATTTTTCCCAGCTAGGACAAACCGCAAGACGCTCGCCCACCTCAAAAGCCTTAAAATACTTTTTCCAGTTCTCGTTCCAATCCTTATAGTCAACACCGACAGACGCCGCCTCAAAGGGAATATTTAAAGCCTCGAATCTTTCCTTTAAAAAGCTGAATGCCTCCAAAGCATTATCACATTCAGAAATATAAATATGAATAATTGCTGTGTTTCTATCCTTTAAAACTAATTCTTCATCAATAAGGTCAATATGTGCTATTTCTTCTGCACCCTGCTCTAAATCCGAATAATCTTCAATATAAATTCCGTATGGTACGGTCATATTAGCAACCGCCGCCGCAGTTTCAGAATGTAAAACCGGTACCTTTACGGTAATTTCAGTCCAATTCATAAAAAACTCCTAAAAATATACTTTTTGCATTTTAACATAAAATCACACATTATTAAAGTGTAATTTTATTTTTTCACACTCGCCTATAACGGTACCCTGCACCATACCGTTTCTGCCCCCGCCGCGTACATTAAATTCTTTGCGGAAGTCAGCAAAAAAGCTGTTTAGTGCATTTTCTTCACCGCAAATTGCAAAGCTATATACACCGTTCTCAGTTTCAGAAAAAGCACCTCTAATACCGCCGAAACGGCGATAGAGTCCGTCCGATAACATTTGAAGTTCTCGAACATCAAGTCCGTTTTCAAAAAAGACATTTTGATTACTGTCAGCAGAATTTATAAGCATTTTTATAAATCGTTTTTTAAGCTCGGTATTAGCGGCTTTAAGTTCTGCCGTTTTAGTATAAAGCATTTTAACGCCGTCAACAATTTCGTTTTGCTTTACCGACATCAAATTTCCTATAGAAAGCTCATTTTTATATCTTTCACCATAATCGGCTAATGCTCTTATACCGCATTTTATGTATATACGGATTCCGCCGCGAAGCCGCTCGGTATCAAGCATTTTTATAATACCTATCTCCCCTGCTGATTTTACGTGCGGTGCACAGCAAGCACACATATCGCAGTCTTCTATTTCAACTATTCTAATGTCACCGTCTATTTCCTTTTTACTGCGGTACGAAAGGTTTTTAAGCTCTTCCCTTGTTGGATAATAGGTTTTAAACTCAGAATTACGCCAAACAACCTCATTTGCAAGGCGTTCAACTAGACTGAGTTGTTCTTCTGACAGTTCACCGTCAAAATCAAGCGTTACGGTGATGTCCGACAAATGAAAGCCTACATTTTCATAACCGTAAAGGCGATGCACTATACCAGAAATTATATGCTCACCCGAATGGTTTTGCATACGGTCATACCTACATTCCCAACAAAGCTCACCTTTTACTGTGCTGCCTACCTCAAGCGGATTTCCAAGATAGTGATATATACCATCTGCTTCTTCCCTTACGTCTAAAACCTGAACCCCGTCAAGAGTACCCTTATCGGCAGGTTGTCCGCCACCCTCTGGAAAAAATGCAGTTTTATTAAGCAATACTTTAAATTTATCTTCACACTTTAAACATTCAAGCACAGTCGCTTCAAAACTTTTTAAGTGCGAATCAATATCGTATAATTTTTCAGTCATTTTACTTCAGTTCTTCCATAATTATATGTGCCGCCTTATAAATATCGCCGCCGCCCATTGTAATTACAAGCTCATCATTTTTGGCGGTATTTATAATATGTTCGGCTATATTTGAAAATCCGTCTATAACTACGGCATTATTAAGCTTTTCGGCTATATCCTCTGACGATATTCCGTAGGTGTTAACCTCACGTGAACCCATAATTGGCGTTAAAACCACCCTATCAGCAATAGATAAAGCATCAATAAACTCGTCTTTTAAGAGAGCTGTACGCGAAAAAGTAAAGGGTTGGAAAACAACCGTTACGCTATTATAATCAAGGTCTTTTGCAGCGGTAAGGGTTGCCTTTATCTCGGTCGGGTGATGTGCATAATCGTCGGCTAATGTAAAATCATCATACCTTGCTAAAAACTCAAAGCGTCTGCCTGCACCCGTAAAGGTTTTTAAAGCTTCGGCAATACCGTCGGCAGAAACACCTAAATCATAGCAGACAGAAAATGCCGCCAAAGAATTAAGCACGTTGTGTTTACCTGGGGTATGAAGCTCTATTGTAGTAAGCTTTTTACCGCCCGACATTACGTCATAGCAAAAACCGTATTTACCGTTTTTAATATTTTCGGGATAATAATCATTTTTATCAGCAAAGCCAAAGCTTACTACTCTGCCACCAAAGCCGTTTAAAGCCTTTTTCGAAAGTGCATCGTCACCGTTATAATAGCAAGCCTTTGACATACCTACAAACTTACCGAAGGAAGCCACAAGATTATCCATTGTTTTAAAATAATCAAGATGGTCGTTATCAATATTAAGAAGAACACTGATATCGGGTGAAAGCTCTAGAAAAGTATCGACAAACTCACAAGACTCGCAAACCATAATATCAGAATTACCTGTAATACCGTTAGAATTTATAAGCGGCAACAGTCCGCCGATAACTGCAGTAGGTTCCATCTTGTTTAAAACTAAAATTTGTGTTATCATAGAGGTAACGGTGGTTTTACCGTGTGTACCGCAAACACCGATTACGTTATCATAAAGGCGTGTAAGAGCACCTAAAAGATGCGAACGCTCCATTGTGGGAATATTTAGTCTTGCCGCCTCTAAAAGCTCAGGGTTTTCTTTAGAGATTGCCGCCGAATAAACAACAAGCTCGGCACCCCTTACGTTTTCGGCACTATGTCCCATACTTACCTTGACACCTAAATTCTTAACCCTTTTAAGCGGTGCAGACTCATTATTGTCGGAGCCTGTAAGGACATATCCCTTTGAATGAAGTATCTCGGCCAAGGGACACATACCGCTACCGCCGATACCTATCATATGGATATTTTTTACATTTAATATAATTTTATCTTCTTCGCGAAGTGTTTTCACAAAATCAACTCCCGATATTTACAAAATGCAACTATACATATTATATTGCTTTTTAAAGAAAAAATAAACCCCTATTTTTACAAAGGAGGGAAAAAATGCCTTATTTTTACACAAAAGAAGCCGAATTTGTACTAAAAACACTCAAAAACGCAGGTTTTAAGGCTTATTTAGTGGGTGGTTGTGTACGTGATATGCTGCTTAATATACCTGTACACGACTATGATATCACCACCTCGGCAAAGCCCGATGAAGTAGTTGCTTTATTTGAGAACACCGTTTCTACAGGTGCAAAGCACGGCACTATTACTGTTTTAGTAGAGCATATTCCCATTGAAGTAACCACCTTTAGATGTGACGGCAAATACGCTGATAGCAGAAGACCCGACGAGGTTATATATGTCAGTGACATTAAATACGACTTATCCCGCCGTGATTTTACGGTTAATGCTTTGGCATACAACAAAGATGATGGACTAATTGACCTTTTTGGCGGAAAAACCGATTTAGAAAACCGTATATTAAAGGCGGTAGGCGATCCTAAAAAGCGTTTTTTAGAAGATGCACTTCGTATTCTAAGACTTTTTAGATTTGCAAGCGTGCTTGATTTTAGTATTGAACAAAACACCCTTGACGCCGCTTTAGAATGTAGCGATACACTTAAATTTGTAAGCCGTGAGAGAATATTTTCAGAGCTTACACGTGCTGTTTGCGGTGTTAATACCTCGGTGCTTAATTCTCTTTTAGAAAAAGATGCACTTGAATTTTTAGGCATTAAAGGTGGCGAGGATTTAAAAGCACTCGCTTTACTGCCCGAAAACAGTAAGCTTCGGCTTTTTGCCTTTTTATATCTTACAAAATCCGACAGTGATTTGGTGCTTAAAGAACTCAAAGCCTCAAACAAGCAAAAGAATTACTGTGCCGCACTTAAAAATCTTTTGACATACGGTAATTTTAAAACAAAGGAAGAAATAAAGACTGCTTGTCGGATTTACGGTGAAGAAGAATTTTATGACTTTACAGTATTTAAAGAAAATATTTTAAATACTTCGGCAAAAACCGAGCGTGAAATGCTCAATGAAATCAAAACAAACCGCGAGCCGTATCTTTTAGGCGATTTAAAGCTTAACGGAAACGATTTAAAGCAATTAGGCTTTATGGGTGAAGAAATAAAACTAAAGCTAGAAGAATTGCTTGAAGCGGTAACCGAAAACCCAAAACTTAATAAGAAACCAATTCTTTTAAAAATTATTTCAAAAGACAGGTAACTAAATAATAAAGAGTGCCATACAATGTATTGAGTTACATTTATGGTACTCTTAATTTTATGTAATGGTGCGGTTTTATGAAAAAAATTACTATTATAGGCGGCGACCGCCGACTGCGTATTGCTAAAGAAGAATTAGAAAATAACGGATTTTTGGTTGACACAATAGGTCTTTTTGAAAAGGACGACGGAAATATTGAAAATTCTGACGTTTTACTTTTCCCCGTACCAACCACAAGGGATAAAATAACCGTTTTTTGTCCTTTGACTGAACGAATAATAAAACTAGAAGACTTTGAAAACATAAATGACAAATTAGTTTTAACAGCTAATTACAGTTTCCAAAAAACAGAATGTATAGACTACTGCAAAACCGACAGTTATTCGCTTTTAAACGCTGTACCAACTGCCGAGGGAGCCATAAGCTTTGCAATAGAAAACACACCCTTTACCCTTTGGAAAAGCCGAGTGTTAGTAATAGGCTACGGCAGAACGGGTAAAATTTTAGCCGACCGATTAAAGTCACTTGGTGCGGATGTTACGGTAAGTGCGAGAAAGCAACGCGATTTTGCACTTTTAGATGCACTTAATATAGATTACTGCAACACTCTTCTACTTGACAGTATTCCGCTAGACTTCGATATAATTTTTAACACTATAGACTTTGTTTATATAAATAAAAATCTTAAAAATCTTAAAAACTGCCTTATCGTTGACCTTTCGAGTAAAGGCGGCTTTGATTTTGAAAAGGCAAAGGCATTAGGGATTGTATGCCGAAAGCTACCAAGTATACCAGGTAAATGTGCACCTAAAACTGCGGGTGAAATATTGGCAAAAACGGCAATTAATTTAATAGAGGGAGAGAAAATATGAACGGTATTACGCTTGGATATGCATTTTGCGGCTCTTTTTGCACCATCAAAAAATCGGTTGAAGCACTAAAAGAGCTTTCAAAATTTGATATAAAAATTATTCCAATTATGTCAGATATAGTTTATAAAACCGATACTCGTTTTGGCGAATGTAAAGAGCTTATAAAGACGGTCGAGGATATATGCGGCAACAAAATTATTCACGATGTTGTAGCCGCCGAGCCTATCGGACCTAAAAATTTGCTTGATATTATAGCTGTAGCCCCTTGTACAGGCAACAGTCTTTCAAAAATAGCACTTGGAATTACCGACACAGCCGTTACAATGGCTGTAAAAGCTCATTTACGTAACAACAAGCCCGTAGTTTTGGGTATTGCCACAAACGATGCTTTAGGTGCCACCGCTAAAAACATAGGAATTTTAAACAACACTAAAAACATTTATTTTGTACCCTACGGTCAAGACGACCCCGAAGGTAAGCAAACCTCACTTGTATGCGATTTTAAAAAGCTACCCGAAACAATAGAGTCGGCTTTAAACCACAAACAATTAGAACCGATGATAATTTAATAAATATTAAAAAAGTTTGGTAGAAAATAAGTCTTACCAAACTTTTTTATTTTTCTTTTATTCAGTTCTAAGTGCGGTTACCGGGTCCTTTTTAGCGGCTATTTTTGATGGTATAAGCCCTGCTATAAAGGTAAGGCACATACTTATAACTACAAGTATTATTGCCCCCGCAGTCGGCAGAAGTGCCAAGCCCTCTATGCTTGTAATAGCGGCAATAATTGCATTTATAGGAATAAGCAAAAGTATTGTAACAAGTATACCTATAGCACCCGCCGTAAAGCCGACAATAAGTGTTTCGGCATTAAACACACGTGAAATATCCTTTTTAGATGCACCCATTGCACGTAAAATACCGATTTCCTTTGTACGCTCAAGCACAGAAATATAGGTTATAATTCCTATCATAATCGAAGAAACAACAAGTGAGATACTTACAAAGGCTATCAGTATATAGCTAATAGCGTTAATTATTGTAGTAACAGATGAAAGCATTAGTCCAATATAATCTGTATATGTGATTTTATGACTTTCGTCCACTTTAGAATTATACTTTTCAATAGCATCACTTATAATTTCTTTAGCCTCAAAATCCTTTGGGAATATACTTATACGGCTTGGTACATCTAAATCAGATACACCTAAAAGCTTAAGGTTACCGTCATAAGTTGAGTCGCTTTTGGTTTTTTCAAGGTACTCTGAGAATTTTAAAACAATCTGCTCATCGGTCATACCCTGTGACTTCATACCCATTATATAACCGCCGATTTGCTGCTGTTCCGCTGCGGGCAGAGTTGCTATATAGCTTTCCAAATCTGCCATTGTATAGGCTTCGTCGCCTGTTTTAAAGGGCAGACCTGTTATTACGTCTATTTCCTTGTTTGCTTTTTGTTGTTTTACGATTTCGCTATCATTAACCTCGTTAATAAGGTGTGTCATAAGTCCGCCTACATAACCTATTGTACCGCCCACAGATGACGCCGACTCGCTATCGGCACGAAGTATACCGACAACATCTACCTTTTCCGACTTTTCGATAACAGACATCATATAAATCTCATCATCACGCATATCTGTATAGCTGCCGTCATCGTTTTTCTTGAAGTAATCACTATTAACAACCAATCTAAAGGATAAATCTAAAAGCTCGTCATAGGTGTAGCTTTTGGTTTCGGGTTTTGGTAGCTTTTCACCATTCATAGCGGCTTCCATTTGTTTTGAAAGCTCGTTAGAATCAAGAAGTCCCAAGCTATAAAGTGTATAGTCGCTTATTTGATTGTTTTTATCAACTATAAGCACAACCTCGTTATATTTTTCGGGCCATTTTCCTTTTACCAACTCGTACTGTTCGTGTAAAAGCGTATCGTTATCAAGTAATTCCTGCCAAACCTCTGTATTGCTAAATGCCATCATACCGGAGTTTGCGGTTTCTCCCTCGCTAGCAAAGCCTAGTTTTTCAAAAACCTCACTTGGATTAACCCTAACACCCGTCGGTGTATACACATTTAACTGTGTAGAATAGGAATATTTAATATCGGTAGTGTAATCTGATATTTTTTCAGGGTTTTCGCTGATATATTTTTTAAACGCCGCAAGGTCGTTAGCTGTAGCACCGTTTACAAGGGTGGTCATCATTTCACCCATAATATTATTAGAGTAAATCTTATTTTTATCTCTATCGGCATTGCCCTTATTACTTTCCATAAGCGTACCTGTAAGTGAGCTTACGTCTGTTGTAGCCTGCTCTATCATAATAGGATAGCTTGAAAGGGTATCCTCCTCAACGCTGTTGATATAGGCATCAACACCGTTTGAAAGAGCTAGTATTAGAGCTATTCCTATAATACCTATTGAGCCTGCAAAGGCGGTAAGAATAGTCCTGCCCTTTTTAGTCATAAGGTTATTAAGGGAGAGTGAAAGTGCAGTTAAAAATGACATTGAGGTATGTTTAGTCTTCTCTAGTTTAGCAACATCCTCCTGCTCGGAATTATACGGGTCGCTATCATCAATAACCCTTCCGTCAAGCAGCTTAATAATTCTTGTAGAATACTCCTCTGCCAAATCGGGATTATGTGTTACCATAACAACCAGACGATCTTTAGCTATTTCCTTTAATAGCTCCATAATTTGAAGACTTGTTTCACTGTCTAATGCACCTGTAGGCTCATCAGCTAAAAGAATATCGGGGTTATTTACTAATGCCCTTGCAATAGCAACACGCTGCATTTGACCGCCCGACATCTGATTAGGCTTTTTAGAAAGCTGGTCGCCAAGTCCCACACGCTCAAGTGCCGCCTTTGCCCTTACCCTACGCTCTGCACGGGAAACACCCGAAAGGGTTAGAGCCAATTCTACATTAGAAAGCACGCTTTGGTGCGGAATTAAATTATAGCTTTGAAAAACAAATCCTATTGTATGGTTACGATAGGTATCCCAATCAGCGTCCTTATATTCCTTTGTAGATTTTCCCCTAATAACAAGGTCGCCGTCGGTATACTTATCAAGACCGCCTATAATATTAAGCAGGGTTGTTTTTCCGCAACCCGACGGTCCCAAGACCGATACGAATTCCGACTTTCTAAATTCTATACTAACGCCCTTTAAGGCCTCAACCTTATTGTCGGATATACGGTATTCCTTTGTGATGTTTTTAAGCTTAAGCATTTTTGCCGCCTCTCTTGATATGGTATCATCTATATTCTAGCATTTATTACCATTATTATATACCATATTTATAGACTAATTATGAACAAAATAAAATAAATTGATTAATTTAGAAAATAGTGGTATAATGAACATAACTGTTAAATGTTTTATTTTCTAACGGAGATGTGTCTATGGAAAAATTTATGAAAATTACTGCCATATTATTGGTTATGCTTATTATAGCATCTTCTGTAACCTTGGGTATTGAAGCGTCAAAGGAAAACGCTTTTGACTTTTTTGGTTACAAAGATATAGTAAACAACATAAAGAATCTTGAAATTAATATGACGTCGATAGTTTATGCCAAAAACGAAGATGGCGAGTGGGAGGAATACCAACGCCTACACGGCGAAGAAAATCGTATTTGGGTAGATTACGAAAAGATACCGCAAACCCTTATTGATGCCTTTATATCGATTGAAGACGAGCGTTTTTATTCACACGTGGGTGTTGACTGGAAGCGTACAGGCTCTGCCTTTTTAAATCAGTTTGTAAAAATTTATTCTTCAAACCAAGGCGGCTCAACTATTACCCAACAGCTAATTAAAAACCTTACAGGAGATAAAAAACAAACTCCTAAAAGAAAGCTACGTGAAATAGCACGTGCTATACTTATTGAAAAAAAGCTTAGTAAAAAGCAAATTCTTGAATCGTACCTTAATACTATCTCTTAGGTAACGGAATTTGCGGCGTTCAGGTAGCTGCAAACTACTATTTTAACAAGGATGTCGGCGACCTTACTCTTTTAGAATGTGCAAGTATTGCAGGTATTACCAAAAATCCGTCTGCATATAATCCTGAGGATAAACTTGAAACCAACAAGGAAAGATGCAAAACCGTACTCAAAAAAATGTATGAGTGCGAGAAGATTACATATGAAGAATATATGGCTGCCCTAAACGACGATTTAGTGCTTGATGATTCACAGCGTGACAATCTTGAAGCACCTGTTAATAACTATTTTATAGACACTCTTATAAGCAATATTGTTGAAGATTTAAGTGAAAAGTATAACTGCTCGGAAAAAACCGCTTCTGCTATGCTTTATAACGGAGGCTATAAAATTTATTCAACAGTTGATTTAAGGGTACAGGAAATTATGGAAGAGTATTACGAGGATATGAAATACTTTTCGCAAAAAGCAAGTAAAACAAAGAAAAATGTTCAGTCGGCTATGACTATTATGGACTATGAAGGTCATATAATAGGTGTTGTCGGCGGTGCGGGTGAAAAAACCGTAAACCGCGGTCTTAACAGAGCGGTTGATTCACCCCGTCAGCCTGGATCTACAATGAAGCCTATAGGCGTATATGCACCCGCTATAGATTTAGGAATTGCTACATATTCATCTGTTTATGAGGATTCTCCTCTTGAAAACTATTATCCCGACGGTAAAAAGGGCCCTGCTGAATGGTATGGATATTACGCAGGAAATATGAGCATTCAAAAGGCTATTGAACGCTCGGCGAATACTATACCCTGTAAAATATTAAAGGATATGGGAATAGAAACCTCTTATAAATTCCTAACCGAAAAGCTCGGATTTAAGCATTTAAACGATATAGACAAAAACTTGGCATCCTTAGCACTTGGCGGATGTGCCTACGGTATTACCACTACCGAATCTGCTGCTGCATATGCAATATTCGGAAACTCTGGTAAATATTATAAACCCGTAACCTATACAGTAATTAAAGATACTAACGATAAAACCGTTTTAGAGGACGGCAGAGTCGTACAGGCTATAAAACCCGCTACTGCAACTATTATGAACAAGCTTTTACAAAACGTTGTATATGGCGGAAGCGGTACAGGTAGAGGAATTGCCAGCTACAGCAAAATGAAGGCTTATGCAAAAACAGGTACCTCAAGTGAATCTAACGATCTTTGGATGGTAGCAGGCACACCGTACTATGTAGGCTCTGTATGGTACGGCTTTGACAAACCACAGCAAATTTCGAATCAATCCGCCGCCGCTACACTTTGGAAAAATATTATGAAAGACGTTCATAAAGGTTTAGAATTTAAAGAATTTGAGTTAAGCGAAGATGTTGTAGAGGAAAAATACTGTGCCTACACAGGCAAGCTTGCAGGCAAAAAATGTTATTGGAAAAAAGACGGTATTTATCTTCCCGACATAGAGGGCGTGGTTTGTGACGGAAAGCACAGCGGTGGAGCACCCGACACAAAGAAACCTGCCGAGAGTTCCGAGTCCCAAAGCTCATCAACCCCCGCACCGTCAACACCCTCAACTCCTGATACTCCATCTACACCCACTACGTCCGAGGGCGGTACTAGTGCCGAGCCACAAACGCCTAGCACACCAACCACACCCGAAACACCACCAACACAGCAACCCTCAACCCCCGAAAGCAGTTCTACCCCACCACAAAATCCAAGTGACACTAGTACACCAACCAACTAAACTATATAATGCATATATTAAAAACGGCGGTCAAAAAAGACCGCCGTTTTTATAATATAATTTTTTAGTTTGTATTATTTTCTGTTAGATAATTGTTTCATAACCGATACTAGCTCATCGGTATAATAATCCTTTTTCATTCGCCATTCCCAATTACCTTCCTTTGTGCCTGGGAAATTCATTCTGCCGCCTTCATCAAGGCAGAGCCAATCCTGCATAGGAATTATAACCGTAGACGCTCTTGAACGCATAGCAAGCCAAATCATTTGATATGACGGCTCTAGAAATCCGCTTGACTGGACAGTTTTTTCAAACATATCACGCTCGTGCGGTGTGGCATTATTAAACCAACCAAGTGCGGTATTGTTATCGTGTGTTCCTGTATAGCAAACGCAGTTTCTATTGTAATTACGCGGCAAAAATTTGTTTTGCAAATCACTGTCAAATGCAAACTGCAAAACCTTCATATTAGGAAATTCTGTATCGGCTACCAGCTTTTCAACCTCGGGACTTGCCTCACCTAAATCTTCAGCTATAATTCTAAGTCTGCCGATTTTAGACTCCATAAGATGCCAAAACGGAAGTCCTACACCCTTTTCCCAACTGCCGCTACGTGCATTTTTAGAGCCATAAGGTATTGTAAAATAATCTGCAAAGGCTCTAAAGTGGTCTATTCTTAAAACATCATAGATATTGAGGGAAAATTCAAGACGCTTTCTCCACCAAGCATAATTGGTGCATTTTTGATAGTCCCAATCGTATATAGGATTTCCCCAAAGCTGACCGTCTGACGAAAAAGCATCGGGCGGTACACCCGCCACAAGCACAGGTGTCATATCGTTACCAAGCCTAAAATTATCGGGTGATTTCCACACATCAGCACTATCAAGCGACACGTAAAAAGGTAAATCCCCTATTATACGAACGCCGTTTTTTGCCGCATACGCTTTGAGCGTAAAATATTGACTGTAGAAAAAATACTGAATTATCTTTTTTTCTTCAATTTCATCAAAATATGCCGCCTTGAAATTTTCAAGAGCTATAGGTTGTCTATGCAAAAGCCCCTCTTCAAAATCCGAAAGCTTTTCTATTTTGCCAACCTCAAGCACTGTCATAAAAACAGCATAGTCGGTAATCCAAAATTCGTTTTTCTTTAAAAACCTAATATAATCAATTTTAGTCCTTTTGAAATTCGCCGCCGCCTTTTTTAAAAGCGGAAGCTTAATGCTACGCACCTTATCATAATCTACACTACTATCCCCAAAATTTTCGGGCAGGTCTGACGCCTCTAAAAGTCCGTCACGCACCAATAACTCTAAATCTATAAGCAACGGCTCACCCGCAAAGCAAGAAGGTGATTTATAAGGAGAATTGCCCTCACCTATAGGGCAAAGCGGTAATATCTGCCAATAACGCTGTCCGCTCTGCTTTAAAAAATCTACAAAACGGTATGCCTCATAACCAAAACTGCCTATTCCGTAATCTGATGGCAGTGATGTTATATGCAACAAAACGCCGCTTTCAAGCAAATCGTTATTAGCCCTTAATCGCACCTGCCGCAACCCCTTTAATAATATATTTTTGACACGATAAATAAAAGATTATCACAGGCACAATAGCTAAGACCAGCATTGCCATCATAGCTCCCATATCAACAGAACCGTATCCACCCTTTAAATACTGTATTGCAATAGGAATAGTTTTATAATCACTACCAATTACAAGATATGGCAGCAAATAGTCATTCCAAATCCACATGGTGTTAAGAATAGCTATAGTGATTGCCGTTGGGCGTAATAGGTGAAAAACAACCCTCCAAAAAAGTTGGAAGGTGTTGCAGCCATCAATTATAGCTGCCTCTTCAACGCCGCGTGGTACGGTTTTTACAAAGCCTGCAAACATAAAAACCGAAAGTCCTGAACCGAACCCTAGATATAATAACACAATACCAATAGGATTATCAAGTCCCAAAACATTTGCTACCTTTGACATTGAAAACATAACCATTTGGAAAGGCACTATCATAGAAAACACAAAAAGATAATACATCACTTTTGAAAAAATATCTTTACTTCTCACAATAAACCAAGCGGTCATTGAAGTAAAAATAACAATCACCGCTACCGAGCAGACAGTTATAAAAAGTGACCAAAAAAACGCCGTTAAAAAATCCGTATCAATAATACCCGTAGAATAGTTATCCAAGCGTACAAATGTATCGCTATCGGGTAATAAAAACGGGGTTTGGCTAATAGAAAAACGGCTTTTAAAGGAATTCATAACCACAACCGCGACAGGTGCTAAAAAGACTAGCGATATAAAAGCCAAAATCAGAAAAAGTGTAAAATTAAAGGCTTTTTTTCTTAACATTAGCTTTCAACCTCCCGCCTTCGTGTAAGAAAAAGCTGTAAAAGTGCTATTGTAGCCACTATAATAAAAAACATAACCGCTTTAGCCTGACCTACACCCTCATAGCCAATTTTTCCGTAAAAGGTGCTATAGATATCAAGAGCAAGCATACGTGTTTGCTTTGCGGGGGCACCTGCTGTAAGAGCTAAATTTTGGTCAAACAGCTTAAAAGAATTTGTAATAGTTAAAAACAGACAGATTGTTATTGACGGCATAACCGACGGAATTATAATAGTTCGCAAGGTCTTAAAGGGTGTGGCTCCGTCAACGCGTGCCGCCTCGATAAGCTCGTCGGGTACATTTTGTATTCCTGCGATATATATAATCATCGTGTACCCTATCATCTGCCAATTCATCAGCACTATAAGACCAAGAAAACCGAACTCCCATTTAGAAGTTATAGAATATCCGTAATTGTATAAAAAACCGTTAATTATTAACTGCCATATATAGCCTAGCACTATTCCGCCTATTAAATTAGGCATAAAAAACACCGTGCGGAAGAAATTTGTACCTCGAATACCCCTAGTAAGAGTTAATGCCAACAAAAAACCGAAAAGATTTATTGTTATTACCGAAACCAATGAGAAAAGCACAGTAAAAATTAAGGCATTTAAAAAATCAGAATTACCCTTGAAAGCACTTATATAATTCTCAAAGCCTACAAATTTTGCATCCGACACCGTACGGAACTCACAAAAAGACAGATAAAGTCCCATAACAAACGGTATCAAAAATGCTATCAAAAAAGCTATAAATGTTGGTAACACAAAAATCGGAAACCATTTCCTAATGCTTCGCTTCATTAATCTCGCTCACTCTTCCAAGTGTCAGTAATTATTCTGTTTACGTCTTCCCATTTTTTGTCGCCTTGGGCATAATCAAGCAAGGCACTACCGACCTCTGTTTTAAAGGTTTCGCTTGGGAATGAGGTAAATATCCAAGGTACTGCGGTAATCTCACCGCTATTCATATAACGTATAACTTCACGTGCCAGTGGGTCGTTCGGTTGCTCGTTTTCACCAAAAGTATTAAAGGGTGTTATAAAATCAAGTTCTTCAACTACATATTTTTTACCCATCTCGCTTGAAAAAAGCCAATCAAGGAAATCAAGCGATGCCTGCTGACTCTCGCTAGTGGCATTTTTATTAATAGCAAGATAATTTTCGGTGCCTATGCAAAGACCTTGATTTTCTTCACCCTCAACGCCAATATAAAGAGGTAAAAATTTAATGTTCTTTTCCTCCACCTTGTTGCCCTGTACGTCGGAAATCTGTGACCACGCCCAGTTTCCGTTTTGCACCATTGCAGCCTTACCAAGAGCAAATTCCGCCATAGAATCAGCAACTGACTTTGAGCCTAACAAATTTTTCGCTGTTACAGAATTATTTATATATAAGTCAAAGATGTTTTTAAAATTTTCAGAATATTTGAACGCTATTTTATTAGCATCTAACCCTGCAAGAGTCGGGTTATCAAAACCGTCAAGTGCATTAAACTCGTAATAAAGCGGTACATTTAAAAGGTGTGTCTGCCAACGCCAGTCCTCACCCGATGACAAAGAAGTAGAGGCAAATACGCCCTCAATACCGAGTTCGTTTTTATTAGCAGTCATATCCTCAACAACGCTTTTCAGAGTGCTAAAATTTTTAATTTCTTCTACACTTTTAACGTCACTTTTTTTGGATTTTAATGAAAAATATTTTTGCATAACGGCATCATTATAAATTATACCGTATCCCTCAACAACATAGGGTATAGCATACACACCGTCACCCTCGGTAATTGCCAAGGTTTTATCACTTAAATAGGAATAAAGCTTGCTATCCTTAATATCTAGACAGTAATCTTTCCAAGAATTATAGCCAATAGGTCCGTTGACCTGAAAAATTGTAGGTGCATTAGCCTTAGCAATTTCAGATTTTAACGTTTGCTCATAGGTGTTAGCTGCGGCAGTTACCACCTTAACAGTTACTCCCTTTTCTTTCTCATAGTCATCTGCGATTCTTTCGTAAACCTTTGCTGATTCAGGCTTGAAGTTTAAAAAATACACAGAAGCGGTCTCATCCTTCTTTCCGCAACTCGCCATAAACATAGCCGCCAGTATAGATACAAGAGTCAAAAATAACGCCGTGATTTTGTTTTTCATCAATAAAAACCTCCGTTTTTGAATTCTTTTACTATATTTCCGCAAACAAAACAAAAAATACGGTTAAAAATCAAATATATTTTTAAATTTTTCAAATTTGTGCTTGACATTGTCCATTCTTTATGGTATATTATCTAGGCGTTGAAAATTTGCTGGTGTAGCTCAGTTGGTAGAGCAGCTGATTTGTAATCAGCAGGTCGGGGGTTCGAGTCCGTCCACCAGCTCCATTTTTCAGGTAGGACGAGTTTTCGGACTCGAAGCCTGAGAGGGTGAGCAACGTTAAAAAAATATCACGGTGTGATATTTTTAGTTGCGAAGTGTGAAGCGGCTATGCCGCAAGCACGGCAAACTTTTCGAAGAAAAGGTTGCGTCCGTCCACCAGCTCCATTTTTTGTTTAAAAGGTGGATTTCAACAAAACTTAATATGGGAGAGTTCCCGAGTGGCCAAAGGGGGCAGACTGTAAATCTGTTGCTTTCAGCTTCGATGGTTCGAATCCATCCTCTCCCACCAAAGTCAAATAATCCGAACATTGTCATCAATGGTGACACGTTCGGATTTTTGATTTTTATAAGCTTTTTATCTGCTTGAAATCATATTATTTTAATGCATACCTTTATATACTATTGC
>SVPV01000014.1 GCA_015065725.1 Oscillospiraceae bacterium
TGAATTTTTAAAGGCAAATAAAGAATAGGGACATTATAAAAACAAAAACCTGCTACGCCTGATTTAAAAGGCATATAGCAGGTTTGTTTTATTTTACACCATAAAAACACCTATGTATGTGTATGGGGTTTGGCTGTAATGCGGCGGGTGTTACGGGGGCTAGAATTATAGATTCACCAAGGGAAAGACTTCTAGCCATAATTACAAACAACTTTGTACCCTGCAATGGTAGATTCCCCGCTTTGATTGCTGTAATAACCATGTTTTTCGCCGTTGTGGCTAGAGGGGCATTTAACTCGTTTGTAGCGGCACTGCTGCTTTTGACGGTTATAGTTTTTGGTGTCTGTCTTACCTTCATTTCAACAAGACTTCTTTCAAAAACGGTTTTAAAGGGTACGCCGTCCTCCTTTACCCTTGAACTGCCGCCCTTTAGAAAACCTAAATTTGCCGAGGTTATAGTACGTTCGGTATTTGACCGCACGCTATTTGTTTTAGGCAGAGCAATTACGGCGGCGGTGCCTGCGGGACTTATAATTTGGATTTTTGCAAATGTTCAGATAGGCGACAGCAGTATTCTTAAACTATGCTCGGATTTTTTAAATCCTTTAGGCAAGCTTTTGGGAATGGACGGAGTTATACTTATGGCCTTTATATTAGGAATACCCGCGAATGAAATAGTAGTACCTATTATGATAATGGCATATACTTCGGGCGGTGTGATTTCTGAGATGGGCAGCACATTAGCGGTAAGAGAGCTTTTCATAGCTAACGGTTGGAATGGGGTTACGGCACTATGTGTTTTAGTGTTCTTTATTGCCCATTGGCCATGTGCTACTACTCTGCTTACAATAAAAAAAGAGACTGGTAGTTTTAAGTGGACGGCACTAGCATTTTTATTACCAACCTTATTGGGTGCGGTAATTTGTATGGCGATTTCATTTATAGGAAAACTTATTATGTAAATCATATATTATATATGTATAGTGAAACATGGCTTCCCCAAAGGTGTTTGGGGAAGCTGCCTATTTATCACATTAGTATGATAAAGTGATGAAGTCGAGGTTGCTTTTATATGCAAAATACACAAAGTTTAAAAAAAATCCAAAAAAACACTTTACTTCTTTAGTTTGATGAAGTATAATACAACCATAAAAGGAAGCTACGGCTTCAAAAATCAAAAAGCCTTAAAGGCAAAAGGAGAAAATTAAAATGAAAAAGTTATTAGCATTAGTAATGGCCGTTCTTATGATGGCAACAATCTTTGCAGGCTGCGGTGATAAAGCCGAGAAAATGATTGTTGTTGCAGAGAAAGAGTCTGCAGGTGAAGAAGTTGCTCAAAAAGAAGCAGATTTTGAGGATTACAAATACACCGCCGTTGACACTCAAAGCAAGGCTTTGACCGAGGTTAAGTCAGGCACAGCTGACGCAGCTGTTGTTGACTATGTTATGTCCATAGGTTCTATTGGTGAAGGTACAGACTATGCTGACCTTGTAGTTGAGGGTGACGGATATTCTGAAGAGGAATATGGTATTGCTTTCAGAAAGGGTTCTGACCTTACAGCAAAGATAAACGAAATCATTAGAGAACTAAAAGCTGATGGTACTTTAAAGACAGTTGCTGAAAAATATAAACTTCAAGACATTCTTTTAGGTGACAAAGAAACAGATGCATTTGTTCAAAGCGAGACTGATTCCGACTATAAATATGTAATGGATAAAGGCGAGCTTGTAATAGGTATTACATACTTTGCACCAATGAACTATGAAAATGAAGACGGTGAATTGGTAGGCTTTGAAACCGAGTTCGCAAAGGCTGTTTGTGCAAAACTTGGTGTAAACGCTAAATTCCAAGAAATCAGTTGGGCTGCAAAGGAAACCGAACTTGAAGCAAAAAATATTGACTGCATTTGGAACGGTATGACTATTACAGAGAAAAGAGAAGAAAATATGAGCGTTTCTATTCCTTATATGCAGAATAAGCAAGTTAAAGTTGTAAAGTCTAAATAAATAATAAACAAGAGGTTAATATAATGTCTTTTCAGCAGGTTACATTAGACCTTGCTGCGGGATTTTTAGAAAATTGCAGGCTGTTTTTTGAAACCCTGCTTTTTTCTATTCCGTTGGGTTTAATAATATGTTTTTGCTCAATGTCAAAGTTTAAACCGTTGAGCTTTTTAAGTAAAATATTTGTCTGGTGCATAAGGGGAACACCCCTTATGCTTCAGCTGTTTGTTGTAATGTATGTTCCGGGACTTGTGTTTGGCATACCAATGCGAAACAGAATGCTTGCCGCACTTATTGCTTTTATAATTAACTATGCATGCTATTTCTCTGAAATATATAGGGGCGGAATTGAAAGCATTTCTAAAGGACAGTATGAGGCAGGACAAGTGTTAGGTCTTACTAAATGGCAGATTTTTACTAAAATCGTGCTTTTGCAGGTAATCAAAAGAATAGTTCCTCCAATGTCAAACGAGATTATTACGCTTGTTAAGGATACCTCTTTAGCACGTGTAATAGCAGTTGCCGAGATTTTACTTGCCGCCGAAAGATTTGCAGGTAAGGGCCTTATATGGCCGTTATTCTACACAGGTGCATATTTCCTTATTTTCTGTGGTGTATTGACGGTTCTTTTTGGTTGGGTAGAAAAGAAAATGAATTATTTTAAAGGATAAATAATATGGCTGTATTAGAAATTAGAGATATAAAAAAGAGCTTTGGTAATACCGAGGTTTTAAAAGGCATCAGCTTTTCTGTCGAAAAGGGTGAGGTTGTAGCCATAATCGGCTCTTCGGGAAGCGGTAAAACTACATTACTTCGTTGTTTGAACTTTTTAGAAAGACCTGATAACGGCAGCTTTTTGTTTAACGGTGAAGAAATTTTTGCCGCTGATAAAAAGTACAGCGATGATGAAATAAGGCAAAAAAGACTTCACTTTGGTTTGGTTTTTCAGTCATTTAATTTGTTTCCGCAATATAATGTGTTAAAGAATGTAATGTTATCTCCAACTCTTTTAAAACTCGGCACACAGCAAGAGATTGAAGATAATGCTCATCGTCTTATAAAAAGGGTTGGATTAACCGAAAAAATAAACAACTACCCTTGTGAACTGTCGGGCGGTCAGCAGCAGCGTGTAGCTATTGCAAGGGCTTTGGCACTTGAACCCGATATTCTTTGCTTTGATGAGCCTACTTCTGCACTTGACCCCGAGCTTACGGGTGAGGTTTTAAAGGTTATTAAAAGTCTTAAAAGCGGCGACAGCACTATGATAGTAGTAACACATGAAATGGATTTTGCCAAAAATGTTGCCGATAAGGTTATATTTATGGCAGACGGAGTAATTGAAGAAATGGGTACTCCCGAAGATGTGTTTAATAATCCAAAGTCCGAGAAAACCCGTTCGTTTTTAAATAAATCATTGGAAGTGATATAAAATGTCGGGTGACAAAAAGATAACAGAAGATATGATAAATGAGCTTTATGATTTAATACTCTCTCTTGAAAGCCGAGAGGATTGTGCAAAGCTTTTTGATGATTTATGTACCTTTAAGGAGATAGAAAAGATGGCACAGCGTGTGCGTGCTGCAAAGCTTTTGCTTGAGGGTGCTACCTATAGTAAAATTATCGAACAAACAGATATTTCATCAGCAACCTTAAGCCGAGTTTCACGCTGTGTACAGTATAGTGACGGATATAAAACTTTTTTAAAGAAAGATAAATAATTGTTGACACTAAAATAGTTGTGTGCTAAAATACAGAAAAAGATAAACCTGTGATTAAGAGTAGTAACGTTGTATTGAGGTTTTTAGCGAGTTGCCGACGGTGGAAGGGCAACAACGGATTATTTCGTGAATGGACTTATGAGGGCGGCCGAAAGCGTTTGTGAGTAGTAGCCGACGGGAAGCGTAGCCCGTTATAAATACGTACCGTATGTCAGTACGGGCAGAGTGGGTATTATTTACCAATTTGGGTGGTACCGCAGGATTTTTACAGTCTTGTCCCTTAAAAATTAAGGGATAGGACTTTTGTTTTTTGGAGGAAATTCTATGTTCTTGCTAACTAAACGATGGTGTAAAAAATAAATCTTAAAATCCGATTTTTTTAAATATATTTTTTGGAGGAGTTTTATATGAAACTTAATAATGTTGATTTTGATACCTATTTTAATAATTATCCTAATAAAGAGGGTTACTTTGGCAAATACGGCGGCGTTTTTGTTGAGGATAAGCTTAAAAATGCTATGGCAGAGATTACAGAGGCATATTTTTCTATATGTCAGTCAAGAAAATTTATTGCCGAGCTTCGCCGTATTAGAAAGGAATTTCAGGGCAGACCCACCCCCGTTACACACCTTGAAAGACTTTCCGATTCACTAGGCGGTAAGGTACAGCTTTATGCTAAACGTGAGGATTTAAACCATTCGGGTGCTCATAAGCTTAATCACTGTATGGGTGAGGCTTTGCTTGCAAAGTATATGGGTAAAAAGAAGGTTATCGCTGAAACAGGTGCCGGTCAGCACGGCGTGGCTTTGGCTACTGCTGCGGCATATTTCGGACTCGAATGTGATATTTATATGGGTTCTGTTGATATAAAGAAGCAGGCTCCAAATGTTGCAAGAATGAAAATTTTAGGTGCAAATGTTGTTGAAGTAACTCACGGTCTTCAAACGCTTAAGGAGGCAGTTGATGCCGCTTTTGAGGCATACAGCAAGGAATATAATGATGCTATTTATTGCATAGGCTCTGTTTTAGGACCGCATCCGTTTCCAATGATGGTGCGTGATTTCCAGAGTGTTGTGGGTATTGAAGCACGCGAACAGTTTATTGAAATGACAGGTCATTTACCGAGCTCTATAGTAGCCTGTGTAGGCGGCGGCTCAAATGCGGCAGGTCTTTTTGCAGGCTTTCTTAATGACCCTGTTGATATTTACGGCATTGAGCCTTTGGGCAGAGGTGAAAAGCTTGGCGACCACGCCGCTAGTCTTAAATATGGTACCGAGGGTGTTATGCACGGCTTTAACAGCATAATGCTAAAAGACGAAAACGGTGAGCCCGCACCCGTTTATTCGGTTGCAAGCGGTCTTGACTATCCGTCTTCGGGTCCCGAGCATGCATTTTTACAGGAAATCGGCAGAGTTAAGTATGACGTTATAAACGACGACGAAACTATAGACGCCTTCTTCAAGCTTGCTCGTTTAGAGGGCATAATCCCCGCTATTGAAAGCTCACATGCAGTAGCTTACGGTATGAAGCTTGCAAAGACAATGGACCACGGCTCAATTCTTATCAACCTTTCAGGCAGAGGCGATAAGGATATGGACTTTATAATTGAAAATTACGGTATTAGATAATTAAAAATAATTTGGTTAAAACAATTGTGTGACGGAAAATTTTCCGTCACACTAAAAATTTAGAGGCGATAATAATGGTGATTGATTTTCATACACATGCTTTCCCTGACCAAATAGCCGAAAGGGCAATAGCAGGACTGGTTCAAAAAAGCGGCGGTATGTTTCCGCCCTGCTCAAACGGAACGCTTGGCGGTCTCGTTAGCAATATGGATGATTTCGGTGTAGATATTTCTGTGGTACAACCCGTAATAACAAAGGCTTCACAGCTTAAAACTTTAAATGAATGGGCAAAGGGAATAGAAGGCCAGAGAATAATATCCTTTGGCGGAATTTATCCACATACCGACGATTATAAACGCGATATTGATTTTGTAGTATCTTTAGGGCTTAAGGGTTTAAAATTTCATCCTGAATATCAAGACTTTTTGCTTGATGATGAAAAAATGCTGCCCATTTATGATTACGCCTTAAATAAAGGTTTAATATTACTTTTTCACGCAGGGTTTGACCCCGCATTTGAAGCACCTTACCGCAGTAATCCTAAAGCTTTTAAAAATATTTCAAAAAAGCTTGGCGGCGGCACTATAATTGCGGCACATTTAGGCGGCGGACGCCAATGGGACGAGGTTTTAGAGCATCTTTGCGGAACTGACGTTTATCTTGATACCTCAATGGGCTTTAAGTATTACGGGAAAGAGCAGTTTTTAAAGATTTTAAAGGCACACGGTGCCGATAAAATACTTTTTGGTTCCGACTCACCTTGGAGCCGTGCCGACGAGGAGATAGAGATATTTAACTCTCTGCCTATAACCGACGAGGAAAAGGAAAAAATACTGTCGGGCAACGCAAAACGCCTTTTAAATATATAGTTACAATAAAAACAAAAAAACAGCTGTTCGTCTATTCGGCGAACAGCTGTTTTGCTAAAACTTAATTAGTTAGAAAGATAATACTTAATAAGTGACTGCATTAATGTATCGCGGTCAATTCTTCTTATCAAATGACGTGCATTATTATGGGTGGTAATATACGTCGGGTCCTCCGATAATAAATATCCCACTATCTGATTTATAGGATTATATCCCTTTTCTTTAAGTGCATCATAAACTTGCAAAAGGGTATCCCTTATTTGTTGCTCGGTTTGGTCACCTATTGAAAAAGTCATAGTCTTATCATTCATAATAAACACCTCTCACTATTACTATTGTATACCGCATTTTAAAAAAGTGCAAGTCTTATTTTCTTAAAATTCCACCTGCGGCTTCAAGTTTTTTAATAATACGCTCGCTTACTTCTTCAATTTGTGCATCGGTAAGGGTTGCATCGGCAGAACGGAACCAAACGCTAAAGGCCACGCTCTTTTTACCCTCGGGTATTTGTGAGCCTGTATAAACGTCGAAAAGCTCAACCTTTTCAAGCAATCTGCTGCCGCCGCTTATAATTGCTTTTTCGAGTGCACCCACGGGTGTATCGATATCGCAAAGCATAGCAAAGTCACGCTCAACAGCAGGGAATTTAGGCAACGGCTTATAAACGGTTTTACGCTTTTTTATATTATAAAGCACATCAAGCTTAACCTCTGCAACATAAACCTTTGTTTCAAGCTCAAAGTTAGCGGCTACAGTTGGGTGAACCTCACCGAATACAGCGGCTTCTACATTATTTGCAAGCACTACTGCCTGTCTGCCTGGATGCAAATAAGGCTCAGCAGAACGCTTATACTCGGTATGTGCACCAAATAACTTCATCACGTCTTCTATTATACCCTTTAATGTAAAGAAATCCTCATCCTTGCCGTAAATACCTATAGACATTGTCGGTAATTCGTCGGGTTGCTCGGTAACTGGAAGTGATTTTGGTATAAAACGCTTGCTTATTTCAAAGAATCTGCCGTCAGCAATCTTGCGGTTGGCGTTAGTGGCTAATACGGTTAGCATACTGGTTGTCAACTGTGTACGCATTGTAGAATACTCGTCGCCTAACGGATTTAAAAGCTTTACGGCATTTCTTCTCTCGTCATTCTCGTCAAGAAGTAAAGCATCAATAGCCTTTGAGCCTATGAATGAATAGGTTGCTATTTCATAAGCACCAAGTCCGTTAAGCAGTGCTTTAAGCTTATCTGCCTTAATTCTTTCGGGTAGCTTTGTGCCGCGAGCTACATTTCCACGCATAGCGGTGCCTACAATGTGGTCATAGCCGTAAATACGCATAATTTCTTCTGCAAGGTCGGCTCTGCCCTCAATATCATCACGAATTGACGGTACTTTACAGGTAATAACACCGTCCTTTATAGTGGTGGGCAGCTGCAAACTGTTTAAAATAGAAACCATTGTTTCTTCGGGAACTTCTACACCTATTAAGTCGGTAATGCTCTTTGCGGTAACGGTTAAAACTCTCTCTTCGGGCAAGCTTTCATACTTATCGAGTGTGCCGTCAATAATATCACCTGCATCAAGCTCATATATAAGACCTAATGCTCTTTCCATTGCAAACTCTACATTTAAAATGTCTGTGCCTTTTTCAAATCTACCGCTAGCCTCGGTACGAATACCTAAAGCTCTGCCTGTGTGACGTACATTGTCGCGGCGGAATTTAGCTGATTCTAGGAAAAGATTTTTTGTGTCCTCCTCAATCTCACTTTCCTTGCCGCCCATAATACCTGCAAGACAGGAGGGCTTTTCACCGTCGGCAATTACAAGCATATCAGGGTTGAGTTTATACTCCTTGCCGTCAAGGGTCATAATACTCTCGCCATCTCTAGCGTTTCTTACAATAATCTGCTTGTTTGCCAAATCGTCATAATTAAAGGCGTGCATAGGCTGACCTGTTTCAAGCATAACAAAGTTTGTTATATCAACAATATTGTTAATCGGTCGCATACCAGATTTGGTTAATGCCTTTTGCATCCAAACAGGCGATTCTTTAATACGGAGATTTTTAACTATTCTTCCCATATAACGCGGGCAAAGGTCATAATTTTCAACCTTTAAATCAATATAGTCGGTAATGCTTTCGCCAACTGTTTTATAAGAGGGAACAGGTGCATTATATTTTGTGCCAAGCACTACGCCGATTTCCTTTGCAACGCCCAAAAAGCAATTACAGTCGGGGCGGTTTGCGGTGATTTTAAAATCTATAATATAGTCGTCAAGTCCTAAAACCTCACGCATATCGGTGCCGACCAAAACGTCGGGCTTTAAAATTAAAATTCCGTTAACCGATGCACCCTCATAGTCGGCTTCTGTAAGGCACAACTCTTCGCCCGAGCATAGCATACCGTTAGAGTCAACACCGCGAAGCTTGCCTGCTACAATGTGTGCACCGTTTGGAAGATAGCTATCGTTAAGTGCGGCGGGAACAATGTCGCCAACGCTTATATTCTGGGCACCTGTAACGATTTGTATTGGCTCACCTTTACCTATATCCATTTGGCAAATCTGCAAGTGGTCGCTGTTCTCGTGGGGGGCTAAGTCTACGATTTTTGCGGCAACAACATTAACAATGTTTTCACCCTCGGCTTCAATGCTTTCTACCTCAAAGCCTGCAAGCACCATACGCTCGCACAATTCCTCAACAGGTACATTTATATCTACATAATTTTTAAGCTGATTTAATGATATTTTCATTTTAAAATTCCTCCTTAAAACTGGTCAAGGAAGCGTTTATCGTTCTCAAATAAAAGGCGGATATCGCTTATCTTATAGCGTGTTGTGGTAAGACGGTCAAGACCTATACCGAATGCAAAGCCTGTGTATTCCTCAGGGTCAATGCCACAGCTAGCAAGTACCTTTGGGTGAACCATACCTGCACCCAAAATCTCAATCCAACCGCTACCTTTACATACGCGGCAACCTTTACCGCCGCACTCACTACAGGTAACATCAACCTCAACCGACGGCTCGGTAAAGGGGAAGAAGGACGGGCGGAATTTAACCTCGGTATCGCTACCGTAAATCTCTTGTGCGAACTGCTCTAGCACGCCCTTAAGGTCACACATAGTAATGCCCTTATCTACTACAAGACCTTCAATTTGGTGGAAAACAGGGGAATGGGTCGCGTCAACCTCGTCTGCTCTGAAAACACGGCCTGGGCATATAACACGGATAGGCGGTTTTCTGTTCTCCATTGTACGTATCTGTGCTGCAGAGGTCTGTGTGCGAAGAAGCAGATTTTCACCTAAATAAAAGGTGTCTTGCATATCACGTGCAGGATGGTCTGCAGGTACGTTTAAACATTCAAAATTATAGTAGTCGGTTTCAACCTCGGGTCCGTCAACCACGTCAAAGCCCATAGACTGAAAAATATCAATCATATCGTTAAGCACGGTGTTAAGCGGATGAAGTTTTCCAACCTTTGACTGTTTTGCAGGCATTGTAATATCGATGGTTTCTGCCTTTAGCTTTTCGTCTTGCTCTGCCTTTTTAAGCTCGGCAGACTTTTCACTGATAGCCGTTTCAAGCAAAGCCTTTGCTTCGTTTACAAGCTGGCCCATAACGGGACGCTCTTCACTTGATAGTGAACCCATCTGTTTAAGAAGTGCCGTAAGCTCACCCTTTTTGCCTAGATATTTTACACGCAGTTCCTCTATTTCCTGCATGGTTTTTGCGGCTTTAATACTGTTTTCTGCCGCCTCGCGAATAGCTATTAGCTGTTCTTTCATTTCTTTTCCTCCAATGTTAGTGTTAAGTAACGAACGGATTTCATAATATAAAAAAATAAACTCCGTCCCTTAAAAAAGGGACGAAGCATAAAAAACACTCCGCGGTACCACCCAAATTTTCGCTCAAAGAGCAAACACTCTTGCGGCATATAACGGTGCCTGCCGTCAACCTCTACACCCACAAGAGCGGTTTCAAGGTTGCTGCTCGGAAGTGAACTTCAAGAAATCTGCCTACTTAAACCGCTTCCAGCCAAGGCGGTTACTCTCTTTAAAGGGCAAAAGACTCTACTTTTCTTCGTCAAAGCATTATGTAAACATATAATAACACTTAAATAAAATTTTTTCAAGTATTTTTTATTTATTTTTGAAAACAATAAATAAAAGCGGCAATTTTTAAATTTTAGTTTACAAATCATAAAAAAATGGTAAAATATAAAAAGGAGTGATTTTTATGTTTGATGAACTAAAATTACAAGCAGCCGCTTGTGCTGAGGAAATAATAGAGGTGGCAAAACTTAAAGCCGGTCAAATTTTAGTTGTGGGTTGTTCCACAAGTGAGATTTTGGGTAAAAAAATCGGTACTGAATCGTCACCAGACGCGGCACTCAAGGTGTTCGAGGGTATTTATGAGGTGGCAAGCAAATACGGAATATTCGTAGCCGCACAATGCTGTGAGCATCTAAACCGTGCAATAATTATAGAGGCTGATGCTGTGCCTTTTCCCGACTTCTCTAATGTAGTTCCGCAACCAAAGGCGGGTGGCAGCTTTGCTACTGCGGCATATAAGACTTTTAAAAATCCCGTAGCGGTTGAGGAAATAAAGGCAGATGCGGGTATTGATATCGGCTTTACTATGATTGGTATGCACCTAAAGCGTGTGGCTGTACCTGTAAGACTTCAAAATAATAGGATAGGTTCGGCTACAGTTTTGGCGGCACGGGTTAGACCTAAATTTATAGGCGGCGAGCGTGCGGTTTACGATAAAAACCTTTATTAATAGCGTTGCTTTTTAGATTTCTTTGATAATTGACAAAAATTGCTTTATAGGGTATAATATAAAATTAGTGTATGAATTAACATATAGTGTAAAATTCTCAAATAGTTACATATAATGTCGTTTTGGGTTTTGGTTATACTATATTAGAGAAGTAAAAATGACGGATTAGAAACGGAAGTGTAGAATTGGAGAAATTTGTTATTTCCGGCGGTAAGCCGCTTAAAGGCAGTGTCCGTATAAGCGGTGCTAAAAATGCTGCTGTTGCAATATTGCCGGCAATTCTTTTGACGGATGAGCCTTGTACCGTAGAAAATCTTCCCGAAATTTCAGACGTAACAACCATACTTCGCACTATGCAGTCACTTGGTGCTGAAGTTAAGGTTATAAATAAATCAACTGTACAAATAAACCCTAAAAATGTAAATTCTTATGTTGTGACAAAAGAAATGGCAGAGGGTATGCGAGCTTCAAGCTATTTCTTGGGTGCATTACTTGGCAGAATGAACAAGGCAAGGGTAGCTCCTCCCGGTGGATGTGATTTTGGCGTTCGTCCTATAGACCAACATATAAAAGGTTTTGAGGCACTCGGGGCTAGAGTTACTATTGATAGCGGTATGGTTGATGCTAGGGCAGAAAGGCTTTCGGGCAGTTCAATTTATCTTGATGTAGTGTCGGTAGGTGCTACAATCAACATAATGCTTGCAGCCGCAAGGGTATCAGGACTCACAATTATAGAAAACGCCGCAAGAGAGCCGCATATAGTTGACCTTGCAAACTTCTTAAACTCTATGGGTGCCAATATAATGGGTGCCGGTACAAATATAATTAAAATTCGCGGTGTTGAAAAGCTTCACGGTACAGATTATAGTATTATTCCCGACCAGATAGAAGCAGGCACATATATGTTAGCCGCCGCCGCAACAAAAGGCGATGTGCTTATTGAAAATGTAACACCAAAACACCTTGAGTCAATAATAGCAAAGCTTTTAGAGGTTGGTGCTACTGTTGAAGAATTTGATGAGGCTGTAAGGGTTTCCATGTCAAATAGACCTAAACAGTGCAAGGTAAAAACAATGCCACATCCTGGCTTCCCTACAGACATGCAACCGCAAATGGCAACACTTTTGTCGGTAGCAGAGGGGACAAGCATTATAACCGAAGGCGTGTGGGACAGCCGTTTCCGTTATGTTGACCAGCTTACCAAAATGGGTGCAAAAATACAGGTTGACGGAAAAATGGCGGTAATAACAGGCGTTGACGAACTGACCTCTGCACCTGTTAAAGCGGTGGATTTAAGAGCCGGTGCCGCTATGATAATTGCAGGACTTATGGCAAAGGGAATTACTGAGGTCGAGGATATCGACCATATTGACAGAGGTTACGAAAAGCTTGCAGAAAAGCTTCGCGAGCTAGGAGCAGATATCTGCCGTATGCCTATAATTCCAACCGATGCACAGCTTATGGATGCTTAAAGAAAAAGGAACGGGACTGCCCATGGCAGTCCCTAATTAATTTAAAATTATAAAAGGGGTGAAAATAAATATGGCTAAATTTTGTCCGCTTTTTAGTAGCTCAAGTGGAAACAGTACGTATATAAGTTCTGCCTATGGCAGTATACTTGTTGATTGCGGTGTTTCCTTTAAAACGCTAAAGGCTTCTATAGAGGGTATAGGTGGCGATATTGGAGATATTAAAGCCTTATTTATCACCCACGAACATATAGACCATATTAAATGTATCAACACGCTTTTAAAAAACATAAAAATACCGCTTGTGGCTTCAAGTGCTACGCTAGCAGCCTTGGAGTCGGCAGGCAAAATACCTGCAGGAACAGAGCTTATAAACATAGATGCTAATCAATATGAAATTTCAGACATCGCGGTTAACCGCTTTGCTACCAGCCACGATACAGACGGCTCCAGCGGATATGTTTTTGACCTAGGCGGTCAGCGTGTTGCGGTTTGTACCGATTTAGGTGTTTTTACCGATGAGGTGAGAAAGGCACTTAAGGGTGTACGCACCTTGCTTATCGAATCAAATCACGATATAGAAATGCTAAGACGCGGTCCCTATCCGCCCGAACTCAAGCTTCGCATAATGTCGGATAAGGGGCATCTTTCAAATAATGCCTGTGCGGTAGAATTACCTAAACTTTTAAATGGCGGCACAACAAATTTTGTGTTAGGGCATTTAAGTCAGCATAATAATTTGCCAACGCTAGCCCTTTCTACCGCTAAATCCTGCCTTATGGATATTGGTGCTGAGAGTGGGCGTGACTACATAATTTCTGCGGCACGTCCTCAAAATAATGAGGTGATTTATTTATGATTAAAATAAAAATAATTACCCTTGGTAAATTAAAGGAAAAATATTTGCGTGATGCGGCAGAGGAATATACTAAAAGACTCTCCGCATATTCAAACCTTGAAATAATAGAATTATCTCCCGAGAAGCTTTCTGATAATCCCTCAAAAAAAGAAATCGACAATGCACTTGAACGTGAAGCCGAGTCGATTTTTAAGAAAATTCCTACAAGTAGCAAAATTATTGCACTTTGTGTTGAGGGCAGGGAAATTTCAAGCGAGTCTTTTGCAAACGATATTAAAACCGCCTGTGCAAACGGTACACCGATTTGCTTTGTTATTGGTAGCTCATACGGTCTTTCCGATAAAATTAAAAATGCGGCAGATATAAAAATGTCGGTATCGAAAATGACCTTTCCGCATCAGCTTTTTAGGATAATGCTGCTTGAACAGATATACCGTGCCTTTAAAATAAACGAGGGCTCGACCTATCATAAATAAAATAGCAAGAGGTTAATTTTCCTCTTGCTATTTTTTTATATCCTTTTAAAACTCTCAAACAATTCGTCGTATTCTTTATATGCGTTGCGGTAAAGCTCTAATATATATGCACCTTTATAGTTTAGTGCTTCCATTTCTTTAAAAAGTCTTTTAAAATCAAAACTGCCGTTGCCAAGGAGTAGGCAGTCGCCCTTTTCTCCATTATCGCTTATGTGTAGATGCTTTATGTTTTTTCCAACGGCAGAAATTACGTCAAAGGGCGTATATCCGCCGCGAATGGATTGCTTAACATCAAGGCAAAAGCCTACTTTGTCGCCTAGGTTTTCTACCATCATTTTAAGAAAATCAAGCTTTTCTGCTCTGAATCTAAATACATTTTCCTGTAAAAGCTCGGCACCGCTTTCTTGAACGCAGCCGTTTACAAGCATAAAGCGTTCACAGTACTGGTAGTCGTTTAAAATACCGTTTGGTTTGCCGCCGTGCAAAATTACATAATCGGCACCGAGTGTTGCGGCTATTTCACCGTAGCGTTTAAAGGTGTCAAGTCCCTCTTTAAGTCTTCGCTCATAGTTTGAAAAAAGCATAAACGATTCGGCAAGCGACATCGTTGGATGCACCGATACTATATTAACACCGTAAGTGTCGGCAATGTTTTTGAGTTCTCTAACAAAATCCTCTTTTAACTCATAATTAGAGTTGAAAAATATTTCGGTGTGCTTTATTCCGTTTAGGGCTAGCATCTCGAGTGCTTTTTCGGTTTCTAAAGGGTAAAGCGACGAGGTGGAAATACCAAGCTTCAAAAAACTCACTCCTTTGGTGTTACAAACACTGTCTTGTTGGTTGTATATATAACCATACCCGCCTTTGCACCGTTTGGCTTTTTAACATATTTCACGGGTGTGTAATCGACTGCTACCTGTGAAGATGCGGCGGCTTTCGAGTGCTTTGCGGCAAGACTTGCTGCAAAAAGTATTGTTTCGTCACTCACATCGCCACCGTCTGATAGAACTAAAACGTGGGAGCCTGCTATATTTTTGGTATGGAACCATAAATCGTTTTTATTAGCAAGACGGGTTGTAAGATAATCATTTTGGCGGTTGTTTTTGCCGACCAAAATTCTATACCCCTCGTCACTTTTAAATTCAAGAAAGCCTGTAACAGCGGTCTTTTTGTTAGGATTTACACCTTTTGGTTGTTTTAGGTATCCGCCCTCCTGAAGTTCTGTGCGAATATCCTTTAAATCGGCAGGTGACTCTGCACGTGTAAGGCTATCAAGCACCGATTCAAAATAGGTAATTTCCTCGCGGTCATTTTCGATAAGTTTTGACAAGGTTTGCTCGGCGGTGTAGGTTTTTTTATAGTCCTTAAAATACTTTGCCGCATTTTGTGACGGTGAAATCGCGGGGTTTAGCGGTATTTTTATAAGTGCCAAATTTTCATCGTAATAATTCTCAAGCTCTACAAAAGTAGCACCGTTTGGTATATCGGTGTGTAAATTTGCCTTTAAAAGCTCACCGTAAATCCGTAAAGTTTCACGGTTTTCACATTGCTTTAGTTCCTCTAGCCTAAGACCCAGTCGCTTTTGGGCACGTTGATACAAATTATTTACAAGCTTTAAAAGTTCGGCCGCGGCGTGATGTGTACGGGCGGAATTATCCTTACGGCTATAAAAGGCATTAAGCAGTTCGCAAAAACTCCCATACTCTTTAAAAGTGATTGTGTCCCCATACTGATTTATAGGTAAAAATGTAAAGTCGTAAGGCTCGTTATTGTTTTTTAAAAGTAGGGTAGGAGTACCACCCTCATTTAAGGTGTTTTTTACAGAATTCAGAGCTAAAATAAGCGATTTGCGGTCACAGTTTAATGTAATTTCATCGCCGCCCGAAACTAAAAAGGCAATTTCTCTACAAACTAAGGGTGAAAATCCGTCAAGTACATTAAGCAAAGCCTTTGAAAGCGGCAACTCGCTTTGGGCTAAAACTTTGTCGGCTATGTTTTCAATATCGGTATCTAGAATATTTAACTTGTTTTGAGTTTTGGGGTAGGTGTATATGGCACCTGGTTGAATAAGACGTGAGCCGTCCTCAATACTACTTCTTCTAACTGCATCGATAATTCTGCCTTGCTCGCCCACAAGTATTATATTTGTACGCTGACCTAGCATTTCACAAATTATTTTTGTGTTTACGCGGTCACCCATTTCGTTGGTGGATGAAAAGCAAAGCTCGATAATTCGCTCAAGCCCTTGTTGGTTTGTTTCTATAAGTTTTGCCGACGAAAAATGCTTTCGGGCTAACATACAAAACATTGGCGGCACAGCAGGATTTTCAAATTTTTCCTCGCTGAAGCACACCTTGGCACTTCCAACCTTTGCTGAAATCAACAGTTTTTTAACAAAGCCTTTTTTGCGTAGCAAAAATACCAGCTCGTCACGCGACGGCTGGTAAATTTTATCAATATGACAGTCTTTAGCATCGTTTAATTCATTAACTAATATGTGTGCGAATGCTCCGTCAAATGGCATTTTTTGCCTCCAAAATAGTTTTTAATTTTAACGCAGTATCTCTATACTCTATGTATTCAGATTGTTTATCAGGAATATTCTCCATACGAATAGCACACTGATTACAGCGTTTAAATTGTTTTTTTAAATATAAAAGGTCGGAATCGGTTTCGGCAGATATCTTTCCTACACAACAGGAAAAGGTATCTGCGGCTTTTTTTACCCCGTCAAAACCAACTAGCATAACCGAATAAACCTTGCCCTTTTCAAAAAGGGTAGGCTCGGTTACTATAGAAAATCCGTTTTGATAAAGGTATTTGCGGAGTTCCCAAGCCGAAGTCATAGGCTGTAATATAAGTGTTATATTACTTTTTTTAAGCCAAGAGGCTCGGTCAATTATACCCGCAATTACCTCGCCGCCCATACCTGCTATTATTACGGTGTCGGCTTCGCCTTCTACTATTCCCTCAAGTCCGTCACACAGTATTAGCCTTACACCGTCGGCATCAAGCCTTTTTATACTCTCTTTGGCGTGGGCTAAGGGTTTTTCCTTAATATCTGTCGCAATAACACTTTTAACCCTACCGCTTTTATAAAGTGCGGCGGCTAAATAACCGTGGTCGGTACCAACGTCACAAACGGCGGCACCGTCAGGCACAAGGCTAGCGACAAGGCGTAGTCTTTCACTTAATCCGTACACTTTAAAAATTACTTATCTGCAAAATATGCGTTAAGCTTTTCTAAAAGTGCATCACAGTCGGTGCCGTGTACTTCACAAGCCTGTTCGATACTCTCGCCTCTTGAAGCGGGGCAACCAAGACAGTGCATACCAATTTCAAAAAAGTACTGTGCAGCACCTGTATCTATATCTAAAACATCGCCTATTAACATATCTTTTGTAATTTTCATTTTTTATTTTCCTTTCAATTTTAAATACTATTTTTTAAAAGAGCTTTGGATTTTCGTCCAAATCTTTTCTTGCGTGGTTATAAAGCTTACGGTTATCAAGTGCCCAAAGGCGTTGGGAGAATCCGTCAGCCTCGGTAGCCGCTACGGCTTCCTTAATTTCATAAATTCTTGAATCCATAAGGTCAAGCTCGGATAAAAGCTCAGCCTCTAAAAACATAGGTCTTACAGCGGCACCGAATTCTGGTTCGCCGTGATGAGAGAGTATCATATGTTCAAGCAACATTGCCGTCTTTTTGGAAATACCCAATTTCTCGGCATACTTTTCTATAACCATAGCACCCATTGTAAGATGACCTAAAAGATTACCCTCAACCGAATATCCGTCGGCTATTCCTGTGTCAGATACTATAAATTCGGAAAGCTTTGAAATATCGTGAAGCATTGCACCCGAAATTAAAAGGTCCCTATCCACAAAGGGATAAACCTCGCAAACCTTTTCAGCAAGGCGTACAATCGAGAGCGTGTGCATTAAAAGTCCGCCTCTAATGGCGTGGTGAAGCTTAAATGCCGCAGGCCAATAAAGAAGAGCTAAACGATTGTCGGCATAAATTGAGGTGACTATTTTTTTAAGCTCATTATCACTAAATGAGTCGGCAATAGACATAAGTGTATTATACATTTCTTCAGAGGAATATCCGCTACCACGTACAAAATCCTCTACACTAACATTATCTTCTGGCATAGATAATCTTATACGCTCGATTTTTAATTGGTCGTTGCCGTTGTACTTTGAAATAACACCGCGTATTTTTACAACATTGCCCGATTCATACTCGCCGTAAACATCAGGTTGGTAACGCCAAAGCTTTGCGTTTATTTCACCGTCGGCGTCGCCAAGTGTCATATCAAGATAACTGTCACCCTTTGAAGAGGTTTTAAGTTCTACCGACTTTACAAGGCAAAAGCCTTCTACACGGCCGGCATTATCAAGATTTGTAAAATTCATATACTAAGTTCCTTTACAAATGGATTATATACATTATATAAGTTTAACTCACCTTTTGCAAGACTAAAGGTTTAATATTTCATTCAGATAGCCTGCAACTATACCGAGTACGGCAGAGGTGATAATCAGTATTATAGGGTGTACCTTTTTACGCTGTAAAAACATTACAATCGAAAATATTACTGCCGATACCCAAAAGGCAAAGGTTGAAAAGACCCCTAGAGAAATCTTGTTTGGAAAAAACACCTCTATAGCCACCGAAATAATTGCGGCGGAAATAAGACCTACAACGGCAGGCTTTAAACCCGACATTACAGCCTTAACCCATTTATTATCTTTAAAAGTCATGAAAAATTTTGCAACTAAAAGTATTACTATAAATGACGGTAAGACTACGCCAAGCGTTGCACAAACCGAACCTAAAAATCCGCCCGTTTCAGAGCCTATATAGGTTGCCATATTTATAGCAAAGGGACCAGGAGAGCTTTCGCTTACGGCTATAAAGTTTATAATTTCACTCTCTGTTAGCCAATTGTTTGCCAAAACCTCCTGCCTCATTAGAGGTAGCATTGCATAGCCGCCGCCAAAGGTGAAAAGTCCGATTTTAAAGAAGGTTAAAAAAAGCTTTAGAAAAATCATTCTTTATTACCTCCTTTTTTAGAGGGGGTGTTGGCGATAGCCATAACAACACCCGAAACGGCACAGGCAATAATTACAAAAAGTACATTGACATCAAATATTGCTACTGCCGCAAAGGAAAGGGCTACTAAAATATAGGAAAACAGGTTTTTAGGACATTTTTTGCCCATTGAAATAACGGCGTTAATCAAAAGACTTAAAACGCCTGCACGAATACCCATAAAAGCAAACTTTACAGCCTTTAAATCTTCAAACTGACGAAGAAAAATCGAAATAATATATATAATTGTAAAGGCGGGAAGCACCACGCCGAGCGTTGCCGCAACTGAGCCCCAAAAGCCTGCAACCTGATATCCTACAAATGTGGCAGAATTAATTGCGATAGGTCCGGGGGTCGATTCCGCGATGGCAATTATATCTAAAATATCGTCATCGCTTATCCATTTATGTTTTTCTACCATTTCGCGTTGAATAATCGGTATCATAGCGTAGCCACCGCCAAAGGTAAAGGCACCTATTTTTAAAAAGGTTAGAAAAAGTTTTAATACTTTGTTATGTTTCAACGCTAACCCTCCACGCTTTTCTGAAGTTCTTTATAATATGCTACCGCTAGCTCGTCACAACGTTCATTCTCAGGGTGGCCTGCATGCCCCTTAACCCATTCGATTTGAACAGTATGGATATCAAGAAGGCAAAGCAGTTCTTCCCACAAATCACTATTTAAAGCGGGCTTTTTATCGGCTTTTCGCCAACCGTTCTTTTTCCACGAAGCCGCCCAACCTTTATCAATGCCGTCGGCAACATATTTTGAATCGGTAATAAGCTTTACGTAGCAAGGTTCCTTTAAAGCGGAAAGACCTTTTATGGCGGCTGTTAATTCCATACGGTTATTGGTGGTACTGTTTTCGCCGCCCGAAAGCTCACGCGTGGCGGTGCCGTAGCGTAAAATTACACCCCAACCGCCAGGTCCTGGATTGCCCGAACAAGCACCGTCGGTAAAAATTTCTACATATTTTTGCAAATTTAGTACCTCCGATAACAGCCTATAACCTTGCCAAGTACCGAGGGACTTTCGGGGTAGATAGGTGAAAAATCAGGATTTTCGGGCAGATATACAATACTACCGTCCTTTTCAATTTTAAGGCGTTTGACGGTTGCACCGTCACCGTCCATACCTATTATAATATCACCGCTTTTACAGGGTGAGTTTTTATCTGCTACTACAATATCGCCGTCAAGAATACCTGCATCCTTCATACTAAGGCCTACAACTTTTAAGGCAAAAAGACCATCGGCACTACTTGTAGGGTAGGGGATATAATCCTCAATTTCTTCGGCGGCTAAAATAGGTCTGCCTGCGGCTATTCTGCCCACAAGCGGCACCATTGACGAGCTAGTACCCATATCGAGTTTTATAGCCCTAGAATATCCTGCATCGCGAACAATATATCCCTCTTTTTCAAGCACGCCTAAAATACCATGCACAGTAGAGGTTGATTTAATACCTGTATGGTCGCAAATTTCACGAACTGTAGGCGGCAGACCGCCGTTAAGCTGACTTATCAAAAATTCATAAACAGCCCTTTGTTTATCTGTTAAGGGAGATTTTGACATAGGCTACACTCCAATCGAACATTTATTCGTTTACAGTATAACATTTATTTAAGCTTCTTTCAAGAGTTGTTTGAATTTTTCTTAAATATTTCAATAATTCCAAGAACAATTAAAAATCCACCGAAAATTTTTGATATAATATTAGACCCTAAAAAGCTAGAAAGCAGTATTCCAAGCACCGCACCCAAGAGTCCGCCTAATGCTATAGGTATAGCGGTTTTCCATTTTATTTGTTTTTTCTTTGAATAAATTATTAGTGCGGTTACACCTATAGGAATAAAAAATAAGAGATTTATTCCCTGTGCGGTAATTTGTTCGGTTTTTGTAAAAAGGGTTAAATAGATTATAAGCACCGCACCGCCGCCCATACCCATAGCACCGATAATTCCCGATAAAAGCCCTGCTAAAAGGGCTAGCATAATCACTTTAAAAGCAGGCGTATGCCTGCATAGACCATAAATCCGCCAAAAATGCGTTTAAGCCAAACGGTAGATATTTTTTTAAGACAAATTGTACCGAGATATGCACCTAAAACGCCTGTTGGCAGATATATCAGTGCATCGCTTAAATCAACCGAGCCTTTATAAATGTATATAGCCGCCGAGAGTATCGTTATCGGCACAATAACGGCTATTGCATTAGCGTGAGCGGATTTACCCTTTAGCCCCAACTTTCGTAAAAGCGGTACTGCCAGCATACCGCCGCCCGCTCCAAACAGACCGTTTACCGTTCCTACTAAAACGCCAAATGAGGATAGTTTTAAAATTTTCTTAATATTATTGTTAATCAAATATATCACCAAAAATAGTATTGGCTATATACAGTAAAATAAAAAATAAAAAAATAAAGGAACCGAAAAATCGGTTCCTTTTCTTTTCTATGTTTGTTGTGGATTAGCCCTCAACGATAGCCTCAACAGGACAACCTGCAGCACAAGCACCGCAATCACAGCACTTATCGGGGTCTATCTCGAAACGCTCTGCACCCTCATAAATAGCTTCACAGGGGCAACCTGCAGCACAAGCACCGCAGCTAATGCAAGCATCAGTAATTTTATAAGCCATATTCTACACCTCCATTTGCAAATACATTGTAACAACAAATTATTAAAAAATCAAGAACTAAAATTAGATAGTCTTTAAATTTTTAATTATCTTCATTTTTTTCTTCAGTTTTTGTATTGTTTTTCGGAGAACGGACAGGTTTTACTTCCTTGCGATTTACCTTAAAGGGTATAGAATCCTCGTCCTTGCCCTTAACTATGAGATTACCTGTTATAAGATTTGCATCAACCACCGTAACAGAGCTGCCGTCAACCTTAACGGTAGAGCCTACGCGAGGCGTTATGGTGTTTAAATAGTCATAAGCATTCTGTTCGTATTTAAGGCAACACATAAGTCTGCCGCAGGTACCCGAAATTTTGGTAGGATTAAGGGAAAGCCCCTGCTCCTTTGCCATTTTAATGGATACAGGCTGAAAATCGTCCAAAAATTGCTTACAGCAAAACGGCTGACCGCAGATACCAAGACCGCCGAGCATTCTTGCCTCATCACGAACACCAATTTGGCGAAGCTCTATTCTTGTATGGAAGTGAGCGGCAAGGTCTTTTACTAGCTCACGGAAGTCTATTCTTCCGTCCGAGGTGAAGAAAAAGGTTATTTTAGAGCCGTCAAAGGAATATTCCACCTCAACAAGCTTCATTTCGAGCTTGTGGTTTCCAATTTTTTCTTGACAGATTTTAAAAGCTTCCGCCTCTTTTTTCTTGTTTTGTTCTATTTTTTTAAAATCTTTCTCGTTAGCGGCTCTTAAAATCTTTTTAAGCGGCTGTACAACATTATCGTCTTCAACCGAATGATTACCTTTAGAAACGGTACCGAAAGTGATGCCGTTAGCGGTTTCGACTATAACAGAATCGCCTACATTAAAAGTGTCTTCGGGCTTAAAATAGTAGGCTCTGCCTGTGTCCTTGAATTTTACTGATACAACTTCTGTCATCAAAACGGATTAAACCTTAAAGGAATAACCCTTTTCACCTCTCATTATTTTAAATAGTTTTTGCGAAGCTTTTCTATCGCGGCTACAAGGGCGGTGAAAAGCAGAGATAAATTAATATTTGTTTTAAGTGATGCGGTAAAGGAATCTATAAGACTGTAAAGCTCTGTTAAAAGCTTTGCCTTAGAAGTATCGCGGTAGTTTTCCCTTAAAAGAGTTGCTATATTGTATTTAAGCGAAGCGAAAAAAGCATCTGCCGCAGGTCTATCTTTCTCAAAGCGGTTTAAAAGGCATAGCATACCGAATTCGTCGCCGTCAAACAGCATACAAGAAAACTCGCGTGCGGCGGATTCGGGCGAATTGTCGCTCTTCTTTCGAAGTAAGGTTATGGCTCTGCCAATATTGCCCTTTGAGGACACAAGAGCTGATTCTATAAGCTCGTCATCGCGTTTGGGCTTTACATTAGAGGATATCCACTCTTTTGCGGCGGCTTTTTCGGGTACACTTAAAGTGAATTTTACGCACCTAGACAGTACCGTTTCAAGCAGAGCGGCTGCAGTTTCGGCTATCAGAATAAAATATACGCTTTTTGGAGGTTCCTCAAGCACCTTTAAAAGAGCGTTTTGCGACTGCTCGTTCATAGTTTCTGCCTTGTCTATTATAAGCACTTTACGTTCTGCCATGTGCGGCTTTACAAAGGCGGTTTGACGAAGCTCCCTTATCTGATTAACAGAAATGTTTTTCTTTTTATCCTCAGGTGCTACGGTTATTACATCAGGATGAGAGCCGCTAAGATTTAACCTACAGGATTTACATTCACCGCAAGGTTTTTTATTCTCGGAACAAAGTATAGCACGGCTTAAATATGCGGCTAAAGTATGCTTGCCAAGCCCCGCCTCACCCTCTAAAATAATGGCGTGAGGTATGTGGTCGTGCTTTATTGCTGCTTCGAGTGCAAACCTTAATTTCTCGTTGCTGATAAGCGGAAAACTCATAGTACAAAGCCTACTTTTTTCATTGCCTTAAGGTAGGTCTTACGAGCAACACGCTCGGCACGCTCAGCACCGCTCTTATATAGGTCTTCAAGCAGTTTTTTATCGGTTATAATTCTATCGTATTCTGCTTTAATGGGAGCCAACTCGTCTGCAACAGCCTCACCTACGGCTAATTTGAAATCTCCGTAGCCTTTGCCGTCAAACTCACGCTCAACTTCCTCGAAAGACTTGCCTGTAACGGCACTGTAAATTGCTATAAGATTGCTGATACCAGGCTTAGTTTCACTAACTCTAACACAAGCCTCGCTGTCTGTAACGGCACGCTTGAATTTGCGGATAATGGTATCCCTATCGTCAAGAATAGCAACCCAAGAGTTTGCATTTTCGTCAGACTTTGACATTTTTTTAGTGGGGTCCTGTAGCGACATAACACGGGCACCCGTTTTTGGAATATACGGCTCGGGTACAGTGAAGACGTCACCATAAATATTGTTAAAGCGTACTGCTATATCACGTGCAATCTCAAGATGCTGCTTTTGGTCGGCACCTACAGGTACGAAATCAGGCTTATAAAGAAGAATGTCTGCCGCCATAAGAGTAGGATAGGAAAAAAGGCCTACATTTACATTGTCGGCGTGTTTTGCCGATTTATCCTTAAACTGTGTCATACGTGAAAGCTCACCAAACTGTGTATAGCAGGACAAAAGCCACGAAAGTGCCGCGTGTTCCGGTACATGCGACTGTATAAATAAGGTGGATTTCTCTGGGTCAAGACCTAAAGCCAACAAGAGTGCAAAGGTAGAATGTATTTGTGCACGAAGCTTCGCGGGCTCCTGACGTACGGTTATTGCATGAAGGTCGGCAACAGCATAGGTACAGTCAAACTCATTCTCCATAGCCACCCAATTTTTAAGGGCACCCAAATAGTTGCCTAGAGTTAGCATACCGCTTGGCTGAATACAGCTTAAAACCTTCTTTTTATTTTCTACAGGTGCATTTTCGCACATTTGCGTTCATTCCTTTCAAGGAAGTTTACGTATAAAACTGAATATCATACGCAAAACATAATATATCAATTTATTGTATCATCTTTTCTTGATTTTTGCAAGAATTTTATATTAATAAAACTCCACATATAGTTACAGGGTATAGTCCAATTAAAACTTGACATATCTTGGCAGTTATAATATAATGAAATAACAAATTTTATCGTTAATCCAATTAGGAGGAATTGTACTGTGGATAACAGAATCAGACTTCACAATGTTGACTTTGATGATTTTATTAAAACCGTTGAAAAGTGCAAGGGCGATGTTTATCTTGAAACCGCCGACGGTGATGTGCTTAACCTAAAATCAAAGCTTTGTCAGATGCTTGGCATTAGCACCATTCTTGCTAATACAGAAATTTCTGAGGCTACCGTAAGATGTGCAAATATTGACGACGAAACATTATTGTTCCGTTTTAATCTTTACGGCGAGAAGCCCCAAGACTAATTTTTTAGGAGTTTTTTTGATGGCTGAATCAAAATTTTTAACTTATAAGGGCAAGCCTCTTGTAAGAAAAGGCGACGAAATTTATTACGGTGATATGACCGAGAAATATGTTGTTTATTTTAAAATTCTTTCCGAAAGCGATAAGGGCGGTTACGAAATTGCTGATAAGGTAAATGTTTGCCTACTAAACAGTAATACCGACCTTCCTATGAAGGATAGAATTATTAAGGAAAGCACAAAAACCTCATTGTTTGAGGCACTTGACATAGGCTTTGTATGGCTTGAGCGTGAGCTTTCAAAGGCTTAATTTCCGTTGATTTTGAGGGTTGCTATATTAGTAACCCTCTATTTTTTTGGCTTTGACAAAAAAACTTGACAAATAGGACTCTGTGTGGTAAAATGCTAAAGCCGCATGTTGTGGGCTTGTTAAGTTGTGCCTTGCACACGCCTATAAGCAGCGAGACTGTTAAATATCAGGTAGGTGTAAAAAATGTACGCAATTATCGAAACTGGCGGTAAGCAGTATCGTGTAGAGAATGGTGACATTATCTATGTTGAAAAGCTTAACGCACAAGCAGATGAGGAAGTTACCTTCGACAAGGTTGTTGCCGTTAGCAACAGAACTTTAAAGGTTGGTAAGCCTTATGTTAAGGACGCTTTCGTAAAGGGCACCGTTTTAAAGAACGGTAAGGGTAAAAAGATTACTGTATTTACCTATAAGCCTAAGAAGGGTTGTGCCCGCAAGATGGGTCATAGACAGCCTTACACAAAGGTACAAATTACCGAAATCGGTTAATTTGTTATGACTAATGTAAAGTTTTTTGCTGATGAGGGCGGAATATACGGCTTTTCTATCAGCGGTCACAGTTCGTTTGACTGTGATGATGAGACCGGAAAAATAGTTTGTGCGGCAGTATCGTCTGCGGCATATATGGCAGCAAATACCGTAACCGAAATTATCGGTGACAAAGCGGATGCTACGGTTAGCGACGCCTTTATAGATTTTAAGGCAAAAAAGCCTTCAAATGCCACAAGGCAGGTCCTTTTAGGGCTTCGGCTACATTTAAGTGAATTATCCGGTCAGTACGGTAACAGAATTGTATTACACGGAGGTGCAGAAAATGTTAAAGATTAACATTCAGTTATTCGCTCATAAAAAGGGTGTTGGTTCTACAAAGAACGGTCGTGATAGCGAATCTAAGCGTCTTGGCGTTAAGCGTGCAGACGGTCAGTTCGTTTTAGCAGGCAACATTCTTGTTCGTCAACGCGGAACACACATTCATCCCGGCAACAACGTAGGCCGTGGTTCTGATGATACCTTATTTGCATTAATCGACGGTAAGGTTAAGTTTGAGCGTGTTGGCAGAGACCGCAAACAGGTAAGTATTTACGCTGTTGAGCAGTAATTTTTAATCCGGGCGGCAACAGCTGTCCGGATTTTTTTAATAATTTTAACAATACTAATAAAAAGACATCGAAAGGGGAAAACACAATGAAGACCTGTCATGTATGTTTTTTTGAATGTGATGAAATGCTAGAGCTTTGTCCAAAGTGCGGTGCAGAGCTTAAAAATGCTGAAGAAACCGAGGCGGCTGAAGACACGGTTAATTTAATTGCCGAGCCTACTTTAGTTGTTTCTGTCGGTGACGTTATAACCGCAGAAATTTACCGCGATATCTTAATGGATAACGGAATCCCGTTTACATGCGACAGTGCCGAAGCAGACGGAAGTATGAAGGTGCTTTTCGGCGGCGGCTTTGTAACCGAGGATATTTATGTTGACGCTTCAAATCTTGAAAAAGCTAAGGAGCTTTATGAGCAGGTTTTAGAAATGCTTGAAAATGAGGATTTTGAGGCTGATTTTGAAGAAATAGAAGAAGAAACCGAATAAAATAATACGGAGAAATAATAATGTTTGTTGATATAGCCGGTATACATTTAAAGGCCGGTAAGGGCGGCGATGGAGCCGTATCATTTCATAGAGAAAAATATGTCGCAGCAGGCGGTCCCGACGGTGGTGACGGCGGCAGAGGCGGCAATATAATATTTAAGGTAGACGATAATCTTTCAACCTTGGCAGACTTTAGATACAAGCGTAAGTATGCTGCAGAGGACGGTCAAAACGGCGGTGCCTCACGCTGTACGGGTAAAAGTGCTAAGGATTTGGTGATTAGCGTACCTCGCGGCACGCTTGTAAGGGATAAGGAAACTGGCAGAATAATTGCTGATATTTCGGATGATGAGCCGATTGTTATTGCCAAAGGCGGTAACGGCGGTTGGGGAAATATGCATTTTTCCTCTGCTACAAGGCAGGTGCCACGTTTTGCTAATGACGGTATGCGTGGCGAGGAGCTTGACGTAACGCTTGAACTTAAATTACTAGCCGACGTAGGTTTAATAGGCTTTCCTAATGTAGGTAAGTCTACCTTGGTATCGGTGGTAAGTCAGGCAAAGCCTAAAATTGCAAACTACCACTTTACAACCCTAACTCCCGTACTTGGCGTTGTGTCTATGGGTGAGGGAAGTTCTTTCGTAATGGCAGATATCCCAGGTCTTATTGAGGGTGCGGGCGAAGGTGCAGGACTAGGCCACGAGTTTTTAAGACACGTTGAGCGTTGCCGATTACTTCTTCACGTAATAGATGTTTCGGGTAGCGAGGGCAGAGACCCTATAGAAGATTTTGATAAAATTAATAAAGAGCTTGCTGTGTTTAGTAGCGAGCTTAAGGACCGTCCGCAAATAGTGGTAGGCAATAAATGCGACCTTATTGAAGACGAGGATATTGAGAAATTAAGGGAATATTTTGAAAATAAAGGACTTAAGTTCTTTCCAATAATGGCGGCTATTGCCGAGGGTACAAAACCGCTTATTGATTATGTTGCGGCTACCCTTGCAACACTACCGCCTATAAAACGCTATGAGGCAGACTTTGTGCCTGAGCCGATTGTTACCGCTAAAAAGAATAACCGTAGCTTTAAAATTGCGGTACGTGGCGGTGTTTATTATGTTGAGGACGCCGAGTGGCTGATTGACGTAATGAATAAGGTTGACCCTGATGATTATGAGTCACTTCAGTATTTTGAACGTACACTTCGCTCGGAGGGTATAATAAAGGCACTTGAAAAACAGGGTATTGTTGAGGGCGACACCGTAAACATTTACGATGTTGAGTTTGACTACGTTCCGTAAGAGGTATTATAGTATGGATAATCCAAATCTGTTAAGCCCCTCGGTATTAGCCTTTGTGGGTGATGCCGTATACAGCCTTTATGTGCGTACAGCTTTAGCCGATGTAAACAGACCTTCGGGGGAACTTCATAAGTTGGCTGTTAAGCTTGTAAATGCTTCGGCACAGGCAAAAGCCTATACACTTATATCCGATAAGCTCACTGAAAAGGAAGACTCGGTTTTTAAAAGGGGCAGAAATTTTCATACCCACTCAAAACCGTCTAGTGCCTCGGGCGGTGAGTATCACACCGCTACAGGACTTGAAAGCCTTTTCGGTTACCTTTATTTGAGTGGACAGACCGAGCGGGCTGATGAACTGTTTAGCATTATTTGGCAAGAATTTTCAAAGGAATAAAAAAATACTGTTTGCAAAATGCAGACAGTATTTTTTAAAAGGGGTAATTTTTATGATTTATACCGTAACATTAAATCCCGCACTTGATAAATCTATTTGTGTTACAAATTTTACGCTTGATACAGTAAACCGTGCCGAGAGCACTCGTCTTGAGGCAGGCGGCAAGGGAATAAACGTATCACGTATAACTAAAAAGCTAGGGTTTACCAGTAAGGCAATAGGAATTTTAGGCGGAAACAGCGGTAAGCTTATAGAAGAAAAGCTATCGGCAGAGGGTATAGATTTTGAGGCGGTTTTTTGTGACGGTGAGACCAGAACAAACCTAAAAATTAACGACTATAAAAACAATACGTTTACCGATATAAACGAAAGCGGATTTGAAGTGAGCAATCAAACCGTTGGTAAAACGCTTGATATTTTACTTTCTAAAATAAAGAAAGACGATATTGTTGTGCTTGCAGGCAGTCTGCCCAAGGGTGCAAATGAGGAAACTTATAAAAATTGGATATCCGAGTGCAAGCAAAGAGGGGCGATGGTATTTCTTGATGCTGACGGTATAGCACTGGAAAAGGGAATAGAGGCTACACCATTTTTTATAAAGCCTAATATAGACGAATTATCCCGACTTTTTAAAAGAGAGTTTTCAAATTATGAGGAAATAAAATCTGCGGCAGAAATTCTTGTAAATATGGGTATCAATACCGTTGCGGTAACGCTCGGCGGTGACGGTGCAATAATTGTTACTAAAGACGGGGCGTTTAAGGCATTAGCGGCACCTGTAGAGGTTAAAAGCACGGTAGGTGCAGGCGACAGCTTTGTTGCAGCAGTAGCTGTGGCAACAGAAAACAAACTAACGACTGAAGATACGCTTCAATTTGCGGTAGCGGTTAGCAACGCAAAGGTCACAGCAGAGGGACTTGAATTCCCCGAGCTTTCTCTTGTTGAAAAAATTAAAAAAAGTATTGAAATCAAGGAAATATAAAAAGATGGGAAGGTTTTTAAATACCTTCCCATCTTTTTATATAAGCGATTCAAATAATATCTTTTTAAAAAGCTCTGCATTAAATTTAGTGACTAGGGTGGCATTGGGTGCTTTGTTATCAAGCAGCGTAACACCGCCGTAGGTTTCGTCATTAACCGTTTGGCAAAGACAGTAAAAATCTTTTTTTGCTGTTACTGTTTCGCCGTATAAAGCACAGGCGACTGCTACAGCATCGGGAATATCGGCCACATTTTTATTAAAGGTTTTAATATTATGCTCTACTATCTTTCTAGTGCATTTATACACAAAAAGTCCTTTTTTAGAATTATTTTTAAGCTTTTCACGTTCGGCATTTGTAAGCGATGACTCACCAAGGCACATATCAAGTCCTATAATTGTTATAGGTATGCCCGATTTTAGCATAATATCATAGCTTTCAGCGTCTACATACACATTGAATTCGGCAACCTTTGTAACATTACCGTCACCTTGACCTGATGTTCCCATAGACCATATACGCTTTACTTTTTTCATAGTATCGCTGTCACGTAAAATTGCATTCGCAAGGTTTGTGGCAGGACCTAGTGCTATAATTTCTATCTCATTAGGGTATTTCTTTACGGCGTTTAAAATAAAATCTACAGCGTCGGTTTCTTCGGGCTTTCTTTTTGAGTGGGATAAACCCGAGTCACCAAGTCCGTCAAGACCGTGTACATATTCTGCGGTAAAAAGCTCACGCTTTAAAGGCTTTTTAGCACCTTTATATACGGGAATATTTTTGCCACCAACCTCTAAAACCGCAAGGGCATTTTTGGTGGCAAGCTCTAGCGGTACGTTTCCGCAAACGGTGGTAACACCTAAAATTTCAATATCATTTTTACTGGTAGCAAGCAGTAAGGCTACGGCATCATCTGCGGCGGTGTCGGTATCTATAATAAATTTACGCATAGATACACCTCCTAATAATTTAATTATACTACTATTTTGTTTGTTTTCAATAGTGATTTAACTATTATAAATATTGCTATATTTACTTAAATATAGTATAATCGATTTAATAATTGTAAGGTGGTTTTTCGATGAGAAAATTATTATCTTTAGTTTTAAGTGTAGCACTTCTGCTATCATTTGCGGTGATACCTGTATCGGCTGACAATACAGACACCGAGCTTCAAAGTGACATTACGGCAACTTCGAATAATTCATTTGGCGGTTTAGTTTCCGAAACCATTAACGCCCAGTTGGAAAAACAACTTGAAAACAACGGATTTAACGTTTTTTCAATTGAGTATTTAAACGGTGTGGCAACAGTTGAACTTGAAGCTTTAGAGGATTGCACACTTTTAGTAGGCGTCTATAGTGAGGACGGTAAAACACTTCATACTTCGGCTACGGTTTCTGTAACAACCAATGAGAAGACGGTTGATGTGAACTTGGATACTGCAGGTATACCTGACTATTTTCTTATTAGTGCATATTTAATTAATACTGAAGATTTTAAACCCCTTTGCACAGTATATACAACCTATAATTATACAAAGGAAATGATAGAGTTTCTTTCAAAAACCACAGAGGATTTCCAAGAGGATAAGGTTTTAAAGCTTGAAGATGACAATACTAACAACTTCGCCGTATATAATGACTCTGTTACAATGGTGGACGAAAACTCTGAAACTACAGTCAGTGAAGAAAACGGCGTTTATACAATTACTAACGCTACAACCGAAATTAGCAATCTAAAAAAAGATGACATTTTTTCCTACAACTATCAAAACGGTGACGCATTAATTTTAAAGGTTGCAGATATTTCGGTTTCGGGAAGCACCGTTACCATTACTGAGGGTGAACTTAATTTACAGGACGCTTTTGACTATGTAAAGATTGATACTACCGAGAGTGGTACAGTAGCCGAAGTTGATGATACCGAATTGCCAAACGGTATTACGTACGAGGGAACTTCGGAACCGCCCGCAACATACGGTCTTGATGTTGGTACTTCAGTAACAGTTGCATATAACTATGAACTTAATGAATATGAGCTTGGCAAGGAAAATGATAGCGACACTTCACAGATTAATGCTACTATTAGCGGTAGTGTTAATGTGGCAATTACTGCAGGTGTTAAGCTTTATGTAGCAACAACAAATGTAAGCGTTGAGGTTAAATTCGATTACGATGTGAATTTTGGAGTATCTGTTGAAGGTGAGGCCAAAGGATATATTCCTCTTGGCAGATATACCTTTGCACCTGTACCAGGTGTGTATATAGAGCTTAATCCCTCCATTGCAAGTGAGTTTTCGGGTGCGATAACCCTTTCTGCAGGACTCTCAGGTTCTGTTGGCTTTAGTGCAGGACTCAAGGGTGTTAAAAATCTTACAACTACACCTAAAATTGAGGCAGGTGTCCAAATAGAAGCGTCGGTGTTTTTAGGTATTTCGCTTGAGCCGAAAATTAAGATAATAAGCAAAAAGATTGCCGAAACCTCGCTTACGGCTACTGTTGGCGGTGAAATTGCCGCAAGGCTTGAGTATAAGGCTTCTTCTGAAAAAGATACAACCAAAAAACATACTTGTAATGTATGTCTTGACGGTGAATTTTACGGAAAATTGAATGTTAAATTCCAAATTAAGCTTCTCAATTGGGATAAGCTAACCTTTAAATTTAATATGCTTGATTTAAAGCTAAAGCTTACCGATTTCTACTATTCGGTAGATAATAATAAATTCGGTCTTGGAAATTGTGAATATATAGGCTACAAGACTACAGTTTCGGTAAAAAATGAAAATAACAAGGCTATGAAAGCCGCCACTCTTACAGTAGACGGTAAAAGGGAAAAGTTGAATGCTAAAGGTGTGGCTACCGTTTACCTTACTAACGGCGAGCATAAAATAACCGCAAAAAGCAAAGGCTTTCTTTCAACAACTAAAAAAATTGAGATAGAAAACGGCGTATCTACCGTGGCATTAAAGCTTAAAAAAAGCCCCCTTTCAAGCAAAATTGATACAAGTAAATTTGATATAAATCGTCATGCGGGTTTGATTGATGACGACGGTACACTTTATACGTTTGGTGACTGTCAGTGGGGAATATTAGGTGACGGAGGTGAACATTCTTCTCAAAATGTTCCGCCGCAGGCAATATTGGATGACGTAAAGTCTATACAGATAGTTGACCTTGACAACGCGGCTATAACTAAAAACGATGACCTTTATATGTGGGGTATGAATCATACGGGCGGTTGCGGAAAAGAAGGAATGCTTGTAAATAAACCTAACAAGGTTATGAGTAATGTAAAAACAGTTAGCTTTTATGAATATAACACCGCCATAGTAACTAAAGACGGAGGTCTATACACTTTAGGAAGCGGCCATAACAGTATGTTAGGCGATGGGTTTAGCGGCAACAGACATACGCCTGTAAAAATAATGGACAATGTAGCGTTAGCAAAAGTATATAGTCATAAGGCTGCTGCTATAAAAGAAAACGGCGATTTTTATATGTGGGGATTGTTTAGGGAAGAACTAGGAATGACGATATCAATGCCTACAAAGTTTTTAGAAAATGCCGCTGACGTTATTTTCGGAGATACCCAAACCTTTGTAATAACCAAAAACGGCGACCTTTATTCTCTTGGGTGGTATTCTGGTAGAAATTGGAGTGATGGATTTGATAAGGTTATGGGAAATGTTAAATCTGTTTATACCAAGGACGGTTCCACATATGTAATCACAAAGGATAAAGAACTATATGCTTTCGGATATAACTATTATGGCACGCTTGGTGATGGTTCTACAGATAACCAAACAACACCCGTAAAAATAATGGATAATGTGGAATATGTTTCGGCAGGCTATCTGTCAGCATACGCTATTAAAAGCAACGGTGATTTGTATTCATGGGGTGATAATAACTATTCACAACTTGGTAATGGTAACAATATCGCCCAAAACAAGCCGCAAAAGATTATGAGCAACGTCGCTTTTGTTGATAATGGAGCCAATGTAACAACAGCAATAACAGAAGACGGCAGTATTTATGTTTGGGGAGAATATATTAAACCTTTTTTAAGTCAAGATATCACAAAAAGCAATTATCCTGTAAAGGTTGATTATTTTGATACTGCAACCTATTCACTACGTCGAAGTGTAGGCGGCACATATACCGATTTAATTCCTAATTTTACCTACAACTATTATGTGGTGGATACCGATATTATAACTAACAACTTAAATAATCAAAATCTTAAGTTTGCAGGTCAGGCTACAAGTGACGAAAGTGGTCAGCTTTTTTTACCCGATGAAGTATCCGCAATGGTATCCTCGGGCAAAAAACTTATTTTAAGGGAATATGCAAGACTTAACGGAAATATAGAGTATTTAATTTCACAAAACGGGAACGCAATAGTTACAGGTGTTAATGCTGAAGATACGGTTACTATACCAAAAACGGTGGGTGATTATAATGTAACTGCTATTGCAAATACTGCATTTGAATATACACCTAATATGACCGATATTACAATGAATGACGGTATTAAGGAAATAGCAAACGGTACATTTTCGGGACTGCAAAATGTGATTTTGCACGGTGAATGTGTAGAAGATAATACATATTTTAAAGCCTTTGCAGAAACAGAGGGTATCGAGTTTAGTGAAACACATAAATTCCTAGAAGCGACACTTTTATCAGCACCTACAAGCGAGGCGGAGGGTAGCATTAGTCATACTTGCGAAAACTGTAATATTACAGAAATTTTGGCACTACCGTTAGTTAAAATAACACCTGCAATCTTGCACTCGGGCGGTAAATTTACGGTTCAGTTTAAAATACCCGCAAAGGTGTTTGACGGTAGCGGTTACGGAGAATTGGCAACTACTCTCGACGGTTTAGAGGTTGATATAGACGAAAGCGGTGAGTGGTATACAATTACCGCTTCGGGCGACGGCAAAACAGAACATACTTTAGATATTTGGGTAATGGCGGCAGGACGAAATTTCGGTGAGCAAATCACCACAAGTGTTACAAAAATAGCCGACCTTAACGGTGATACAAAGCTTAATGTGTTAGATTTTATAAACTCTCAAAAAGCGGTAGACAATATGGGTAGTGCCGACCTTGACGGCGACGGATTAACCAATGCTAATGATATGGTTCTAATGAAAAAGTTGTTGCTTTTTAATTAAACCAAAGTGATGTAATATTATTCTTGATTTATTAAGGGAATTATTGTATAATTCATTATGTAAATATATTTTCGGAGGTTTATATTATGACAAGATATGAACAGGCAAAACAACGCTATGCCGCTTTTGGTGTAGATGTTGATAAGGCAATTGCTACTTTAAAAGCTACACCTATCAGTCTTCATTGTTGGCAGGGTGACGATGTTCGCGGTTTTGATACCGACCCTAATAAGCCCTTAACCGGTGGTATCCAGACTACAGGTAACTATTTGGGTAGAGCTAGAACTCCTGAAGAGTTAATGGCTGATATCGATATGGTATTAAAGCTTTGCCCTGGTATGAAGAAGATGAACGTTCACGCTTGCTATGCTATTTTCGATGATGAAAACGGCGGTTGGGTTGACCGTGACAAGCTAGAGCCCAAGCACTTTAAAAAGTGGGTTGATTTCTGTAAGGAGAGAGGTCTTGGTTGTGACTTTAACCCCACATTCTTTTCACACCCAATGTGCGACCCTCTAACCCTTTCAAGCCCTGATGAGAAAACACGTAAATTCTGGATTGACCACGGTAAAGCTTGTATTCGCATAAGCCAGTACTTTGCTGAAGAGTTAGGTCAGCCTTGCGTTATGAATATCTGGACAGGCGATGGCTTTAAGGATATCCCCGGTGACCGCATGGGACCGCGTGTTCGTTATAAGGAGTCTATTGACGCTATTTTAAGCGAGCCTTTTGACTTTAACCTTGTAAAGCCTTGTGTTGAGTCCAAGGTTTTCGGTATCGGTGTTGAGGCATATACTGCAGGCTCGGCAGAGTTTTCATTAGCTTATGCTGCTGCTAACAGTGACAAGTGCATTCCGCTTATGGATAACGGTCACTATCATCCGACCGAAGTTGTATCGGATAAGATTCCGGCACTTCTCGCTTTCTTCCCCGAAATTGCACTTCACGTTACACGTGGTGTTCGTTGGGATTCCGACCACGTTGTTTTGTTTGATGATGAAACAAAGGAAATTGCAAGGGAAATAGTACGTTGCGGCGGTCTTGACGGCAGAGTAAAGATAGCACTTGATTACTTTGATGCTTCTATCAACCGTGTTGCTGCTTGGACTACAGGTCTTCGCAATATGTCAAAGGCACTTCTTTTCGCACTTCTTCAGCCTAATGATGATTTAAAGAAGATGCAGGATGAAAGTGATATGACATCACTTCTCGTAATCCAAGAAGAGCTTAAGACATTACCTTTCGGCGATGTTTGGGAATACTTCTGTGAGAGCGAGGGCGTACCTGCAGGTGCAGAGTGGCTTGATATCGTTAAGAAGTATGAAGCTGACGTTCTTGCAAAGAGAGTTTAATTTTAGCTACATAAAAAGCGTTCCTCACTAAAGAGGAACGCTTTGTTATGTAAATTGGGAGGTGTTGGTATGATATCGGTTACAGATTTCCGTATAGATAAAAAGGCTTTAGAAAGTCTTTTTGAATACGGCTTTAAAAACATACCTTTAAAGCCTTGGCCCGCACTCTCCCAGAGTGTTTCAGCACACCCCGATATGTTGTTATTTATTTTAGACCACACCCTTTTAACACACATAGATTATTATCAATATAATAAAACTGCTATAGATACTATAGCAAGTGAGGCTAATCTAAAGCTTTTAACTACTGATGAAAAGGTGGCTAGTGAATATCCTAATGATGTGCTGTTTAATGCGGCTGTTGTGGGAAAATATCTCATTGCTAATCTGAATTTTGTATCAAAGAAAGTAATTGAGCTTTGTGAAAAAAAGGGACTTATACCTATTCATATAAAGCAAGGCTATGCAAAATGTTCTATCTGTGTGGTGTCTGAAGGTGCAGTTATTACCTCGGACGAGGGGATTTGTGAAACACTAAACAAAGAAACCGAGCTTGATGTTCTTAAAATCGAAAAAGGACATATAGATTTATGTCAATATGAATACGGGTTTATAGGCGGGGCATCGGGTGCTTTTGAAAACTCGGTTTTCTTTTGCGGCAACCTATCACTACACCCTGACGGTGAAAAAATTATAGCGTTTTGCAATGCTCACGGAAAAACAGCGATATCTTTAACAGATAAACCGCTCGCCGATGTAGGCACGATATTTTGCTTTAAATAATTCCTTTTGTGCTTGAAGAAATAAAATTATTATGTTAATATTACCTTGGTGAATGTAATGATATTTAAAAAACAAACCTATGACTATTTGATTTTTGGACTTGGCAATCCAGGTCTTCAGTACGAAAAGACTCGTCACAATGCAGGCTTTATGGCTATTGATAAAATCGCCGAAAAGTATGACTGCAGTTTTAACAAGCATAAGTTTGAGTCGGTTTACGGCGAATGTAACATAGGCGGCAAGCGAGTATTGCTTGTAAAACCTCAAACCTTTATGAATCTTTCGGGCAAATCGGTAACGGCTGTAAGCTCGTTCTATAAAGTACCTGCTAGCAGTATAATTGTTATGTTCGATGATATCTCACTTTCTGTCGGTAAAATCCGTGTACGCAGAAAGGGCAGTCACGGCGGTCATAACGGCATTAAAGATATTATTGAGCTTATGGGTACCGATGATATTATGCGTATAAAAATCGGTGTAGGCGAAAAACCTAATCCCGAATACGATTTAAAGGATTGGGTTCTTGGTAAATTACCGTCAGAACTGCTTGAGGATTTTTCGGCGGCACTCGAAAATACTGTAAAAGCGGCAGAGGAAATTATCAAGCGTGGAATTGACTCTGCTATGAATAAATATAACGGGTAAACCGTAAACGGCTGGTGCTATGAATTTTTTGTATGAAACCTTAAAGCAGGACAATCAGTACAAAACCCTGCTTGCCGCAATAGACAAAGGGCGGTTGCCGCTTGTGGCTTCGGGTCTTTCGTCTATTACAAAGGCTTTAGTTACTGCGGCACTAAAAAAACATCTTAATAAAAAGATTTTGCTTTTAACTCACGATGAGGCATCTGCATTTAGTATGGTGGATAATCTTACTTCTATGGGAATTAAGGCAATGGGTTTTCCCTCTAGGGATTATAACCTTACTGATATGACCTCCTTTTCACGTGAGTACGAACAAAAAAGAATTGACACCCTATCCAAGTGTTTGGATGGGGATTTTGACGTGGTTTCAGTAAGTTTAGATTCTGCTATGCAGTACACCATACCGCCAAGTGTTTTAGCCACCGCACGCTTTAATTTAAAGGTTGGCGACGAATATGATATAAACGAATTGGCGACAAAGCTAGTAGAGTCGGGTTATGTCAGAAGTGAGCTTACAGACGGCAGAGGACTCTTTTCTTTGCGTGGCGGTATTTTGGACGTTTTTCCGCCCGATGCCGAAAACCCCTACCGTATAGAGTTTTGGGGTGACGAAATTGACAGTATTTCCGCATTTTACATTGAAACACAACGCCGAGGCGAGAGTGTAGAGGAAATTAAAATCGGCACTGCAAGGGAAATTGTGTTTTCCTCTAGTGAATTGTCGCTAAAGCTTAAAAATCTTTTAAAAACCTCTAAAAAGCTTACCGATGAACAAAGAAACAGAATTAACGCTGATATTGATGCTATTGAAAGTGGCGTCTTCGCGTCGCCCGATAGGTATATACCGCTTATATATGATTGCGAAAATACGGTTTTTGACTATTTTAAGGACGCGGTTATAATCGTTTGCGAGTCGGCAAATATAAACGAGCGTCTAAAAAACATAACACTTCAACATAATGAGGATATAAAAAGCTTGCTTGAAGCGGGATTTTTATCAAAGGCTAATGCCGACTTATATCTCACAAAAGCGGATATTGATAAATATACCGAAAAAGCGGCATATTTTGAAAATTTTGCAAGAACCTCCTATTCCTTTCCGCTATCGGAAGTACTGCAGTTTGATTATAAGCATCAGTCGGCTTGGAACGGCGATGTATCACTTTTATGTGAGGACATTTCATATATAACTTCAAAAGGTGGTACAGTTGTAATCCTTGCGGGTGAAGAGCGTGCCGCAAAGGTGTTGACGAGTGAGCTTTGTGAAAAGGGGATTTCTGCACGTTTTGAGGCTTTCCCCGAAAGAGTCGAAAGCGGAGTTACTGTTTGTTCGGGAGGACTTTCGGCAGGTCTGGAAATACCCTCTATAAACTTTTTACTTCTGACCCACAGGCACATAAATTCCGATAAGAAAAGAAAATTAAAACGTCCTAAAAATGCAAAGGCAATCGGCTCTTTAGATGAGCTTAAACGCGGCGATTATGTTGTGCATTCTATACACGGTATAGGTATTTTCGACGGCATAAATCAAATAACAAACGGCGGCGTTACAAAGGATTATATAAAAATTAAATATAACGGAACAGATGTACTTTATGTTCCTGTAACACAGCTTGATTTGGTGTCTAAATATATCGGTGCGGCAGAGGACGGACATATACGTCTTAATAAGCTAGGCGGTACAGAATGGCAAAAAACCAGAAGCCGAGTAAAAGCGGCGGTTAAAAATATGGCAAAGCAGCTAACGGCTCTTTATGCTAAAAGAATGTCGACTAAAGGCTATGCCTTTTCGCCCGATACCGATTTGCAAAATAATTTTGAGCGTAGGTTTGAGTATGATGAAACCGACGACCAGTTACGCTGCATAAATGAAATTAAGCGTGATATGGAAAGCACTGTTCCTATGGACAGACTGCTTTGCGGTGACGTTGGCTTCGGCAAAACCGAGGTAGCTCTCCGTGCCGCTTTTAAGTGCATAAGCGAGGGCAAGCAATGTGCTTTGCTTGTGCCTACTACAATACTTGCAATGCAGCACTATAATACTATCTTAAAGCGTTTCGGCGAAATGCCTGTAACTGTTAAAATGTTATCACGCTTTGTAACACCAAAACAGCAGGAAAAAATAATATCCGACCTAAAGCACGGTAGGGTGGATATGGTGGTAGGTACACACCGTCTTATTTCAAAGGATGTACGTTTTAAGGATATAGGTCTTGTTATAATCGATGAAGAACAACGCTTTGGTGTTGCCCAAAAGGAAAGACTTAAAGAGCTATATCCCTTTGTGGATATACTGACTTTAAGTGCTACACCAATCCCCCGTACCTTAAATATGGCTATGTCGGGGCTTCGCGATATGTCTACTATTGATGAGGCACCTGCCGACCGTTATCCCGTACAGACCTATGTGCTTGAGTATAATTTTAATTTTATTATTGATGCAATAAATAAGGAGATACGCCGAGGCGGTCAGGCTTATTATCTCCATAATCGTGTTGAGGATATCGATAGGGTGGCCGCCCGTATCAAAGCGGCTTTGCCCGAGATAAACATAGGTGTAGCACACGGTAAAATGAGTGAGGATGAGCTGTCTAGAATTTGGCGTCAGCTTGTAGAACACGAAATAGATTTATTAGTCTGCACGACGATTATTGAAACGGGTGTAGATGTGCCTAATGCAAATACACTTATAATTGAGGATGCCGACCGTATGGGACTTTCCCAACTTCATCAGTTAAGGGGACGTGTGGGCAGAAGTCCGCGTAGAGCATACGCCTATTTTTGCTTTAGGCGTGGCAGACAGCTAACCGAAACACAGGCAAAACGCCTTGAGGCAATACGCGAGTATACAGAGTTTGGTTCGGGCTTTAAAATTGCACTTCGCGACCTTGAAATAAGGGGTGCGGGAAGTATTTTAGGCGGTGAACAGCACGGTAATATGGAGGCGGTAGGATACGATATGTATCTAAAGCTTTTGTCCGAAGCTGTAAACGAAGAAAACGGCATAGAGACTGTAGAAACCGCCGAGTGTACGGTTGACCTTAATGTTTCGGCACATATACCCGAAAGTTATATTGAATCGCTTTCGGCGAGAATAGGTATTTATAAGCGTATAGCCGATATACAAACCGATGAGGATGTAAGTGACGTTATAGACGAGCTTTGCGACCGCTTTGGTGAGCCGCCACGGGCAGTTATGGGACTTATAAATATAGCAACGCTTCGTAACAAGGCGGCAAGGGTTGGCATTACCGAAATTGTAAACGGTAATAAGAATTCGGTTGTACTGCATATAAAGTCATTTAATTCCGAGCTTATACAAAAACTTTCAAACGGCTTTGCAGACAGGTTTACTATAGGTGCTACGGGAAGCCCCACACTTATAATAAAACTAAAACAGGGCGAGGGTATGAATTCATTTATATCAGAGCTTGCAAAAATTCTTTAAAACCAATAGAAAAATTTATTTTTGCGGAGGTGTGCCTCATGAAAAGAAAATTGTTAATTTTAGCAATTGTATTTATAGGTTTTTTAGTGTGCTTTTCTGTCAGTGCCGTAACTACAAATTGGTTTGACGTTGAAAACAAAAATATATTCGATTTAATAAAATCGAGTTTCGACAGAACAGAGTCGGATGTTATAGTTACAGTCAACGGTGAAAAGATATACCGCCAAACCGTTGAAATACTTCTAAAGGGAAAAGAAATATCGGCTAAATCTCTGGAAAATACGGAATATTATGAGGGACCCATTGATAAAGAAGTCGCTATAGAAGAAATTATAAATGAATCAATACGAGATATTGTAGTTCGTCAGGAGGCTGAAAAAAAGGGACTTAAAGCTGATTATGAAACGGCTAAAAAGGATGCTATAGAGGCATATAATATGGTAAAAGAAGAAAACGCTGAAAACTATCAGTTTTTGCTTGAATATATGAAAGTAATGGACTACAGTGAAGAAGAATATCTTGAAATAGTAGTGGACGGTTATATTAATATGTATACAAGAGCTAATCACTATGATTGGTTTGTCGAGGGAAAAACCGGCACCTACGACCAACTTGTAGAAGAATATGAGGAGTATGTTCAAACTCTTATAGAGAAAGCAAATATAGTATATAAATAATAGCTATACTATAAAAAATCTATAGACTTTTAGCAAAATATGTTGTATAATTACTTTATTATTTAATCTACGGAGGAATTATTTATGCGTTTAATTAAAAGGATTGGTGCAATTATTTGTGCTTTAGCAATTCTTATGTCCTTTGCAGGATGTCATAAAAAGGATGAAATTGCGGTGACAGTCGGCGATGTTGAGTTTACATCTGCTTACTATATGTGTGCATTGGTTATGGCTGATTCAGAGGCTAGAAATGAGGTATATGAAGACCTTTCTGATGAAGAAAAAACAAGTGATGAGGTTGATTATTTCTCAAAGAAAATAGACGGTAAAAAATATAAAACTTGGGTTAAGGATACCGCTATTGAAGGACTAAAAGAAATAGCTGCTTATAAAACTCTTTGTAAGGATAATAAGGTTGAGCTTGAAAAGGACGTTAAAGAGGGTGCCGAGAACTATGCCGATTATTATTGGACTAGCTACGGTTATCAGTCCATTTTAGAGCCTAACGGAGTTTCTGCTAATACCTACAAGGCATATATGACTGATGCCTATTATTCATCTGCTTATTTTGAGCATGTTTACGGCAAGGGCGGAGAAAAGGAAATTGCTGCTGCCGATGTAGAAAGCAAGCTTTATGAGAACTTCGAAATTGTTAATATGCTTGAGGCTTCCTTTACAGATTTAAGCGAGGAAGATATTGCTAGCCTTAAAACAACCTTTAATAAGTATATGGAAGATTTGAAGACAGGTAGCCGCACCTTTGAGGAAATCTACAAAGAATACAATAAGATAGAGGATACCGAAGAAGAACATAATCACGAAGAAGAACATAATCACGAAGAAGAAACCGATGCTGACAAAGAGGATGAAAAGGAACTTGAGCCTTTAGACGAATATGCCTCTATTATAGGTAGTGAGGATACAAGCTATTCTTCCGAACAGTTCGAGACCGTAAAGGCTATGGCAATCGGCGAAGTTAAGTTGGTTGAACTTGAAGATAATGCAGGTATTATACTCTTTGTTAAAAAGGATATTAAGGCAGACCCATACTATTTGGATAATCTTGATGTTACCGTTCGTCACTTAATTAAAGGCGATGAGTATGATAAGGATATTGAGAAGTTTGCAAAAACTTTAAAACTTCAAGAAAATAAGTATGCAACAGGACAGTTTAAGGTTGAAAAAATAGTTTATCCTGAGCAAGCACAATAAATTTTAGAGGCTGCTTCACATAAGGTGGAGCAGCCTTCAAATTTACTTAAAATACTCATTGACAAATAAAGAAAAGTATGTTAATATATTTTAAACTTGATAGAGGTGCGGTTTGTAATTAGTAGCACGGTGCGATAAAGTCCGGCGGGGCGATGCAGGGTGTGAAAGGTACAGTCGCCGAAGTTTATCCAAGGCATTGGGTATGCTGGGGGAACGGAATAATATCCGTTTCACTGTCGCATTTTTGCGGAGTGCTATCAAAACCGGAAAGATATTAGGGCAATAGTATGTGTATTGCCGTTTTCTGATTTTGGTAGCCGATTTCTATCGGCTATTTTTTATTGGAGGTTATTATTTATGAAAAAAACAGTATTTGAGGGAATTGCAACTGCACTTGTAACACCGCTAACCAAAGACGGTATTGATTATGATGCGTTTGGTAAACTAATTGATTGGCAGATTGATGAGGGTATTGACGGTCTTGTTGTTTGCGGCACTACAGGTGAAGCATCTACACTTACTGATGATGAGCATAAGGCGGCAATTAAATTTGCAGTAGAAAGAGCGGCAGGCAGGACACCTATTATAGCAGGTACAGGCTCAAACGATACTGCCTATGCTGAAGAGCTTACAAAATACGCTTGTGAGGTTGGCGTTGACGGTGTGCTTTTAGTTACACCTTATTATAATAAAGCTACCCAAAAGGGACTTGTAAAATCTTTTTCTTTATTGGCTGACGTAGCTTCGGCACCTGTCATATTATATAATGTACCCTCAAGAACAGGGGTTAATATGACACCGAATACCCTTTATGAACTGTCGGCTCACCCCAACATTTCTGCTGTTAAGGAGGCTTCGGGCAATATTTCTGCTATTGCCGAAACTATTTCTCTAGTTGGGGATAATATGGACGTTTATTCGGGCAACGACGACCAAATAGTACCTATATTATCACTTGGCGGTAAGGGTTGCATATCTGTGCTTTCAAACCCACTGCCTAAGCTTACTTGTGATATCTGCCGCAAATTTTTTGCGGGTGACGTTAAGGGGGCTGCTGAAATTCAGCTTAAAATGTTGCCTTTAATATCTGCACTCTTTAGTGAGGTTAACCCAATTCCTGCAAAATCGGCAATGGCAGCAATGGGCTTCTGCGAGGAGTATTTACGTTTGCCCCTTACTGTTATGGAGGAACCGCATAAGGCTGTTCTTTTTGAGGAAATGCGTAAAGCAGGCATTAAGTTCTAATTTTAATAATTTTTTGTTGGAGTTTTTATGATTCACGATAATTTAAATGTCGCCGCAAACGGTCACCTCTGTTTTGTGGGACGCGATACGGTGGCATTAGCCCAGAAATACGGTACACCGCTTTATCTTATGGATGAGGAAAAAATCAGAGATAGAATCAGGGTATACAAAAAGGCTTTTGAGGATTTTTTCCCCGAAGGCTCTGTTCCCGAATACGCGTCTAAAGCTTTTTCCTGTAAACAGATTTACAGGATTGTAGCAGAAGAGGGTATAAATGTTGATGTTGTGTCTGTAGGTGAGCTTTATACTGCGGTAAAGGCAGGGGTTTCGGCTAAAAATTGCTTTTATCACGGCAACAATAAGACAGATGCTGACATTTCCTTTGCTATAGAGCAGGGTATAGGTCATTTTGTAGCAGACAGTCTTGACGAAATTTATGCTATTGACGCTATTGCAAAACAAAAGGAAATAATACAACCTATATTTTTGCGTGTAACCCCCGATATTGACCCGCATACACATAAAAAAATAGCAACCGGCTCGGTTGACTCAAAGTTTGGTATTGCAATTAAAACAGGTCAGGCTTTGGCGGCTGTAAAAGAAATTTTAACCTTAAATAACATAAAGCTTTCAGGCTTTCACTGTCATGTCGGCTCGCAGGTGTTTGATTCAAAACCTTTTTGCAATTCGGCGGAAATTATGCTTGAATTTATAAAAGAGGTAAACGAACAAACGGGATATATGGCAAAATCCTTGAATTTGGGCGGTGGCTTTGGTGTAAGATATGTTGAGTCAGACCCCGTGATTGACTATCGTTCGAAAATTAAAGAGGTTGCCGATAAGGTGAACGAGGTATCCAAAAAACTTCAAATACCGGTGCCTAAAATTATGATGGAGCCGGGCAGAAGTCTTGTTGCAGATAGTGGCATCACTCTTTATACAGTAGGCTCGGTTAAAGAGATACCGAACTATAAAACCTATGTTTCGGTGGACGGAGGTATGACCGATAATCCGCGTTACACACTCTATGAGTCAAAGTATACCGTTATAAACGCAACCAACGCCGATAAAGAGGCAGACGTAAAAGCGGTAATTGCTGGCAGATGCTGTGAATCGGGCGACCTTATAGGTGAGGATATACCGATTGCAAAAGCTCGAAGAGGAGATATCCTCGCGGTTCTTACAACGGGTGCTTATAACTATTCAATGGCATCAAATTATAACAGAGTACCAAGACCGCCCGTAGTAATGCTTACAAAGGATAACGAATATATAGCCGTTAAGCGTGAAAGCCTTGACGATATTATAGCTCTTGATGAATAAAACAACAATTGGTGTTTTGTAGGGAACGACCTGTGTGTACGTCCGATTTTATGTGGAACAACACATAGGTCGTTCCCTACAATGTTAAAATATTAATTTTTATTGCATTTTTGTTTGTTCGGTGGTAGAATATGTTTGCGACACGTTTGAATAATTACTTTTAATTGGGAGCATTTTACTACGGTAAAAATGCACTCCTGTTTTTGTGCTCCTATATGGTAGTTATTCAAAGACAAATGTGTCGCAGCATAGTGAGTTTGCATTTTTCGTGTGCAGGCTCTGCTTGCACACTTTTTTATTTTAAAAGGGGATCAAATTTATGAAAAAGCTATTGTCATTAGTGCTTACAGTATTATTGGTATTTACGACAATAATAGGTGCTTCAACAGTTGAAGCTGAAAATTTGCAAACCGCATACATAAACGGTGATTATGTTAATATTCGTACCGAGCCATCGCCTGTAGCTGTTAGTCTTGGTAAAGTAAGTTTTGATAATGTAACTTTGCTTGGCGAAACGGCACAAGTGCAGGGTATGGAATATTTATGGTATAAGATACAGTATGGCAGTATAACGGGTTGGCTGTACGGGCACCCGGAGTGGTTTGCTATAAACACACCGCCGTCAACACCCACGCCCGAATCAAATGCTACATTTGAAGAACAGCTTAAAGCTTTCCCCGAAAGCTATCACCAAGCACTTCGCGAGCTTCACGAAATGTACCCTAATTGGAAGTTTGTTGCAGATAATATTGATTTTACTTTCGATAAAGCTGTAGATGAGCAATACTTGAATTATAGAAAGTATGTTGAACTCAGTCAAGGAATAGCTTGGCGTTCGCTTAGAGGGGAAGCATATAATTGGCAGACGGACAAGTGGAAAATCTACGACAGTGACAGATGGGTTGCTGCTTCAAGAGAAGTAGTGGCGTATTATATGGACCCGAGAAATTTCCTTAACAGAAGCTCGGTATATATGTTTTTAAATCAGTCTTATGATACCGTTAATCACACCGAAGCTGGTCTTTCAAAAATCATTGCAGGAACCTTTCTTGTTAACAATTATACACCCAATCCAAACAGTCAATATGACGTAGAGTGCGGCGGCTCATACAGTAAGGTTATAATGTTAGCGGCTAAAGAGTCGGGTGTTAGTCCGTATATTATTGCATCAAAAATCATTGTAGAACAGGGCGACGGTACCTCTTCACTTATATCCGGTAATTACCCAGGTTTTGAGGGTTATTATAACTTCTTTAACTGGGGTGCTTTCGGTGTTGGAAATGATGTTATAATAAGAAATGGACTTACTACTGCAAAGTCAGAGGGTTGGAATTCGCGTGCCGCATCAATAATAGGCGGTGCAAAAAAGCTAGCCGACGGATATATAGAGAACAGGCAACATACCTACTACTATATGGCGTTTAATGTTTTAAACCAAAACTATAATCATCAGTACGAGTCGGCTATTTATGCGGCATATAATAAGGCACAGAATATGTCTACGGCATACGCTACTAATTATGAAGCTCCGCTTGTATTTAATATACCGGTTTATACCTCTATTCCAAATGAGGTTGCAACCAAAGCTGAAAGATACGATAACAGATACAATAACTATTATTTAACACAAATGAATGTCGGGGGGTTATCACCCGAATTTAGTATGTTTAACCAAAGCTATTCGCTAAATGTTTCTGGTGATACAACAATTTATGTTGAACTTCCTGACAAGGCTTCAATTATTTCTGAGACGAAAACTGCTATAAATGCGGGTGAAAATAATATAATAATTACTGTAAAAGCCGAAAGTGGATTTACCAACACTTATAATATAAATGTTACGGCTGCCAAGCCTAGTGTTATTACTGTTGATACTGGAATTCACGGCGGTACTTGCGGTAGCAATATAAATTGGAAAATAACTAATAACGGTACATTAAAAATTGGAGGAACAGGGGCAACTGACGGATATACGGTTGCAACCGCTACACCTTGGTATGATTATTCTGCCGAAATAACCACCGTAGAAATTGCGGAAACAGTTACAAATATTGGCAACTTTAATTTTTACAGTCTTGAAAACTTGGAAAATGTAATTGTAAACAACCCTGATATGACCTTTGGTAAGCGTGTGTTTAAAACGGGTACCGATGTCGTGATTCATGCAAAGGGTGGCTCGTCGGTTGAGGAATATGCAAGGGAAAACAGTATTACATTTATAAAACCGCAAAACCCAGAAACCCCAAAAGCACCAGAGTTACTTTACCGTTCGGGCTACAGTGTTATACTTCAAACGGTTGAGGGATACGAATACAGTATAGATGGTATAAATTGGCAACAAAGCGGTGTTTTTGAAGATTTAAATGCGGGGACCACCTATAATCTTTATCAGCGTATAGCAGATGGCGTTTATGCACCGTCGGCTAAAAGTGAGGCTTTAATAGTTACTACACTTTTAGCACCCACTGCACCAACAGTAGAAAGCGTTGACGGACAAAAGGTAACACTTACAAAAATTGACGGTTATCAATACAGTATGGATGGCAAAGTATGGCAAGAAAGCAATGTCTTTTTAACGGTACCGTTTGATAAAATACTTTGCTTCTATCAAAGAAAAATGGCAAACGGCAGTGATTTAGAGTCGCCTACAAGTGCCGCTACAAAGATTTCGGTTATATCTGCACCAAAAGTTTTTGTCGGTTTTGATACCTTGAAGATTGTATATACTGAGGGGTATGAGTATAGCTATGACGGTAAAACTTGGCAGGACAGTAACTTTTTTGAGGTGCTTGACGGTGAGTATTATACACTTTACCACAGACCAAAAAATATTGATGGTATAGCCGTTTTTGCTAACGAAACGACAACGGTTTTCACAAACGGCAGAAACATAATAGAAAATCCTGTAGCCGAGGATTTGGTTTGGCTTAAAAAGAGATTGTTATTACTTGACGGACAGACAAACCTTGCTGCCGACGTGAACTCTGACGGCGTGGTGAATATACTTGATTACATAAGTATGCAAAAGAAAATAAGTAAATAGACAAAACAAATAACGCGGTGGAAGTAAGCTTAATTCCATCGCGTTAATATGTTTTGACGGATAAATCAATTCTATATTAATATTTTTAAAATTGTAGGGCAGGGGTTTACTCCTGCCGCCGAGTTTCGCATAAATAAAACGGTGGGAGACAAGCCCACCGTCCTACGAAACACTAATTTTTGTGGGTTTGAAGGTATAAAAAGTAAATGCTTATGCATAAAAAAGAAACCCCACTCGCATATATAGCGAGCGGGGTTTCGGAAATATGCTTTTATTAATCTTCGTATTTTCCGTAATCTTCGTCTACAAGGTTTTGGTATTTTTCCATTATTTCTTCTATGACCTCAAAAAACTCAGTGTAATTATCGCCTACACAGAAGTCAAAGTAGCCGTCAATATGGTCAGAACCACCGTAAAATTCGCTTTCCCAACCTATATAAAGATTGGAGTTTCTTGTGAATATAGATTTATCCATTTTATCGTTGGCTCTATTATATACTTCGAGCAGATTTATAAAGTCGTCACGTGTAATGGAATATTCAAAATATGCCCCCTCACCAATGTGACCGCTAAGCTGTGCGGTTTTCGGTTTTTCTGCCTTTACCTGTGTTATAACCGAATCTACATCTTCAAATTTGCAGACTTTAAGCATATCCTCGGCAAAATATTCTGTCGGGAAGCTGTAATAACTACGCTTGATTGTTGTGCCGTTCTTCATTTTGTAAATAAGATTTGCATGTGAGATATGGTAATCCTTGTCTTTTTGTTGCATTTCGTGATGTGCTATATCATATTCCTCAGTTATCTTTTTGTGGAGGTTGGTTACATATTTTACATCATCGCCTGTAAGCTCAACTGTAAAGCCCTGAATATTGGCTTCAACGGTCAAAATTTTATCGTTTTGAGGAATTCGTGTTTCAAAGCCTGTAATATCTAAAGCATAGCAAGTAGTGAGCAATAACACTGCTGCGGCAGAAACACCGCCTACAATAAGAGATTTTTTGTATTCCTTAAAACCGCGTTCGCTTATTGCACCAAAGGCTACCGACGCTATAAGTGCACCCGCTACCGTAAATATCCAAAAAGCAGGACTAGCAAGATTTAAATCGGAGAAAATTACGCCCACACCAAAGCCTACCTCAAATGAAAGTAATAGGTTTGATATTACATATATAAATTTAAAAGCATAAGCAGTTCCTGCCTTTTCGGCGTTTCTGCGTTTGTAAAGTAAAATTGCGGCACCGATGAATAACGCTACAAGCACAACCGTTACTATTATTGCAGTTATCTCGTTAGAGTTGAATAATGGCGGTCGGGTGAGTGAGTATCCTCTTTCGTAGGTGGATGCTCTGTTTGTAAAATCGGCCACAGTGAAAATATAGTAGTATATCGGCGAAAAACATTTCATAATATTTTCCACAACCGAATAGGTGTAGCCGAATAAAAATTCCTCTGCAAAAACCGATATAATGTGCGGAAGAAGTAAAAGACCGATGTTTATAATGCCGATTGATAATGCAAAGTCAAAAACCGAGCCTGCACAAACAAGAAAGACAAGCGACAAACTGAAAGCTATTAACATTATAAAAATGTTATACATAAACAGTATTGCTAAAATTTCTAAATCTGCAATTATCCAAGGTGTAAATACTGCTATAAGAGCCAATGAAATGTATCCTATAATAAGCGGGATAAGTGTAGATACCAAACCTGCAAGAGAGCGTGAAAGCAGAAGCTCGGTTCTGGTTAGTGGCACCGCGTGAAAAACATCACTCGACTTTTTACTGTACAGATACATAAAATTAATAATATTGTATACTACCACACCTATAGCTCCAACAATACAGGCGGCTATACCGAAGGTCAGCAACACATTATTAAGCTCGTAAAATTCTTTGCTTAGGCGGTCGTAATATTCGTTAAGTTCTATTAAAACATAGCCTGGGCATACAAGAAGCATACCTATAACCGAAAGTATTATAAGACCTAAATTCTGCCTTAAGGTAAAAAGGAAAAGACCTAATGTACTGTTTTTATTGGAGAATGTTTTTAACGTCATATCCGATGACCTCCAATTCATATAAGAATATTTCTTCAATAGACGGCTCTATACACTCGGCAAACACGGGCAAAAGATTCTTTATATATTTCATAATCTCTTCTTGGTCGCCACGAACAATCATCTGTAAAAGAGAGCCTGTTTTTTCAATTTTCATAACATCAAGTTGGTCGAATACCGATGTATCTGGCACTCGGTCAAAGGCAACTTGGATTTTATGAATTCTGCCTTTAATATTTTCGGTGTTATCGTTAAACAACATATCGCCGTTATGAATAAGTATTATGTGGTCAACTATATCTTCTAGCTCGCGAAGGTTATGGGACGCAATAACTACAGTAAGCTTATCTTTTTCGACGCCGTCTATAATTATGTTCGCAAGCACTCTACGCATTACAACATCAAGTCCGTCAAATGCCTCGTCTAAAAGCAGATATTCCGGTTTTGTTGACATTGCAAGTATCAGTGCTGCTTGACGTTGCATACCCTTTGACATTGTTGAAATGCGGGCGGTTTTGTCAAGTGGGAAAACCGTTAATAAATGTTCAAAAGTTTCTTCGTCAAAATTTTTATAAAGTGATTTATAGAATTTTTTCATCTCAACTAAATTTGATTGAGGTAAAAAATAAGGTGTATCACCTAAAAATGCAATTTTCTCTTTTGCGATTACATTGTCAAAGCAATCCTCACCGTCAATTTCAATACTGCCGCCGTCGGCACGGTAAACGCCTGCAATCAAACGAAGCAGGGTAGACTTACCCGAACCGTTTGAGCCTACAAGACCGTAAATGCTGCCTTTTAAAAGTTTGAAATTTACGCTGTTTAAGGCGGTTTTTTCGTCAAATTTCTTGGTTAAATTTGTACCTGTTATCATTATAGGTCCCTCTCTTTCCCGTATATTTCATCGATTAAAGCAAGGATTTCTTCCTTTGGATACCCTACGCTTTTAGCGGATGATAAAACTTGCTTTAATTTTTCTTGCTCATTATTAAAAATAGCAGATTTGGTATTATCACCGTTTGCAACAAAAGAGCCTTTGCCCTTTACAGAATATATTACTCCTCTTTCTTCAAGCAATGTGTACGCCTTTTGAATCGTGTTGGGATTTACCGACAGTTTTAGTGCCATTTGTCTGACTGACGGCAGGGCGTCATCAGTTTTTAAAACGCCAATCGCTATAAGACGTATAAATCCATTGACAATTTGGTCGCAAATAGAAATACCGCTTTTATAATCTATTTGCAGCATAGCATCAACTCCTCTCAAAAAACTAACTGTACTATATCAGTTAGTACAGTTGTATAATACACCACTTTTTTACTTTTGTCAACAATTTTTTTAAATATTTCTTGAAATCCTGTTTCCTTTTTGCTATTATTGTTACATAAGTTAAGCTAATGTGCTTTGCTAAATAATTTTAAGAGGTGCGATATGAAAAAGTTTCTAGAAGAATTTAAAGCGTTTATTAATCGTGGTAATGTAGTGGATATGGCTGTCGGTGTTATCATCGGTGCTGCCTTTAAGGCAATCGTCGACTCTGTAGTTAACGATTTAATTTCACCGATAATAGGCATAATATTCCGTAAAGATTTTTCAAATTTGGTTATCCAGATTTTTGATGCACAAATCCGCTACGGTGCATTTATTATGGCAGTAATTAATTTCTTTATTGTGGCTGCCGCACTCTTTGCACTCATAAAGGTTATCAACCTTTTCCACAGAAAGAAAGAGGAAGCACCTGCTCCCGTTACTACAAAGGTTTGCCCTTATTGTAAGAGTGAGATAAGCATTGAGGCTACACGTTGCCCCCATTGTACATCTGAAGTTTAATTTCTACATACTAATTAAAGTAAAGCGGATTGCAGAAATGCAGTCCGCTTATTATATACATATAATATAGCAATACAAAAGTATATATACATATATAATAAAAGGCAGTCGAGGATTAAAACGCAATTTTTATGTATAAATAACATAAAAAATCAACATAAAAGTATGTGAAATAGCATAAAATACCAAACAAAAAAATTTTTCAAAAAAACTGAAAAAAGTGTTGACAAACGGGGTTTGGTGTGGTATTATAATCGGGCACCCTTGAGAAAAGGAGTGCGAAACGGACCTTGAAAATTAAACAACGACAATAATAAGGACCCGACAATTCTTGAGAGAAA
>SVPV01000015.1 GCA_015065725.1 Oscillospiraceae bacterium
CGCATAAGGTTTCTTATGTACCTGCCGTGTACTTTTCGTGTACTTCGGCAAAAAAAGAAACCCGAAAACCCTTGTAAAATAAGGGTTTTCGGGGATGTGACTACTATTCCCACTCAATTGTGCCGATGGGCTTAGGTGTCAGGTCTAAGAGTACGCGGTTTATTCCCTCTACCTCGTGGGTGATGCGGTCGGTGATGCGATGAAGAAGTGCATAGGGGATTTCCTCGATTGTGGCGGTCATAGCGTCGGTTGTGTTTACCGCACGAATGATTGCCGGCCAACCCTCATAACGCTTATCGTCACGAACGCCTACGCTCTTCATATCGGGTACTGCAATAAAGTACTGCCAAACCTTACCTGCAAGGCCGTTTTTATCAAATTCCTCACGAAGAATTGCGTCTGCTTCGCGAAGAGCGTGAAGTCTATCTCTGGTAATAGCACCAAGGCAACGAACACCAAGACCGGGGCCTGGGAATGGCTGACGGTAAACCATTCCGTGAGGAAGACCTAATGCCTCACCAACAACACGTACCTCATCTTTATAAAGAAGCTTTACAGGCTCAACCAACTCGAACTGCATATCTTCGGGCAGACCGCCAACATTATGGTGTGCCTTTACACCGTCAGATTCAAGTATATCGGGGTAAATTGTACCCTGTGCCAAGAAAGAAATACCCTCTAATTTGCTAGCCTCTTCGTCAAAGACCTTAATAAACTCACCGCCAATGATTTTACGCTTTTGTTCGGGGGCAGAAACACCCTCTAAAAGACCTAAGAAACGGTCGGTAGCGTCAACATATATAAGGTTAGCATCTAGCTCTTTGCCGAAAACTTCGATAACCTGCTCGCTCTCGCCCTTACGCATAAGACCGTGATTAACGTGTACACAAACAAGCTGTTTTCCAATGGCTTTAATGAGAAGTGCGGCTACAACAGAGCTGTCAACACCGCCTGACAAAGCCAAAAGCACCTTTTTATCGCCCACCTGTTTTCTGACGGCAGCTACCTGTTCTGCAATAAAAGCGTCAGCTAATTCTTTGGTTTTGATTCTTGCCATATTTTCCGGTCTTTTATTAGAATCCATTTTGTTTCCCCCGTTTTTATTAGTTAATAATTATATTAATAATATTATTATAATCATCACATATTGATAAATCAATTATTTTCTTGAATTTTTTTGTTTTTTTATAGCAAAATAAGCTGTTTTGGACTGTGAGTGAAGTTTTCGGCACCATTTTCGGTTATTAAAACCATATCCTCAATACGAACACCGAAACGCTCAGGAATATAAATTCCAGGCTCTACCGTCATAAGCATACCGCTTTGCAAAACCTCGTTACAAGAAGGACTGCAAGAGGGAGCCTCGTGAATTTCAAGTCCTAAACTGTGACCTAAAGCATGACCGAAATATTTACCGTAACCCTTATCAGCGATTATTTTTCGGGCGGCGGCATCTACTGCAGAGCCTAGAAGTCCGGCTTTTATAGTATCAAGACCTTTTAGCTGGGCGTCAAGCACCGTTTGGTAAACCTCTTGTTGTTCATCGGTGATATGTCCTACGGCTACCGTTCTTGTCATATCCGAGCAGTAACCTTGGACACACGCCCCGAAGTCAAGGGTTATAAAATCCCCTTTTTTTATCTGTTTATCGGTCGGTACACCGTGCGGAAGTGAGGAGTTTTTGCCCGAAACCGCAATGGTATCAAATGCGACGCCGTCGCTACCCTCACGCCGCATAAAAAACTCAAGCTCTAAAGCTATTTCACGCTCGGTTTTACCCTCTTTAATGAAATTTAAAATATGGCTAAAGGCTTTATCGGTTATGCTTTGTGCCGATTTTATAAGCTCTATTTCGTTTTTGGTCTTAATTTTGCGAAGTGCCAAAAGTGACTTGTCCATTTTAGAATCAAGGCTTATTTCTATTGGCGAAAGCTTTTCACAAAAAGCCTTATGCTCTTCTATACTTACGGTTGAGGTTTCGCAAAACAGTTTTTTAATACCAAGCTCTAGTAGCTTTTCCTTTATCTGAGAAAAGGTCTTTTTAGCTAGTATTACCTCTGTATTAGTGACGGTAGAACTAGCCTTTTCAAAATAGCGGAAATCAAAAAAAGAAAAACTGCCCTTATTTGTTATAAGAACAACACCCGCCGACGATTTAAACCCCGTAATATATTGTCGCGAGATGTCAGAGGTTATAAGAAATCCCTCGTCTTCGTTTAGTGATAAGCATAACTGTTTTATTCTATCATTTTTCATAAACTTCACCTATTTTGTTATGTTTTTAAAGCCTTTAAAAAGCAAAAAGACGGCAATTACATTGGGGATTGACATAATAGAATTTAAAATTTCGGAAAAAGACCAAATTTTATCTACCGAAATGAGCGGGCATAACACACATGCGGCAGAAAATAAAAATTTATATACTAGTCCGCCTGTTTTACCGTATAGAAATTCGGCGGCCACCGTGCCGTAGGCTCCCCATCCAAGCACCGACGAGATACCGAAAAGCATTAAAAAGATGGCTAGTATATACTTGGATATTGCACCAAAGGTGTTCTCGAATCCGCTTAACGCTAATAAAAGTCCTGTATCGGTGCCGTAGGTTATTTCTTTATTACCCAAAAGAATAACAAGTGCGGTAAGCAGACAAACGGCGGTGTCTATAAAAACCTCCGCAATTCCAAGCTCGCCCTCGGTTTTAGGGTTTTTGTTATTGCTTACAGCGTGGGCAACTGTTGCACTGCCCATACCCGCTTCGTTTGAAACTATGCCTCTTACTATTCCGGTTTTGAGGGTTAAAAAAAGAGAAGTGACCGCACCGCCCGTTACAGCTTTTGGGGTAAATGCACCCTCTAAAATCATAGCAAGCACCTGCGGTAAACGGTCAAAATTAAGTAAAATAACCGCCAGACTAGAGGCAGTATAAAACAAAAGTAAAAAGGGAATTGTTTTTTCACAGGTTTTAGCAACACTGTCTATTCCGCTTAAAAGTAAAAAGCCTATAAAAACAGCAGTTATAAGAGAAAAGCAGACCGAAACTTCTAAAGAAAATTTAAAATTCTTCGGGAAAATATTTAAAAGTCCCGAAAGGCTGGTGTTTATCTGAATTAAATTGCCTGTACCTAAAGAAGCCAAAAGCAAAAGAGCCGAAAAACACACGCCCAAAGGTAAAAAGCGTTTAGGTAATCCGTATTTTACGGCATACATAGTTCCGCCCACAAAGCCGTTTTGCATACTTTTTTTAAAGTAGACCGCAATATATATTTCGGTGTATTTAATAATCATAGCAAAAGCCGAGGAAACCACTAGCCAAAATACCACACCTGCACCGCAAAGTGCAATAGCACCCGAAACACCCACAATATTGCCTGTACCGATAGTAGCGGCAAGAGCGGTACACATAGCTCCCTTAGAGCTTACGCCGTTGGTTGAATTTTTGTGAGAAAACAAATCTTTAATTAAGGTTTTAAAGGCGTTTTTAAGCCCTAAAAATTGAAAAAATTTTGTTTTAAAGCTTAAATACACACCAAAAACAAAAATCATTAAAACCGACAAGGCACCGGTAATGTTGTTGAGAGTATTCATACTATCACCCAAAACATACTATGCGATATTGCGGTTTAAAAGACTAATTGCAAGGCGAAAAACCATAGCGGCAAAGGTGAAATTTCCCCTTTGCCGCGTGTTGATCATATTCTACGCCCACCCTGCCGTAGCGTGCTTAAGATAACCTGCAAAAAAGCAGGTGGGTGTCTGCCGTACAGCTTCGAGCTCCCTTCTTCCGAACTCGGCACCGCCGCGGGAGGTCTGCATACCCACTGTACGAGCTGTGACCCCAAGAAATAGGTTGTAGGGTTATAAAAGTCACAATTCGCGAACAGGGCAGGACAATTAACAGTTAATAGTTAATAGTTAATAGTGAAAAGTGAACAGGTAAGGTGTCGGCAAAGCCGACCGATTATACTACTTAATTTTCCTCTATCTCAAAGAAATTTTCAAGTCTGTCAACAAAGGCGTCGGCAATAGTTTCATACTCGTCATCGTCCTCTATTTCAGAGAAATATTCCTCGCCGTCCTCCTCGTCAACACGTACAATTACAAGCTCGCCGCTTTCTTCGAGTGTCTTTTTAGGGTCGTCATAAATCGGCAACATAGCAAGATATCTACCTGTGTCGGTTTCAATGGCATCAAGCACCTCAAAGGTATATTCCTTACCGTTGTCGTCAGAAAGGGTTACTATATCGGGATTATATTCCTCATTTTTTATATTGTCACTCATAAATTTTCTCCTTTATACTATTTGCTAACACCATTTTAATATACAAGTTAAAATTAGTCAATCAAATTTTAATTTTTAAGGTTTTCTTGCGGATTATGTGCTAAATGACTCTGTATTTCGTGTTCAAGAACTCTACGGAACTGTGTTTCGTAAAGCTCTTTGTAATGCTCGCTCTTATCGAGCAATTCGTCGTGAGTTCCGCATTCCGAAACAACACCGTTTTCTATAACCATAATATTGTCCGCCGCAAGCACGGTTGAAAGACGGTGGGCAATTACAAGGCAGGTGCGGTTTTTCATAACCTTTTCAAGTGCGGTTTGTATAAGATTTTCCGAAATTGAATCAAGCGATGAGGTTGCCTCGTCCAAAATTAAAATTTTAGGGTTTTTAAGTACAACACGTGCAATAGATATACGCTGTTTTTCACCGCCTGAAAGCTTAAGTCCGCGGTTGCCGACTACCGTATCGTATTTTTCGGGAAGCGACATAATAAAATCATAAATATTTGCAGTTTTGCAGGCGGCGTCAATTTCCTCCATAGTGGCGTTTTCCTTGGCATATAAAAGGTTTTCAAGCACCGTACCGTTAAACAAATAGGTGTCCTGTGTTACAAGACCTATGTTTTGGCGAAGATAGGAAAGGTCATATTGACGAACGTCTATATTTGCTACCGAAACACTACCCGACTTTACGTCATAAAGACGGGGAATCATACCTATAATGGTGGATTTGCCTGCACCCGACGAGCCAACAATGGCGTGCATCTTGCCGTTGGGTACGCGGAAGCTGACGCCCGACAAAACCTCCTTGCCTCTGCCATAGGAAAAGTGTACGTCTTTAAATTCTATACTGCTGTCACTAAGGTCGGGGCAAAGCGGATTTTTGGGACTTGTCACCTCAAGCGGTCGGTCAAGGTATTCAAAAATACGGGTAAAAAGTGCTAGCGACCTTACAAAATCAACCTCTAAATTAAGCAGCATACGTACAGGCTGATACAGTCTGTTTACTAGCGATACAACAATTGTAATATCACCTACTGTAAGCGAGGAATCGGTGCGGCTGATAATTAAAAATCCGCCCGCAAAGTATATAAGTAAGGGGGCTATTTGAATAAACATACCAAGAAACACGTGGAACCAACTGCCCGCACGATGTTCTTTAATTGTAATGCTTGTAACGTCAGAGTTTATTTCTTTGAATTTTTTAAGTTCTGCCTTTTCGCGTGTGAAAAGCTTTACAAGCATTGAGCCACTGACCGATAGCGTTTCGTCAACGTGCTGATTCATAACGTCCTGTTTTTCTTGAGCCTCACTCAAAAGCTCCCAGCGTTTTTTGCCTACCGCTTTTGTTGGTAAAATTAACACAGGAATTATAATAATTCCCACAATTGCCAAACGCCAATCGGTATAAAAAAGATAAAAAACAGAGGTCGCAATAGTCAATATATTGCTAACTATCGATGTGAGTGTGCCTGATATTACGGTGCTAACGCCATTAATGTCGCTGTTCATACGGGTTATGATATCGCCCTGTTTTTCGCTTGTAAAAAAAGAGTGCGACATCTGTTGGAGATGGTCGTACATTTGGTTTCGCATATCCTGTATTATCTTTTGTGAAATCCATGAATTTATGTACTGTTCAAGCACGCTTATAATTTGCGATAATGATAACACAACAAAGGCAAGCACCAAAAGAATGGCGAGTGTTTTTATAGAACTGTTATCGGAAATAATTTCGTCTACAATTCTACCCGTAATAGCGGCGGGAAACAAGCCTAAAACGGCAGATACCGCCAGTGCTATAAAAACAAGAGTAAACTGAAAAACATAAGGCTTTAAATAGCCTGCAATTCTTTTAAGCAGTGCCGCCGATACTTTTGGGCGGTTTTGTTTTTCCTCCTCGGTTAAAAAACCGCGGGGACCTAACGGCCGCATTCCACGCATACCGGGCGGTGGAGGCATTGAGGGTGGTCGCATTTAAAAAACTCCTTTAAACTATCTATTTATATCACATTTATTATAACTTTACAAAAAAGATATGTCAATTTAAAAAGAAAAATCCACTGCGGCGTTTTACCGCAGTGGATAATATTAAAAATTACTTATCGCGTCTTTTAAAACCTTTTCTGTCACGGGGCTTTCTGTCGCGGGGTTGCTCGTCATCGGCACCCTCCTCAACAACAGCACCGTTAACCTCAACTAAAGCGTCGCGACGGGAAAGATTAATTCTGCCTTGGTCGTCGATTTCGGTTACCTTTACAAGTACCTGGTCGCCAACTGTTACAACGTCCTCAACCTTTTCAACACGCTTAACATCAAGCTTTGAAATGTGAACAAGTCCCTCTTTACCGGGTGCGATTTCAACAAAAGCACCAAAGGTCATAAGTCTTGTAACCTTACCGCTATATACAGCACCGATTTCGGGGTCGTTAGCAATAAGCTCAACAATGCCTATAGCCTGCTTTGCTTTTTCAATATCAAGACCGGAAACATAAACGTGACCGTCTTCCTCGATATTGATTGTACAGTCGCACTGCTCTTGAATAGACTGAATAACCTTGCCTTGCTTGCCGATAACATCGCCGATCTTCTCGGGATTGATAACGGTTGTAAGCATCTTGGGTGCAAATTCAGAAAGCTCTGCTCTGGGTTCTGGTATAGCTTTAAGCATAACCTCGTCAAGAATATGAATACGAGCCTTGTGTGTTTTCTCAAAAGCCTCTTTAATGATTTCGGGGGTTAGACCGTGAACCTTTAGGTCCATCTGGATAGCGGTGATACCCTTGTGAGTACCCGCAACCTTAAAGTCCATATCGCCGTAGAAATCTTCAAGACCTTGAATGTCAACCATGGTCATAAAGTCGCCGTAAACGCCCTCGTCACCTGTGATAAGACCGCAGGAGATACCTGCAACGGGAGCCTTAATCGGAACACCGGCAGCCATAAGTGCCAAGGTAGAGCCGCAGATAGAACCCTGTGAGGTAGAGCCGTTAGAGGACAATACTTCGGAAACCACGCGGATAGCATAGGGGAATTCCTCAACGCTGGGAATTACAGGAACTAAAGCCTTTTCTGCCAAAGCGCCGTGACCGATTTCACGTCTGCCGGGGCCACGAGATGGCTTTGTTTCGCCTACAGAATAGGAGGGGAAGTTGTAGTGGTGAATGTAACGCTTTTGTACTTCCTCGTCAAGACCGTCAAGCTTTTGTGCTTCACTTACAGGTGCTAGTGTTGCAACAGACAACACCTGTGTCTGACCGCGGGTAAACATACCTGAGCCGTGTACGCGTGGGAGTAAATCAACCTGAGCGGCTAGAGGACGGATTTCATCAATGCCTCTGCCGTCAACACGCTTGTGTTCGTTCTTAAGCCAATCGCGAACAACGTGTTTTTGAATTAAATACATAATTTCGTCAAGCTTAGCTTCACAACCCTCAAACTGAGCGTCGTACTTTTCGTGTACTGCATTATATATAGGTAGTAAAGCGGCATCGCGAACATTTTTGTCGTCTGTATCAAGAGCCTTTTTAACATCTTCAATGCAGAAAGCTTCAATATCTGCCATAATTTCGGGGTCGGGGTTAGAGGATTCAAATGTGAATTTCTTTTTACCGATTTCAGCAACTATACTGTTGATAAAAGCTACAACCTCTTGGTTAACCTTGTGACCTGCCATAATGCAGTCAAACATTAATTCGTCAGAGATTTCGTTACCGCCTGCCTCAATCATAGCAACAAGGTCAGCAGTAGAAGAAACGGTCAAGTTGAGGTCGGTTTTTGCTCTCTGCTCTAAAGTCGGGTTTATAACGATTTCGCCGTCAACTAAACCTACGTTTGTGCTTGAAATCGGGCCATCCCACGGAATATCGGATACTGCTATAGCGGCAGAAACACCGATAGCGGCAGTAATTTCGGGTGAGCAGTCGGGATCAACCGACATAACGGTAGCTACAACCGAGCAATCGTTTCTCATATCCTTAGGGAATAAAGGACGGATAGGACGGTCAATACAGCGTGAAGCTAATATTGCCTTGTCGGTAGCTCTGCCCTCGCGGCGAGTAAATGAGCCGGGGAAACGACCTACCGAGTACATTTTCTCCTCATAATCAACAGATAACGGGAAGAAATCAACACCCTCGCGGGCTTTTGCAGATGCAGTTACGGTACAAAGAACACTTGTCTGACCGTAGGTTGCCAAAAATGCGGCGTTTGCAAGCTGTGCCATTTTGCCTGTCTCAAGCTTAAAGGGACGGCCTGCAATGGTTGTTTCATAAACCTTGTAGTTTTCAAACATTTTTAAGTTCTCCTTTTCTTTTTTATTGTTTGTCGGGAGAATTAAGTTTAGCAATAAATCCAAAATTCAATGCTTTGAATTCTCGATTTACCGCTAAAACCGTTTCTCCCAATTATACTTTAAGGCAGACCAAATAAGCTTTAGTCTGCCTTAATAGCCAAAAATTACTTACGAAGACCAAGTCTCTTAACTATAGAACGGTATCTTTCGATGTCGTTCTTCTGAAGGTAAGCTAAAAGATTTCTTCTGTGACCAACCATCTTTAAAAGACCCCTGCGAGAATGGTGGTCTTTCTTGTGGATAGCAAGGTGAGCGTTAAGCTCGTTAATACGGGTTGTAAGAAGAGCAATTTGCACTTCGGGAGAACCTGTGTCACCCTCGTGAGTAGCATACTCAGCCATAACCTGCTGCTTTACTTCGTTTGTCATTGTTTTCACTCCTTTTAAAATAATTTGTCCGCCGTAATCCGAGCCAAAGGCCATGAGTGTTCCAAAAATTTTTTGGCAGTCGCCCAAAACACAGAATACGGTAACGCACTCGCCAATACATATATTATATAGATGTGTAAAACGAGTACAATTTATGCGGCATAAAACACCAGCTTGACGATTATAGCACATATTTTTAAAAAAGTAAAGGATTTTTTAATAATTTTAAAATTTGTGCGGCATATAGGAGAACGATAAACCCCACAAACAAAACAAATTAACGTAGGGGGCGAACAATGTTCGCCCGTTTAAAAAATTCGCCCAAATCATTTAAAAGGATTATTCTCAATATATTCCCATATTTCTTTATAATGATTATAGAATGTCGAAACGCTAAAAAGCGATTCGACAAGCCGATTTTATCGGCTTTTGCAAAATTAAATTTCTAAAATTTAATTTTGCTCCATATTCATTCGAATGGTCATTGTCAAATTTTCTTTGAAAATTTGTAACAAATCAAAGATTTGTTGTCGAAATAGTGATAATAAACACTATTTCGACATGCTATAACCATTATAATCCTTGTCGCCGCGTATTATATGGTCGTTAAACGATTTTTGCCATATTGAAAATCCGATTTGTTTTGTAATATAACCCTTTGTTTGTTTAATTACCCTGTCAATCGTAGGGGCGACCAATGGTCGTCCGTCAATGTCGGAATGTATTTGTAACAATAAATGAATATGGTCGGGCATTATTACATAATTATCGACGGTTATTGCAGGGTATAATGTCGGTATGTTTTTTATAGCAGTTTTTACAATTATACCGTATTTTGTTAAATTAATTTCTTTCGGGCGAACAATGGTCGCCCCTACAATATTTAATATTGTGTACAGAGGTTACACAAACCGCCCGTTAAACATAAAATGTCAAAACAAACGAAAAAACGACCTTGAAAATTCAGTTTTACGTCAATATTTATGTGTGTTTTTTGTGCAAATCGTAGAAACGGCAAAATAATGTTGAAATTTTTTTGACAAAGTGTTAAAATTACTATGCAACTATTGTACAACAGTAAGGGGAACTGTTGTACTAATTCTGCTAATAGAAAGAAGTTGATAAAACACAAAACAACGCAACGGTCCGTAAATGTTTTAAGCAAAAGTGTGGTTTTACGTCTCGCCGCATAAATGTTTTGACTTTACGGTTTTTTTGTCCACTAAATTTTTTATGAAAAGAGGAAATTTAATGTTTAAAAATGCGAAAAAACTTTTAAGCATACTGCTCGTCGCAGCGGTGCTTATAACAGCAATTCCTTTTGGTGCATTTGCGGCAGAAACAACCGAAGCTACTGCTACTAACATTCTCGAAGACGAAAAAGCTTATGCTTCTTTTGCACGTGCTCCCTTGGCACAAAGGTTGGTAGACGGTGATGCTCAAAATGCTCAAATTGCGGACGCTCATTTTGAGCTTGCCAACGTGGCACCGACTGAGTCTTTGTATCAAAACTATTCCCAACAACCAGCTTCTAATGTTGCTAGCGTTTCAAGACATACCCATAAAACCGAAACCGAATCCGCAACAAATGTAAGTGTATACAGCGAAGGTATGTATGATGAGGATGTTATGAGGGATTTGGTTAAAGAAGGTAATGAAACCATTTATAGTTTCCAGATTTCAGATGCTGCAAATCATCGTACAGCTTTTGTATTCAGACTAGGCGGTTATTATAATGTTGACACCTTTAAGTTAACACAAAGCATAAATGCTTCTTGTGGTTGTAACCGTGCCATACAAAAATTTACCGTTTATGCAGGTAATGAGCTTAACGGTTCCATCTGGCAAAACCCTGTAGGTACAGGCGGCAGCAATAAAGAAGACGAAATGGTAGTTACACTAAACGGTGCTAACGCTGTAAAATATTTGGTAGTTGTTCTTGATGTTGTTATGCCTCCAAGTATGAATAATATATGGACACCAGATTATTATAACGCAAGCTATATAAAAGGCTTTGCCGCTTACGGTGAAGAGACAGAGGCACCTGTAGAAAACGTACTTGCAAACGAAAACGCTGTTGTTGGTGAGTACAAGATTAACCTTGCAGATGCTTTAGTTGACGGCGACACACTAGAAACCGTTATAAGCAAATTAAATTATGATAATTTATCCACCACTTCAGGCACAATTAAATATGTTTCAGGTTTCAACGGAACCGAAGAAGGCAGAAATATATATGAATTAAAAACACTTGATGCTGACGGTGTTAATCTTACAAAAGCACAGGCTTTTGATATGCTAGAAGACACCACAAACATACAGCCGTTCCGTTTTGATATAGGTGGGCTTACAGCTCGCTATGCTATTGGTTATGATTTAGGTGATGAGTACACATTAGATAAGTTTGTACTTACCCAAAATTTAAACAATGTTGACCCTGCTGTTCGTAAAGTTTACAGATACTCGGTATACGCAGGCAATACCCTTGACGCTACAATATTTGAAAACTGCGTAGGTGTTGGCGGCAGTACAATCGACAAGGATATGGCTATAGACCTTGAGGGTGCTACAAACGTAAGATATGTACTAGTTGTTCTTGACCATATGACTAGATTTGATGATGGTTCAGTTTGTCCGTATTCTTATTTTGCAAACATAACAAATATAGCAGCTTACGGCACAAAGAGAGAAAACCTAGCTGCTAAAGATACTACCGTAGGTAATCTTTATTCTATAGAGTTGGATACCGAAATTCCCGCAGGACTTACACCGGACGAAATGCAACCCTATTTAGTTTATAAGAATATTAAAGATGTCAACCTTGATAACACAAGTTATAGTGAATTCTGGTTTAATAACAGCACTACAGGTACGAGACCTTCTAACTATACTTCAAATGATGAAGTAATTAAAAAAGCTATTGTTGAAAAGGGCAATACCGAAAAAATAGTTATTACGAGTGAAAGTTCCTATGGTTATAATATTCACCGTGCAGCCTTGGGCTTTGATTTAGGTGCTAATTATAATCTTGAAAAGTTACAGTTAACACAAAGCACAGATTGTGACCAGGACCGTAATATTTATAGGTATTCTGTATACGCAGGCGATGTCTTTAACGCTTCAATATTTAACGAAGAAAACAAGATAGCCACAGGCGGCGGAGATACCACAGAAATAGGCACAACCTTTAAAGAGGGTGCATCGGGCAGATATGTTGTAATTGTATTTGACCATGTAAGTTTGAATTGGACAAAAAACAGTTATCACAAGAATGCTTATATTCCGTTCGGTATAGATAACATCGTGCTTCACGGTGAAGAAGCTCCTGTTACTGAGCGTGAGAATATACTTACAAAAACAGAGGTTATAGGCGACCTTTATACAACCGATTTGGCGGTAGCACTCCCTGCTGCTACAGACCCGAAAGACGATGATGATGCTACTGTTAAGGACGTTTATGACGAGGTACGTTATCCCTATAACAACCTTACAGCAAATTACGCTTCCTTTAGTAACACATCAGGTTTAGGTCTTACTAACGACCAGATTATTGACCAATTAATTTTAACCGATAAGAATGCGGTAGGCACGAATATTAATGTTACCAATCCTCTTGAAAGACGTGTTGGTATAGGCTTTGATTTAGGCGGTTACTATAACCTTGATACCCTAAAGCTTTATCAGGGTGATTCTTTAAGACCTATATACAACATTAGTATATATGCAGGCAACAAGATGGACGGTAGCATATTTAGCAACCGTGTTGGTATTGCTTCGACCGCAAATGCTTGCGAGCAATACAAGGTAGCACTTGAGGGTGCAGAAAAGGTTAGATACATACTTGTTATGTTCGACCACGTTGCAATGCACAGCGGCGATACTTGGGGCGGATATGTTCATCAATACGCATATTATCCGAAGGTTAATGATATGATGCTTTACGGTGAGGCAAGCTCTGCCCCAGATGTAGCAAAAATCGGTGAAGTAGGCTATGCAAGCCTTGAAGAAGCAGTTGCAGCAGCTAATGACGGCGACACAATCACACTTTTAGCTGATGTTGCTATAGATGAGCAGATAAATCTTCCTGTTGGCGTTACTTTAGACGGCGGCAACTTTACATTAGATGCTACCGCTTTAGGTGACAAGACTGCTGACGGCACAACCGCAGCAATTTACTCGACAGGTGCTATCACTGTTAAGAATATTACTATTGACGGTGCGGCTCGCGGTATTTACGTTTATCCTAAAAATGTTGCTTTAACTGCAGATGTAGTTGTAGACAATGTTACTATTGTAAACAGCTGCCGTGCAATAAACGTATCAAGCACTTTAATGGAACATCCATACGGCTTAAAGGTAAGCAATTCTACCTTGGCAGGTAAGGTTTCTTATACACAGTGCTTAACCAGTGCGGATTTCACAAACGTAAACTTCGTTACTAACGGCGGTGCTAAGGGCGACGTTATAGAGCCATGGGGCGGTACAACATTTACTGCTTGTACCTTTGCCGACGGCTACACTATGAGCGTAGAAGACCTAAAGAGTGACGAGTTGGTTGCAAAGGATGAAAACACCGTTATTGAAGCTCCCGAGGGTTACAAGTGGGTTGACGGCGTTCTAACCGCAATAGTATATGTAGCTAAAGTAGGCGACAACAAGTACGAAGTATTTGCAGATGCACTAGCAGCAGCTAATGACGGCGACACAATTACACTTTTGGCTGATGCCAACACAGCTGACATTGAAATTGCAGGCAAGGCACTTACATTTGACCTAAACGGCAACACCATTAACGGTACAGTAGAAAAGGGCTTGTTCGTATTAACCGACGGTGCAACCCTTACAGTTCAGAACGGTACATTAGTATCAAGCTACGTTGGTATCCGTTCTAACGGTAACGGCACAGCCGCAAATACTATAGTTGTTGACAATGTTGATATGACAAGTAACTACTTCGGTATTTACCACAACGGTAACAATTACGGTGTTGATGTAACTGTTAACGGTTCTACCATTACCGATAACTTTGATGCAGGTATTTACCTATCAGGTAGAGCAGCATGGGGCGAAAACCGCAACAGCTTAACAATTACTGATTCTACTGTAAGCGGTGCTTCCGCAGTAGAAGTTAAGCATACCGACGTTATAGTTGAAGGCTCTACTTTAACCGCAACAGGCAGTTACGTTGTTATTAATAACTCAAACGGTACATGTACAGGCGGTTATGCACTTGCATTAACCAACAATACCTACAACAACACTGATGCAACAACAGGTACCATCAATATTGGTGAGGGCAACACCCTTACAGGCGGCGTTATGGTTAAGGCAGAGGCTGAAGCTAACGATGTTGTAGTTGTTGGTGACACAACAGCTATCGAAATCCCAGAGGATTACAAGTGGGTTGACGGCGTTTTAGTTGCAAAAGAATATGTTGCACAAATAGGCGACGACAAGTACGAAGTATTTGCAGATGCACTAGCAGCAGCTGTTGACGGCGATATAATCACACTTCTTGCTGACGTTAACACAGCTGATATTGCAATTGAAGGCAAGGCACTTACATTTGACCTAAACGGCAATACAATTAACGGTACTGTTGAAAAGGGCTTGTTCGTATTAACCGACGGTGCAACCCTTAAAGTTCAAAACGGTACAGTAGTATCAAGCTACATTGGTATCCGTTCTAACGGTAACGGCACAGCCGCAAATACTATAGTTGTTGACAATGTTGATATGACAAGCAACTACTTCGGTATTTACCACAACGGTAACAATTACGGTGTTAATGTAACTGTTAACGGTTCTACCATTACAGATAACTTTGATGCAGGTATTTACCTATCTGGTAACGCTTCTTGGGGCGAGAACCGCAACAGCTTAACAATTACTGATTCTGCTGTAAGCGGTGCTTCCGCAGTTGAGGTTAAGCATACCGACGTTACAGTTACAGGCTCTACTTTAACTGCAACATTAACGGGCGAAAAAGTGCTTATAAATAATGCAAACGGCACATGTACAGGCGGTTATGCACTTGCATTAACCAACAATACAACTACAAAGAGTGTTGGTGAAACCGCAGGTACCATTACCTTAGGTGAGGGCAATACCTTAAACGGTGGCGTTATGATTAAGGCTGAGGCTGAAACTAACGACGTTGTAGTTAACGGTGACACAACCGCTATTGAAATTCCAGAGGATTACAAGTGGATTGACGGCAAATTGACCTTAAAGGCTGACATCGACGGTGACGGCGACGTTACAGCACAAGATTTGGTTAAGGCTAAAAAGATGCTTTTAGGCGTACAGACTAAAGATGATACTTTAGATATTACAGGCGATGGCATTTTCAATATTCTTGACTTTATCGCAATTCACAAGTTGGTAGGATAATTGTTAAATAAAACGGTTTGATACCAATCATTTAACCTAGGCAAAAACGGGCGGAGAAATGGGCGTTGTTCTTATCGGAGAATTTGAAAGTGCACTCATTTTCTAATAAGAACCAGCATCGCATTTGTATGTACAAATGCAGTTGGAAAGTAGTCCAAACCCACTAACAACAGAAAAGAGAAGATTCGTATATTAACGAGTCTTCTCTTTCTTTATTATCTGTTAAGTGATATGCTGACTAAAGTCAGCGTGATATTTTCGCTTTGCGAAAGTGATATGAAACCTATAGGCTTCGTGATATTCTATTCGCCATAAACTGTCCGTAGGACAATATCACTATGCGTAGCATAATATCACTGCGAAGCAATATCACTCGCCGTAGGCGAATAGAGTTGCGTGATACTCTATTAAGAGTATCACGCTAATCCGTCCGTTTTTTTGTTATTATCTTTTACTTATTGCAAATAAACGTTTTTTTTGCTATTATTTTAGTAACGAAAAGAAGAGGTAGATTTATGAAAATAATAGCACATATAAAAACCGATTTTCCAACCAAGTTTGGTTTACCTAGGCAAAGCGGACTTATTAGTGAAATATGCGGTAAAATTATTTTTGAAAAGAAATACCGTAATCCCGATGCTCTTCGCGGAATTGAGGGCTTTTCGCATATATGGCTTTTATGGCAGTTTTCAGTGGCAGAGCGACGCGGTGGTGCAGAAGAATGGTCTGCGACAGTGCGTCCGCCTATGCTTGGCGGTAATAAACGTATGGGCGTTTTTGCTACACGCTCACCCTTTAGACCAAACCCTATAGGTATGTCGGCGGTAAAAATAGAAAAAATCGAGCTTTCTACACCACAGGGGCCTATAATTTATGTCAGCGGTGCAGACCTTATGGACGGCACACCAATATATGACATAAAGCCGTATTTACCGCTTGCAGACTGCATACCCGAGGCTTTAGGCGGGTTTTCCGAAAACACGAAAAGCCGAGAGCTTATAGTAGAATTTCCCGAAAACCTTTTAAATCTTATACCCGCCGATAAACAAACCGAGCTTTTAAAGGTTCTAGAAAGCGACCCTAGACCCTCATACCAAAACGATAATGAACGTATATACGGCTTTTATTTTTGCTGTTTTGAAATTTTATTTAAGGTAAATGACGGTGTTTTAAGAGTTGTAGAGGTTAAAAAGTAGGATTAATTCGTATTAATATTTTACATTGCGGGGGCGAACATTGTTCGCCCCTTTAATTTTTTTCTTGAATATGCACCGTATATTATGTATAATTATTTATGTATGTAATATTTATATGCAGTTAACAAATTAATGAAAAATATATGGTAAATTATCATTAGTGAATTTTTTAGGAGGAATAGTGATGATAGAAGTTACAGGGCTTTCTAAACGCTACGGCACATACCTTGCAGTTGAGAATGTGAATTTTTCGATAAGCAAGGGTGAGGTTGTAGGTTTCTTGGGTCCCAACGGTGCAGGTAAATCCACAATAATGAATATTCTTACGGGTTACCTTTCATTAACACAGGGCACCGTTACGGTTGATGGGTTTAACGTAATAGACAATCCCGAAGATGTTAAAAAGAGGATTGGATATCTGCCTGAAATCCCCCCGCTTTATATCGATATGACGGTTAAGGAATACCTTAACTTTATTTACGACCTTAAAAAAGTAAAGTTCCCCAAGACCGCTCATATTGACGAGGTTATGCGTCTTGTACAAATAGACCACGTTAAAGGACGCCTTATTAAAAATCTTTCAAAGGGCTACCGTCAGCGTGTAGGCTTTGCACAGGCACTTATAGGCAATCCCGACGTACTTATATTGGACGAGCCAACGGTTGGTCTTGACCCCAAGCAGATTATTGAAATCCGTAATCTTATAGCAAAGCTTGGAAAGAATCACACCATTATTCTTTCCTCTCACATACTTTCTGAAATACAGGCAGTATGTAAGCGTGTTATAATCATAAACAAGGGCGAGATTATCGCCGACGATACACCTGAAGCGTTATCGGCGAAGCTATCAAGCGACCGCTCGCTTACTGCACGTATTGTTTGCAGTGAGGAAGAAATGCTAGCCGCACTAAAAACCGTTAAGGGCGTAAAGAGTGTGGTTTGCCTTGGCTCTAAAGAAAAGGGTAGCTACGATTTTGCTATTACACCTATGGAAAACGCCGATGTTCGTGCCGCGGTTTTTGAGCGTGTGAGTGAGCGTGGACGCACGCTTTTATCACTTGCTGATAACTCACTATCCCTAGAGCAAGTGTTCTTACGTCTTACCGAGCAGGATAACAGTGAAGCACGCCGTATGCTTGGCAACCTAGAAGAAGTTTTAGAAGAGGCTGAGCAAAACGACCTTGATGAAGACGCTTCTGAGACCAAAGAGGAGGTAGAAGAATAATGAGAGCTATATTTAAAAGAGAATTAAAAGCGTATTTTTCCACCCCCGTAGGCTTTTTAGTGTTAGCCGCTTATTATTTCTTTTTGGGAATTTATTTTTCGCTGATTTATTCGGCAGGCAGTCCTGATGTTTCTATGATTTTTATGGCTATGGTAACGATAATTGTTTTCACTATGCCGTTAATTACTATGCGACTTATGAGTGAAGACAGACGTCAAAAGGTTGACCAAGTGCTGCTTACTTCGCCTGTTAAGCTTTCGGGCATAGTGCTTGGCAAATTCTTTGCGGCTCTTACCCTTTTCTGCATAGGTCTTGTACCTACCGTTATTTTTGAAATGATAGTTGCAAGCAAGGTTACTGTTAATTTTATGTCCTTTTTATACCCACTGCTTGGTACTGTCCTTTTAGGCGGTGCATTAATTGCAATTGGTATGTTTATTTCCTCTTTAACAGAGAGTGCGGTAATTTCCGCAATACTTACCTTAGTAGTAAACTTCCTTGCGATTTATATGTCGACTTTTGCTTCTATGATAACAGTACCCGAAAGTGCCACTAACATTTTTGGCAAGCTTTGGGCAAAAATTGTAGAGCTGTTTGTTCTCGTTCTCAACAAAGCGGCTTTTATTACCGTGTTTGAAAGCTTTGACAGCAATATATTCTCGATTGAAAATGTAATTTACTTCTTAAGCATTATAGTGGCATTTGTATTTTTATCTGTTCGCTCGCTTGAGAAACGTAGATGGTCTTAAAGGAGGTTAAAAAATGGAAGAAAACAAAAACCTAGACCTTCAGCCCGAAGTAGAGGAAGTTGCCGATACAAAAAAGGCTGAAAAATCCTTAATTAAAAAGCTTAAAGCTGCAAAACCCAAAAAGCTTCGCAATCAACTCTTCTTTAAAAAAGGCGGTTATTCAATAGCTATTACAGCCCTTGTATTAGTAGCCGTAATTCTTTTTAACTGGATTGTGGGTGCTCTTGCAGACCGATTTGATTTACAGTTCGATATGACTGCTGAGAAACAGAACACCTTGAGCGAGGAAAATGTTGAATTTGTTAAGGGCGTAGACAAAGAAGTTTCTATAATTTTCTGTGCTACCGAAGCCGATTATAACGGGGGTATGATGAGTCAGTATGCCTCATACTACCACAATGTTTCGGATAACAACGACACAGATTATTATAGTCAAACCTTAAATATTGTTAAAAAGTATGCGGACTATAATAAAAACATTAAGCTTGAGTTTATTGATACTCAATCTACTGAATTTTCGGCAATTACCGCAAATTATCCTACCGATAATGTTTCCTACGGCGATATTATAGTTTCGGCTACTGCCGTAGACGATGACGGTAATCCTACCGAAAGGCACAAGGTAATCTCCTACGGCGATATATATAGCCTTGCTGATGAATCGGGCTATGCCGCTATGGGTTACGGTGCATATACTATAGGCTCAAATAATATCGAAACCGAGCTTACCTCTGCTATTGCCTTTGTGCTTTCGGCAGAAACAAAAAAGGTGGCTCTTGTTACAGGACATTCCACACATAACCTTTCTGAAAGCTACAGAGAGCTTTTAGAGGCTAATAATTACGAGGTTACTATTATTTCCGATTCGCTGATAAGCGAAATTTCTAATGAGTTTGATATTGTAGCATTAGTAGCACCGAGTATCGACTTTTTAGGTTCAGAGCTTGATGTTATTTCAAAATTCCTAGACAATGATTCTAATCTTCAAAAGGGCTTAATATATTTTGCAGATGCCACAGCACCTGTACTTAGCAATTTAAGTTCATTCCTTATGGAGTGGGGCATCGAGGTAGGCAACGGTATTCTTTTTGAAACCGAGGAGAAAAATCACATGGAAGGCGACCCATATACCATGGGAATTTATCCTGCCGAGGACGATATAACAAAGGGTATGACCTACTGCATAACCGGTTATAATATGCCGCTTCTCTCAACCGAGCCTGTAAGTGCAAGTATGGTTGTAACTGAGCTTATGACAACCCTCCCGAGCGTTGTTGAAGTGCCTAAAGGCTCCGATGCAGGATATAGCGGATATAGCGATTCAGACAAAGCTACCTATGCTGCAGTTATTCAGTCCGAAAAGACGGATTATGATGACGACAACAATGAAATAAGCAGCTATGTAATGGCTTTTTCGAGTATTGAGTTCATTTATTCCGACTGGGCAGAATATGACAGCCTTTCTAACAAAAATATAGTGCTTGCTGCTACCGACAGAGCCGCCAAGGTAGGAGATAGCGGAATCACCTTTATTTCAAAAACTATCACCAACGAAAGCTTTGCCGATGCGGTAAACTCAAGCGATGTTACAATAATAAGACTTCTCTTCTGTTGTGTTTTACCCATAGCTTGCATTGTATTAGGCATAGTTATATTCATTAGGAGAAAGAACGCACAATGAGTGATTTTATGAGCGATAACGAAAATATAACTGGGCAAGAGGATTTAAATCAAGACCTTGCCGATATCAGTGATACTGTCGAGGGTGAAGAGGAGTTTTCCACAATCTTTTCGGCTCCTGCTGAAAAAAAGCCCGCGACAGTACAAAACGCCAAAAAAAAGCGTATTATCTCTATGGTTGCGGCGGTGCTTGCAGTAGTAATTCTTATAGGCGGTTCTGCCGCGATAGTAAAGCTTATTCCTAAAAAGGAAGAGGACGAAGCACCCGTAACTTCAAACGATATTTCGGTTTTAGAGCTTGATTCAAATATGCTTGACAAGGTTTCGATAACAAACAAAAACGGAAAATTTGTCTTTACGGCAGACCGTAAAACTGAAACCGATGACGAGGGTAAAGAAACCGTTTCGGTAGAGTGGTCTTCGGCAGAAATAGAGGACGGCGTTTTAAGCTCAGATGAAATAGGTAACATTATTTCAAGTCTTGATAATATTACCGCCACAAGAGAAATAACCGCAAAATCTGCTGCCGATTGCGGACTCCAAAACCCCAGCCGTCAAATCGATATTGAATCGGAAAAATACGGTAATTTCTCTGTGATTATAGGTAGTGATTCACCCGATAATACAGGCACATATTTAAAGCTTTCAACAAAGGATACTATTTATCTTGTTGAGTCTTCTCTTTCTACAGGTTTTGATTTTACTTATCTTGATTTAGCAAATGTAGAAGACTTTAAGGCTATTACGGTCACCGATGCTATGAAGGATTATACCGACGAAGAAGGAAAACTTGCTTTTTTTGACACCCTAACTATTTCGGGTAAAAACTTTAATGAGCCGATGGTCTTTGTTAAAAACAATGAGGAGTTCCTGTCGGGATTTGTTCCCTACAGTGTATCTTCTCCCGTTAAGCAAGATGCCGATAACCTTACCGACGTTATGGCACTGTTCACTTCGGGACTAACCTCAAGCGGTGCTTATTCTTTAGAAATAAACGATGACGAGCTTTCTAAAGTCGGTCTTGATAATCCCGATATGGTAATATCAATATCGGTTGCGGGTGTTACCAAAACCTATAAAATTGCGGTTGTGGACCAAAGCTTTTGTGCAGTTATTGATGACGAAAGCCGTCTTATTCAAAAGGTTTCTAAGGAAGCTTTGCCCTTTGTTGATTATAAAATGGATAATTTTTATTCTAAATGGGTATTCCTTCGGTCTATTGACAACCTTAACAGCATTGTGTTTGAAACTGGAGATAAAAAGTATAGCTTTGATATAAGTTATACCGAAGAGGACAACACAAAAACCTACACCGTGCTTTCGGGCGGTAAAGAAATCTCTGCAGAAAATTTCCAAGATTTCTATGTTGAATTTGTAGGTTTACAGGCTTCGGATTTCGATATTGGGGCTACAGACACCGCCCCCGAAATGACCGTTACCGCAAACCACAAAAACGGTAAAACCGAGGTTCTTACCTTTACAAGAAGCTCTGCTACAAAATTCCAATTCGCACTTAACGGCGAAATAAAGGGTAGAATAACCTCCTCGTCATACAATAAGGTTTTCAATTACTTAAAGCTTGTTGCAGAAGACAAAAAAATTAAATAGCATTGAAAAAGCGGCGAAAGTAATTCCCTTTCGCCGCTTTGGTCTAGTTATTAAACTTTTAATATCCCTCTATAATTTCGTAGCCGTCAGTAGATACGTATTCGTGTACTCCCTCTTCGCTTAGGTTAATTATCTTTTTGCCTCGTTTTTTGGCATATCTAAGGGTGTTACCGGTACCGCTCGGCTTACCGTCGTACCAAGTAAGGACTATATCACTGTTATCCACCATAAACTCATTACGGTGCTGATAACAACCGTCAAAATATCTGTCCGACATTAAAACCACCTCGTCGGCGGCAGCAATTACATTGTTGTAGCGTTCCTTCCATTCGTCAGTAAAGCTTGCCGACTGTTCTATAAAGGGTACGGCACATATAAGCTCTACACTAAAATTAACCCTTGTGGCTTCCTTTAACATAAGCACTATTTCGGCGGCTATAAGGTCAAAGCCCATAGCACAACCCGTATAAAAAGTATAGCATTGCTCAGAGGGTAAACTGAAAATTGCGTCAACAAGCTTGTTTTCAAAGCGTATGTATTCCTTACTTGTTCTGTCAAGCGAAAACGGGAATTTTGAAGGGCGGTAGCCAGTAAAACAACAACTCTTGAATTTTGTTTGCATAATAAAACTCCTTTTGGTGCAAAACTTTTGCACCGACTTAATTAGAATAACATTATTTATTATATATGTCAACCATGGTAATTTCTGTCGAAACACGAGGTGTAATATGAAAAAACATTCAAAAACGATAGACCTGTTAAGTTGTGCTGGAGAAAGCTTTAATGCTGCTGCTTGGGATATCTACCCAAGACCCCAGCTCAAAAGAAATTCTTTTTTTAGCCTTAACGGTTGTTGGGATTTTTGCCTTAATGAAAACCCTGATATTTCCCTTGAGTTTAATGAGAAGATTAATGTTCCTTTTGCACCGCAATCGGTGCTGTCGGGATTAAGAAGAACCGTACCCGACCGACTTTATCTTCATTACCGTAAAAGCTTTTCCTTGCCCGAGGGATTTAATAAGGGAAGGGTAATACTAAATTTTGGTGCGGTAGACCAAGAAGCCACCGTTTACCTAAACGGAATAGAAATCGGCACTCATATAGGCGGATATGAAGCCTTTAGTTTTGATATAACCGAGCATTTATGCGATACTAACACCCTTTATGTAGTCTGTAAGGACAACCTTAATACCGCACACCTGCCATACGGTAAGCAAAGAGAAAAACGCGGTGGTATGTGGTATACGGCTGTTTCGGGAATTTGGCAGACGGTTTGGCTTGAAAGCGTACCAAAGGAATATATAAAATTCCTTAAAATAGATTGTGATGACAAATCTGCCACTGTATATGCCGAGGGTGTGTCTTCAGGGCTTGTTACCCTCTGTTGCGACGGAGATAGAAAAGAGTTTCCGCTTTTAAACGGCAGGGCAGATATAAATATTGAAAACCCTTGCCCTTGGTCGCCCGAAAATCCAAAGATTTATAACTTTACCGTAAGGTCAGGCGAAGACATGGTAGAATCCTATTTAGCTTTTAGAAAAATCGATAGCGAGATTATAAACGGTGTGCCGCGGATAACCCTTAACGGTAAACCGTACTTCTTTCACGGACTTTTGGACCAAGGCTATTTTAGCGACGGAATTTACACTCCCGCCGAGCCGGAGGAATACAAACGCGATATTTTGTCAATGAAAGCATTGGGCTTTAACACGCTTCGTAAACACATTAAAATAGAACCCGAAATATTCTATTACTATTGTGATACACTTGGTATGGTGGTCTTTCAAGATATGGTAAACAACGGAAAATACTCCTTTTTGCGTGATACCGCTCTGCCAACCGTTGGCTTAAAGCGTTTGCCCGATAAACTTTTGCATACTAACACCGCCGACCGAAAGGCTTTTTCGGACTCTATGACAGCCACCGTAAAAGCTCTTTATAACCATCCGTCAATCTGTTATTGGACGATTTTTAACGAGGGCTGGGGACAATTCTGCAGTCAGCGTATGTACGAACGGTTAAAAGCTCTTGATAAATCACGAATAATTGATACCACGTCGGGTTGGTTTTACTCGGGGGAGAGCGACGTTAAAAGTCTGCATGTTTATTTTAAGCCTGTAAGGATTAAAGGCGATAAAAAACCAATCGTGCTTTCAGAATTCGGCGGTTATTCCTTTAAAGAAAAAGGTCATTGTTTTAACCCTGAGTATACCTATGGATACAAGTTTTTTAACAAAAAATCCGATTTTCAAAATGCTCTTTACAGGTTATATATAGAAGAGGTTTTGCCAAATATAAAAAAAGGACTTTGCGGTGCTATATATACACAGCTTTCTGACGTAGAGGACGAAACTAACGGTCTTTTAAGCTATGACCGAAAGATAAATAAAGCAGACGGTGAAAAAATGCTTAATATCGCTGAGCAAATCAAGGAAATTATAGGCGGTTTATCGCTTGACAAACAGAGCGATTAAAGTATAATTATAGTAACAGATAATTTTTAGAGGTGCTTTTATGTCAGTTTTAGTAACCGGCGGTGCCGGATATATAGGCAGTCACACTCTTGTTGAACTGCTAGGGGCAAATTACGACGTTGTTGTAGTAGATAATCTTTCAAACAGTAGTAGTGAAGCTATTAAACGCGTTGAAACCATTACGGGAAAAACCGTAAAGTTTTACGAAAACGATGTTTGCGACAAAGAGGCTTTACGACGTATTTTTAGTGAAAACAGTATTGATTCGGTAATTCATTTTGCGGGATTTAAGGCGGTGGGCGAATCGGTTAAAAAGCCGATTATGTATTACCGCAATAACTTTGACAGCACATTAAGTCTGGTTGAGGTTATGGGTGAATTTGGCGTTAAAAAGATTGTTTTTTCCTCCTCGGCGACAGTTTACGGTGTAGCTACCGAGATGCCTCTTCGCGAGGGTATGCCTACGGGTGCTATAAATCCTTACGGCAGAACAAAGCTTTTTATAGAGGATATTTTACGCGACCTGTATATTTCTGATAATAGTTGGTCGATTGCTCTGCTTCGTTATTTTAATCCTATAGGTGCTCATAAAAGCGGAACTATAGGTGAGGACCCTAAGGGTATACCTAACAACCTTATGCCCTATATTTCACAGGTAGCGGTAGGAAAGCTTGAAAAACTGCATGTTTTCGGTAACGATTATAATACTGTTGACGGCACAGGTGTACGTGACTATATCCACGTTGTAGATTTAGCTATCGGTCACGTTAAGGCGATAGGTTGGGTTACCGATAATAACGGCTGTGAGGAATTTAACCTCGGCACAGGCAAGGGAACCAGCGTTTTAGAGCTTCGCGATGCGTTTGTAAAGGCATCAGGCGTAGAGGTGCCTTATGTTATAGACCCACGCCGTCCGGGTGACCCCGACGAAGTATACGCCAATGCCGAAAAGGCAGAAAAGGTGCTTGGTTGGAAAGCAGAACGTGGCATAAAAGAAATGTGTGAGGATACTTGGCGTTGGCAAAGCGGTAATCCAAAGGGATATGATAAATAATAGTTTCTGGGCGGCACAAGCTACCGCCCAGAAGTTTTAAAATTAAAAATTTCCGCCCGTGGCGTAGCTGGATAACGCAGCAGATTCCGATTCTGAAGAACGGGGGTTCAAATCCTCTCGGGCGGGCCAGGAAAAAGCAAGTCGAAAGACTTGCTTTTTCAGTTATATTCGCCTTTCGGCGAGTTATATTGCTACGCAGTTATATTTGTACTTCGTCCAAGTTATATTCGCTTCGCGAGTTTTGGCGGCGAATATAATATCACTTTCACAAAGTGAAAATATCACTGTGCCGTAGGCACAATATCACTAAAACTGTACCAGTTCAAACCCATAACCCAAAAATTTAAAAAGCATCAAATTCATACTACCTTTCCAAACACACATCGTATTTTGCCAATCATAATTGTCAATTTTTAAGAAAATTGTTGGTTTTTGTTTTAAAACAACCTTGTATTTTTTAAAATTGCAACTTCTGGTTGCAAAAAAATATAGCCGAAGTTGCTTGATTTATTTGTATTTATTTGTTATTATTATATTATACGTTGTTTTGGAATAATAATTTATAGGCAATCTTTTTTAAAATTTAAAAGTCAGGTGATTTTATGACCATTGGTGAGAAAATAGCCAAGCTTAGAACAACGGCTGGCATCTCTCAAGAACAGCTTGCCGAAAGACTTTCGGTTTCAAGGCAGTCGGTTTCAAAATGGGAAATGGACCAAGCATTACCGCAAACCGACAAAATTTTACAGATTTGTGATTTATTTCAAATCTCTGCCGACGAGCTTTTACGAGATAAAGTAAATCTTCCAAGGAGTGTGACGGGCGTATCCCACGGCAACAAATATTTTGGTACCGACGGTTTTAGAGGAGAAGCAAATGTAAATCTTACCTCTATGCACGCCTATAAAGTGGGTAGATTTTTAGGTTGGTACTATTCGTCGTCGCTTTCGGGCTGTACAGTTGCAGGCTACAGACCTAAAATTGTAATAGGTAAAGATACAAGACGTTCAAGCTATATGCTTGAATACTCGCTTGTGGCAGGTATTACTGCTTCGGGTGCAGATGCTTATATGCTTCACGTTACCACTACACCAAGCGTTTCTTATGTTGCACGTCAGGATGAATTTGACTGCGGAATTATGATAACCGCATCACACAATCCTTTTTATGATAACGGAATTAAGGTTATAAACCGCTACGGCGAAAAACTAGATGACGCCACCACTGCTTTAATTGAGGCATATATCGACGGTGACTTAAAGGCTTTAGGTGTACTGAGCGAGGATTTACCGCTTGCAACAGGCGATAAAATAGGTCTTATTGTTGACTATGTTTCGGGCAGAAACAGATATCTTGGATATTTGATTTCTTTGGCATCTAATTCCTATAAGAATTTGAAAATCGGTCTTGACTGTGCTAACGGTGCTTCTTGGATGATAGCTAAATCTGTTTTCAGTGCCTTGGGTGCCCAAACCGTAATTATCGGTGCCGAACCTGACGGTGTTAACGTAAATCAGGACTGCGGTTCAACGCACATAGAAAAGCTTTGCCGTTTGGTTCGTGACCAGCATTTAGATGTTGGTTTTGCCTTTGACGGTGATGCAGACAGATGTCTTGCGGTTGATGAAAATGGCAACGTGGTTGACGGCGATAAAATAATGTATATTTTAGGTAAACGCTTAATGTCCAAGGGTATGCTTAACGACAATACCGTTGTAGCAACCGTAATGTCTAACAGCGGATTTGTTGCAAGCCTCAAAGAAGCGGGTATGAAGTGTGCCCAAACTACCGTTGGCGACCGCTTTGTTTATGAATGTATGCAAAACAACGACTATAGCTTAGGCGGTGAGCAGTCGGGCCATATTATTCTCAAAAAATATGCCACTACGGGCGACGGATTGCTTACTGCAATTATGCTTGCCGAAGAAATTTGTGACCGCAAATCCTCCCTTGCAAAACTTGCTGAGCCTGTTATGCTTTATCCGCAGTATACCAAGAATATACGGGTAAAAAATAAGGCAGAGGTGCTTGCCGATAGCGACGTTTTAAAGGCGTTAGAAGACGTTGAAAAGCTTATTGACGGTAAGGGCAGAGCACTTTTACGTCAAAGCGGAACCGAGCCTGTGATACGCGTTATGATAGAAAGCGAAACACAGGAAAAGTGTGAGGAATTTGCACAGCTTATTGCTGATAAAATAATAGAAAAAGGCTACAAAGCCGATTAAGGAGAAATATATTATGAATTTAATTACCGTAAAAACCTATGAAGAATTAAGCCGTAAGGCAGGCAAGCTTATAGCATCTCAGGTGCTTTTAAAACCCAATTGCGTGTTAGGTCTTGCAACAGGCTCTTCGCCTATTGGCACCTATAAGTATTTGATTGAAGAATGCAAAAACGGCGACCTTGATTTTAGTAAAGTTACTACCGTTAATCTTGACGAGTATATCGGACTTGACGGCACAAACGACCAAAGCTACCGTTATTTTATGAACACAAATCTTTTTGAGCATATTAATGTTCCAATGGAGAATACAAATGTTCCTAATGGCTGTGCTGAGGATATGCAAAAAGAGTGTGCCCGCTATGATGCTTTGATAGAAGATTTAGGCGGAATTGATTTACAGCTTTTAGGTATCGGACTTGACGGTCATATCGGCTTTAATGAGCCTTGCGAGTTTTTTGTCAAGGGTACAAACGTTGTTGAGCTTGACCCCTCTACTATTGAGGCTAATGCACGCTTCTTTGCTTCTGCTGACGAGGTGCCGAAAAGTGCAATAACAATGGGTATGCAGGCTATTATGCAGGCAAAGAACGTTTTGCTTATAGCAAACGGCCCTGCAAAGCGTGAAATTGTAGAAAAAGCATTTAAGGGACCGATTACACCATTAGTTCCTGCTTCTATTCTTCAGCTTCATCCATCTCTTACAGTAATTTATAGCGAAAACTAATTCTGTTTTTTAAAAAGGACTATCCCGCTTTAGTGGGATAGTCCTTTTTTGTCGTCTGTTGCAGGGTTGTCTATAAGTTCCCCGTTTTCCTTAAAGCGTGAGCCGTGACAGGAACAATCCCAGCTATGCTCATGCTTATTATATATAAGTGCACACCCCATGTGCGGACAGCGTGGTGCTGTCGGTCGAAGCAGGCCCGAAACCGACTCAAAACAATTGGCAAAGAGTTGCGGATGAAGCATTTTTCTATCAGGTGAATAAAGCTCTTCGTATTCGTTTTGCCTGCCCGTCAATAAATCTCTTAAAAGCATAGCCGCCGTCATTGAGGAGGTCATACCCCACTTATTAAAGCCTGTCGCCACATAAAGATTTGGCGTATTTTTTGAATATCTACCGATATAGGCAATAGAGTCAAGACTCATACAGTCCTGTGTTGCCCACCTTGAAACTATTTTTGCATTTTTATAATTTTGCTTTGTAAACCGCTCAAGTTCTGTCCAATTTCCGCCTTTTTTGCCCGTTCTATGACTGCCTCCGCCCAAAAGCAGAAGTCCGTTATAGTCCCTAAACGACAAACCTTTTATGTTTTCATCTACATACATTGCATCTATAGTTGGGGCATCCTTTATAGCTAAAACATAGCTTCGGTGCTGATAAAGCTTTAAAAAATATCCGCCGTGCTTGTTTAAAAAGGGAAAATGCGTTGCTACAACTATACGCTTTGCGTGGATTTTTCCCTTGTTTGTAACAACCGCATTTTCTCCGATTTGGAGTACCTTTGTGTTTTCACAAATATTAAGTCCTTTAGCTATGGAAAAGCCGAATTTTAAGGGATTAAACTCTGCTTGGTTTTCGGTTTTTACGGCACCCGCTACCGAAAAGGCGAGCGGCAGCTCATTCAAAAATTCAGCCTTTGCACCAATCTTTGAAAGCACCTCTATTTCCTTTTGTATAGCCTCTTTATTATCGCGTGAATAAACAACGTTATCCCGTTTAGTAAAATCACAGCTATGCTTTTTTGAAAGCTCAAAATATTTTTTAAGTGCCTCGTTTTGCGAGCGATAGTAAAGCTCTGCCGCTTTTATACCGTAGCTTTTTTCTATTTTACTGTAAATAAGACCGTGAGCTATCGTTATTTTTGCGGTGGTGTTTTTAGTAATGCCGTTTAAGATTTTGTCTGCCTCAACAATTAAGTAATCGGCACCCGATTCCTTTAACATATATCCGCATAAAAGTCCTGTTATTCCGCCGCCTATTATTAAAACGTCGGTTTTAGTGTCACCCTTTAAGCTTTCAAAACAAGGTCTTTTTAAACCGCTTTGCCATATAGATTCCATCATATCACCGAAATTAGTTTTTGCGGGTTTTAAAAAATAATTCCTGCGGTTTGAGAAAGAAAATTCAAGGGAGGTCGTACGACCTCCCTTTTTAGTTTTAATTATAATTTATTTTCCGTCAACAAAGTCGCAAGCTGCCAATGCTGCTACGGCACCGTCGGCAACGGCGGTGGCTACTTGGCGGATTCTCTTTTGTCGGCAATCGCCTGCAACAAAAAAACCTTTAGCGTTAGTTAGACATTCCTCGCCCGAATTTACATATCCCCAATTATTAAGCTCTACAATATTTTTAAACGGCTCGTTTTGGGGAATTAATCCTATTGCAACAAACATACCGTCAAGTAAGAGGTCGGCGGTGTTGCCGTTATTACTCTTTACGGTTATTCCTTTAAATTCGTTATCACCTAAAAGCTTTTCTATAACGCTACCGAGTATTACCTCAACATTTTCCTTTTGCTTTAGTGCTTCGGCTAGCTTTTGTTCGCCTGTCAGGTAATCGAGATTTTGTATCACATAAACCTTTTTCGCTAAATCTGATAAGAGTAAGGCTTCCTGTAAAGCGGAATTTCCGCCGCCTATAACTGCTACGGTTTTGCCTGTATAAAAAGCTCCGTCGCATACTGCACAGAAAGAAATACCCTCGCCAACAAACCTTTCTTCGCCCTCGAGTCCTAACATTCTGTGTTTTGCACCTGTGGCTATAATTACCGCTTTACCCTCAAAGTCACCGCTATCGGTATGCACGGTTTTTATATCGCCGTCGGTTACCGACAAAACCTCGGCACACTCTACGTCAGCACCCTGCTCTAAAACCTGTTCAACAAGCTTTTCGGCAAATTCGTTGCCTGTTACCTCTAAAAATCCTGCTATGTTTTCAACCTTTGGTGAAAAGGTAATCTGACCGCCGAAGCTGCCCTTTTCGATTACCAATACAGATTTATTTGCCCTTCTTGAATAGAGGGCGGCGGTCAGTCCCGCAGGACCGCCGCCGATTATAATAATATCATATATCATAATGTTTACCCTTTTTTAATCTTATACATTAAGCATTTTCTTGATTTCGGATACGCCCGCAAACTTGCTGATTTCGCCGTTCTTTACAACAACCAAGGTGGGAGCCTGTCTGATACCAAACGCTTCTGCCATATCGGGATTATCGTTAGCAAGGATTTTTTCGTAAGCAAAGCCCTGTTTATCAAGTATCGAGCAAGCTATTTTACAGTTGGGGCAGGTAGCTGTTGTGAAAAGGTAAACAGCATCGTCTGTTGCTGCCTCACAGCCGCAAGATTCGGTGTTTTCTGTTGCCAAAACGCCGTCACGCTTAAGAACAGAGTTTGCAACATTATAAACCTTACGGTCTTTGTATTCCTGAGCCTTACCGTCGTTCCAGTTCTTAACAGGACGGTAATAACCTGTAATACGGCTGTAAACCTCAGCCTCCTCACCGCAATGCGGACAAGAGAATGCCTCACCTGCGATATATCCGTGATTTTTACATACCGAATAGGTTGGAGAAATTGAGTAATAAGGCAATCTATAGTTTTCAGCAATCTTTCTAACAAGTGTAGCACAAGACTGCCAGTTGGGTAATTTTTCACCAAGGAATGCGTGGAACACCGTACCCGATGTATAAAGGGTATGAAGCTCGTCCTGCATATCAAGAGCGGTGAAAATATCCTCTGTATAACCAACGGGAAGATGTGAAGAGTTGGTGTAGTAGGGTGTTTCGCCCTCTCCAGAACCTGCGGTGATGATATCGGGATAATACTTAAGGTCATGCTTAGCAAGACGGAAAGCGGTAGATTCTGCAGGTGTTGCCTCAAGGTTATATAGGTCTCCGTACTGCTCTTGGTAGTCGGAAAGCTTTGTTCTCATATGGTTAAGAACATCCTTTGCAAACTGCTGTGTCTTTTCGTTTGTCATATCAGCCTTAAGCCATTTAGCGTTAAGACCAACCTCGTTCATACCAACAAGACCGATTGTTGAGAAGTGGTTATTAAATGTGCCAAGATATCTCTTTGTATACGGATAAAGACCTGCGTCTAAAAGCTTGGTGATAACTGTACGCTTAACGTGTAGAGAGCGTGCAGAAATGTCCATCATTCTGTCAAGTCTTGCATAGAAATCAGCCTCATCATTTGCAAGATAAGCAATACGGGGTAGGTTGATGGTAACAACGCCTACAGAACCCGTAGACTCACCGCTACCGAAGAAGCCGCCCGACTTTTTGCGAAGCTCACGAAGGTCTAGACGAAGTCTGCAGCACATTGAACGTACGTCGCTTGGCTCCATATCAGAATTGATATAGTTAGAGAAGTAAGGTGTGCCGTATTTTGCGGTCATTTCAAAGAGTAGCTTGTTGTTCTCTGTTTCTGACCAGTCAAAATCACGTGTAATAGAATAGGTCGGAATAGGATACTGGAAGCCTCTGCCGTTAGCATCGCCCTCAACCATAACCTCGATAAAGGCTTTGTTAATCATATCCATTTCGGCTTTACAGTCTTTATACTTAAAGTCCATTTCCTTGCCGCCCACAATAGCGTTAAGCTCTGCGAGGTCGTTTGGAACTGTCCAGTCAAGCGTAATGTTGGTAAATGGTGACTGTGTACCCCAACGTGACGGTGTATTTACGCCGTAAATAAAGCTTTGAATACACTGCTTAACCTCTTTGTAGGTAAGATTGTCAACCTTTACAAAGGGAGCCAAATAGGTGTCAAAGGACGAGAATGCCTGTGCACCTGCCCATTCGTTCTGCATAATACCAAGGAAGTTAACCATTTGGTTGCAAAGGGTGGATAGGTGGCTTGCAGGAGAAGAAGTAATCTTGCCCGGAACACCGCCAAGGCCCTCTTGAATTAACTGCTTAAGTGACCAACCCGCACAGTAGCCTGTAAGCATAGAAAGGTCGTGAATGTGGATATCGGCATTTCTATGAGCGTTGCCGATTTCGTCATCATAAATTTCAGACAACCAATAGTTAGCGGTAACGGCACCCGAGTTTGAAAGAATAAGTCCGCCTACCGAATAGGTAACGGTGGAGTTTTCCTTAACACGCCAGTCATTAACATTAAGATAGTTGTCAATAATTGCCTTGTAGTCAACCATTGTAGCGTTAAGGTTACGAACCTTTTCACGCTGACGGCGGTAGATAATGTATGCCTTTGCAACATCATCGTAGCCAGCCTTAATAAGCACCGACTCAACGCAGTCCTGTATATTTTCAACCGATATCGTACCGTCTTCAATCTTAGGCTCAAAGGCTGCTGTTACCTTTAGTGCCAAAAAGTCGATAATATCTTGGTTATACTGTTTTTGACAAGCGTCAAAAGCCTGTGCGATAGCACCGCTGATTTTGCTTAAATCAAACGAAACTAATTTTCCGTCACGTTTTACAACGTTATACATTTTGCTTTCCCCTTTTCTTAAAATTTATATATTTATTGTGATAAAAAATAGTAAACACACGCGTCTTTCTAAGACGCGTGTGCTCATTATACAATATATATAGTATTTTGTCAATGCCATTTTCACAATATCTTGTGTTAAATTCCTCTAATCTCGGTTTTAACCACAAATTGTGATGCTATTTGTTGCATTTTGTACAATTCTGTAGAATTTATAGATTCGAGTCCGTTTTCTATAAGGTCGCCCGAGTCTACAAAGTTTTGCAAATAATATCCCTTTGCACCCTTTATCCATTCTCCTATAGAGGCGATATCCTCTACAGTATGAAAACCGTCTACTATGGTAGTTCTAAACTCATAGTCAATATCGCTGTTCTTTAAAATCCCAACACTTTTCTCTATGTTTTCTAAAGAAAAATTGTCTGTTCCTGCGGTAAGGGCATATTTTTCTTTGGAATTTTTAATATCCATAGCCACATAATCGACATTACCGCTGTCTATTAATTCTTTGAGTCTTTCAGGGAAGCTACCGTTAGTATCTACCTTAACAGCAAAGCCGAGTGCCTTTATTTTTGCTACAAAAGAGCCGATATCAGCGTTTATTAGTGGCTCACCGCCTGTGATACACACACCCTCTAAAAGTCCCTGTCTTTTTGAAAGGTATTCTAGTATTTCTTCTTCGCTAAAGGCGGTATCCTCATTAATGTGTGTAACCAGTGAGGCGTTGTGGCAAAACGGACAGCGAAAATTACAGCCTGCCGTAAAGATTGTGCAAGCCACCTTGCTTGGAAAATCAAGCAAGGTCATTTTTTGAAAACCGTTAATTTTCATTACTTTTCTCTCTTTTACAAATCTGAGCTATTTGCGATTTCTATGCCTGCTTTTTCAAGTGCCTTGGCGGCGGCAGGCTCATCATCGGCACGAAGCACCATTAGTGCCTTACCTGTTGTTCTGCCCAAAAATGCGTACATATATTCAATACCTATGCCCTCGGCTGATACGGATTTTAACACTGTTGACAATCCGCCCGCACGGTCATCAATATAAACCGCAATAACATCGGTAACTTTTGAAATTATTCCGTTTTCGCGAAGCAGCTCGCGTGCTTTTTGGTAGTCGTCAACTATAAGACGTAAAATACCGAAATCGGTAGTGTCCGCTAAGGATAACGCCCTTATGTTGATACCGTTTTCACTTAAAGTATCAACTATATTCTGTATACTGCCTGCATTGTTTTCCACAAAAATTGAAAGCTGTTTTATAAACATAAATTCATCTCCTACTTTAATTTGCGGTTATCAATAACACGTTTTGCTTTGCCCTCGCTACGTGCTATAGATTTTGGGTTAACAAGCTTTACCTTAGGACCTATACCTAAAGTGCTGCGAAGTCTTTCGGTGATAAGCTTCTCAATCTTTTCAATGCCCTTAACACCGTCAGAGAACAATTCCTCGCTCATTTCAACCCTTACTTCAAAGGTGTCGTTATTATTAACGCGGTCTATTATTATTTGATAGTTAGGTGTAATATCGTGGCCAACCTTTAAAAGCACCTCTTCTATTTGAGAGGGGAATACATTAACGCCGCGAATTATTAGCATATCATCTGTTCTGCCCTGTGGCTTGTTCATACGAAGATGGGTTCTGCCGCACCGACACGGCTCGTAATTAAGCGAGCAAATGTCACGTGTGCGGTATCTTATAACAGGGAAGCCCTCTTTCGTGATGGTGGTGAAAACAAGCTCACCCTCACTGCCTTCAGGTAAAACCTCACCTGTGTCGGGGTCTATAATTTCGGCTATAAAGTTATCCTCACAAACGTGCATACCGCACTGATATTCACACTCGTAAGAAACGCCAGGTCCCAAAATTTCAGAAAGACCGTATATATCGTACGCCTTAATGTTCAGCTTTTGCTCAATTTCCTTACGCATTTCCTCGGTCCAAGGCTCTGCACCGAAAATACCCGCTTTAAGCTTTAATTGGTCCTTTACGCCCATTTCCTCAATAGCCTCTGCAAGATAAAGGGCATAAGAGGGTGTACAGCAAAGCACCGTTGCACCAAAATCTATCATAGTCTGAATTTGACGCTGTGTGTTGCCCGAAGAAATCGGTATAGCGGTAGCACCTATTTTAACCGCACCGTCGTGTGCACCAAAGCCACCCGTAAAGAGTCCTAGGCCGTAAGAAACCTGTACAAAATCGTTTTCGTCGGCACCAATTGCCTTAAGCATTCTTGCAAAGCAGTCTGCCCACATAGAAAGGTCGTTATCGGTATAACCTACAACTATCTGCTTTCCTGTTGTACCTGACGATGCGTGTACTCGGCGAATATCGCTTAAAGGCACTGCAAAAAGACCGTAAGGATAATAATCCCTTAAATCCTGTTTATAGGAAAAGGGAAGCCTGTGCAAATCCTCTACACCCTTTATATCCTCGGGTTTAAGACCTAACTCGTCCATACGGTTTCTGAAAAGCTCAACGTTTTCGTACATTCTTTTAACCTGCCAACAAAGCCTCTCGTTTTGAAGCTTTAAAAGCTCTTCTCTTGGCATGGTTTCCATTTCTTTCTGCCAATATTGCATTTAAAAGACCCCTTTTAATAATTGTATCCTAGCTCAAACGCCTTAAGATTAATATCTAAAAACTTGGGTGGTACTGTTGTCTTAAGGGTTTCAACCCAATTTTCATACGGAATTTCGCTTTTGCTTGCCAAAACGCCCATTAAAACAACATTTACTGCCTTTGAGTTGCCCGCCTTTTGAGCAAGGGCGAGAGCATCAATCGCTATTGTATCGGCTACAGCACAAAGCTTGCTTTCTATGTCCTTTGGATACTCACAAGCACCTGTAATTACAGGCATGGGGTCAACTTTTTGTGTGTTAACTATCATTTTTCCGCCTTTTTTAAGGAAGGGTAATGCTCTATATGCCTCTAAAAGTTCAAAGGCTAAAATAATATCAGCCTCACCTTTATCAATTATAGGTGAATAAACCTTATCGCCGTATTTTACATAGGTTACAACGCTACCACCGCGTTGGCTCATACCGTGAACCTCTGAAACCTTAACGTCATAGCCCTCATTAATAACCGTATTGCCTAAAATTCGGCTGGCAAGAAGCGTACCCTGTCCGCCAACGCCTACTATCATAATCTTTTTAATTGGTGTTGCCATTTTACGCTTCCTCCTTTTCGATTGCACCGAACGGACAAACATTCATACAAAGTCCGCAACCGTTGCACTGTGTATTATCAATTACTACCTTGCCGTCCTTTAAGGTGATTGCAGGACAGCCAAGCTTCATACAAAGCTTGCAGTTTCTACACTTTTCTTCGTTAATCTTGCAGTGTCCTTTATAATTAACCGTTTTAAGCAATGCACAGGGACGCTGTGCAATAATTACCGAGGGGGCCTCACGCTCTACTTCCTCTTTAACTACCTTTTCAAAATTCTTAACATCAAAGGGGTCTGCCACTACAACGTTTTCAACACCGATAGACTTGCAAAGTGCAATTAAATTAGCCTGCTTTGTTTCTTCTCCTCGAATGGTATAGCCAGTGGTTGGGTTTTGCTGATGTCCTGTCATACCTGTAATAGAGTTATCAAGTATAATTACGGTATTGTTTCCCTTGTTGTAAACTATATCAACAAGACCTGTTATACCCGAATGCATAAAGGTGGAGTCGCCTATAACAGAAACTAGCTTTTTATTAAATTCCTGACCTCTTGCCTTTGCCATACCGAGTGCCGCACTAACAGAAGCACCCATACAAATAGTAGTATCAACCGATTGAAGCGGCATAGCGGCACCTAAGGTGTAGCAACCGATATCGCCCGAAACGGTGAGACCTAGTTTTTTAAGCACATAAAAAGTACCTCTATGAGGACAGCCTGCACACATTACAGGCGGTCTTACGGGGATTGTTTCTTCGAGTTCCAGAAATTCCTCCGCACTCTCACCTAAAACAGCCTTTTTAATCATTGTGGGTGTATACTCGCCAAGAAGTGTAAATACATCCTTGCCCTTTAGGTTGTTGATGCCTATCGCACGGCAATGATTTTCAATAACAGGGTCTAATTCTTCAATCACATATACGGTGTCATACTTTTTAGCAAAGTCCAAAAGCTTCTTTGTGGGAAGCGGATACACCATACCAAGCTTTAAGTAGTCTACCTTATCGCCTAAAGCCTCTTTGGCGTACATATAAGCAATACCTGCCGTAATAACGCCGATTTTAGAGCCGTTTTCTTCGGTGCTGTTAATGGGGGAGGTTTCTGCCATTTCCTTTAAAGCGGAAATTCTATCCTCTACCACAACGTGACGCTTAATAGCGTTTGCGGGCATCATTACAAATTTGCCTATATTCTTTTCGTAGGGTTTTAATTCTACATTTTCACGCTCGCAAAGCTCAACCATACTTTGAGAGTGGGAAACTCTGGTAGAGAGGCGTATAAACACAGGTGTATCATACTCTTCAGAAAGTGCAAAAGCAGACTTTGTGTATTCCTTGCACTCTGCCGAATCGGAAGGCTCAAGCATCATAATTTTGGAAGCCTCTGCATAATGGCGGGAGTCCTGCTCATTCTGTGAAGAGTGCATACCTGGGTCGTCTGCCACACAGAAAACAAGTCCGCCGTTTACACCCGTATAGCTTACTGTGAAAACAGGGTCTGCCATAACGTTTAGTCCTACGTGCTTCATACAGCTCATAGCTCTAGCACCGCCGATAGACGCACCGATAGCTACCTCTGCCGCAACCTTTTCGTTAGGTGACCATTCGGCATAAACCTCTTCAAATTTTACAATTTCTTCGGTAATCTCTGTACTGGGTGTGCCTGGGTACGATGCCACAACACCTACACCCGCTTCATAAGCACCGCGTGCTACAGCCGCATTACCTATAAGTAATTTTTTCATTGTATGTTTCCCCTTTGATATGTAATTAAAACTAATCTGCTATTTCGTTCTGCTGAGCTACCACGCTTTCACCGCAATAGATTTGGCGTAGCTTTGGCTTTTCGATTTTTCCGGTAGGATTTCGCGGTACATCTGCAAAAATAATTTTTCGCGGACGCTTATATCTCGGCAAATCAAGGCAGAAATCCTCGACATCTGCTTCGGTAAGCGACATACCCTCTTTAACCTGAATTATAGCGGCGGCAATTTCGCCGAGTCTTGTGTCAGGAAGTCCAATTACCGCAACGTCGCTTATTTTATCGCACTTGCGTAAAAAGTCCTCAATCTGTACAGGGTAAAGATTTTCACCGCCCGAAATTATAACGTCTTTTTTACGGTCAACCAAGAATATAAAGCCATCGGCGTCCTCACAAGCCATATCGCCTGTGTGCAACCATTCGCCCTTTAGTACGTCGGCAGTTGCCTTTTCGTCCTTATAGTAAGCGGTCATAACACCTGGACCCTTAACTGCCAGCTCGCCAACCTCTCCGCGAGCTACCGTTTCACCCTTTTCGTCAACGATTTTGGTTTCCCAGCCAAAGCCTGCTTTTCCTATGGCACCAACCTTATGCTCATTTTCAACACCCAAATGAACACAACCGGGTCCTATAGATTCAGAAAGTCCATAGTTAGTATCATAAGCGTGGTTCGGGAAGTACTGCTTCCAACGCTTAATAAGGCTTGGCGGTACGGGTTGTGCACCTATATGCATAAGACGCCACTTAGAAAGGTCATAATCCTGGAGCTTTAAGTCTCCACGCTCTATAGCGTCTAAAATATCCTGTGCCCAAGGCACCAAAAGCCACACAATTGAGCATTTTTCGTCCGACACGGCCTTTAATATCCATTCGGGCTTGATTCCTTTTAGAATTACAGCCTTGCCGCCCACTAAAAACGAGCCAAACCAGTGCATTTTAGCACCCGTATGATAAAGCGGAGGAATACAGAGGAAAACGTCGTCCTTGGTTTGACTGTGGTGATTTTGCTCGGTACGAGCGGCGTGCATTAAACTTCTATGCTTATGTATAATAGCCTTCGGAAATCCTGTTGTACCCGAAGAAAAATAAATTGCCGCGTCGTCATCGTCACAGAGCTTTATTTGCGGACTCTTTGACGAACAGTATGACACAAGATTATCATAGCTTTCTGCAAAGGAGGGGCAATCCTCACCCAAATAAAGCCAAGTTTTTATACGCTTTACTCTTGTACAAATGGCCTCAACTCTGCCTGTAAATTCGGGGCCAAAGATAATAAAATCAACGTCGGCGAGTTCTAGGCAATACTTAATTTCGTCTGCAGCATAGCGGTAGTTAAGCGGTACCGCTAAAGCTCCCGTCTTGAGAATTCCAAAATAAATCGGCAACCAATCAATACAGTTCATTAAAAGAATTGCAACCTTATCGCCCTTTTTAACACCGCGTGTTAAAAGTAGGTTTGCGAAGCGGTTTGCTTTTTTATTAAACTCACCCCAAGTAATTTCAAGGCGGTAAGCTTCGTTGTGGTTTGATACTACCAACGAATACTCTTGCCAAGTCATTCTGGAGTTGTTTTCAAGCTGCGGATTAATCTCAACAAGGCTTACGTCATTGGGATAAAAATCTGCATTTTTTTGTAAAATTTCGGTAATAGGCATTTTTTGCTCTCCCTTAAATTCTTTATCTTAAAGCGTCTTAAGTGCAGAACCTTTTAAGCCCTGCACTTTAAGTAGTTTTTTATGATTTATTTAACTGCGGTTTCTTTTAATTCTACCACATTCTCCTTGTTATAGCAAGCGAAGATTTGCTCGGTTTCTTCCGCTTTCGGCTTTTTAGAAACAAGGCTTACAAGCGGTACGATAATAAGTCCGCCAAGCATTGCCACAACACCGCAATTTATGGGCGACTGCAGTACCGTTGGGAAAAGGCTTCTAAAGAACATATTAAGAAGCATTATACCAACACCAAAGCCAAAGCTTGCAAAAACCGATGCTTTAGTGGTCTTTTTCCAATAAAGACCGTAGAAGAACGGTGCCAAGAACGCACCTGCCAAAGCTCCCCAAGAGATACCCATCATATCAGCTATGTAACCCAGCCTATCTTTGTTTAGTGCTATTACTGCCGAAACTACAATAAACACAACTATAAAGACACGCATTATAAGCACCTGTTTTTTCTCGGTCATACTCTTTACTATGTGGCCCTTTATCATATCAAGCGTTAAAGTTGAGCTTGAGGCTAAAACAAGCGAAGAAAGTGTTGACATTGATGCCGAAAGCACCAAAATTATAACTATTCCTATAAGCACGTCGGAAAGATTTTCTAGCATTGTAGGAACTACTGCATCAAAGCCTACCTTTTCTATACCGCCTAAAGCCGCAATATCGTCCGAGAAAAGTCTGCCAAAGCCACCAAGGAAATAACAACCGCCTGCAACAATCAATGCAAAAACAGTGGAAATTACAGTACCCTTTACTATATCCTTTTCACTTTTAATTGCATAGAACTTTTGCACCATTTGCGGAAGTCCCCAAGTGCCAAGTGAAGTTAAAATTACCACAAAGAAAAGGCCTTTTGGGTCGGGGCCGAAAAGGGAAGCAAACGAGCCTTTAGCCGCACCCTCGACCTCAATTTTAGCAAGGGTAGAAATTGCTTCGCTGAATCCGCCGTTTCCTTTAAGTACCGCAAATATTACGGCAATTATGCCGACTATCATAATAACACCTTGAATAAAATCGTTAATAGCGGTTGCCATATAGCCGCCTGCTATTACATAAATTCCTGTAAGTACTGCCATTGCAATTACGCATACCGAGTAATCAATACCGGGGAATGCCATTGCAAAAAGTCTTGACAAACCGTTGTAAAGAGAAGCGGTATAGGGAATAAGGAAAACAAAAACTATACCCGATGCCGCAATCTTTAAAGCATCGCTTTTATAACGTTTGCCGAAAAACTCAGGCATTGTTGCCGCTTCTAGCCCTTGTGACATAAGTCTTGTTCGTTTACCTAAAACCACCCAAGCGAGAAGTGAGCCTAAAATGGCGTTGCCAACACCAATCCAAGTAGATGCGACACCGTATTTCCAGCCGAACTGACCGGCATACCCTACAAAAATAACCGCCGAAAAATATGAGGTGCCGTACGCAAATGCCGTAAGCCAAGGGCCTACCGCACGTCCGCCTAAAACAAACCCTCTAACATCAGTAGCGTGCTTTCTGCAATAAAAACCAATACTTAACATCATACCAAAAAACACAACTAACATTATAATCTTTATAGCCATATCCTTTTCCCCCTTGTGTGAACGTTTAATACATTGCCACACCTTTAGTTTGTGAGAAGTATTTTAACACGTTAAAGCGTTAAAGTCAAGGGTGAGTTTTAAAAAATTTCACACCTAAAACAAAGTAGGGCGGACATACCGTCCGCCCTGTTTGTATGAAAAACTCCGTTACTTAAATTTTTCCATTTCTTCTTCGTATTTTTCTTTTGACAGTCTGCCCGCTTCATAATTATGCTTAATGGAATTAATTTTTACATTTTTGTAAAATTCTTCGGATTCCGACAAAGAAAAATCGGCTTCCAAAGCATCTTGTTTTGATTCTTTTTTGGTAGCCCGCCTTTTCGGTGTGTAAAGGCCCGTTCCTGCCAATTTGTCGCTATTTTCAACAAGTTGACCGAAACCGTAAAGCGTAAGCACGCTTACCCACGCAATAAATCCGCCTATGACTACAACTATTGCCCCCAGAACCAATCCTAAAATTAAAAACAGTACACCTTGTAAAACAGTATCGACCTCTACAGATATCATTATTTCTATTATTACCCCTAGTCCTGAAAGAACGGATAATCCTATTTCTAGCCACATAATAAATTTAGCTAATGTTTTTATTTTCTGTCCTATATTATTAAACATAGTTTTTCTCCTTTTTGTTTTACAAATTTAAATCACATTAATTTTACCACAACCCACCAAAACTAACAAGAGCTTATTTGACGCCCACCTTTCTTGACAAAGATTTTTTGGTGTGCTATACTTTAAAAAATGATTTTTATGGGGGTTTTATTATGCCGAAAAGAATTTTATTTTTTGGTGATTCAATAACCGACTGCAGCAGACCGAGAGACCAGTTTTACGGCTTTGGCAAAGGATATTCTTATCTCGTTAAAGCATATTTGGGTGCAAATTTCCCTAACGAGTATGAGTTTATCAACCGCGGCATAGGCGGCGATAGAAGTATTGACCTGTTTGCCCGTATTAAGATAGATTTTATTAATCTTAAGCCAGATTATGCAAGTCTTTTCTTCGGCGTTAATGACACTCTTCACGAAATTCAATCACAAAACGGACTTTCTACCGAGAAGTTTGAAAAAATATATACTATGATGCTTGACGAAATTATAGAGGCCTGCCCCAACACCAAGCTGATGATTTTAACTCCTTTTGTGCTTAAAGGTTGGGTAACCGAGGAGGAAGAGGGCTTGCTCGAACGCTATCAGCAAGGCGTTGCAGAAAAGGCAGCTGTTGTTAAAAAGATAGCCGAGAAGTATGGTATTCCTTATGCCGATACACAGGCTATGTTTAACGAAGCCCTTAAAAAAGCAGACGATACCTATTGGTCGGACGAGGGTATTCACCCGACAGATTACGGTCACGAGCTACTTAAAAACCTTTGGCTTGAAACCTTTGAGAAGATAAAGTAATGTAATATTATATAAAGTAAAACGGACCGTCGAGACGCCGGTCCCTACAACGTGCAAATATTTATCATTCATAAAAAAGACGGCGATTATTCGCCGTCTTTTTCCTCTTGGAACCACGCCTTTGCAAATTCTGCAAGAGCGGGTATTACCGATTTAATTTCAAGTCCTGTAGTATTAAGGCACAAATCATAACCACGCTTGTCGCCCCAACGAATTTCAGAATAATACGAATGGTCGGAGGCACGGGCACGCTCGATTTTTTTAATCTTACGCTTCATCTGACGTTCGGTAAGGTTTTCACCCTCCTCGGCACGCTCCATACAACGCTTAATTTTATATTCCATATCTGCATGAACAAAAAGCTTTAGCGGATTTTCATTTTTTAGTATTGTGTCGGCGTTTTTGCCTACTATAACACAGTCGCCCTGTGCGGCTAATTCCTTAACGATTTCGTTTTGATGCTCCATTATAGAAAAGCTTTTATGGTATTGGGGCGAATAAGCAAAGCTATGTGCAAAGGTAAGAGAAATTTCATTAAACACGCCACGCTCAAGCACATTATGTACATATTCGGCATCTACCTTACTACGCTCGGCAATAGCTTCAACTATTTCGGTATCAAAATAAGCAAAGCCTAAAGCATCTGCTAAACGTTTGCCTACCTCACGTCCGCCGCTACCAAACTCGCGGTTAATTGTAATAATTTTCATCAATATCAACCCTTTCGGTGTAAAATATAAAATGTTTTTTCTTTACTACATTATACCATTTTTAATATTGCTAGTAAAGACAAAATTTTTAAGCCTTTTCTTGCAATATTGCACAAGAGAGGATATAATATCTTAAACAATATTAAAATTTAGTTTTGTTAGGGGTTTTAAAATGTCTTTAGAAAAGGTTAAAAGTTTTTTTGAAAAGCATGGAATTGCCGACAGAATTATAGAGTTTTCGGTTTCAAGTGCAACTGTGGCTTTAGCGGCAGAGGCTATCGGCTGTGAACCTATGAGGATTGCAAAAACCTTGGCTTTTAATGTGGACGGCGAATGTGTGCTTATTGTCGCATCGGGTGACGCCAAGGTAGATAACGGAAAGTTTAAGGCGTTTTTTAAGACCAAGGCTAAAATGTATCCTTTTTTAGAGGTTGCCGAAATTTGCGGTCACGCCGCAGGAGGAGTTTGTCCCTTTGCGGTTAATGAGGGTGTAAAAATTTATTTAGACCAAACCCTTAAGAGATTTGAAACGGTATTTCCCGCCGCAGGAAGCTCTAACAGCGTTATAGAGTTAAGTCTTGAAGAATTAGAAAAATATGCGGATTATATAGAATGGATAGATGTCTGCAAAATAGCGGAATAGTTACTGGACAAAAAGCAAACGGGTGAACACTGTTCACCCGTTTGTTTTTTTTTAACTTTTTAAGCAACCGAAGTTTGTGTTTCTACATAAGAAATTTCTGTTTTTTGAGTTACAGCAGCAACTTCTGTAACCGTCTCGCTATCACTAGAATCCTCTGTAAAATCTTTTTGGAACTTAATGAAGTCGAGAATATTCACAGCACCGTCGCCGTTAATATCGCAAAGGAGATGGTCCATAGTTGAAAAATCATCTACTAAAAGCAAGGTCTTTTTAATGCCTGCCAAATCGTTTGCAGATACTGTGCCGTCAAAATCAAGGTCGCCTAGCTTTACAAGCTTATAGTTATAACCATTATTAATTGCAAACTGGTGTGCTACAGAGTTTTCTATACAGTATAAGGTTGTAACGCTGGAGTCTATAAACGAACTTGTAATGTTTGTAACGCTTTCGGGTACAAATAGTTTTTTAAGGTTATAACAGCCGAAAAACGCATCGTATGATATTGCTAAAACTCCGTTTTCAATATCCACTTCGGGAACAGAAGAATGAGCAAAGGCATAGCCGCCTATCATTAATACCGAGGACGGAATTTTTATTCTGTTGGCAGATGTACCGTTAAATGACCAAGCCTCTATAAACAGGGTGCCTTCAGGTATTTCAAGCTTGCCGCTTAAATTACTCGGACAGGCAACAACTGTACCCGTATACTTTTTATAAAGCATACCGCCGTTTACATAATAAACAGGATTTTCGGAATCTACCGTAATGGTTTCTAGGTTATAAACAGAATTGAAAACGCTAGGTATAATGTACAATACGCTCTTTGGAATATTAATCTTCTTAACATTCCACAAGTTTCCTAAACCATAAATTTGCTCTATGCCCTCGGGTATAGTAATTTCTTCGGCGGTTGTTTCAAAGAACGCCTCAATTGCTTTTTGCTTTTTGTCTATAATAAAGCCGTCACTATAACTAATATATGGGTTATCCGCCGCTATATTAATAGTTGTAAGATTCGGGCAGTTATTTAAGCTTCCCATTCTCTCAACTGTTTTGGGAACGCTTATGCTTTGTAGGTTATAGCAATCGTATATCATTGAAATATCGGTTACAGGATAACCGTTTATGGTTTCGGGGATAACAAGCTCTGCCGGAACAGATGGATAATCTGCTTCAAAAACACTCCAACCGTCACTGTTTAAGCAGTAGGTCAATCCGTCCTGCGTAGCGGTCGCTAGTTCCTGTGTTGCGGTTTTAGAAATTTGGTTTTGATAATTGATATAACGGAATTCGTATACACCCTCTTCTGTAATGCGGAAAGAACCCTGCTCTTCTATCCATTCGGTATCGCCAAGCTTCCTATACTGATATTTCCATGCATCTTGGGTGTTGTTGATATTTATTCTAAAACCGTCTTCGATTGAAACATAGATTTCGGGAGCATCTAATTCCATTAGGTCATAATGGTTTCTAACAATCCTAATGGTTGTAACAGCAATTATTTGACCGTCGTAAATAATGTTTATGTCGGCTTTTCCTACATTCTCACCGTACTCAAAAAATATGTTTAGGCTTCTGCTTTCAGGGTCGTATGACGACGAGGTGATAGAAATCACATCGGTTTCGCCGTCAACTGCTGCGGTAATCTTTGAAGTATCGGTTAAATTATATATGCCTTCACTTATCATACCCTGCATAATAGCGGTGCTGTTCTCTGTAGAAATGGTGTAGTTATTGCCCATAGTCATAGGCTTTGTATAGAACTGATTATCGGTCAACACCTCGCATCCGTCACTTATAAGTTTTTTAAGTGCGGCAGTATTTTGCGGTTGTGTGAAATCAATTCGGTTATAGGTTAGGTTAATGGTTTTGTTTTTAAAGCCTACCTTGGCAAGCTCGCTAATATCTGTTATATAGTTATTGTTGAAATTTATCCAATAATCATAGCAGTTTGAAAAATCAAGCAAGGAAAGTCCTTTAAGGTCTGAAATATTGCTAAAGGTAGCGTGGAAATAATCAACCTCGAAATTCTCGTAGGGATTTCCGTTGTTAAAACAATTACGTAAATTTGTATCGGGCATTTGCTCGTAGGACAAGGTTTGCATTATGCCTGTAATTTCAAGGGTTGCTATGTTTGAATACATACCGCTTTGGTTAGAATATCTAAATTCATATGTGCCGTTGTCTTTTATACCCATACCGTAATATTGTTGCCAAGCGGTTTCTCCAAGCTTTCGGTATTCAAGCGTATTGTATTCATTTTCGCAGTAAATATTAGCGTAGTAGGGGTCATATTCGGGAACGTTGTAGTGTATTATAATGTCTTCCACAAAGAATCTATCGTCATTTACAGAAACGTCGAGTTCTTTTACAAAGCGTCCCTCGTGCATAATATAAATCTTGGCGTTGCCAACACCGTTATACTTTAAAACCAAGTGGTTATACAATTTACCGTCATAGCCGTGTTCGTAAAATTTGTCCTCAATATAACCTGTAACTACACTCTCGTCTGTAGTAACAACGTCAAATTCTGACGCTACGCCCTCGGGATAGGTGCGGAAAAGCATTTCCTCTTCACAACCGTCACTAACATTTGCACGAATGTTACCTATCATCGCTTCGTACATTTCGCCCCACTGTTCGTCATATTCATAAAAAATTATGTCAGAGCAGAATTGGTTATAGGTTTCAACGTTGTATCCCTTTGCCATAATGGTGTTTAAATCGGCAATAACCTGCTCGTCGTTTAAATCGAGATTGTTATAGCTAAGGTCTATATGACCGCCCTGTGCTTCGGGAAGCTTTGTAAGCTCCGAAATATCGGTTATATAGTTATGGCTTAAAATAAGATATTGACCGTCAGCATAAAATCTTAGAAGTGCAAGACCCGTAAGGTCAGCAATACCGAGATTACTTAAATAGCGGTTCATATAGTCGCCCTCGCGACAAATGCCCTGTGCCTTATAAAGATTTTTATCGGGAATACCGCTTTGATTGTTTCTTATAATTGTTTCATCATAGCTTTCGCCGTAGGTGTTATACGGTTCTGCATAAAAACGCCATAGATTAGAAAGGAATTTAACCTCGTCAGGTTGGGTGGTAACTATAGGTGTAAAGATATCAAACCACATCTTAAATTCAACCAGATTGCTGAATTCGCCTATTATTGAGGGAATAAAGTAATAGCTGTCACCCTCTAGAGTGGGCAATTCGGTTATTTCAATCTCCCTAACGGTCAAAAGGTCGCCGTAAGTAAGCTCTTCTACGGTTTTTGTTACGCCAAGCTCATAAAGTCTTTCTACAACAACATCGGCAAGCCAGAGTTGGTCCTCCCAAGCGTATAGGGGTATTAGGTCAGCCATGTCGTGAAGTTCACGGTCTTCAACCTTAATGTTTACAGTTTTAATAACCGTATCATCGGCATTTGCGGTAATGGTTACGGTGGTGTTACCCTCCGAAACGCCGTATACACGGCCTACCGAGTCAACCGTTGCAACCGCAGTATTGGCACTCTTAAAGCTAACGCCGATATCTGCCGCAGTGCGGGGGGTTACTGTTTCTTTAATAACATCATAACAACCTTTATATACTACTATTTCATCAAACTCTGTAGTAATTTCGGCGGGCTTTTCGGTTGCTGTGTTGGTTACTACCCTCATAATACCCTGTGTGCTGCCGTCTTTATCAAAGTATGCCACACCGTCACTGTTAAAGGGGCTTATATAAGAATATTCAAAATTAACAAGCTTTTCGCCCTGCATATTTATTACGCCAAAGCCACCGTTTTTCTTTTGAATTGATGTAACACCGCAGTTAAAGGGATTTCCGCCAAAGCCAGTACAATCGTCATAGCCCCAATATAACGGCTCAACAATATATTTACCGCTTTTGTCAATGGCACCTATAAGTACGTTTTCAGAAACCCAGCAATATCCGTTCTCGAAGTCGGAAGTCTTTGTAAAGTTGGCGGGTATACGCTCACCCGTTTCTATATTTATAAAGCCGTACTTACCGTTTTCTCTATACTTAAGCATACCCTCCGAAACGCCAGAAAAACCGTCTGCAAAGGGCTCTAATACAACATTTAATTCTTCGTCAAGAACGCCCCATTTTCCGTCGTTATCCATCACGAAAATAAATGAGTCCTCTATATATGCTTCTGCATATTCCTCGGTGTTCTCTAACTGTTTGCCGCTCTTATCACATAACTTAACCCTGCCGTCATCGGCTACTGCTGCATAAATGTCTTCGGTCAAGCGTTCATACATAAAATCCGAAAGCGGTGAAATCAGCTCACCCTCAAAATTTACGCAGGCGTATTGTCCCTCATAAACTGCATTTATAAGGTTAGAATTATCGTACAAGTATATAAATTTTTCAAAATCCATACCGAAAAGGTCTTGACCCTTAATGTCATAAAGGCGGTCGCCTATTTGGAAGAAGGGTGTGCCGTCAAAATCCAAATCGGTGATGGGTTTTTCGCTTGTAATTGCGGTTTTTATAGAAATACCGTTTGTACGGTCAACCGTTAAAACTGTATAGTTTTCCACACCGAAACGGTTTGGAAGTATCGTTACCGCATAATCTTCTTCGGTAAACATTACGGGGTACGGATATATGCTTTCGGTGAGAACATTAAAATTCCTATCTATATAACAGTAGTTTTCTTCGCCCTCAAGCTTTACACAAGCGATATCCTTATTAGCACCCGAAAAAATCAAGGTTTCAATTTGACCTGTACAGTCATAACCGGGATTTACTGCAACTGCTGTCCCGTCTGTAATAACCTTGTTGCCGTTAGTGTCTATAATAAAGGTTTTTTCGCCTTTTTCCGCAAGGGCATATCCGTTTCTAAATTCACTTATATTATCATACTCTAAAGGAAATACAACCTCACCATTTGTGTCGATATAGCCCCATTTGCCCTCGTCGTTTTTTACACCGCCAAAGCCTTCAGAGAAGTTTTGAGCTTCACTGTAAATCGGCTCAGCAAGCCATCTGCCTGCGGTATTTACAAAACCTACTTTACCGTCCTTGTAGGCCTGTGTTATGCCTTCGCAGAACATACCGAATCCGTCGCATTGCGGTTCAAGCACGGTATTGCCCTGTGTGTCTACGATTCCATAAAGACCGTTTTCGCATACTGTGGCTATACCGCCTTCCAAATACAACTCATCGTATGTGGCTTCTATAACAATCTCACCATTAGCGTTCAAAAGACCGTAGCCATTTTCGCCCTGTACTGCGTAAAAACCTACCACTTCGCTAAAAGGTATCTCATCAGAAGGACAAATCCACTCCCACTGACATTCGGTAATCCAGCCGTTTTTTACCGAGTACAAGCCACTGCCGTTTTCGTCAAATACTTCATAAATATCCTGAGAACTACCAAAAGGTGATAATCCGTAATATTCACCCTCCAGTATAACCTCAATCCTTTCCGCAGGTGCTGCCGCATTAACAAACGGTACACTCGCAAATATACCGCAAATAAATACGATAGCCAAAACCAGAGATAATAGTTTTTTCATTTTCATAATAATAACCTCCTTAAAATTAAATGAAAATGTATTGTATTATCACAATAAAATTACAAAGAAAAGATTAACTATTGCCGCCAACAAAAAGGAAACTATAATCGCCGCAATTACACCTATAATCACCGCAACATAGGGTTTCGCAGCACAAAATTTTAAGAACAGTTTTTTCATGTTTTTACTCCTTTACAACAAAGGCACTCGGAATCCTTTTAAGCTCGCCTTTATCGGACGGAGAGTTCAAAAGCTTGTCCTCAAAAATCATAGCGGTAGATGAGCCACCGTCTAAATTTGCGGCGGTAACGGCACCCTGTTCTAATAATAAATCCTGTACATTTTTAAGGGTTGCCCCCGCACTTGAGGGTTGGCGTCCGTCAAGGACTAAAAACAAAACGCTGCCGTCGGCACACTGTGCTATAGCACTTCTCGGCTGAAGTGAATTGCCCGATTCGGTTATTAGCCCCTTACCGTTTAATATGAGCGGCGGTCCAAAGGAAACCGCACACCGTAAATTTAAAGCCTCTGCTTGCTGTTGGCTTTTTATGTAGTCGACCACAAGCAAATTGTTCTTATCAAAGCCTATTATACAAAACTCTTCGTTTGAGTCCTCGTTAAAATAAACCGTCTTGCCGTCTTTAATAATTATACCGTCGGGTACGCTACCGTGGGCAGAGCCCTCTTTGTCGGCATAGGCACCTGCATTTATGCCTGCAATTGCCTTTTCTTGCATAATAAATTTATCAAGTGTCATACCGGTACCGCCTATACGGTTACAAACCGAAACATCGATTTTTGAGGGGTCGGGAATTCTTAGCAAAACACCCTTTGAAAGACCTATCCGCACACTCTCACGTGTTATTTTGCCACCGTTATCACCAATGTTTATAGCCGTTTTATCCTGCTTTGGCAGCTCGTTTATTGAACTAAAATACTGTTCTGTATATTTTTTTATTGTTTCGTCACTAAAAAATGCGGTTGCAAGATACTTATGGTTTGCCGTACTCATCGCGGTGCAAATCCAAGTGCGGCGAGCAGGCTCAAAAGGTCCGTAAAAGCACCATAACACCGTAAATATTGGAAGCAACACGACGGAAACTATAACCGAAATCAAAAGATTTATTTTGTTCTTCGATTTTTGCTTTTTTGGCATAGTTTTCTCCTTTTAGTGCTTGTGAGAATTTCCTTTAAATAATATATATTTTAATAATATCACTATAAAAAGTGTTTGTCAATCATTGACAAATACCTAACAAATCGAATATTATACAAGCCACCCCTCATAGTATCTTGTGAGAGGTGGCTTTTATGAAATTTTTTATAATTACCAAAAAACAAATTATGCTAGCCCTTACAACCCTGCTTGTTATGACCTGTGTTATAGTCGGCTCGGCTACAACGTTTGCGGGCGACGACCGAAAACTGCCGATTTACTGTGTAGAAACCGAAAAGAAACAGATAGCCATAAGCTTTGATGCCGCATGGGGTAACGACGATACCGAAACCCTTATAAACATTTTAAAGGAATATGAAGTTCCTGCAACCTTTTTTGTGGTAGGTGCTTGGGTAGATAAATATCCCGAATCGGTAAAACAGCTATCAGACGCGGGGCATAGAATAGAAAACCATTCCAACACCCACCCGTATATGACACAGCTTTCTACTACACAAATGAAAAACGAGCTTGATAGTTGCAACAAAAAAATAGAAAGCGTTACAGGCAGATGTCCGACCCTCTTCCGCCCGCCTTATGGCGACTACGATAACGCGGTGGTAGAAACTGTAAACCAAGTAAATATGTACCCGATTCAGTGGTCGGTTGACTCTCTTGATTGGAAAGATAACGCCACACCCGACAGTATTTGTCAGCGTGTTACAAGTAAGGTTAAAAACGGCAGCATTGTGCTGTTCCACAACCATGCCGACCATACGCCCGAAGCTCTTCCCAATATCCTCAAATGCCTCAAAGACGAGGGGTATGAGTTTGTGTTTATTGAGGATTTGATTTTAAAGAAAGACTACGAAATTAAGCACGATGGAACACAGTGCAGAATTGAAGAATAAAGAAGAAATAATAAATAATAAAAAAGCACACCCCGAAGGGTGTGCCGAAAAAGTGTTTCCCTCGGTTTCGCTACCACACTACACCGATAAATATCCGCAAGGGAATAAAGAGAGAACACCTTTTACCAAGGTAGTATCTCCCTCA
>SVPV01000016.1 GCA_015065725.1 Oscillospiraceae bacterium
TTAATTTTCATATGCCCCTTATTTTAAGTTTTTTATGATAAGAAAAATGATAGATATTTTCGTTATGACAAGAGGTATATCCCCCCTAATTCCGAAATGAGGGAGCAGGGACAGTCATCCCGAAAAGCACCCCGTCATTCCGAAAAGAAGGTCATCCAATCATATCGAAAAGATGGGAGTGCTGTCATATTAAAATGATGCGGATAAATCCGCAAGTAAATCTATTATAAATCTACAAGACTTTTTCAAATGACGGTCAATTAATCATTTTTAAATGAAGATGATTATCATTTCGGAAGGTGGGTACTTAGGATTAAGGATGTTTTTGAAATAGAAAAAGGAACCAGTATAACTGAAGCACAGACTGTTGAAGGGAATATTCCCGTTGTTGCAGGCGGTAAAGACTATGCGTATTTGCATAATGAAAGTAACCGACCTCAAGGTTGTATTACTATTAGTGCTTCTGGTGCAAATTCCGGGTTTGTGAATTATTGGGATGTTCCTATTTGGGCATCGGATTGCGTAACACTAAAATCAAAAAACGAGGACGAGTATTTGACAAAATTTTTGTACTACGCCCTTCGCTTAATTCAGAGTGACATCTATTTGCTTCAAAAAGGTTCTGATCAGCCACATGTTTATGCAAGCGACATCCAATATATCAAGGTGCCCGCTATTTCTATCCCCATCCAAAAAAAAGCGTTGGCGGCAGCACACACTATAGAGAAAGAGATTGAAACGATTGAATCCTCAATCAAGAAGAACAACGAAATAATTGACGATGTATTTAATCGCGAATTCCGTTTTGCAATGGATGAGTTTAACAGAATCAAACAGGCAAAGAGATTTTCTGCAAATTATAGAACATTATCCAATAATGCAGATTTGCGTTTTAGCGCAAAGTTTCATAGGGATTCTGGAAACTTTGTCATGCAAGAGCTATTGAGCCGTACAGATAAGAAAATTAAGCATTACCTTGCAGAACCGATTGTGTTGGGGGCAAGTGTATCTCCGTCAGACTATTCTGATGATGGCAAATTCTGCTACATTTCTATGGCAACGATTAAAAATTGGAAGTTTGATTTAGAAAGTGCAAGCACGGTGTCAAAGGAGTACTATGATTCCAAGCAAGCCAAAACAGTGCGAAAAAACGATATTATTCTTGCTCGTTCCGGTGAAGGAACCATTGGAAAAGTCGCCTTGATTGATGACGATGAACTCCAAGGAGTTTTTGCTGATTTTACAATGCGCATTCGGCTTAAGGACTACAATCCAGAGTTTGCCTATTACTATTTCAGAACAACCTATTTTCAGTATCTAATTGAGATCTATAAAAAGGGCTTGGGCAACAACACAAATATTTTCCCAATAGTAGTTAGGGAATTTCCTATGTTGGACATTTCCCTAGAAGAACAACAGCGCATTGTTGATGAAATACACTCTGAAATTAGAAAACAGGATGAAATTAAATCTAAAATTTCAAATCTCAGAACAAAAATCGATGAAATTGTTAAGAGTGTTATTATTAACGGAAAATAAAACTTTGTAAGGAGGCAATCAAATGCTAAAAGTAGATGGTGCGATTTATGATACAAACAAAGTAATATGCCGAAACATTTCTGTGTTTGATTCCTCTGAACGAGGTTTGTTATCGCAGAACATCTTGGCTCAGCTTAGAAATTTCGTCGAGTATATCGTTCAGAAGGTTTATTCAAACGGTGTTGATACCGATCCCAACGATTATCAGGATAAAAAAGCTGCTTGGGAGTTTGTGAAAACCAAGGGAGATCTGCGATTCTTAAGCAAATTTCATAATCTTCTTCAAAAATCTGTATCCCACTATACGTTTGATGAAGGCGGATCCGAAAGATTGATGCTCAAGTATTATGAGTATCTTCTTAAAATCAAGGTGTTCCTCAAGGACAAGTATTGTATGGATGTTCTTGAGAATATTGATGATTTCCCATTAAACTTAGACGACAACTTGATGGAGTACTATAAGCAAATTGCCGTTCGTATTGTTAAACCAAGTCGTTATGCAACACAGAACCCATATAATGATCGTGCATACATACAGAAAATCAAACCTTTTTTCGTAAAACATCATATTTTCTACGAAGTAACATTTACAGTAGCAAATGATAAAGCCAGCAAATTTGATAGAGTAATTGCATTTACCTCACTTGATCTTTCTGATAATTACGCAGTTAAACTTTCTATACACAACGATGCAATCGGGGTGCTGGGAAAAGTTATGCCCATTCAAATTATTGATAGTTGGGAAGTATCTATAAGACCTTGTGAGGTTAATCGATTTGCCGATTTTTTTGGCAGTCACACTCAAATTGGTGCCGGTAATAACGAGTTCCGTGATTTAATGAAATTCCTTACAAGCACTCGAATGAGTCTTGTTGATTTGGTCACATCATCAGATTCGTATTATTCTTGGGCAAAAGCCAAGTGCACTACAGGAGCTAAAGTTACTCAAATTTTTGATCTTCTTGACAGATCCCGTGACCTTATAAAAAACAAAGCGCCCGGAAGCAACATTATTCGTTACTTCCTCCACAAAATGAATAACAAGGTTATGAGATGTCAATATAGCAGAGAATCTTGTGAAAGGTTATCTGATTTGTATCTACGATGGGGTTGTATTCCGTTTGATCAAATGCCCTATGCAACATCGTTGATTAAACATAATCCCAGAATTTATGATTTATTTGAATGTATCAACTCAAGTAATAGAGAACATGAATTCCTTGCTCGTACAATACAGAACAATACCGAACAAGGTGGTGTTCTATTTACACCCTTAAGTGAGTTGGAACGATTTGAAGATATAAATGGCTTAATAAGAAAATACAACTCTCTTGTGTATGCAAAAAAACACGCTGAGCGGTATCTTTGCATTTACAAAGATCACCTATTTATGAAGGGGTATGTTGACGATACCACGAAGATTATTAAAAAGCTAAAAGAACTATCTTCAACTGGAATGTCCGGTTATAGTGATTTTGTGGAATCGTGGCTTTCTAAGAATCCTTCATACCGAATTGATAGTAAAGAAAAGCTCAATGCTCTTAAAACAATCTTCTCAGATTCTCACGTTGCTCTAATTTATGGTTCGGCGGGAACCGGAAAATCAACTCTTATTAACCACATTTCAAACCTCTATAACGATCGTGAAAAACTGTACTTAGCTAACACGAATCCGGCTGTGGATAATATGCGCCGAAAAGTAAATGCAGGTAATTGTGAGTTCAAAACCATTGCGAAGTTCTTATCCGATTATAACACCGATACAGAATGTGACATTTTGTTTATTGATGAGTGTAGTACGGTAAGCAATAAAGATATGAGAGATATTCTGGAAAAGGCTACTTTTAAGCTCCTTGTATTAGTCGGTGATGTGTTCCAGATTGAGGCAATATTGTTTGGAAATTGGTTTAGCATTGCACGCACATTCGTGCCGGAAACATCGGTTTCTGAATTGTCGAAACCTTATCGTAGTACAAATGATAGGTTACTTACTATATGGGATAGAGTCCGAAAACTCCAAGATGATATTCTTGAACCAATGGTGAAAGGTAAATATACAGTACGGTTAGATGAGTCGATTTTTGAACACTCTGAAGAGGATGAAATCATATTGTGCTTGAATTATGACGGACTTTATGGCATCAACAATATCAATAGATTTTTGCAGAGTAGCAATCCTAATCCTGAAATTGTTTGGGGAATCAACACCTATAAAATCGGAGATCCGGTTCTTTTCAACGAATCCGATAGATTTGCACCTTTGATATATAACAATATGAAAGGGCGCATAAAGGATATCGAACTAACTGAAAAGAAAATCCGTTTTGATGTTGAACTTGATATTGCCATTACTGACTGGGAAGCAGAAGATTATGATTTTACCTTAATTGGCACATCTGACAATGGTAATTCCATTATTAGTTTTTGGGTGGACAAGTATCTTAGCACCGATGATGATACTGATTCTTCAGATGCTATTGTACCTTTTCAAGTAGCATATGCTGTATCAATTCACAAAGCGCAAGGTTTGGAATATAAATCAGTCAAGATTGTTATTACAAACGAAGTCGAAGAACTAATTACCCACAATATTTTTTACACTGCCATAACTCGTGCAAAAGAAGATTTGAAAATTTATTGGACTCCGGAAACGGAGAAAAAGATTCTTGAGGGGTTATCATTAAGGAACTATAGAAAAGATGCAGCTCTGCTTGCTGCAATGCAAAACTTGTAATTCGAAAGGGAAAACTATGAATAACGATGTTAAAATTTTAAGCTCAACAACTGATTTTAATGCGTACTTTAATACAAATTCCATTTCAGAAGATACCCGAAAAAAATTTGAAACTACAGATTTTTTGGTTGTGCCTTCAAAATATAAAGAAAACGAGTATTATTTTGCGCAAGAGTCAATCAGTTTTGTGAAATTCTGTCGTCAAAACAATCCCGAAAACAGTATTGATTTACTTGCGGATTCTGAAATTCAAATACGATCTTTACATTCTTTTGATATTTGGATGCCTATTATTTGGGTTGCTGGAAACATCTTATTGCCCATTGCGATAAATCTTGTTTCGGACTATATCAAAGATAAACTTAAAGGTCGTGAAAAAGAAGATGCGAAAGTGGATGTTACTTTTATTGTGAAACGAGAAGATGAAGAAAAAACTCTTCATTATTCGGGCGACGCTAAAACATTTAAAGAATCATTCGAAAAGGTTGACCTGAATAAAATGTGAGGAAGCATATGCTAAAATATTTTCTTCAAAACAAAGATATAAGTCAAATCGATACAGTATGTAACCATCTCAACAAAACCAAACATAAACTGTTAGAAAATAATTGGAATAACCCTACAGAAGATTTTGAACTATGTGCTGATCTTTTTTCGGAGATAAAAGAAATTGCAATCCAAAGAAAAGATGAACAGCTTGCTAATGCACAATTCATTTTCAAGGATTATTTTAAGTTGTTTTGTAACCTGCTTCGATATTTTGAAATGCTTGAAAATGGTCAATATAAAGAGTCTTGGAACAAACTCCAAGACTGTCTTGATGCGATAAAATATATTGGTCGTTTCGCAGAAATTGATAACAGGCTAGAACTAAATGAGATCTATGATCTCTTGGTCCAATATGAAGAGCTGTACCCATACACTATTTTTGCTAGTAGCGAATATGTTATTTCAAAATCTCATTGCAGTATATGCGGTAAATCTATGCAAAGTTTAGACTGCCCACATATTAAGGGAGAGCTTTATTGGGGAGAACCGGCAATAGAGTGTATCGATAAGATAGATGTTATCCAAGCAATTTGTATTGTATCACATCCCGAAGATAAACGATGTGTTCTGGAAATATCGAATGATACAAGACCTGAAAAAGAAAAATTTCTTATGCTGGATCAGTACTTGGATCTTAAGCAACCGTATTTGCAAAAGGTTACAATTAAAGGAATTAAAGAACAACGCATACGGGAAGATATTGAAGTGGTCGGAAGAAAGCAACCTTGTCCGTGCGGAAGCGGAAAGAAATTCAAACATTGCTGTGGGAAAAATATGTATTACGAACATACACGATATGTTGTAACACCATCATCTGTAGTTAATATAATAATGGTTTGACAAGCAACAGGCACGAGATTTTGACCTCTCGTGCCTGGTTTTATATAGTTTGATATTCTCGGAAACAGCTTGTCCTATCGTGAATTTTGTAATAAATAGTGCAAATTGGGGTCAAGTTGTTCTTATATGATTGCAGGTATGCCATTTTTGCGAAAAGGTTCAAAGTGCTGAAAACCCAGTCATATCAAGGGTTTTCGGGCTTTTTGAAATGCTGGTTGTTCTTTGGCGGTCGTGGCATCTGCTGCCAAATCTTCGTGTAGGTCGGCTAGAATATCACCCTTTGCCTGAATATACTCAGCACGCCAAGGAAGACTTGACGCGGCTATCGGATAAACCGCTGCGGTATGGTCTACAAAATACTTATCAAAGCCCGATTTTTTAATCTCTTCGGGAGTTAAATTTCGGGTCAACTGATGCACCATTGCACATATCATCTCTAAGTGGGCGAGCTCCTCCGTTCCGATGTCCGTAAGTGCCGCTTTTGCATCGTCAAAAGGCATCGAATAGCGTTGGGTTAAATAACGCATTGAAGCACCTAGTTCACCGTCAGGTCCGCCATACTGCGAAATTATTATTTGTGCGTACTTTGGATTTGGATTTTTAATTTTTACAGGATACTGTAATTTCTTTTCATATTGCCACATAAATTAAGCCTCCATAAAATCTTTTTCCCACGGCCACGGACTGTCTATCCAATTCCATCTGCCATCTCTGCCCGCATTATCGGAAGTTACGATAAGTTTACCGTAGTTTTGCTCGTATTCCTCAACCGCCTCTGCACGAAGTCTGCGGAATTTATTTATAAGCTCTAACGCTCTTTGGCATTTTGGGTGGGTATCTAAATAAAGAACTAATTCGTGTATAGCAAAATCAAGCTCGTTTATTTTTTTAAAAAGCATTGCTCTATTATTCATATCTTAAGCAACCTCCCATACAAAACGGTTTGTTAAGCTCGGGATAAAGAGTTCCGTTCTTATAAGCCTCAGCAGTATTATAGGTGTCACCGATTTCCTGAACATCTATAAAAACCATTACCGAGTCTCCCATCTCGCAATTGCATTTGTGGGTAGAATCAAATGCCATTGCACTGCCTTCATTTATTCTGATTTTCACTTTATCTTCCCCTTTTTGTTGGCGACGGAAAACCGTCATATTGTGCTGACTTTTAATATCCGCACACTACATTATATGACCGCAGAAAAAATAGGTTATTTTTTTAAAAAACGGTTGCTATTTTTTTGCTTTTGTTGTATAATAAATTTGATTTGGCTTTTAGTGGTCAATAAAACAAAATAATTATATTTTTTGCTCTGTTAGAGGGGGTGCAAAGGTAATGTCAATTATGTCAACGACTGTACTTTTAGGCATAGGCGTTGTGTTTGCAGGTCTTGTATGTATAGTAATTATCTGCAAGATAACAAGTGCATTTTGCAACGTTGGTGCTAAAAAAGAAGAAATAGCGGATAGTGCGGGTGTTTTAAGCTCTGCTACTACTCCCGTAACTACAGTTATAGAAAACCGTCAGGAAATAATAGCAGCTATTTCTGCCGCTGTAGCCGAAGAGCTTGGCACAGATATAGGTGCGATAAGAATTCACTCATTTAAAAAAATTTAAAAGTTAAAAAACACAAACAAAAAAGGATTTGGTGATTATTATGAAAAAATACAATGTAACCGTAAACGGAACCGCTTATGAAATTACTTTAGAAGTTGTTGACGCTGCTGAAGTTAACACTACCGCACCCGTAGCTGCTCCTGCCGCTACCCCCGCACCCGCTGCAGCTCCTGCACCGGCACCTGCTCCCGTAGCTGCTCCTGCAGGAAACGGTGAAACAGTTAGTTCACCTATGCCCGGTACAATACTTGCAGTTAATGTACAAAACGGCTCTACTGTTAAAAAGGGTGACGTGCTTATGATTCTTGAAGCTATGAAAATGGAAAATGAAATTATGGCTCCCTGTGACGGAACTATTGCATCTGTTAGTGTAACAAAGGGTGCTGCTGTTGATACAGGTGCTACTCTTTGCGTTATTGCTTAATTAGGAGAACTCGAAAATGTTAAATTCATTATTAAACTTTTTAGAGCAGACAGGCTTTTATATGCTCATAAACGGTTTTTTGGACGGCGGTTGGAAAAACCTTGTTATGATATTAGTATCCTTGTTGCTTCTTTTTCTTGCTATAAAGAAGCAGTTTGAACCGCTTCTTCTTATAGGCATTGCCTTTGGTATGTTACTTACCAATTTACCAGGTGCAGGTATGTATAACGGTGAATTATGGTCTGCTTTTATGGATGAGAGCTCAGAATTTTATCATTCCTACGGCTACATAATGGCAAACGGCGGTTTGCTTGACTATCTATATATTGGCGTTAAGACCTGCATTTATCCTTGTCTTATATTTATGGGCATCGGTGCTATGACCGACTTTGGTCCCCTTATTTCTAATCCAAAATCACTTTTACTCGGTGCTGCAGCACAGATAGGTATTTTTGTAACATTTGTAGGTGCTGTTTACCTTTCGTTTACAAACCCACAAGCAGCATCCATCGGTATTATTGGCGGTGCTGACGGTCCTACCGCTATCTTCGTAACATCAAAACTAGCCCCCGAATTATTAGGACCTATTGCCGTTGCGGCATATAGCTATATGGCATTGGTTCCTGTTATTCAGCCGCCTATTATGAAGTTGCTCACTACTAAAAAAGAGCGTGAAATCGTTATGAAGCCACTTCGTGAGGTTTCTAAAACAGAAAAGATTATCTTCCCGATTGTTGTTACCATATTTGTTGCATTGTTAGTACCCTCTGCTACTCCGCTTGTAGGCTGCTTGATGCTTGGTAACCTTTGGAAAGAGTCGGGCGTTGCTGAACGTCTTTGCAAAACTGCTCAAAATGAGCTTATGAATATTGTAACAATATTCCTTGGCATTTCTGTAGGTGCTACTGCTACCGCTGAAACATTCCTTAATGCAGAAAGAAACACCGTAAATATCGGAGGCAAGGCTATTTCTATGCTTCGTTTGCCTACTATTGAAATTATCGTTTTAGGTGTTGTAGCTTTTGGTGTTGCAACAGCATGCGGTCTACTCTTCGCAAAGCTTATGAACTTGTTTAGTAAAGATAAAATCAATCCTCTTATTGGTTCAGCGGGCGTTTCTGCCGTACCTATGGCAGCACGTGTTTCACAGGCTGTGGGACAAAAGGCAAATCCCTCTAACTTCCTACTAATGCACGCTATGGGACCAAATGTTGCAGGCGTTATAGGCTCTGCTATTGCGGCAGGTGTGCTTATTGCCATATTCGGTTAGTGAGGTAATGATAAATGGAAAATAAAAAATTATTTATTACAGATACTATTCTTCGTGACGCTCATCAGTCACAAGCGGCTACAAGAATGAAGCTTGAAGATATGCTTCCTGCCCTTGAAAAATTAGATAAAATCGGCTATTGGTCGGTTGAGTGTTGGGGCGGTGCTACATTTGATAGCTGTATGCGTTTTTTAAACGAAGACCCGTGGGAGCGTCTTCGCACAATAAAGAAGCATATGCCTAATACAAAGCTTCAAATGTTACTTCGCGGTCAAAACTTGCTTGGCTACAAGCATTATTCCGATGATGTAGTTGATGCTTTTGTTAAAAAGTCTATCGAAAACGGTATTGACGTTATTCGTATTTTTGATGCACTAAACGATGTTAGAAACATCGAACAAGCCCTTAAAAGTTGTAAAAAATACGGTGGTATTGCTGAGGTTGCTTTAAGCTACACAATAAGCCCTGTTCATAACGAGGATTACTTTGTAAATCTTGCAAAGAAACTAGAAAAAATGGGTGCAGATGTAATTTGCATTAAGGATATGGCAAATCTTCTTCTCCCTTATTCCGCTTATTCGCTTGTTAAGCGTCTTAAAGAGAGTGTTAAGGTGCCGATTCACCTTCACACCCACAACACAACAGGTACTGGCGATATGACCTACCTTATGGCTACTGAGGCAGGTGTTGATATTGTTGACTGTGCTTTATCACCCTTTGCAAACGGCACCGCAAACCCTGCAACCGAGGCACTTGTTGCTACATTACAGGGCACCGAGCGTGACACAGGTCTCGACCTTGAAGCACTTTCCGATGTGGCTGCCCACTTCCGTACCGTTGCCGATAGGATGAAGGCAGAGGGTATTCTTGACCCCAAGGTGCTTAATGTTGATGCTAAAACCTTACTTTATCAAGTACCCGGCGGTATGCTTTCCAATACCATTTCCCAGCTCAAACAAGCTGGCAAAGAGGATAAATATTACGATGTTCTTGCCGAGGTTCCTAGAGTTAGAAAAGATTTTGGTTATCCTCCGCTTGTTACCCCTACCAGTCAGATTGTTGGTACTCAGGCAGTAATGAACGTTATTTCGGGCGAACGTTATAAAATGGTTCCTAAAGAGTCTAAGGCACTTCTTCGCGGTGAGTACGGTACACTTCCAGCCCCTGTTAACGAAGAAGTTCGCAAAAAGTGTATCGGTGACGACAAGGTTATCACCTGCCGTCCTGCCGACCTAATTGAGCCTGAGCTTAAAAAGTATGCCGTAGAGCTTAAGGAAAAAGGCATTGGCAAATACGAAGAAGACGTTTTAAGCTATGCATTATTCCCACAGGTTGCTGAAAAGTTCTTTGCTACTCGCGATAAGAAATCAAATATTGATGAAAACGGCGTTAGACACCTAGTTGTAGAGGACCTTTCGGTTTAATACTTTAAAACTATATTAAAGCACCGCAGTAGATTTTAAATCTACTGCGGTGCTTCTTATTTATAATATTATTTTTTCACCCAAACTATAAAGCCGTAGCTATCAAGTATTTGAAAAAACTTTACAAGCCTTTCATAAAGCGGATGGGCGGCTTCACCAAAATGCTCGTCCACTGCTTTACCTATAGTAAAAATATCCTTTTCGCCGTCTATTTGTTGCCAAGTAAAGCTACCGTTCTCATCAAGGTGAATATAGCTTTTTTTAGGCTTTTTCAAAAGCTTTTGAGCAACACGGTTAAAGACACCCTTATTCAGATAGGAAAGGGTTACTATACCCTTTTCTTCAACATCCCATAAAATATGCTCTGCCGCTTTTGGAATACGGTCTAAATAATTTTTAGAAAGAGAATTATTCTTCTTCATTATTAACAACACGCTTTTTAAAGAGAGAGAACTTGAGAAGTGTTAAAACAATAATTACAAACAGAACTATTGCACCTATATCCGAAACTGCTTTTGGTATGCCAAAGCGTGCTGATAAATCAAACACAGAATCTATACCAAAGACAGCCAGAAGTGCCAATAATATACCAACAATACCCTCGCCTGCTATCATACCCGAGCAGAAGAGTATACCGTCGTTAGTGATAGCCTTCTTTTCTTCGTCTGACTTCTTAAGCTTATCCATAACAAGACGGACAACGCCGCCAACCATAATGCACGCGTTAAGCTGTACCGGTAAGTAAACACCAATTGCAAAGGGCAATACAGGAATACCAACAAGTTCAACAACAATAGCGATAAACACACCGATAAACACAAGTCCCCAAGGAAGATTGCCGTCCATAACACCCTCAATTATAAGCTTCATAAGGGTAGCCTGAGGTGCGGCAAGCTGGTCAGAGCCAAAGCCCCAAGCACTGTCAAGCAAATAGAGTGTACCGCCGATTGCAAATGCAGCAGCCACAACACCTATAACCTCACCGATTTGCTGTTTTTTAGGTGTAGCACCCAAAAGGAAACCTGTTTTAAGGTCCTGTGAAGTATCGCCCGCAATAGCCGATACAATACAGATTATAGAGCCGATGGCAATAGCACTTGCCATACCCTTAATACCGCCTGTACCTGTAACCTTTAAAATAAGAGTAGAAACTAAAAGTGTTGCAATAGCCATACCTGAAACGGGGTTATTACTACTGCCTACAAGACCAACCATACGGCTTGAAACAGTCGCAAAGAAAAAGCCGAAAACTACAACAATTACCGCACCTAAAAGTGATACAGGAATTGCAGGAACAAGCCATACTAGCAAAGTTAATACCACTATAGCCGCAATAACAACCTTTATATTCATATCGTTTTCTGTACGTGCAGTACCGGCAGAACCTGCAGTGCCGATACTCTTCATAGCACCGCTAAAGGTTTTTACAATTAAAGGTAAAGATTTAATAAGACTGATAATACCGCCTGCAGCTAATGCACCTGCACCTATATATCTTATATAGCTACTCCAAATAGCACTAGCACCACCTGAAGCAAAAAGAGCAGAAATACTCTCACTTGCAGGATAAAGCACTATATCAGCACCGAAAAGCACGATAATCGGTATTAAAACAAGCCAACTTAAAATACCGCCTGCAAACATATAAGACGAAATTCTGGCACCGCAGATATAGCCAACGCTCATTACAGCGGGATAAATCTGTGTACCGATTTCACCTGCATATCCTTTAACTCTCAACGACACCTCGCCAGAAACTAACTTTAAGCCGTCGATTATAAACTTAAAGAGTGCCGCAAATCCCATACCTGCGAATACGGTAGATGCATTAGCACCACCCTTTTCACCTGCTAAAAGCACCTCTGCACAAGCAGTGCCCTCGGGATAAGGCAAGGTTGTATGCTCTTTAACAATAAGTGCATTGCGAAGAGGCACCATAAAGAATACACCTAAAAGTCCGCCTATAAGAGCGATAAGTGTGATTTCAACAATATCGGGCTTTTCCATTTTGCCCTCGGCTGCCCAAAGGAAAAGAGCGGGCAACGTGAATATTGCACCTGCCGCCAAGGATTCGCCTGCAGAACCTACAGTTTGTACAATGTTGCTCTCTAAAATAGAGTTTTTACGCATAAGAACACGTATAACACCCATAGAGATAACAGCTGCAGGGATAGATGCCGATACTGTCATACCGACACGAAGTCCCAAATATGCGTTTGCCGCACCGAAAATCACTGACAAAAGCACACCCATTATAATAGAAGTAACTGTTAATTCAGGTGTGATTTTTTCTGCCGCGATATACGGTTTAAAATTGTTTTTGTTTTCCATAAACACCCTCCAAATTTTATAAAAGTGATTTTTCAATCAATTCGAGTTATTATACCACAAAGAAACCAATAAATCAAACCTTACTTTTTAATATTTTTAGCAACAACTCGTAGGTGCTTTCGGTAGACTTTATAGAAAGCTTTTCGTTAACAGTATGCACGTCAAATAAATTCGGTCCCATAGATATGCAATCAAGTCCCTTTATACGCGAAGCAAATACCGCACACTCAAGTCCCGCGTGTATAGCCTCGACCTTAGGTTCTTTACCGTACTGTGCCTTATAGCATTTTTTATATACGGTTTGCAATTTTGAGTCAGATTTATATTCCCAAGCGGGATACTGACCAAAGCTTTCGGTATCATTTGTGAATTTCTTTGATACCTCTTTTACCCTTACTTGCAAGGCGGCAAGCTCTTTATCCTTATTACTACGCAATGCAAAGTGAAAAACAACCGAATTCTCTTCTGTTCTTAATATTCCTAGGTTTAAAGAGGTTTCTACAAGTCCCTCTATTTCATCGCTCATTTTAACAACGCCGTTTGGTACCGTATTTAAAAATTCTATTATCTTTTGGGTTGCAGTATCATTTAAAGCAAGGTGTTCCCTACCGCCTAAATTTTTAACCGATACTGAAAACAAAGGCTCATCCGTAGATATCTTCGAATAAATCTCATCGTACGCCTTTTTTGCGGTTTCAACTAATAGTACGGGGTTTTTAGTATAAACAACCACATTTGAACTGTTAGGTATAGCGTTAGCTTTATCGCCGCCGTTTATTGAGATTATATTAAATTCACAGCTATTTTTAATGTCATTTAAAATTTTACCGATTATAATGTCAGCGTTATGTCTGCCTTTATTTATCTCAACACCCGAATGTCCGCCTTTTAGTGAATGTACCGTCATAGATACCGCTGTACCTGTTTTATTATCTTTAACAACGGGAATATTTACAACAAAATCACTACCGCCTGCACAAGAAACGGTAAGTGTATCATCTTCTTCGGAGTCGATATTAATCATTCGCTTTGAACGAAGTGCTTTAAAATCAAGCTCTATAGCTCCTAGCATACCCACCTCCTCATCGGTTGTAAAGACCGCCTCAATTGGTGGGTGAGGTATCTTATCAGACCCTAAAATCGAGAGTATCATAGCAACGGCAATTCCGTTATCTGCACCAAGGGTTGTCCCATCTGCCTTTAAAAAATCACCGTCTTTAATTACGGTTATACCATCAGTAGAAAAATCAATTTTACTGTCATTAGTTTTTTGGCAAACCATATCAAGATGGCCTTGAAGAATAATAGGCTCTGCCTTTTCAAATCCTAAAGTTCCATTTTTGAAAATTATTACATTATCTGCTTCATCACGAATATATCTAAGGTTGTGTTCTTCGGCAAAATCGGCACAATAACGGGCGATTTTTTTCATATCACCGCTACCGTGCGGAATTTTTGCTAAATCGCAAAAAATCTCGAAAATTCTACTGTGTTTAAAACCTTTAAAATCCATCATATTCCTCCAAAACTATTACATATACTGTTAGTACAATTGATATGATAAAATTATTATATCAAAAAAAACAGTCTTTTACAAGTTTATCAAAAATCTTTAATTTTTGTTGTTGACAAAACGGATATTTATGGTATAATAATTTTTGCCGACTCTTTAAGACGGCATTTGGGGCGTTAGCTCAGTTGGTTAGAGCATCCGGCTCATAACCGGACGGTCCGGGGTTCGAGTCCCTGACGCCCCACCATTTTTTTGCCCATTTTTGAAATTTAGGGGTATGGTGTCAATGGTAGCACACCGGTCTCCAAAACCGTTTGTGAGGGTTCGAGTCCTTCTACCCCTGCCAGAAAAACCGACTTGTTTCTACAAGTCGGTTTTTCTGTTATATTCGCCTTTCGGCGAGTTATATTGCTTCGCAGTGATACAAGTGATATTCGCTTTGCGAGTTTTTGAGGCGAATATAATATCACTTTTGCGTTAGCAAAAATATCACTCTGTTCATTAGAACAGAATATCACTAAAAACTGTAGGGGTTCGAACATATAGGTCAAAAATCTAATGGGCATCAAATTTGTGTGACCTTTTAAATAAACATTCATCTGCATAGCGGGTGGATATTTATTTTACATAGTGAGTCACACTACAAATTGCAACAATTTAACAAAAGCAAGGCACTGACGGTTCTCCGTCAGTGCCTTTTTTAATTTTTAGTTCTTTTCTTCTTTTCTTTTTCTACCGTAAAGTGTGGTGCCAAAAATTCCACCGCCACTTACAAAGAGTAGAGCAAACAAAAGATGAAGATTGGTATTATCACTAGTCTTGGGACTGCTCGGATACTCCTGTTCCGGCTTTGGAGTTGGAGCGGGAGCTGTATAGGTATTCTCAAAGACAATTTCGGTAACTACATCGTTTTTACCTGCCTTCTTAATAACCGGTGTAGCTGCGACAAGTTTGCCCTTGCCGTCATCGGTAACCGTTACTTCAACAACATATTCTGTCTTATCATATGTTATATGCTCAAGCGTTCCGGTTTCTTCAAAAACGATATAGGTGTAGGTACCGGCCTCGGTAAGAACAATCTTATCAAAGACAATCTTACCATCTTTAGAGTTGGTTGCTGTTGCGATGATTTTACCGTCCTTATCCTTCAGTGCGAATTTAAACTCTCGGGCATTAAGGTCACGACCCTTAAGATTTTTAATTGCACTAATGATAATATCGGTATCCTCTGCCTCGTATGTGTTGCTGAACACAACCTCCGCAACGGGTTGGCTTTCAAGAGTGTAAACCACACCGTCTTCCTTAAGGTGTCCGTCCTTGTCGGAAATTATGATTTCAACACCGTAGACCTTTTCGTCGTAGGTAACACCTGCCACCGCATTATTCTTTTCAATAATTGTGTAGTTGTAATTTCCAGCCTTGGTAAAGTTCAAGTTAAATTTGAAAGTACCGTCCTTGCTATTCTTTGCAGTTGCGATTTCTTTGTTTTCGCTGTCAAGCACAGCAAAAATGAATTCATCCGCTTTGAGTTCGCGGCCTTCAAATTCCTTGAAGAGTTCACCATCCACACCGAGTACTACATCTACAGGTTCGGGAGCATACTTGTTCACAAACTTTACAGTAGGTACTTGGGCGGTGCCTACGCCATCCACTTTAGCCTGCAACAAGCCGTTACCTTCGTCTGTTACAGTTACGGTTACGGTATAAACGGTATCGTCATAGGTGTAACCGTCTTTATTCAGATTCTTCTCAGTAATTTCATATTTGTAGGTGCCTACCTTGGTATAGGTAATTGCATCAAACTGGAATGTTCCTGTAGCAGTGTTTTTAACGGTGGTTTTAGCGGGCATTGGAGCATTTTGGGTAACTGCCTTAATCGAGAACTCAAACTCATCAACTTCAAGTTGCTTATGACCGCCTTGGAGTTCTTTTGCACCGAAAATGATTGCCGATGTTTCCTTAGGATTGTATTTATTATCAAATTCAACCTCAGCGTCTCTGCCGGATTTGTCGGTAATCTTAGTTGTTGCAACCAATTTTCCGTTTGCATAATCATCGGTTACTTCTACAGTTATCGTGTAGACCTCACCGTCGTATGTGAATCCGCCAAGGCTAGCCTGTACCTCACGAATTGTATAAGAATAGGTTCCTCTTTCGGTGAATTTTACAGTACCGAAGTTCACATTACCACTTGCATCATTTTCTACAGTGGTATCGGCAGGCATCGGTGCACCTTGTGTGCCTTCAATAACAAAGCTGAATTCGCCGCCCTTAAGGGTATAGCTGTTTCCTTCCGATGCAGTAACCTTTTTCTTCGCAGTAATGGCAATAGAATCGGTTGCCTGCGGCTCATATTCGTTTGTAAAGTCAACTGTTGCTTTATTGGTATCATCACCGTTGATTTTAACCTTGATTTTTGCATTTGCACTGTCATCAGTTGCGACAATGACAACATCTTTATTTGAAGTGTCATATTTTACGCCCTTGATACCGCCGTTAATCTCGCTTACAACAAACTTGTATGTACCTGGCTTATTAACCTTTACAGTAGCCGAAACCTTATCACCCTTGGAAGAAATGGTATAGGTTGCAGTATCTGTGCTTGTGCTATCAAATGTAAATTCAATATCACCGTTTTCGATTGCTGTCAAAGTATCGGCATCAACAACTTTTACAGTAAAGTCAAACTTATCGGTTGTGAGCCAACTGTCATTTGCTCTGCCCGTAAAAGTTTTTGTAATATCGATAGTAACCTCGGCAGGCTCTGCTCTATAAATATTTATAATGTTTTCGCCGCCAACAAACCGAGTAAGTGTTGCAGTTAGTTTACCATTACGGTCATCATGCACAGTGTAAACAGCCGTTATTGTTTGACTGCTGTAGGTAATACCTGCAACCTTATCTGCTTCGTCAGGTTCAATTTCCTGCACGGATACAACATAAGTGCCTGCTTTGGTAAAGGTGATATCGTCAAAGATAATGTTACCGTTTGCCGCGTTGGAAACGACAGTATTTGAAGGAAGGATTATACCATCTGCCGAATCAGCAGAAACAACCTTCATTTCAAACTCAAATTCACCTGCTTTAAGCGGCTCACTTCTATCACCATCAATAACCTTGTTGATAAGCGGCAAGGTAGCTGTTGTAGGATCAGGTTCATACGTGTTGTTAAATACAACAGCGTTAGCAGTTTCCCAATTAGAGCCGTTTGCCTTTTCAAGTTTAGTGGATTTTACAATAAGATTACCGTTTAAATCGTCTTCAACTACAACTGTAAAGCGGAATTTGCTGTTATCGTAAGTCGTTCCCTCTACTTTATCATTGGGAATCTGTTCGGTAATAACATATTCGTAAGTGCCCACTTTATCATAGGTTACATTCTCAAGGAAAGCAATACTGCCACTGTAAACTTCGTTATCGGCGGAGTCATCTGCTGTGTGTGTAACAAATCTGTCACCGACCTCATTGCCGTTAAAGTATTCCTTGATATCAAAGTAGAACTCGCCAGCCAAAAGTGTCTTACCGGTCAGGTTCTTGGTGCCGCTAAGATTTACGGGATTACCGCTGAATTTGCTTGTGTAGGTGTTAGTGAATTCAGCAGCAGATTTGCCGTTATCGTATGTAATAGATATAACTTCAAGTTCTCCGTCTTTAGCTATATCATCAATAACTACAGTAACTGTAATTACACTGTCATCATATTCAACTGAAGAAGCTGAGCCAGCAGTTTCAGAAACGGTAAATACATAGGTGCCTGCCTTCTTAAACTCGATGTTTTCAAAAGCAAAGGATTTTGCAACACCGTTTTTACCGTCTGTAACAGTTGCGGTACTAGAAGGTACTACAACGGTACCTTCTCTGATTGCATTACCTGTTGCGGCGTTAGAGCCAAGTACAAACCCAAAGCTCTCGCCTGCTTTCATATCTCTGCCAACAAGCGTCTTGTTACCGTCAATATCGGCAGTAATAGATTTGGGTGTATATTCATTTTCAAAGATTACAACACGTTCATCATTCGGATAGATTGCCGAAACATTGAGAATATGGCTGGTTGTATCGACGGATACAACAACATTGATTTCGTATGTTTTCGGGTCATATTTCATACCATTTACGGTATAGTCATTTTCAGCATTTGCTTCTTCGGGTATACACTCACTCATACGGTATCTAAAAGTGATGGTGTTTGCACCTGCCAAATCATTTTGTGTAAAGGTTACTGCGGGGAAGATTACATTGTGACCCTCGTTTTTGGCTGTAACAACGCCATTCACGGCGTCCGTAGGCATAGGAATCTGATTAGCAGTATTTACTTTTACAGGATCATCCGACAGATTTCCGTCGTTTTGAACATCGACAACACCCAAAGCTTCAAGCTTAAATTCAAACATACCAGAAACCAGCGAATTCTGACCAGAGTTATCGGTGTAATCTTTAAGTGCAACAGGAACACGGGTTACTGCTGTTGCAGAATAAGTGTTAATAAACTTAATTTCATCTTGACCTTCTTCACCGCTGTTCATAACGATTTGTCCGTTATCATAGGTAAACAACTGATTCGCATCGTCATCGTGCAGTCTTTGAATATCATCGGTAACACTTAATGTACCGTCGCCATTATCTACAACAGTAACAACAACACGGTAGAGTGCTCTTGAATAGGAGATACCTGGAAGATACTCATCATTTTCGGGTTCTTTTTCCACGATAGTGTAGCGGTACACGCCCGGTGCAGTAAATTCTATAGTACCGAAATCAAAGGTTGCGGTGTTTCCGCCTGCAACATCAGGTCCGTCCACAACAACACCTGCGTCTGCATCATAACCTATGGGCAGAGGTGCGTTATTGTAAGGTGAAATAAAGAAGGTAAATACGTCCTTTTCAGTCCACTCATTGCCAGGACGATTAAGTATTTTTGTTCCTTCTAGCTCATTATATTGTACAGGCGTAACGTTATATGTATTAGTAAAGCTTGCAACGCTGGTCTGACCTGCCGCTATTGTACCGATAGCACCTTCGGATTGTGTAGTAAATCCGTTTACAGCAGTTTCGGTAACAGTGTATTCGGTATCGGGGGGCAGACTGAAAATAGTTGCTGTCTGACCGTCTTTAAGATTCACTTTTGGATTATTCTTTGAAACGGTACCCGTGCCTACTTCGTTTCCGTTTTTATCGGTGATAACGTAGGTATACTCACCATCGTTTACATCATCGCCATCAAGATTAATTGCAAACTCAAATGTTTTATCGGGTGCGATAAGACCAACGCCTGCATTTACGGATTTGCTGATCTGTAGATCGCCGCCTGCAGCAGCAGTAAGCAGACCGTTGTTGCCAAGATGAACTATAAACTTGCCATCATAAGCATTTGTACTACCGTCAGCCAAATGGAATTCGGGAGCGTAGAAATCTTCTGCGGTTTTTGTATTATTGTAGGTCTTAGTACCTTCAAACTTCAAAATTCGGTTCAGACGCGGCGAACCTGCCTTACGGTAAAGGAAACCATCTATTTCAGCAATCTCAATGCCGAGCTTATGTAATTGCGTGCCTGTACGCTCAACGGCATGAGTCTCTACTGAATTTCCATGATAATATTCCTGCTTATAGTAATATACCGTGCTATCGTCAAGACCTTCAACGGCACTCACCTGCTGTGTTAAATCGGCATCTTTGTAAATAGGCATATCATCAAGAATATAGTAGAAGCCGTTAGAATGAGACGGCTCGAATTCAACCATTGTATCACCAACGGTCGATCCGTTAATTTCGTGCATATTGGTATATTTATTGCTGTAGAAATTAATTGTTCCGTCGTCGTTTGTATTAGCTGCGAGATAATCGGTTGAAAGTGCTGTTTTATCAATATAAACAGTACCATTATCTGCTACTTTGGTAACTTTAGACTGCAAACCTACAGAATAAATAACTCTTGTAGGCATAGCACCGTTGTTCGTGTGAGTTTTTACGGAGCCATCAGCATTCAGCATTACCTCGTTTACTCGAAGCGGAATAACAGAAGCCGGAATCTTTACAACAAGAGTTTGCTTGCCGTTGGTTTCGGTAACGGTAATGATAATGTCCCTGATTTCCTGATCACCATAAACAGGGCTGTGAACTTCACCAGTAAAGGTATAGGTAGTTGTGTTTCCACTGGTAGCAGTACTCTTTGCAGTAAAGGTCTGTCCTGCGTAGATGATAGCCTTAATGTCCTTTACTTCCATATAATCGCCGAGGGGGTCTGTATAGGTAATATAACCGTCAGTCTTATGGTCAACACCCTTAATTTCGGTAGGAACCTGCGGAGCAGAAATCGCAATATTGGCTACTATTTCATCAAACACACTAATTACTGCCGAAGCGTTATCTGCATCATAATAGTCATCAACATAGTCATATCCATTTGTGGAATCAACATCATATCCTGTATTGGGGTGAGTCAGAGCATAGTTCTTATCATAATTAAAGAAACCATTAGAATCACCAACGTTTATGTTAAGAGTTCCTGTGTTGTTATTGGAAGTATAGCGACTCCAATAGTCCTTGATAGTTGTCTTCATATTGTTGGTAATACTGGTATCATTCCAATAAGTACCAGGATCAAGTGTCATATACGCAAGGTTCTTTTCAGTATCCTCAAGACCTGTAATGCCCATACCGATAGTATATACTGTTGTGGCAAAAGAGGTATCTGCAACCCCGTAGTTGCGGTCAATGGCATCCTTCATATAGGAAGCGACAAGAATTGCCTTCATACCATTACCTGCATAAGGAGCATCGCCAGGTCCATCATTGTTATTGTCAGAAGGTGCCCACCAAGAGCTTGTATTTGAGGAATATGTAGGCGAGCCATCGGAAAGCAGAATAACAGACGGAACTCTCTGAACGGTTTCGCCGTTGATGTCTGCAGTAGTCTCGTCTTCTTCTGCCAACACCTGCATACCTTCGTAAAGGCCCATTTGGATATTAGTACCGCCTTCAACGGAAGTGGTTTTTTCCACGAGTGTATTGGAGGAATTTATTGCGTTTGTATATAGCGTTGCATTATTGTTAGAGCCAGTTTCCCTGTTCAAAGTAAAATAAGGGATTTCCTGTTGCTCCCAAGTGTTTGGACCGGGCTGCTCAATCTCTACCCAGTCGGTAGTTTTTGTATAACGGTCAAGCGGTAGCAAAACCTGTGCGTTACTGCTGAAAGCAACAACAGCAACACGGGTATAGGGGTTAAGTGCCATCAATTCATCAATGGCATTATTTGTCGCCTGAACAGTATTATAAATGCGGCTTTTGCCGTTATCCATATTACTATTATTATTACTCATAGAGCCGGAAATGTCGATAATAAGCACAACATCTACGGGAGCCTGAGTTGAACCCGAAACGGACTCGGATGTTGCAAGTGCAGAATAAGCAATAAGGAAATCCTCGCCGTTCTGATTTTCGTTTAGCTTTATTGTCGAGCTTCCTCCACCATAGGTGGCAAAGGTTACGTCGTCGGTATAAACGGATTTATCTGTCCAGATTCTTCCCGCATATTCGGTAGAGGCATTGTCACCCAAAGACTCAGAATATCTTAATGCGGTATCTAGGTCAGAAATCTTGGTTCCTGCACCGCCTTTGTATCCATAATCATCTGCTGCAAACACCATTATCGAAAGCGGCAGACAGGACATAATAAGCACAATGCAAAGAAATATGCTTAAAATTCTTTGTGTAAATTTTGTTTTCATATCATTTCCTCCAATGACAGTTTTTTGATTTAATATTGCTTGTTTCCATTTTCCGTCTTAGTATTCTTTTTTGAGGGCCGCCCTTTCTTCATTGAATTGTTTATTTTGTGGGCAATTGCAAAAGCCAAACAATTCTTCACCCTGTTGAAAAAAGACACAATCAGAACAGCAGCTATCGTCATCGCTTTTTCCATTATAGAATTCGCACACATTTTGCATTGCTGTAGCTATTGGTATTCCCTCATCCGTGTAATGCGGTTCCTTAATAAAATCTGGATAAATAGGTATCGGCTCATTAAACGGACCTTCCCGCTCAAAGCTCTCATAATATCCATACAGCAACCTGAATGTTTTTCCTGAAATGGTCACTTCTTTATATAGGTCACCCTCTTTAGGCGTAGGCGGTCGTTCGACACCCTGCATTAAAACCTTTGTTAACATATAGTCTCCTTTCTGTCTAAAGGCAAAAAGAAAAATCTGCCATACCATTTGATGATAATAGTATAGCAGATATTTTTTCGGTTCGGTATATCCAAAAACATTTTTTTTGGCCATATTTTTTCAAGTTTAATATATCCTTTTTTTAATAAAAACGGTTACAAAATTGCGGCAAAATTTTCTCTTGACATACCTGTTTTATTAGAAACATTGGTAACGGCTTGTTTTACGGCAGATATCGACATATTAAGTGCGTCCGCAATTTGAGCATTTTTAAAACCAAATGCAGCCAACTTTGCTACCTCTCGCTCTTTTGGTGCTAATGTGGTTGCTAAATTTTTTCCTCGAACAGAGCCGCTAAGTTTTGTCCAACCCGCCATATAAATGTTATATAAATCACGTACCGCATGCCACGCTTCCGTATTGACTCTCGATATTCTTTGTTCCAAAAGCGAATCCAAAGTACGCCCGTATTCAGCTAAAATTCCAAACAACTTATCGGGCAAGGCAAGTACTACCGCACGGTCAATATGGTAAACTGCTTGTTCCTTATTACCGCTAGTATAATAAATAGCCGCACAGGTCATACGTAAATAAATCTCGGCAATAATGGAATTATCAGCCACCGCTTGCGATATCATCGGTTCAATGGCATTCGGTAACATAGTCATAAGCGACAAACCGCGTACACCCTGCAGCTCAAACTGTTTAGTAGCGAGGGCATAACCAATAGCATAAAGATACTTGGCATAAAACACCTTGGCCGCAGGAAGAGCATCCTTGTGCAACGGTTCAAAACGCCCCAATTTGAACCATTCAGGAAAGGAAGAAACATCGTATAGAATGCTATCTATCGCTGTTATTGCGAAGGTCATAATATCACGTTCTGCTTCTGATTTTGCAGGTGCCCCTGCTATATGTATCTTGGCCTGTCGCCACATATTGAGGTCTCCACGCCAAATAGCACACAAAGCTAAAAGCATACCAGCAGAAATAACAGCATAAAAACCCGAATGTTTATGAAGTAAATAATATGCACTGTCATAAACCTTATCAATTTCACCCTTGGAATAAGCTATTTCCGCCGCAAAAAGTGTTTGTGCTTCATGATTATACCCTAGTGCTGATATGCTTTTTTCGGCAGTGCCAGCTTCACTATACAGGTCGGTCATATGCAGAAAAGGTGTTTTTCGAGGCATAGGCATATCCAATTCTAGCTGTGTAGTACTGTTTTCCTTGCCCGCCTTAGTTCTTCCGTCAATAGGCTTCTGTGTGCCTTTGGGAATCATCCACGCTTTACCAAAGCGTGTAGCACCTTTGATTTTTCCTGCAGCACACATTGTTTGTAACCGTCTGTGTGAGACTCCCCACTTCTCCGCAACTTCTGCTATATTCAAATATTCCATATTTTTAACCTTCTATTCAAAAAACATACACATCATTCGCATAAACGCTTATTACAAAGTTATTATACATCGCTTTTACGAATAATGCAATATATTTTGTTTGTTTTTTAACAAATCATTCCACCTTTGGCTATCTTAAATGAGTAATCATGAAACAAATTTTTGCACAAAAAACAGTTGCATATAGTAGTATTATATGATACAATAAATGAGCGAGTGTAGTTATACAATTTTTATTATATGAGTAATTTTTTTAACATTAATTACCATTTTATATCGCCAAGCAAAAATAAAAGTTCAGAGGATAAATTCTAATGAAAAAAGCTATGCTTATAAGTTGTACAAACCATTATAATGAAAGAACCGTGTTCTTTGAGAATTATTTTCTAAAGAACGGATATGAGTGTACTTACATTACTTCAGACTTCAATCATAGTACAAAAAGTTTTTATAAGTTAGAAAAACCGAACACTATTCAGATTCCGACTAAATCTTATAAAAAAAATCTTTCATTGTCGCGGATATATTCACACCTTAAATTTTCAAAAGATGTTATTAAAATGGTTGGGCAGTTAAATCCCGATGTTTTATATATAGAAATACCACCAAACAGTTTAAGCAGACAAGCTATTAAATACAAAAAGAAAAAGCCTAATACAAAATTAATTTTTGATATTTTTGATATGTGGCCCGAAACCTTCCCGAGCGATAAATTAAAAGGATTGCTAAAAATTCCCTTTTCGGTTTGGGCATGGTTTAGAAACTGCGGCCTTTCTTGTGCCGATGTAGTTTTTACCGAGTGTGAGCTTTTTGCAAAAAAGCTTAATCAGTCTTTAAAAGAAAAAGAATGTAAGGTTCTTTACTTATGCCGTGAAAAAGGTTTAAAAGAAACTCCCACATGCCAATTCGACGGCGATACCCTAAATTTATGCTATTTAGGTTCAATAAACAACATAATTGATATTGAAACCATTTCTAATCTTATAAAAAATCTTAGTCTTTACAAAAAAACAGTTCTTCATATTATCGGCGACGGTGAATCACGTGAACAACTGATATCCTCTGCAAAAGAGAGCGGAGCAGAAGTGGTGTTTTACGGCAAGGTTTACGACCAAGAAAAGAAACAGGAAATTTTCAACCAATGCTCCTTTGGTCTTAATATTATGAAGGAATCGGTTTTCATAGGTCTTACTATGAAGTCGGTGGATTATTTCAGCGGTGGACTCCCAATCATCAATTCTATCGGTGGCGATACCTTTAAAATGGTTGATACCGACGGTATAGGCGTAAATATTAATCGCAATGACTTAAATGAAACCGCACAAAAGATTTGTAATATGAATGCGGAAGAAGTAGAAAAACAAAAAGCTAATGTTTATAACAAATTTAACCTTTGTTTTACGGTAGATGCTTTTGAAAATGTTTTAGAGGACAACCTTTAACCTATTTTAAGGGGGATTTTTGTGTCTAAAATCACTATTCTATTAGCCACATATAATGGCGAAAAATATATTGAGCCAATGATTGATTCAATTTTAAATCAATCTTTTACCGATTGGACTCTGGTTCTGTCAGACGACGGTTCAAAAGATAAAACCACTCAAGTATTAGACCGCTACGCACAAAATTACCCCGAAAAAATATTGCATTACCGTTCGGGAATAAGATTCGGCTGTGCACAAAACCATTTTATGCATTTGCTATCTAAGTTCCACGAAAGTCCGTATATTATGTTTTGTGACCAAGACGATGTTTGGCATAAAAACAAAATTGAAGTTACCTACAACAAAATGTTGGAAACTGAAAACGATCCTACAAAACCAGTCCTTATTCATACCGACCTTCGTGTTGTAGACGGTAATTTGAACGAGATCTCCCCTTCTTTTTGCAGGCTTTCTAATTTAAACGGAAATAAAATTTCTCTTAATAATTTATTAGTTCAAAATGTTGTTACCGGCTGTACAGTTATGCTAAATAAATCTCTTGCAGAATTAGCCGATTTAAAAACGGATAGCAGAGTTATGATGCACGACTGGTGGCTTGCAATTTTAGCTGCCGCCTGCGGTAAAATTGATTTTTTGGACGAGGCTACTATTGATTACCGTCAGCACGGTAATAATTCTGTCGGTGCTTCAGACAATCACTCATTAGTTAATATTTTTAATAAAATTAAATCTAATAAAATGAGAAAGACATTAAAAAATGCCGCCATTCAAGCAGGTCTTTTCCTTGAGTGTTTTGAAGATGTTCTTTCAGAAGACACAAAAAGGATTATAAAAGATTTTTCTTCTACGCAACACCTAGGTGTACTAGGGCGAGATATTATTTATATAAAACACAAACTTTTAAGACAAGGCTTTTTTAGTATTGTCATACAGTTGCTTGGGTTATAATCACAAGTAATTGAAAACAACTTTGTCGTTTTCGGCGAATTTAATTCGCCACTTTCAAATTTTTAATTTGAAAGTAACTTGTGATTTCAATGACATTTGGAATTCGTATTCTACGAATTATATATGCAAAGCATATATTGAAACACAAAGTGTTTCACCAAAATGTTATTATGATTTATTACAAGGTAGATTGAGGGGATTTGCATAGATACCAACAAATTTTTATTTGCTTCAATAATAGTAGTATATAATTCGTCTTGTAAAGACAGTACAACCTGTAAAAATTTAGCTCAGCTTGAGCGTGATGATGTTAAAATAATCATATACGATAACAGCACCTCTGACTTTCACAATAAAGAATACTGCGAAAAAGTCGGCTGGGTTTATTTAGGCGGAAACGGCAACAAAGGTCTTTCAAAAGCTTATAACTGCTGTATAGATTATCTTAAAGAACAAAACTTTAACGGTTATGTTTGTTTATTCGATGACGATACAAATATAAATCCCGATTATTTTTCTTTTTTGGAGAAATCTCTTTCCAAAGATAATCAAATATACGTTCCACTGATATACTCAAATAATTTACTTATTTCCCCTTGTGTATTAACTCACGGTCATTGCACAAAAAAATTTAACGACGAACAACAGGCACTTAATTATAATTACAATAATATTTCGGCAATTAATTCTTGCATGGTAATTGATATAGACGTATTCAAAGACTACAGATATGATGAAAATATATTCCTTGACGGAATTGACCATCAATTTGTATCGGACATGATAGCACATGGTAAGAAATTAAAGGTCCTTGACTACAAATGCAATCATTCCTTTTCAGGCACAGAGGTGCCACCCTTCAAAAGTGCTGTTACCAGATTTAAGATATTTAAAAAGGATTATAAATACATTTTTAGAAATAACAGAACGGAATATTTAAAACTTGTAGGTAAAAGAGCATTAAAGCTTTCTGCTCAATACAAAACATTAAAATTTTTACTACTATTATTGAAAGGAGATTAAAATGAAAATAGAAAACAAAAGAAATTTAATCTTCCGCTCTTTATATACTTTTTTAGGTTGTATTGCAATATTATCCGGCTTAGTACTAAATAGCGTTAATTACTTCATTAACGGATTATTAATGGTAATATGCGGTGTGGCTTTATATTTTCTTTTTGCCATACATATAAGCAATAAAAACTTTCTTGATATCAGTGCGGTTTTTACAGGTGTATGGCTAGTAACAATCGGTCTTGCTTCTCTTAGACTTTGTGATTATCAAGAAACTTGGCAAAAGGAAACATGGGTGGGTTTAACCTTAGCTTATCTTGTTTTCCAAGTTGGTGTTTTAGTTTCAAAAAAAATAGGTAATTTTATTTGTGATTTCATAAATAAATACAAAGGTAAGAATATTGGAAAATACACCTTTGAACTAAAAGAAAACCGTTTATTTTGGATTTGTATAGGCGTTACGTTAATGGGTTTATTATCATTTACCGCTAACGTTTTAATAAGAGGATATATTCCTTTATTCTCATCAGACACTAGTTCTTACGTTGAGTTTTATACTAAATTCCATATATTTGCAGTTGCATCTACAATGATTTCGGGACTCTGCTATTATTGTATTAAAAAATGCAATCTTTCAGCCACAAAAAAAGTAATTTTAATTTTATGTATAATATATGAAACCTTCCTGTTTCCAATTCTTGTAGTATCTCGTGGAGTGTTTCTTGCAACCTCGCTATCCTTAACTGCCGTAATATTTTACCTAAATAAAAAAAGATTTATCATCTTGTTTTGTTGTATGGTTGTGGTTTTAGGATATTATGAATTGGGTTCACTTGCAAGAAAATACACCAATGCTGAATTGAACGTGTTTTTTGAGCCATCAAAAATAACCATAGATAAAAATAACGATGTTGATAAAGATGACGATAGCGACATTGACGATAATAATAACGACGATACTGACAACAATGAAAATAAGACGTATTTCCAACTACCGCCAAAACTATCGTTCATATACAGTTATTTAACCGTAAGCCACGATAACTTTAATGAAGCGGTGCAAAATGCAGAGGACTATACATACGGAATAAGGCAATTGCAACCGTTTAATGTTATTCTTAGAATTCCGCAAATCAGTAAGTTTGTGTCTTCTTCTGAATATTACTTGGTAAGACCGCATTTAAACACGACCAATATAATAGGCGAAGCTTATTATGATTTGCGTATGGTTGGTATAGCTTTCTTTATGTTTGTTTGGTCATTGATATTCGGAACTATACAAACTGTTTATTTAAGAAATAAAGGCATTTTTGCCTTATTAGCGTTGGGCAACGTGATGACACCTGTCTTTTTGTGTTTCTTCGCTAGTTGGATGACTCAATTCAGCGTTTGGATGATTTGGGGATTAGAACTAATCTTGTGCATAATAGCATGTACAAATAAAATTTCTATAAACAACGGAAAGGATGAATTAAAATGAAAGGCATTATTCTAGCAGGCGGTTCGGGTACACGTTTGTATCCGCTCACAAAGGTTACATCAAAACAATTGTTACCTATTTACGACAAACCTATGATTTATTATCCAATGTCGGTGCTTATGAACGCAGGAATAAGAGATATACTAATTATCTCTACCCCACAGGATACTCCGCGTTTTAAAGAATTGCTCGGTGACGGTAAACAGTTTGGTGTAAATCTTTCTTACGCAGTTCAGCCCTCCCCCGACGGTTTGGCTCAGGCATTTATTATCGGTGCCGATTTTATAGGCGACGATACAGCTTGCATGGTACTTGGTGATAACATTTTTGCAGGTCACGGTCTTAAAAAGCGTCTTCGTGTTGCTGTTGAGAATGCAGAAAACGGAAAGGGTGCTACCGTATTTGGATATTATGTTGACGACCCCGAACGTTTTGGTATAGTTGAGTTTGACGAAAACGGCAAGGCTATTTCTATTGAAGAAAAACCCGAAAAGCCGAAGAGTAATTACTGTGTAACAGGTCTTTACTTCTACGATAACCGTGTTGTAGAATATGCTAAAAACTTAAAGCCCTCCGCTAGAGGTGAGCTTGAAATAACCGACCTTAACCGCATTTATCTAGAAGACGGTTCTTTGAATGTTGAGCTTCTGGGACAAGGCTTTACATGGCTTGACACAGGAACACACGAAAGTCTTGTAGATGCAACCAACTTTGTTAGAACTGTTGAAACACATCAGCACAGAAAAATTGCTTGTCTTGAAGAAATCGCATACCTAAACGGTTGGATTTCTAAAGAAGAAGTTCTTGAGGTTTATGAGGTATTAAAGAAGAATCAATACGGACAGTATCTTAAAGACGTACTGGACGGCAAATATATTGATGGCTAGCCAAAGCATTCAAACCCGAACCAGCCTAAAAGGGCGGTTTTAAGGCATCTTTTGGCTCTTTGTCGCACATAGGCGATAGCCTTATGTACTTCGCATCACCAAAATCTACTCATAAAAACGCACCTTTTAGGTCGCAGAATTTTGTGATTATAGGTTTTTTTGGTGTGGCGAGGCACAAAACGCAGCAAATCCTGACGGATTTGCGAGTATTTTAACAAAGCCACAGCACAAAATCCTTATCCCAAAATCTGATTCAGGTTTAAATGCTTTGGCTAAAAAGGAGAAATAATTATGACTATTATTGTTACAGGCGGTGCCGGATTTATTGGCTCAAATTTCGTTTTCCATATGCTAAAGAAATATCCCGATTACAGAATAATCTGTTTGGACAAGCTAACCTATGCAGGTAACCTTTCTACATTGGCTCCTGTTATGGAAAATCCAAACTTCCGTTTTGTAAAGGCTGATATTTGTGATAGAGAAGCTGTTTACAATCTTTTCGAGGAAGAAAAACCCGACATTGTTGTTAACTTTGCAGCAGAAAGCCATGTTGACCGTTCTATTGAAAATCCAGAAGTTTTCTTACAGACAAACATTCTTGGTACTCAGGTTCTTATGGACGCTTGCCGCAAGTATGGAATTACCCGTTATCATCAGGTTTCTACCGATGAGGTTTACGGTGATTTACCGCTTGACCGTCCCGACCTATTCTTTACTGAGGAGACACCTATTCACACTTCTTCCCCCTATTCAAGCTCAAAAGCAGGTGCTGACTTGCTTGTTTTAGCATATCACAGAACCTTTGGTTTGCCTGTAACAATTTCACGTTGCTCAAACAACTACGGTCCTTACCACTTCCCCGAAAAGCTTATTCCTTTAATGATTGCTAACGCACTTAACGACAAACCTCTTCCCGTCTACGGCGAAGGTCTTAACGTTCGCGATTGGCTTTATGTTGAGGACCACTGTAAAGCTATTGACCTTATTATTCATAAAGGCAGAGTTGGTGAAGTTTATAACATCGGCGGCCATAATGAAATGAAGAATATTGATATTGTTAAGATAATTTGTAAGGCACTTGATAAGCCTGAAAGTCTTATCACTTATGTTGCTGACCGTAAGGGCCACGATATGAGATATGCTATTGACCCAACCAAAATTCATAACGAATTAGGTTGGCTACCCGAAACAAAGTTTGTTGACGGTATTCAGAAAACTATTAAATGGTATCTTGATAACAAGGAATGGTGGGAAACTATCATTTCGGGTGAATACCAGAATTATTATGAAAAAATGTACGGTAACCGTTAATTTTTTAAAACAAAAAATCTCCACTGTCTAATAGGCAGTGGAGAATAAGTATTTTGTGAGGATAATATATGAAAGTTTTTGTAACAGGTGTTTGCGGTCAGTTAGGCTATGATGTTATGAATGAGCTTGATAAAAGAGGTTACGAATGTATTGGCAGCGATATTGCAGATACCAATAACAGTAAATACCCTTATATCAAGTTGGATATTACTGATGAAAATCAAGTAAATAAAGTTATATGCGAAACTGCACCCGATGTAATTGTACATTGTGCAGCTTGGACTGCGGTGGATTTAGCTGAAGCAGAAGAAAACATTTCTAAGGTCGAGGCAGTTAACAGTATCGGCACAAAAAATGTTGCAGAAGCCTGTAAAAAAACAAACGCTAAAATGATATATATAAGTACCGATTATGTCTTTGACGGAAGCGGTACAGAGCCTTGGAAGCCCGACTGTAAAGATTACGCCCCTTTAAGTGTTTACGGAAGAACTAAGCTAGAGGGAGAAAAAGCAGTTTCAAGCATTTTAGACAAGTATTTTATTGTTAGAATTGCTTGGGTTTTTGGCTTAAACGGTAAAAACTTTATTAAAACAATGCTTAACGTAGGTAAAAAATACGATACTGTAAGAGTGGTTTGTGACCAAATAGGAACTCCCACCTACACCTACGATTTAGCAAGGCTTTTAGTTGATATGGCAGAAACCGAAAAGTACGGTTACTACCACGCAACAAACGAGGGCGGATATATAAGCTGGTATGATTTTACCTGTGAAATATTCCGTCAGGCAGGATACGATACTAAAGTCGTACCCGTTACTACTGAAGAATATGGTCTTTCTGCTGCAGCAAGACCGTTTAACAGCAGATTGGATAAATCAAAGTTGGTTGAAATGGGATTTTCTCCCCTACCCACTTGGAAGGATGCTCTTTCAAGATATTTAAAGGAAATTGAGGATTAAAAATGGGACAAATTACTGTTGAAAAAAACGTGGGCGGAATAGAAGGCTTATGTGTTATTACCCCTGCAGTTCACGGCGATAACCGTGGATATTTTATGGAAACATACAGCAAAAGAGATATGGAAGAAGCAGGTATTAATATCGACTTTGTACAGGATAATCAGTCTATGTCGGTTAAAGGCGTTCTAAGAGGCTTGCACTTCCAAATAAACTTCCCCCAAACAAAATTGGTAAGGGCTATTAAAGGCTCGGTATTTGATGTTGCTGTTGATTTACGTAAGGACAGCAAAACCTTTGGCAAATGGTACGGAGTAGAGCTAACAGAGGAAAATAAAAAGCAATTTTTAATCCCGAAAGGCTTTGCTCACGGGTTTTTAGTGCTTTCTGACACAGCAGAATTTTGCTATAAGTGCGACGATTTCTATCATGCAAATGATGAGGGCGGTCTTGCATGGAACGACCCCGAGATTGATATTAAATGGCCGCAGGTTGAGGGTGTTTATAATGGCACAGCCAGTGCAGAGGGTTATACCCTTTCGGACGGTACACCGCTAAACTTAAGCGAAAAAGACCAAAAATGGTCTGGGATTAGTCAAAGCATTTAAGGAGATTTTTTATGAATAACCCGCTGATTACGGTTATTGTTCCGGTTTATAAAGTCGAACAATATTTAGAGCGTTGTGTTAATAGCATTATAAATCAAACTTATAAAAACTTGGAAATCATTTTGGTTGATGATGGTTCTCCTGATAATTGCGGACAAATGTGTGATGACTTTGCAAAGCAGGACTCAAGAATTCGTGTAATTCATAAAGAAAACGGCGGTCTGTCCTCTGCCAGAAATGCGGGACTAGACGTAATGACCGGTGAATATGTCGGATTTGTTGATTCTGATGATTGGATCGAAGAAGACACCTATGCCCTTTTGTATCAAAATATGTGCGAAGAGAATGCAGATATCTCTTGCGGTGGTATTGCTACCCACTCCGGCAGCAAATTGCTGTCCTGTTTTAACCCCAATCTGCAGGAAACCTTTACATTTGACCGCAAAGAAGCTACTCGTGAATTGATTAATAACCGAATAATTACCAACTCTGTATGCGACAAGCTATATAACGCTAAGATTTTTCAGAATTTGCGATTTAAAAATGGCGTTTTATACGAGGACTTTCAAATACAGTATCGGTGTTTAGCCCTAGCCGACAGGGTGACATACACTGCACAAACCTGCTACTACTATTTTGTAGCACCCAATAGTATCAGCCGAGGTACTTTTACAAAAAAACAAATGGATTTTCTTACAAATTCCTTGGAAAGAATGGAATTTTATAAGGAATATGACCCCGACTGTTTGCCAGCATGTATGTCTGCCCATTTGGATATATGCTTTAGTCTTGTAGGTAAAGCATACGGCACACTGTTATGGAATGAAGTCAGAAGCGAATTAACAAAACAAATCTGTCAACCTCTCACAAAAGAAGTTGAGGATGCTCTCTCAAAAAAAATTCGTTTCAAAAGACGTCTTTTCCAGTATAGCCCGTTCCTGTTTGTTGCATTTGCCCGAATATATCAATTTTTGCAAAAGTAATTTTTTCAAAATAAGGAGATTTTGTTTTGCCTGATTCTAAAAACAAACTTGTATCCGTTGTAATTGTGTCCTACAACTCCGCCGACTCTATCACAAGAACGCTGGACAGTATTTACAATCAAACATATCCTAATATTGAACTTGTAATCTCTGACGATGCCTCTAATGACGATACTGTAGCGGTCGCTGCAGAGTGGATTGAGAAGCATAAGGCACGGTTTTCCGATTGTATTCTTATTGCTAACGAGAAAAATCAAGGTGTTGCGGAGAATTTAAACACAGGCATCAGAGCCGCCACCGGTGCATATATTAAAGACTTCGGTGCAGACGACTTGTTGCTGCCTGACTATCTCCAAACCCACGTGGCGTATTTGGAAGAAAGCGGAGAAGACTGTGTATTTTCCAATATGTATGCCTACCAGATTGTGAACGGAGAAAAACGAGTGCAAGATTATGAAACACCCATCGGCGAAAAATTCTACGGTGTATCGGCAAAAGACCAATATAAAATACTCTTGCGTGACAATTGCCTATTCTCCCCCACCTTTTTAGCCACCCGTGCCCTTTACGAAAAGCACGGCCTTTACGACACACGCTTTCCGTTAATGGAGGATTACCCCTATTATTTGAAAATTGCAAAAGAGGGAACCCATCTAAATTATCTGGATGTGCGACTTGTAGAATACTGTTTTGCAGAAAATTCTATCTCAAATGCAACATCTGTGCGAGTGCTTTCTCCAAACTTCCATAAAATGATGCGTAGTTTCTTTTATAAAGTCCGTCTTAAAGGGCTACTGAAAGAAAAAGATTTTAAATACTTACTTATAGGTTTCTGGAAGATTTTTTTCGGCGACTGTGTAATCTTATTTGGAAATAAAAGTACCAATTCTATCGTACGGTTTTGTAATAATATGCGGGAACTTAAATTTTTAAAATCCCGCAAAAACAAAGGTTGATAATATGGAAATCAAAAAATATACTTTCTCTCCTCACGGTGATGACCGTGGACAATTAATAGCAATAGAAGCAGGACAGGATATCCCGTTTAACGTTAATAGGGTGTATTATATTTATGACACCCTAGAAGGTGTTAGACGCGGTTTTCATGCCCATTTAGATTTACAACAAATTTTGCTTTGTGTTAAGGGCAGTTGCAAAATCCATTTAGACAACGGTTTTGAAACTGCAGAAGTTTTACTTGACAAGCCTAATGAAGGTCTTTACATTGCTAACGATATGTGGCGTGAAATGTACGACTTTTCCGAAGATGCAGTATTACTTGTTTTGGCTTCTAATCACTATGATGAAGCTGACTATATTCGTGACTATGACACCTTTATTAATATGGTACGTGGAAAAAAGGAGAGATAATTATGAATATTCCGTTTGTAACATTCAGGCCCTTAGAAAAGGAATTAAACCAAGAATTAAGAAACGCGTTTGAACGCGTGTTTGATAATAGTTGGTATATTGACGGCAAAGAGGATAAGGCATTTGAAAAAGCTTTTGCTGAGTATACCAATACAAAATATTGTATTGGTGTTGGCAACGGATTAGACGCTTTAATGCTAATTCTGCGTGCAATGAATATTGGAAACGGTGACGAGGTTATTGTTCCGTCCAACACATATATTGCAACAGCTTTAGCAGTAACTTATGTTGGTGCTACCCCTATATTTGTTGAGCCTGATATTGATACATACAATATCAATCCCACTTTAATTGAAGCTAAAATTACAGAAAAAACAAAGGCAATAATGCCTGTTCACCTATACGGACAACCTTGTGATATGGACCCTATTATGCAGGTTGCTAAAAAGTACAATTTGTACGTTATTGAGGACTGTGCACAGGCACACGGGGCAACATATAAAGGCAAAGTTATTGGCTCTTTCGGTGATGCCGCAGGTTTTAGCTTTTATCCGGGTAAAAATTTAGGTGCCTTAGGTGACGCAGGTGCAGTTGTTACCAATAACGAAGAGCTTGCAGTTAAAATCAGAGCATTAGGTAATTACGGCTCTGACTATAAATATCATCATATCTATAAGGGTGTTAATTCACGTTTAGATGAGTTACAAGCGGCTTTTCTTTCCGCAAAACTTCCCTTTATGGATAAGGTTAATGAAAACCGTCGTGAAATAGCAAACAAATATTTAAACGGCATTAACAATCCTTTCCTCAAAATGCCTTATGTAATGAAAGAAAACGTTCCTGTTTGGCATATTTTTGCCGTACGTTGTGAAAGACGAGATGAATTAGCAGCATTTCTTGAATCAAAAGGTATCGGTACTAATAAGCACTACCCTATTCCTATGCACTTACAGGAATGTTATAAGGATTTAAATATTCCAAAGGGAGCATTACCTATTGCTGAGGAAATCAGCAATACTCAATTAAGTCTACCCTTGTATTACGGTATGACTGAGGATGAAATTCAGTATGTAATTGATTGTATAAACGAATTTAAATAACGAGGTATATATTTATGGCTTTCAATATTGATTTTTACAATCCGTGCGACCAAGAAAAATGGGATGATTTTATACTTAATAAAAGTATGAACGGTACTTTTTTACAGACTAGAAAATTCATTAATTATCATCCCGAAGAACGCTTTAAGGACTGTTCTATATGTATTCGCAAGGGTACCGAATTGGTTGCAGTTGTTTTGGCTTGTGAAATTATTGATGAGGGTAAAAAAACATTTTTTGCCCACAAAGGCACAACCTTTGGCGGTATCTCGATATCCCGAAACGTATATACAGCATCAGCAATTAATGAAATTTTGGAAGGTCTTGTTTCCTTTATAAAGGAAAACGGATTTGAAAAAATTTATCTAAAAATGGTTGCAAATATATATCAAAAGGAAAATACCGATTTGCTTGATTATTTCCTTTATAAATACGGCTTTACAACCTACAATGAGCTAAACTATTATCTTCCTTTGGAAAAATACAAAGAAGATGTCAGTGCTCCCTTTACAAGCAGTAAAAGACGTGATTACCGTTATTCCCTTAAAAGTGGCTTTACATTTAAAAAACTAGAAACTAAAGAAGAAATAGCAGAGTATTATTCGGTTTTGCTTAAAAATCTCGAAAAGCTAGGATTACACGCTGTTCATTCTTTAGAGGATTTATATGACCTTAAGTTTAACCGTTTTGATGATAGAATCGAGTTTTACGGTGTTTATCATGAAAGCAAAATGGTTGCGGGAAGTATGCTATTTTACTTTGATAACAACATTGTCCACACTCAATATCTATCCTCTGACGAAGAATATCTAAAGATGTTCCCTATGGATTTTCTAATTTATAATTTAATACAAACTGCCGTTGATAAAAACATGAAAACCTTTAGCTTTGGTATTTGCACCGAAGACCAAGGAAGATATCTGAATCTTGGTCTTTCGAGATTTAAAGAAGGCTTCGGAACCGAGTTTTGCATTAACCGTTCCTATGAAAAGACACTTTAATGATATAAGAAAGGGATAAAAATAATGGATTTAAGTGTATGCATAACAACCTACAATCTTGAAAAAGAGATTGACGAAACCTTAGAAAGTGTTTTTGCACAGAAAACCGATTATTCTTTCGAAGTGTTAATTGGTGATGACGGCTCTTCAGATGATACACTAAAGCGAATTCTGCTCTGGGAAGAAAAATATCCCGATATAATTTCACATTACCAAATGCCCAGAGAAAAAGACAAAAAATACAACTCTATATTTAGGGCATCTGAAAACCGTGTGAATTTACTTAAACACGCAAAAGGAAAATATATAACCTTTTTAGACGGCGATGATTTTTATATTGATAATTCAAAGTTTCAAACACAAATTGATATTTTAGAAAAACATCCTGAATATTCAATTTCTGCCCACAGTATGAATTTTTATTATCCCGACGGTACTACAAAGCCTTTTGATTTGGTTTATTCAGAAGAAAAAGTTATTGATGGAAAGGATTTTTGGGCAAGCGGAAAGTATATACACGCTGAAGCGTGTATAATCAGACGCGACTCCATAAATTTCACTGAACGTTATAACCGATATTTTGACGATAATTTCATTGTGTTTTTAGGATTGCAAAACGGTAAATTGCATTATATTCCAAAGGAAATGGCTAATTACCGTCAAAATCCAGACGGATTTATGAATTGTGAAAAAACTCGCATAAACATAATTAATACAATAGATCTCGATATGGAAATTCAATACAATCCCGACTGGAAAACTTGTTCTTTACAAAGACATTCACAGGAATATTTTTATCTATTAAAGTGTAAAAATATGCAGTTTGAAAAAGATTATCCGCAACTCTACACACAAGCTTTGGAGTATAACTGCCGCTACACTCTATCTGCATTATCTAAAAATAAATTTAAAAAAGAAAATTTAGAGGCTTTAGCAAACTTTTTAATTGTAAAAGCCAAACGGGCTATTAACAAATTTAAAAGATGAATCACCCTCTTTTTAATTAAGGACGAAAAACAACATTATGCAAAGTATTAAAACAAACTACATTTATAATACGTTATACCAAATATTATCTTTGTTTATACCGTTTATAACCGCACCCTATATCTCACGAGTTTTGGGAACCGACGGTGTTGGAGAAATTAGTTATGTTGCGTCTATAGCAGCATATTTTGTTTTGTTTGCATCTCTAGGCAGTGCAAGTTATGCAAAACGCGAAATCGCTCTACACCGAGATGACAAACGTAAAACCAGTATTATATTCTGGGAAATAGAAATACTACTCGTTCTCTTGACAACTATTTGTCTGTTAATATGGGGTATTTTAGTTGCACTTTCTAAAGAGCACACCTTACTTTTCGTTGTTCAATCTATTCAAATTTTAACTGTATCTGTTAACCTTACTTGGTTTTTTGGCGGCGAAGAACAATTTAAATTAATTTCCATACGCAACAGTTTATTAAAGGTTGCTCAAATTGTATTTTTATTTCTTTTTATCAAAGATAAATCCGATTTGTTATTGTATGTCTTTATAACTAACGGATTCGACTTTTTAGGATATATTTCTTTAATTTCTATGCTTAAAAAGTATATACAGCGAATTCCGCTTAAAGAACTGCATCCTATGCGGCACTTTAAGTCCCTTATTCAATACTTCCTTCCAACTATTGCAAGCTCTGTTTATCAGTATTTGGATAAGGTTATGTTGGGTGCTATCGGGAATGACCTCTCCCAAAACGGATATTATGAGCAAACAACAAAAATCGTCAATATGATATTAGGTGTCACAATATCTTTGGACACAATTATGGAATCGAGAATGTCTTACCTATTCGCAAAAGGCCGTTCGGACGAGTTAAAGCAAAGACTAAATCGCTCTGTAGATTTCACACTTGGTATAAGCATTCCCGCGTGTATCGGGCTTTGCGGTGTAGCCAGCACATTTATACCTTGGTTTTTAGGAAAAGATTTTCTTCCTGTAGTTCCTTTATTAATGGTATATAGCACCACATTAATTTCTACAAGCTTGTGTTGTTGCTTGGGCGGACAGTATTTGATACCTAGCGGACAAAGAAACCGTTCAACAAAAGTTCTTGTTTTGGTTTCATTTGTAAATTTAATTCTAAACGCCATTTCAATACCGTATATCGGTGCACTTGGTGCTACAGTCGCAACGGTAATATCGGAAGCATTATGTATGGTTCTGTATGTATATCTTTCTAAAAATCACATTAATTGGCAAGATATTTGCAAATTATCATACAAAAAAATACTAACAGCTATACCCATGCTCGCTGTGGTTTTAATTATTGGATATCTTCTCCCTGCGAATATTTTTACAATAATACTACAAGTTGGTACAGGATTACTGATTTATATCATAGGTACTCTGTTATTACGAGATTCTTTTTCACTTTTTATTTTAGATTTTTTAAAAAGCAAAATTAAATTTTTAAATCTATTCACATGAGGTGTGCATTATGATTGCTCGTTTAAAGAACAAGCTAAAAAACAAACTTAAAAGCATTTGCGGAACAACACAATTAGAACAAGAAATTGAAAAAAAGAATTTGCAAATTTCATATCTTCAAAATTGCTTGTTTGATTTAAAAGACAACCTAAAAAAAGACGGAAAAATCAACGTTGTATTTGTTTGCCATAGACCGCAAATTTGGTGTGCCTTGGAAACTGTATGTGACGCTATGCTAAACGATAGTGATTTTAATGTAAAAATTGTTGCTGTTCCAAATAAAAAACAGCTTCCAAAATATGGATTAGGCCATGAGTTTTACGAATCCGAGGGTGCAGAGGAATTCTTTACACAACGCTATCCTTGCACGGTACTCGGATATGATTATGAAACTAAAGAATGGCTAGACTTATATTCCCTAAAGCCTGATTATGTCTTTTTTCAAACTCCATACAATATATGCAGACCACAGATTTACCAAAGTGATGTTGTAAGTACCTTTGCAAGACTTTGTTATGTTCATTACGGAATGCCTTTTATGAACGGCACTATCGCAGATGAGACTACCCCTCCCGATTTCTTTAAGGATGTTACCTATCACTTTATTGAGTTTCCTGAAATGGAAAGTTATTATGGAGCTCAAGCAAAAAAATTCGGTTACGAAAAGAACTACAATCAGATTTTAAGCGGATATCCTAAACTTGACAAGGCAGGATTTGACCAAAAAAGAATTGGAAATTGGAATTTTAAGGACGATAATAAAAAGTTCCGTATTCTTTGGACTCCACGTTGGAATACCGGCGAAGGAAATTGCACCTTCTTTGAATATAAAGATAAACTCATTGAACTCGCAGAGTCTGATGACAGAATTGAATTGTTATTCCGCCCACACCCTCAAGCATTTGCTGAATATGTTGCAAGCGGTGCTATGTCTAAACAAGAGGTTTCAAGCTATATAAAACGTTATGAAGACTGTCCGAATGCAGCTATTGACTATTCAGGGGATTATCTAAATAATTTCTATACAGCTGATTTGCTGATTAGTGATGAATCTTCAATTATACCCGAGTTTTTCCTAACAAAAAATCCGATTATTATGACTTCTCACGAAACTCACTTTAATTGTTTTGCACAGAAGTTAGAAAAAGGTTTTTATTTTGCAGACAATTGGAAACAAATTAATGACCAAATTAATTTGCTTATAAACGGTGAAGATGAAAAATCTGCAATTCGAGAGGAAATCATTAATAACGAGTTTTATATGCCACCTAATGGTGCCGGTTATGAGATAATGTCCTTTCTAAAAAACAATTAATCTTTTAATTAATAGAATTTTTACCTAATTTAAAAGGAGTGAGAGCTGTGAAATGTTCAGCAATATTACTTGCCGCAGGAAAAGGAACTAGATATAAAGCAACAAAACAAGACATTATTTTTCACGGCAAACCTATCTGGAAATATGCCTATGAAACTGCAAAATCGATTGTTGGCGAAAACAATATAATCGCCGTAGGTAAAGACGTTGCAGGAGGTGCGACAAGAACAGAATCGGTATTAAAAGGTTTAATTAATTTACCCGAAGATACCGATAGAGTTGTTATTGTTGAAGCTGCACGACCTATGGTTACAAAAGAGCAAATTACACAGCTTTTAACAGATGCACACCCCTCTACTTCTTTTGTAAGACCTTTAGTTAACACGGTAATTTACAGAGATGGCAGATATATAAACCGAGAAGATTTATATGATTTACTCACACCCCAAGCCTTTGATTATAAGCTTTTACTTGAAGCGTATAAAAGCGGACGTTTTAACGATGTAACAGACGATACAAGGATTATGTTTGAATTCCACGGTATTAAACCTTATTTTATAGAAACCGGTTCAAATCTGTTTAAGATTACCTATCCCGGTGATTTGGATATTATTGAATCCATATATCAAAGCTATATAAAGGGGGAATTTGATGCCTAAGAAAGTACTTATCACAGGAGGCAGCGGCGATATTGCACAAGCAATTAAATCCGAATTATTAAAAGACGGTTTTGATGTAATGGCTCCCTCCAGAACCGAAATGGATGTTACCGACTGGGACAGTATAGAGAATGTAATTTCAAATTATAAACCCGATATATTAATTAATGTTGCGGGTTATCTCATACCAAAATCGATAAAAGAGGCAGATTTGGAAAACACAAAACGCCATATCGACGTTAATCTTAGCGGAGTTTTTTACTGTACAGAAATCGGATTAAAATATAATAAAGAGCTAGATATTATAAATGTAGGCTCTGCAGCGGCTATAGAATCTCACGCTACGTGGAGTGAATATTGTGCAACCAAAGCAGGTGTTGCTATGGCAACAAAATGTTGGGCAGAAGATGGGCTTTACGCTGTATGTATTTCACCCGGACGCACAAGAACTAAAATGAGGAAAAGCCTCTACCCCGACGAAGACCAAAACACGTTATTAGATCCTACTGATTTTGCTAGAGTAATTATGAAAGCCGTTTATAAAGAATTTGAAAACGGAATTCAAATTATTGTAAGAAAACAAAACGTAGAACAAATTTTAAGAGGAGAGATTTAGTCTTGAATTGCTCTGAATATTTAGTTGATTATCTAATAAAACACGGTGTAACCGATATATTCGGTTATGCAGGTGGTTATATTGTTCCTTTTATGGATGCGTTATATCATCGTAAGGATGAGATTAAGGTACATGTTTGCTACAACGAGCAAGGCTGTGCCTTAGCAGCCAACGGCTATGCTAGAACCAGCGGTAAAATAGGCGTTTATTTCACAACCTCAGGTCCGGGTGCTGTTAATGCAATCGGCGGTTTAGCAGATGCATGGTTTGACGGAATACCAATTATGGGCATTTGCGGAAACGTACCAACCAACGAAATGAAAGGTTTTTCGGGCATTAGACAAAACGGATTTCAAGAAATGGATTTGGTGTCCATGACCCGTCATATAACAAAGTATTCCGTAACCGCAAACAGTGGCGAAGAATTTGCCGATATTGTAAGCAGAGCCTATAATATGGCTATATTCGGTCGAAAAGGAGGCGTTATCATTGATTTTCCGCTCAACATACAGCAAACCGATATTACTTGTGGGTAATGGTGCAAGAGTTTCGGGTGCTATAGACTTAATACATGAGTTTTCTAAAAAAACCAATATTCCAGTTTTAACTACTCTGATAGCAGTTGATTCTGCACAAGACGAAAATCACATTGGTTTTATTGGAATTCACGGCAACCGAATTGCTAATTTAATTTTAAATGAGTGTGATTTAATTATTTCTGTCGGTGCAAGATTAAGCTTAAGACAGGTTGGAAGATACACTAAAAACTTCGCACCCAAGGCACACCTTATTAGAGCAGAAATTGACCAAGCGGAAATTAGCCGCAACATCAAAGAAGATGAAGAAAAGTATCAGATGGATGCTAAAGACTTTATGAAAATGCTACTGACAGAAGATGTGCCTGATTATTCCGAATGGAAAGAAAAATGCTTCATGGCAAAAGCGGTTTTAGAAAATTATGATAAAACCGAAGGTAATTTGGTTATTGAAAAAATAGCTTCCCTCCTGCCTTCCGACCCTGTTGTAGCTGTTGACGTTGGACAAAACCAATGTTGGACTGCACAATCATTAGTATTAAAGGGTCATAACGGCAGGATCCTTATCGGAGGCGGCTACGGAACAATGGGATGTGGCCTGCCCTATGCTATTGGTGCTTCTATTGCAAATAAAAACGGAATCGCTTACTGTATTGCAGGTGACGGCGGTTTCCAAATGAATATTCAGGAATTAGAAACCGTAAAACGTGAAAAGCTTCCCATTAAAATCTTTATATTAAATAACAAGGTTTTAGGTAAAATTAGTGAAACTCAACACGGCAATCATAACGATAGATTTGCTCAAACCACCGCGGCAAGCGGATATACCGTTCCTGATTTTCAAAGAATATCTGAGGCATACGGTATTAAAGCTGCTACCATTGACTCTTATAATGAACTTGACAAATATATTGATTGGTTTACAGATGACGAACCCTGTTTAATAAACATTATGATGTCCACTGAGAGCTTTTTAATTCCGAAAATCAAGTGGGAAACCTCTATGATTGAACCAAAATTATCAGAAGATTTAATATGCAAAGTTGAAAATATTTTAAATAATTAATTATCATTGTTTGAAGGTGTGTATTATGGAGAGAGAAAAACTTGGAAGCCGTTTAGGCTTTATATTGCTTTCAGCTGGCTGTGCTATAGGTTGTGGAAATGTTTGGAAGTTTCCGTGGATGGCAGGTCAGTATGGCGGCGGTGCGTTTGTACTTATTTATCTAATATTTTTACTGATTTTAGGCTTACCTGTAATGGTAATGGAATTTTCTTTAGGACGGGCTGCACAATGCAGTCCCATAAGCCTTTACCAAAAGCTAGAAAAGCCGGGACAAAAATGGCATTGGCACGGTAAAGTAGCACTTATAGCAAATCTTTTACTTATGATGTTCTACACCTCAGTAACAGGTTGGATTCTTTATTATTTCGTTCAGTTTTTGTGCGGTAATATGACCGGAATTTCGGCAGAAGCTTCCGCAAATCTTTTTGGAAATATGCTATCAGACCCCATTATTATGGTCGGATTTATGGCAATTGTTGTTGTAGTGGGATTTTTAATTCTTTCCTTTGGTCTTCAAAAGGGTGTTGAGGGCGTAACAAAATATATGATGTTGGCTCTTTTGGGACTTATGGTTATTTTGGCAATTAACAGCTTTACGCTCGACGGTGCTAAAGAGGGTCTTGCATTTTATTTAAAGCCTGACCTTAGTAAAATCAACGGAAGTGTAATCGTTGGGGCTATGAATCAATCCTTCTTTACCCTAAGTCTCGGTATTGGCTCTATGGCTATTTTTGGTAGCTACATCGGTAAAGAACGCTCACTTATGGGTGAATCCTTAAATATTTTAGGGTTAGACACCTTTGTTGCTCTTATGGCAGGATTAATCATCTTCCCTGCTTGCTTTACCTTTGATGTAGAGGTTGGTGCAGGTCCAAGCTTGCTTTTTCAAGCTATGGCATCGGTATTTAACAATATGAACGGCGGACGTATATGGGGCTCACTGTTTTTCCTATTTATGTTCTTTGCCGCTATGTCTACCATAATTGCAGTATTTGAGAATATTCTTGCTATGGTGTGTGAGATTACAGGTTGGAAAAGGGTTAAGGGCTGTATAATCTGTGCGATTTCAGTGCTTATTCTGTCGCTACCCTGTGCGTTAGGCTTTAATTTGCTTTCTAAATTCGTTCCCTTTGCAAGCGGTTCAGGCGTATTAGATTTAGAAGACTTTATAGTAAGCAACTGCTGTTTACCGCTCGGTGCTCTTTGCTACGTTTTATTCTGCGTAACTAAAAAAGGTTGGGGCTTTAACAACTTTTTAGAGGAGGCTAATGCGGGCAAAGGACTTAAAATGCCTCGTTGGCTCAAGCCCTATTTAACCTATGTTTTACCCCTTATTATAATAATTGTTTTTGTAATAGGTATTTTAACCTTCCCGTTTGCAGATAATTTCACTATTTTAGATTGGATAAAAAATTTATTTTAAAAATATAGGATTAATTTTATTTATATAACCCCCGAAGGCTCATCTTATAAGATGAGCCTTCGGGGGTTTGTGTGTTTACCATTAAACTATCGTTCAATGTTTAGCTTTTTATAGAGTGCCATAACAAATAAAAAAAGTAAACCAAGTGAAATCTAATTCGTTTTAAAAAAGCATCCTCGGAACTTTTCCGAGGATGCTTTTACAATAAATAAATTATATTAAGATTTTATACCTTTTAATGCAATCAAATTTCTATTTATTTAAAAAGTCGTAATTTTTTGAAAATCCATTTTTCTATAGGAATACATATTTTATAAGATAAAATTAAAAGTACAAAGGTATATATGTATGCAGCAACTGGATTTGGCAAATTGATTTCCAAGCCAATGATTTGCAAACAAATTGGAACAAGTGACTTTATAATATGCTCTGAGCCGCACAAAAACAAAGTGTTTCTTCCAAGCTCAACAAAAAGATTCACAGTTTCCATAAGTTTGGAAACAACAAGTACAAACGAAATAATAATAAGCGGACTGAAAAGACAATCAATCAAATATATAATCGTATTGCTGGCAAAAAAATAGAATAGATTTTTTCCGAAAAATAACGCTGAGGAAAAAGCAAAAGAAGCTATACCGACAAGGATGCAACCTATTTTTTTTGCTGTGCTATCTAAAGCAAAAACTGAACGGATAGCTCCAAAGCAACAATAACCAATAGCATAAAAAACAATATAATAACATGCACTGTCAATATTGTACGGCATATTAGGAGTTATAATTGGTTTTGGAGTAATAACTAATTGGGCAACAAAATAAAATGCAAGGCAAACAAGCAAAACCAACACTTTGAATTTTAGTAATTTGCGAAGAATATAGAATACAATTTTTATAACAAACAAACATGTTAAAAACCACAAGCCCGATGCAAAAAAATGATTGCGAATACATCCCTTTAAAATTTGAATTAAACTCGGTAAAACTTCTACGTGAGTATTGGTAAAAACACATTGTAGTACAACAGATATAATTGCAAACAAGTAGCAAGGTATCAAAATGGTTTTAATATTTTTTAAAACATATTTGTACAAAGGAATATCTGCACTTAAGTTTTCCGCACAACCTGACAGAAAAAAGAACAATGGCACATGAAAGGTAAAAACAAACCAATAAGCATTTCCGGCAGAGGTTCCAAAGTGTCCAAGAAATATACAAAAAATACCTATAAATTTAGCAACATCCAAATATTTAATTCTATCTTGCACTTTGTTTCTCCTGTTCCAGAAATAACGTAATACTATTTGTAGCAGAAGTAATTTGGATATTTTCATTATCTAAACGAGCAGTTGCTCCGTCAATTCGCAAGCGGTAATGCTCGCCATTATAGGTCAAATCTACGCCGTCTGCAGTAACATTTGCATCTGCCTTTATGCTATTGCCATACCACAAAATTTCGTGTGCAGAAATCTCAATGCGGTCCTCAAAAAAGGTCACGCTCTTATCACCAAAGCTAACCTTTAAGACACCGTCTGCCACTTTTTCTACACTAAACGGCTGTGCTTTAGAGTCTATCATTAGTCCGCACTGCTTTCTTTCGTCTTCAGGACAAGCCATAGTATCAATAATGGGCAGATTTTCGTACACAGCATCAAAAGTAGTGCAGGTTTTTTCGATGTATTTATCCTTTACGCACTCATCAAACAGATAGATGCTACGTAAGAATATTTTGTCCTCAAAACGAAATAGGTTTGCCATATAGTTTTGACAATCGTAATAGACAGACTGCACATCGATGCTGTCCCAGTTGTCGAGAGCAACAACAGAGGTTGCGGGTGTTTTATCGGGATAACGCTTTTTAAATGCCGCACCCGTATCGCCCATCTTTTTAAAGGAAACGTCACCTCGTGCCAGTAATTGCTCTATTTGCATACGTATGCCTTTAAGCACCTGGTCCTTGAAAGCAATAAAGCTATTCTCTTGACCGATATGTGAATAAGCAAAGCCTAGAGATTCCTGTCCATAGTAAGTATCGAACATCCATTTTGTTTTTTGTGGGTTACTGCCCATATGCCAACAGGGTTCCAAAGTGAAGCATTTCGTTTTAAGTGCTTTTACCTCATCAGAAGCGAACTTATCACAGTCATAATTATGTATGGGGCAAGGACCGAGAAGTCGGAAAACGGGAACAGATACACGTAATTCTTTGCTTTGTGCAGGTGTGAAAATATTATTTTTCGACGGATAATATGCCTGATTGAAGTAACCGCCGAGCATCGTATAAGCGTCTGTATTAGCTTGGTCGCGGCATATGGCTACTGCATTAATGTCATAGTTCTCCGTAAGGTAGTTAAGAGTATGTGTGTCAATAGACCAGCTAGCCACGGTTTTAGGATAGAAGCCAAAGACCTCCTTAAACTTTCGCATTGCTTCGTCTATTAGCTGTTCACGCTGTGCGGGAAGATACGCCATAGAAAAGCCAGGATCAATGTGCCAATCCCATTTCCATCCTCTCTCGCTTCTGTATGGGAGGCCGCAGGCAGTTGTCAACGGCTCCACAATTTCATACCAAATACCAAGCTCTGTTTTATCAGTAGCCTCGCGTTTGAATAAAGATACAAAATCTTCGTCGCATATCGCGTCATACTGCAGTAAGAAGGTATTATCCAAGCCGTATTCGTTCACTAGATGAAGCTCTTGCTCAGTCATCTCCAACATTCTTTGTGTGGAGTTTTCCTCACGCTCATCAATCTGTCGGACGAAATTCATAATATTTACAACCTTCATAGCCTCATTACACATAATCAATATCTCCTTTTTTAATATATTGTAAATATAGCATAAACAAAAAACAAAGTCAAGCGAGCGAGCCGCTTAAAAAACGATACACAAAGATACCGTGATAATTAAAATCTTTTGACTAATACAATCAATTTAGATGCCAATACATAAAACTCAGTCTTTTTTACGCTTAGCGAAAAGCGTTTTTACATCGGTTGCGGCAAATATTCCGCATATCACGACAACCACAGCACAAATAATTGTTAATGGGTTTAAAACGCTGTAATCTCTGAGTATTATAACTGTAAAAACAATCGCCCACGCCGTATATGTAATATTTAATGCCATGGCTTTTGCCGCACCCACTTTAGCAATAGTTTTGTAATAAAAGAGATATGAAACGGTTGCACAAAGTGCTGCGACGGCTATTGTCGGAAACAACATACCCGTATCACTGTCAAAAAGGCTTAGGGTAAATTTCCAACCGTTAAGTGCCGGAATGATAATAATAGCGTATATCAGTGCCGAGGTAGTCTGGCGAACGGTCAAAGCATATTCATTTTTGATTTCGGGATTTTTAAGGCATTTTGCTAATATTACAGCCTCAATTCCCCAGCCAAATGCACACATAAACGTACCCAGCAATCCAAGCCAAAAGTTTTCAATATTGACTGATGGAGAATAGCTTAACCCATAAACGCCAAGCAGGGTTAAAACTAAAGATATCCATTGATACCACTTAACTTTTTCTTTGAGAAAAACATACGATAAAACCGTGCCGATTGCGGGATAAACGGCACTGGCAACGGCACCAACCGAGGCACCCATATTGTTAACCGCTAAGACATATCCCGTCATACCTACCGGTCCGCCTATACACGATGCCAAAACCAACCATTTGAAACTTTTAGTTTTCAAAACCCCAAATACATTTTTAAGGTTTCCCTTAACGGCATTGTATATAAACATAAAAATCGAGGAGAATGTATCATGCAAAAAAGTCCCAATAAAAGGTGCCAGAAATATTGCTTGCTCGGTTGAAACCAACGGCGACATACCAAGTGCTATTCCCAAAATCACCGTTTCAAGTGCCCAAGCAATACCTGCAAAAATTCCCGTAAGCATAAAAAACTCCTTATTCTAATATATCTAAAAGGTCTGACAGACTTGAAATTACAGCATCTGCAAACGGAGACAGAACTGCCTTGTTCTTATCTGTCTTCGCAACACAAACGACCGTAATACCTGCATTTTTTGCAAAGTTCACGTCGGTCATCGTATCTCCGACCATAACCAAGCGTTCCTTTTTCACTCCGCTAAGGTTACTAAAATCGACCGCACAGTAAGGATTCGGCTTTGTCGGAGTTTTTCCGTCGTCGGTATATATTTTGTCAAACAACTCTTCTATCCCTAGCTTTTTAAGGCATTTGCGAGTAATCTCCTCGTTATCGGTCGTCACGACGGCAAGTTTCTTGTTATTCTTTTTTAGCCTGGTCAGTACTTCGGCAAGTTCGGGACAGGTAGGCTTTACCTCGCCTGCATCAGCATTTCTGTTATAGGCGTCAATTACAAGCTTCACTGTTTCACCGCAGGAAATATTGCATCCATGTTCGTTTAAAATATTATGTACGATTTGTCCCATCTGCTCATAGGTTCCCTTGCACAAAACACCGTCAATATCCGTAACGCCGTCATGCACGCCAAAAGCCTCAAGAATCTCACAAACAGGAATATCGGTCCTGCCCAAACCTTTCAAAATATCTTCCATCGCTCTAGCCGAAATGGTTACCCAAAAGGAATCAAAATCAATCAACGTTCCGTCTTTGTCAAAAATAATAGCATCTGCATTCATAAACTTTGCCGCTCTTCCGTATTGTTTTTAGTTTATTATATAATAAATTTTCGTATTTGTAAAGTGATATATGCCCCTTTGCAACAAGTGTTTTCTGCTTTGAAGAGCGATGAATTCGGTGCCGTTGAAAGTAAGTAATGTTTCCTACCCGTTTCGAAGAAATATTTTTTCCACGTGTAAAATTTCCATCACGTTCCCGTAGAGAACACAGTGTTTCAAAAAAACCTCCCAAGTCGTAAGACTTGGGAGGTTTTTGGCACGTCGCACCGATTTAGATATCATTACCATTTAACAAATAATGAAGCATTTTTTCAGGATTGTTTAAAAATCTTTTTGTGATTTGAAAATGTTCTGTATCTTGATAATTTACACTTTCAATACCGTTCTGCGAAAATTCTAAAATTTTTGCATTTGGAAAAGCCATTAAAATCGGCGAATGAGTTGCAATTATGAATTGAGAATCTTTTTTAACTAAATAATCTATTTCAGTCATTAAGGTGAGTAGCCTTTTGGGAGATAAGGCAGCTTCAGGTTCGTCTAATATATAAAGTCCGTTGCCGAAAAAACGGTTTTGAACAATTGATAAAAAACTTTCCCCGTGGGATTGGTCATGAAGAGATATCCCTCCATAACCCTCAATTACCATAGGCGGTTCAACAAATTCGAATTCTTCCGAATCCATTTGCTCAATATTGGTAGCTACATTATAAAGGCTTTCTGCTCTAAGAAAGAAGCCGTCTTTAGCATATCCGCGTTTTGCGACAGTAATATGCTCAAATAGTTCAGAGTGAGTAGCATTTGTAGAAAAGGTAAAATTCTTTGAACCACCCTCAGCATTAAAGCCATAAGCAACTGCAATTGCCTCAAGTAACGTAGATTTACCGGTTCCGTTTTCACCGACAAAAAAGGTTACGTTTGAGGAAAAGCAAAGCTCCTTTTCTCTTGACAAATACTTTATGATAGGCAAATTGTTCAGATATGAGTTTTTATCTAATTTATTATCAAACAAAATGCTGCTTATATAATCTGCGGATATCATTTTATTTTCTCCTTGGCAGTGTTGATGGAAGAGGTTAAAATTCGTTTGACCTCGGTACAGTTATTATACTTCCTAAAAACAAAAAACGCAAGGCAAAGCCTTGCAAAATACTTCTTCACTATTCACTGTTACTTATTACTTCCAAAAATCCTCTACACAAAAACGAAGAAAATAGTGAAAAGTGAAGAGTGAAAAGTGAAAAAGTAAAATCCCCATTCTTACGAATGAGGATTTTTGGCTCGTAGCACCGAAAAAGATATCACCGGATTTTTTGAAAAATCCGCTTGTGACAAGGCTTTTTCGGACTTTTTTTTATATTTTTTCTTGCTCCATGTAATGGTTTGAGATCTTTCTTGTCCAATTTCATTGAGAACCGAAAAAGATATCATCCCAATCAAGTCAACTTCATTTCCCCAAAGGTCTGTTCCTCGGGTTCAAAATATCCCGATTCTATTAGTTGGAATGGTATATGTTTTTTCGCAAAAGACGAACCGTCTTGTCCCCAATATTCAAGCACCTCATTGAGAACCAGTGAGTAGAATCTATCCGTAGGAATTCTTGATATGGCTTCCTGGGGAGAGGAAATTCCAATCTCACTTTGCGCCTGATTAATCATAAAGCGAGGTGGTTGTTCACGGTAATACTTCAGTTGCTCATAGATGAAATGGACAATTTCTTGATCAGCTTCGCTGAGTCCGTATTCCTCACAAGCCGCC
>SVPV01000017.1 GCA_015065725.1 Oscillospiraceae bacterium
AGAAATGCACCGATGTGATTCGGCATGGAAGTAACATACGTCTTTTTCATTGTATCACCTGAATTGACAAAACATTGCTATTTGATAAAATTCACAAATCCTTTTACCGTTCAAAATTATACTACTCTTTTTTTCCAAAATCAATATAGCAACAAACGAAAAATCTCTCGGTGCATTACATTTTGCTTTTTACTTGCCAAATGGAATCTCCTTTTTCATCCTTCTGGTACGCACTTCGGAATAGCGGACTTGCCGCTTTTCATATAGTGTAGTACCAAATTGAAAGGGGTAGATTATGGCGGAAAACGAAAAATCTACGACCGTAAAAAGTGTTTTCAAAAGCGGCGAAAGCACTACTACTGAGCGCGAATTCACGGACAAGTGGATCGAGCTTATCAATACTTTGGAGAAAGGCAAAAGCGGAAACTTTTGCGAAAAAGCGTGACTAAAGGAACCTTTTGTGGTATATGGATGTAGAAACAGCTTGTTCTATCTCAAAAGGAGATGGAAAATTGAAAGTAGCTATTTATTGCCGCTTATCCGAAGAAGATAGAAACAAGCAGGTTGAAACCGACGATAGCAACAGCATTCAGAACCAAAAGGCAATGCTGGTGCAATACTCTCTCGAACAGGGGTGGGAAATTTACTGTATTTACAGCGACGATGACTACGCCGGTGCAGACAGACGTCGACCGGAGTTTAACCGTCTGCTGCAGGACGCAGAAGCGAGAAAATTTGATATTGTCCTCTGCAAGACACAATCCCGTTTCACCCGTGAGCTGGAGTTGGTGGAAAAGTACATCCACGGTTTATTCCCCATTTGGGGTATTCGCTTTGTCAGCATCGTGGACAATGCCGACACCGACAACAAGGGAAATAAGAAGTCCCGACAGATCAATGGACTTGTAAACGAGTGGTACTTGGAGGATATGTCTGACAACATCCGCAGCGTTCTGAAAAACAGACGGGAAAACGGATTCCATATCGGTGCTTTTGCCCTTTACGGGTACAAAAAAGACCCCGATCAAAAGGGGCATCTGATCATCGACGAGGAAGCCGCCGCTGTGGTTCGTGAGGTGTTCACCCTCTTTTCGCAGGGCTATGGCAAAACTGCAATCGCCCGTATGCTCAATGACCGAGGCATACCCAATCCAACCGAGTACAAACGTCTGAAAGGTCTGCGTTACAAGCAACCTACCGCCAAAAACAGCACACTTTGGAAATACTTTGCGATTTCCGATATGCTGGTCAACGAGATCTACATTGGCAATATGGTGCAGGGCAAATACGGCAGTATTTCCTACAAGACCAAGCAGAACAAGCCACGCCCCAAAAGTCAATGGTACATCGTTGAGGGAACACACGAACCCATCATCGACCGTGAGCTTTGGGATAGGGTGCAAAAGATGATAAAGGAACGGGCAAAGCCTTTTGACGTCGGCACTATCGGTCTGTTTGCAAGAAAGGCTCGCTGCGCCAACTGTGGATATGTGATGCGCTCCTCTAAAAATCGGGGCAAGCATTATCTGCAGTGCTCCAACCGTCACGTGGCGAAGGATGCCTGTATCGGCTCCTTTATCTCGGTTGACAAATTGGAGCAGATGGTCATTGACGAGCTGAACAGACTTTCCGAGGAGTATCTGAACAAGGACGATTTGGAAAGAAAGATCGAGTTCTGCAACAATCTGCAAGCACAAAAGGACGGTATTCTGAAAAATATAGCCACCTATGAAAAGCGTGTTGCGGAGTTGTCTAAGGGCATTCGGGAGCTGTATATGGATAAGGTCAAAGGACTCATCAGTGGTGCAGATTACACAGAGATGTCTAAGGACTTTATCGCTGACCGTGACCGCCTTGAAAGACTCATTTCGGACGGGCGTAAGCAGATTGAAGAAATCGAGGTAAAAATTGAAGTCGGCGACAACCGCAGAGAGATCATCGAGCGTTACACAAACCTCAAACACCTCACCAGAGAGATGGTTGAAATCCTCATTGACTACATTTCCGTAGGCAAGAGAATTCCTAAAACGAACGATGTTCCCATCGAAATTCACTGGAATTTTTGATATGTTGCACTTATGAGATTGCAGCTACCCAAAAATGCCGATCCCAAAAACCCGCATAAATACTGGGTTTTTGGACCTCGTTATTCTTACACAGTTGCAGCAGAACAAAAGGCAAGGGTAACCTATGATAACCTGCTTCGTCTTATAGACGATCCCGATATTATAGAACCTCTTAAGTTCTTGAGGGCTAGGGAATTGGTACACTATCAACGCTTCGGAGAAGTTTTAAGAAACGCCACCGATAAGCTTGATTGTAAAAATTTCTACGCATTTAATCCATCTTTCGACAAAGATTGTCTTAAGAAATAAAACGCGGGCGGGGATTAACCCCGCCCTCATAATTTAAAAATTATTAATTTTTGTAGGTGACGGTGCTGACATCGTCTTTTTTTATTTCCACTAAACAGCTCAAAAAGTATGCAACACCAAATAATATGAAAAAATGTTAAATTTTTAATAAAAAAATGTTATATACAAATTTAATGAAATATGATAAAATCATAGTGAAAAAATATATATTTATTATAATTTCGACAGGAGAATTCAATATGAAAAAAACAGGACCCATTACAGGAACCTTTATTGATGATGTTACATACGATATTCCGTCATCTAACTGGTCTAGAAAACAGTGGAAGAAAGATTTAGATAATATGCAGAAAATCGGTATAGATACCGTAATATTTATTCGCGGCGGTCTTGAGGATAAAAGCATATTCCCATCTAAAGCTTTAGGCACCGAATATGCCGACGATTTTGCAACCTTTATTTTTGAAGAAACCTCTAAACGTGATATGAAGGTTTTCTTTGGTCTTTATATTTCTAATCTAGATTGGAACGGCGGTGACGCTAAAGGAGAGATTGAAAAGAATAAGCCTTTTGTTGACGAGGTGTGGGAACGCTTCGGTAAATATCCGTCTTTTGAGGGTTGGTATATACCCCAAGAATGTAATGCGGATAAATTAAATTTTGGCGATATCTTGCTTGGCCTTTCGGCTATATGTAAAGAAAAAACTCCCGATAAAAAAGTGCTTATAAGTCCTTTCTTTTTAACACATATTACTGCCGAAGAGGGTGAAACACCATTATCCCCAGAAGAAACCTACGAGGTTTGGGATAAGCTGTTCACTTACGGAGGCAAAAATGTCGATATTTGTGCTGTTCAGGACGGAACTGCACCTATGTCACAAATGACCGAGTATTATACTGCTATGAAAAATGTTTGCGATAAGCATAATATCGAGCATTGGGTAAACGCCGAAACCTTCGAGCGTGATGTTCGCCGTATGTATTATCCAATTACATTCTCACTTTTAAAGCGTAGACTTGATATGCACAAGAATTATGCAGAGAAGATTATTACCTTTGAATTTTCACATTTTTTAAGTCCGCAGTCGATTTATCCGTCGGCACACAATCTTAATAAATTATACATTGACGAGTATTGTAAATAGGTAGGGTGAATAATATGAATATTGCTTTGTTAAAAGAGGCTAGAGATTGGGCTAGAAGCGAACTTGATATATCGGTTAAGTTTTGGCTTAAAAACGGTATTGACCGTGTGAACGGCGGTGTGTACACCTGTCTTGACCGCGAGGGTAAGGTTTATTCGACAGATAAAAGTGTTTGGATGCAGGGACGCTGTGCTTGGACATTTGCACGCCTTTGCAATCAGTACGGTAATAAACCGGAATGGCTTGAAGCCTCAAAAAGCTGTTTAGACTTTTTAGAAAACCATTGTATTAATAAAGAGGCTGACGGCAGACTCTATTTTACGGTTACGGCTGACGGTAAACCCTTGCGTCAAAGAAGATATTACTTTAGCGAATCTTTTTATATAATTGCTAATGCCGAATATTACGGTGCAACAGGTGAGCAAGTACATATTGAACGTGCAAGAAAGTACTATGATATGCTTTATGCACTTAATAACGGTCTTTTAAAAGACCCAACGGGATTAGGCCCTAAAACCATTACCGAAACCCGTACAGGTCGTGCTTTGGCAGACCCGATGATTTTCTTAAACACAACCGCAATAATGCGTATGTATGACCCTGCGAATAAAGAAAAATATGATAAGTATTCTGCCGAATGTGCAGAGGAAATAGTAAAATACTTTTATAAGCCAGAGCTTTCTTGTACCCTTGAAAGCGTGGCATTAGACGGTACACTGCAGTTAGATTTTACTGCTGGTAGGGTAGTAAACCCAGGTCACGATATTGAGTGTAGCTGGTTCCTTGTTGAAGAGGCTGAATATCAAGCTAACAGTGCCTTAATGGAAAGTGCAAAGGAAATTTTTGAATGTGCTGCTAATGCGGGTTGGGATAAAACATACGGCGGTCTATTAAGCTTTATTGACTGCCTTGGCAATCCTCCCGAAGCCTATGAACACGATATGAAGCTTTGGTGGCCGCATAACGAGCTTATGATTGCCGCTTTAATGTTCTATAAGAACACAGGCGAGCAAAAATATTTGGATTGGTTCCAGAAATCAAGACAATACTGTATAGAACATTTCTGTGATAAGGAATATGGCGAGTGGTACGGTTATCTTCGCCGCGACGGTAATCCAACCGAGCCTGCATCAAAGGGTAGCACCTTTAAAGGACCGTTCCACGTTCCGAGATGCCTTATGGCCATTGATAAGCTAGTTTCAGAAATAGAAGCAACGTTATAATGATTATTATAAGCTTTACTTGAAAGGATAAAGATTATGTCAAAACTTGTCGAATTTATCAAAACTAAACGAAATATACCGCTTGCGGTTATTTTGACACTGTGTATTGTATTTTCCGCTATATTTGTAGGTGTTTCTGCAACAAGTGCAAATATTCTTGAAGGCAATACAACAGGTAAACTTTATAATATAACATTAAATCCTGCGTTAGCACAGGGCAGTACTTTTGCTGATAATTTAGTTTACAACAATTTAGAACCTGCTAAAATGAGCGGTGACTTTGCCTTTTATTTACAGGATACGGGCGATTATAATCGCAACTCAAATACTACCGAGTTTTTAACGGCTGCAAATCTTGGTAAAAGCAATAATGACGATATTATAAAAAATTTAACTTATGCTACTAATAATGATATTGTTAAGATAGAGCATACAAGCGGCGGTGCAAAGCCTTTGAGCCACCGTGCAGCTCTTGCCTTTGACCTTGGTGCTTATTACGATGTTAATAAACTCGAGATAACACAGGCTATCGGTAAACAGAATAGGGCGATTATAAACTTATCGGTGTATGCAGGCGAAAAACTAACTGCTTCAATATTCCAAAATAAAGTAGGCTCGGGTGGTAGCGGTACTCAAGATGTTATGTCTGTAAACCTTGAAAACTCAGCTAATACCCGTTACATTGTTATAGTCTTTGACCACGTAAGCGAAGCTAATAATCCTATTGTTAATCAACATGCATATCATATTTGGTTAAAGAACATCGCGGCTTTCGGTACAAAAACAGGCGACCTTCCGCCGCAAGTAGATTATACCGATAATATTCTTGATAAAGAAACTGCCGTAGGCGGTCTTTACAATATAGCTTTGCCGCAAGGCACCTTAACACAAGGTCAGACCTTTAATGCAACAGCACTTTCCAATGTATATGATAACATTGAAAAATGCAATGTAAACGGCGGTTTTATATTACTCACAGCTGATACTGCCGACGTAGACGGTGATGGCAATACTACAGAGGATTTATCGGCAAAGGATCTCGGAAAATCTAATTCAGAAATGCTGAAAATTCTTACAAATAAGGATAATACCAAGATTGTAAGTGTTTCGCATAATCCAATGGACTCTTCAAGAATTAAAAACAGATTTGCTATAGTTTACGATTTAGGTGCTTATTATGATGTTGATAGATTTGAATTGACACAAGCGTCTAAAGGATATGTAGTTACATATAATTTCTCGGTATATGCCGGCAATACGTTAGACGGTACTATATTTGATAACGTTGTAGGTCGTGGCGGTTGTAACACCTACAATGCAAATAAAATGTCTGTAACACTCGAAAATGCAGAAAACTCTAGATATCTTGTAGTTGTAGTAGACCATGCTTCACAGTCCTTTAATAACTTTGCGAATGAGCATGGATATTATGGTCATTTCACTAATATTGCAGCATTTGGTATTAAGAAGGGCGAACTTCCTGATGATGCTTACGGGGAAAGTATCCTTGAAGGCAACGAAAACGGTACACTTTATAACATAACCCTAAATCCCGCATTAACACAGGGTGCAGCTTTTGTTGATAATTTAGTTTACAATAATTTAGCACCATCTGCTATGAGTGATGACTTTGCTCTCTATACAGAGGATAAAGACGATGCTAATAACAACGGCAACATTACTGAATTTTTAACTGCTGAAAAGCTAGGCAAGAATAATGCCGATATTTTAAAGAATATTACTAATGCTGAAAATGCAGATTTAGTTAAAATTGAGCATACAAGCGGCGATGCAAAGCCTTTAAGCCATCGTGCAGCAATAGTTTATGATTTAGGTGCTTATTACGATGTTAATAAGCTCCAGATAACACAGGCTATCGCGAAAGAAAATATTGCGGTTATAAACTTCTCGGTGTATGCGGGTAAAACCCTTGATGCTACAATATTCCAAAATAAAGTAGGTAAGGGCGGTGGCACGATTAATGATGCCATGACTGCAATTCTTGAGGGTTCAAACGATACCCGTTATATAGTTATAGTTTTCGACCACGTAACTACTGCAAATAATCCTATTGTTAATCAACAGGCATATCATGTTTGGTTGAAGAATATTGTGGCTTTCGGTACAAAGACAGGTGATATCGAAGCTCCTGTAGATTATGGTAGTAATATTCTTGTAGGCAACGAAAATGGTGCACTTTACAACATAACCTTAAATCCCGCATTAACACAGGGTGCGGCTTTTGTTGATGATTTGGTTTATAACAACTTAGAAAAATGTGCTATGAGTGGCGACTTTGCTCTCTATACAGAGGATAAAGGCGATGCTGATAACAACGGCAACACCACAGAATTTTTAACTGCTGAAAAGCTAGGCAAGAATAATGCCGATATTTTAAAGAATCTTACTAATACCGAAAATGCAGATTTAGTAAAAATTGAGCATACAAGCGGCGGTGCAAAGCCTTTAAGCCACCGTGCAGCAATAGTTTATGATTTAGGTGCTTATTACGATGTTAATAAACTCGAGATAACACAGGCTATCGGTAAACAGAATAGGGCGATTATAAACTTCTCGGTGTATGCAGGTAAAACTCTTGACGCTACAATATTCCAGAATAAAGTAGGTAAGGGCGGCAGCAGAACTGACGACATTACCTCAGCTGTTTTAACAGATTCTGAAAACACACGCTATATTGTTATAGTGTTTGACCACGTAAGCGAAGCTAATAATCCGATTATCAATCAATACACATATCATATTTGGTTAAAGAATATCGCGGCTTTCGGTACAAAGACCAGCGACCTTGAACCTCCTGTAGATTACGGCAGTAACATTCTTTTAGGTAATAAAAACGGAGCTCTTTATAAAATAGGTCTCAATAATCCGTTAATACAAGGCGAGACTTTTGCTGATAATTTGGTATACGACAATTTAACAAAAAGCGGAGATACTGCAAACTTTGCAATCCTTTATACAGATGTCGGCGACGCTAATAAGAACGGCCAAACAAACGATGTTATTACAGCACAAAAGCTTGGTAAAAATCCTGCTGATATTTTAAAGAACCTTACTTATCCCGATAATAATGAGGTCATCAGGATTGAACATACAAGCGGTGGCGATGCACCCTTAAATAACCGTGCAGTTTTGGTTTACGATTTAGGTGCTTATTATAATGTTAATAAGCTTGACTTAACCCAATTTACAGAAAGTAAAACATCAATATACAAATTCTCTGTATATGCAAGTGCAGCACTTGATTCGGATGCTTTCGCTAACTGTGTAGGTAGGGGCGGCAGTAAAACCGAAGACCAAATGTCTGTAATTTTAACCGGTGCTAAAAATGTTAGATATCTTCTAATAACATTTGACCATGTAGGTAGCACAAACAATCCGATAATCAATAAATATAGTTATAGGATTTGGTTAAAGAATGTTGCAGCTTTCGGTGAGAAAATTGGCGAATTGACAGGCAGTCATGTAAAATACGGTGAAAACATACTCCTTAATAACAATTCGGGTAGAATTTATCAGGTTTCGGGTGCTGTTAAAAATGATATTGTTTATGTACCCGACTATAAAACTCTAAAGTATACTTCCCTTTATGACGGCAGTTCTAGATACGGCCGTTTCGGTTGTGACTGGGATTTAGACAATGCTCCCGTTCCGAACGCTACTGATGACCCAAGTCTTAAATATCTTACCGACGGTAATCTTGATAAGAGCGTATTTATTCAATATGGCGGTAGTTCAAATAACGGCTTTATAGAAAAGAAACGTGCGGCAATACTTTATGACCTTGGCGGTTGGTATGACCTTACTGCTGTAAACTTAGTTCAAGACGCAACAAGTAATTTGATAAGAAATTACTCGGTGTATGCAGGTGCCTTCGGCGATTCAAGAATTCTTGAAAATCTTGTAGGCTTTGGCGGTGGTGCATATGATTCTATAACAGCCGAGCTTTCAAATGCTAATTCTGTCAGATACCTGCTTATAGTATTTGATAACATTACTGCAAGTGATTCGATAAAGACGAACTATTATGCATATAGAACAAAACTGTTTGAAGTAGAGTGTTTCGGTAAGGTTAATAAAAATCCGAATATACCTTTCAATATTAGGGATAACGATATTTTTGAGAATAATGATAAGTTAACAGCTACTATTGTATTCCTTGACCACGAATTCGGTTGGCCTGACAGCTTTGAAAAGGGTAGCTTCGACTATCAAACAAAGGATTTCCATATTCAGTCGCAAATGGATAAACAACTTTACGGCAAATGGATTGACGGCGATAGCGAAACCATGGATTATTATTCAAGCGGTATTACCTCTAAAAATAATTTGATCTATCGTAAGGGTATATTGTTCGATTTGGGCGACTTTTATGATTTAAGTGAATTTGAGCTTGAAATACCCGCTTTTGACGGAAGATATGTTTACGACTACTCGGTATATGCCGGTATGGTGCCGGATAGCTCTATTTTGAACAATCTCATCGGTCACGGCGGAAGTGATGAGCCTATTTTAACCTCAAAGCTAAACTCTAACAAATCGGTTCGCTATGTACTTGTAACATTCAACAAGCTAGGTACTGACCCAGGTAACTTAAACGATGACGGCACACGAAGCCTTGCCTCAAGTGTTGACCGTACAGGAGCATTACCTGGTTGTACTTGGGCAGATTCTGGTGTATATATCTACGAAATTTCTCTTTATGGTACAAAGGGTATTGATACTACTGAAACCCTAACTTATACCGATAAGGAAAGCGGTGTAGAGGTCAAGGTTGTAACTTACGATAACCCCGTGTCTATAAAGAAGATTGCGGTATTACGCAATAAGATTGTCGACATTTATAATGGTATACTTTTACTTGAAAATTTATATCCTATAGGTGACTCATATCGTATTGAATTCTATGATGAAAACGGAAATGTAGTTACCGATATGAAGGGTAGACAATTCACTGTTTCTTTCCCGATGGAATACGGAGACGAGGTTGTTTATAGGATAAACGAGGACGGCTCTATTGAAAAAATGAATCTGGCTATTGATATGGATACGGCGATGTTAGTCTATGCGTCTTCTCCAGATGAAATAGTGTATGATTTCATAGTAGCATCTTACACCGAACCCACTAAAGAAGTTGAAAAACAGAAAATCAGTGTCAAGAATGACTCTGTTTTTGATGATGTTGATGTTATAATTGCCTTTATAGCTTCTGCCGTTATTATCATTGCTGCTATTTCTGTAATGATTGTGGTACTTAAACGCAGAGGATATATAAAATAATTTATTTCTAACTTTTATGAGGGGCAATCATCACTGATTGTCCCTCATGCCAATACTTTTTTAAAATTATATCATTTACAGTTCTTAATGGATTCGCTTTTGGCGGAAAACTATTATTTTGCGGAGGTGAAAAATATGCGGTTTTTAGCTATTTTTCTTTTAATGCTTATATTATGCCTTTTTGTTGGATGCAAGGGCAAAGGTAACGATGTCGATACACAAGCTAAAGCAAATGGTAGTGGACAGTCACAAAGTGATGAATTACCTGTGGAAAACCATAATGATGAAGATGGTTGGTCGCAAGATGTGATTTAAATTCGAAAACAATCTATAAAGATAGTTTATATATGCTAATTACCCTGTTTGTTACATTGTATTGTAGTAAATAAAAAGGAGATTTTTATGAAAAAAGCAATTAATCAGTTATCCAAATTAACGGTTTTGTTTGTAGCAATTGTTTTAGTGTTATCAGTAATGCCTACTACTGCCTTTGCTGCTAAAAGCGGTAAAACCTATTATGTTTCGGTAGATGGTAAGGATGATAATGACGGATTGAGCAAGGATAAACCCTTGTCGTTCAAAATGGCTAATGCTACCTTGTTTAAAGGCGGCGACAAGGTGCTTTTTAAGCGTGGCGATACCTTTTACGGACTGTTTGCACCAATAGTAGCAAGTGCAAGTAAGGATAGCCGTGTTACATTTGATGCTTACGGTAAGGGCGATTTGCCGAAATTAAGCTTTGCTAAAATTGTGTCAAAGGCTTGGGAGAATGCGGGTAACGGTTTTTATAAAATAGACCTTACTGACGAAAAAAACTATAGCGGTGCAAAAAGTAGAATAGCCAATGTGGGCTTCTTTACAGATGATAAAGGTAACTACTACGGTATGCGTAAAAAGGATGCAGCTTCTTGTGTAGATAAGTATGATTTTTATTGTGATGATACATATATTTATCTAAAGACAGATAAGGAACCTTATGCAGAACTAGGAACACTTAAAATGGCTATACATGAGTCGTTATTTAAGTTAGCTCCCTGTATTAACGTTAAAAATTTACATTTAGAATATTGCGGATACGGTATGACTTGGGGCAGGGGTGATAAGGATAAAAGAAATTTTGTTGATATCACAAACTGCGTTATTGAAAATATGGGCGGTACTGTTATAGATGAAAAAAACTTCACCCGTGCGGGTAACGGTATCGAGCTTTTTGATTCGGGTAGTAATGTTGTTATTAAAAACAATATTTTCCGTACTACTTATGACGTTGCCTTTACGTGTCAGGGTAGTGAGCCTGGAACTTGGAAAAACATTTCCATAACTGATAACATTTTTGCATACAACACCCAAGCAATAGAGTTTTGGTGCGGTAAAGAAGGCAACGGCGGTATATATAATCTTGTTTTTGAAAACAATCTTTGCATTAAGCAAGGTGAGCATTGGGGTACTATAGCACGTCCAGGAAAGTTCGCTTCAACAGACCTTTTGATGTATGGATTTAAGGCACCCGCTTATGATGTTACTATGCGTAACAATACTTTTTATCATTCTACTGACGAATATGCGGTTATTTACTATAGCCCTGCAGCTACAGTTGAAAAGTTTTTGAAAAACTTCAAAATTAATAATAACTATATTTATCATTTGAAGGAAAATTCTACTGTATTCTTTGTTAACGATGATGCTGAGAAAAGGGAAGATAACCGAAACTTTAACTTTAAAGAGTGGCAGGAAATGTCCCAGATGGATAAGGACACTACATTTACTGCAATAGGTGATAACCTTTCTAGTTTTGCCGACTTAGAAAAAATTGCTCTTGAGTCTAATGATTATAATGAAATTGTAAAGGCTGCTATTGATTCGGGTCTTACTGTAAAAGCAAGATATAGCGATGAATATGAGGATAAAAAAGACTCAGACAAGGAAGACTCTTCTAAAGATAAAGATGATAACAAATCCGAAGTCAAGGAAGAAAATAAATCACCAATGAACATAAAAACCAAGATTTATATTATTCTGGGTTCGGTAGTAACTGTTGTTGTGGCAGCGGTAGTTGTTGTAATTATATTAACAGGTAAAAATCCACCTGTTAATAGGGTTGATGTGGCTAGCAAGGGTAGCGAATCAGACAATAACACACAAGAGTGATATTAATTGCTTATAAAAAATTTCTTATTAAAGCCGATTTCTGTTTTGAATCGGCTTTAATTTTAGCGATTCGATAATATTTTTTTAAAATAATTTTTGGTATTTACATTTTATAAAAAGAGTGATATTATGTTTGTAGTTTAAAAGTTAGGTGAAGTGTAATGAATTTTTTTGAATTAGAAAAACGTTTAGAGAATAATGAAGAAGTAACCTTTACTTTTGTTGGCGATAGTATTACCCACGGTCTAAATAATTGTACTGCCGACCAAACCTATGTTGCGGAATTTGCAAAGCTTTTAGCTACTAGGTATCCGAAATCGAGGGTTGTCCGTTACGACGGTATTGTAAAGGATGAGAAAAGCTCGCTTTTAGGTTATCAAAAGATTGTTGTACAAGAGGGGAACGTTGGTACAGTTTACGTTTTCCGTTCGGGTGTTGGCGGAAACACGGTAGCACGTGCTTTAAAGAGGATTGACGATTATACGGGACTTCTGCCGTCTAATACATATTCAGATTATATTTTTACAATGTTTGGCATTAATGATGCACTAAAGTCAGACCCCGATAAATATGTTTTGCCTGAGGTTTTTAAGGAACATTACCGCGAGCTTATATGTAAGCTTAAAGCTTCGGAAAAATTCGCAAAGCTTTTTATTATGACGGCTACTACAAATGACCAGTGTATAGATAATCACGTGGCTTTAACCTATGACTTAGCCAAAGAGGAAAATCTATCTATTATTGATTTGCATTTGCTTTGGAAGAATCATTATGATAAGAATGCCGACAATTTCGGTCACGGTGATTGGCTTGCACCCAACTCTGCCGATGCCTGTCACCCTATGCCTAAAGCAACAAAGGCTATGGCACAAGCAATTTGCAGTGAATTTTTTAATATCATTAAAGCTTAATACTTAAAAATATTTTTGAGGTGGAATTTTCTATGAAACAAACAAAAAAACTTTTAGCGTTATTGTTAGCAGTAATAATGGTGTTCTCGCTAGCTGCTTGTAAGGAAAGTGAAACTAAGAACAATGGGAGTGATTTAGAAGTGACTGAAAAGGAAACAACACTTTATACTGGTGATGATGCAGATTCTACAGAATCACGACTTGCTAATACACATAAGCTTTTAACGACCGATAAAAAGCTTACAATAGGCTACCTCGGCGGTTCTATAACCTACGGTGGTTCTGCTAAAGAAATGGATGGCGACATTGATTTGTCTTGGGTTAACCGTACTAGTGCTTGGTTCCAACAAAAATATCCTGAAGCTACTATTGAAACGGTTAATGCAGGTCTTTCGGATACCGCAACAAACTTTGGCCTTTTCCGTCTTGAAAAAACTTTAATGAACGAAAACGGACATGATATGCCCGATCTTGTGTTTGTTGAGTTTACTGTTAATGACGTTACTTATGCAACACAGACTGCCGAGGATTTAGAGCGTCAGGCGGAGTCGTTGTTCCTAAATATTTGGAAATATAATCCTTATGCTGAAATAGTTACAGTTGTAACTGCACGTAACGAAAGCAAATCAAGAGGTGCTTATAAAGCTGTGTCAGAGCATTATAACGTACCGTTTGTCGATATGGGTATACCTCTGCAGGCTAAAATTACAGAAAAAATAGGAACTACTAATGAAACTGCAGATAATTACTACTATACAGTGGATAATCTTCATCCCTCTTGGAGAGGATATGAAATTTACTTTAACGAGATTGAAAAAAACCTAAAAGCTAACCTTGACGGTTTAGAAGTTAAAACAAATAACCTTTATCCATATGGTAAAAAACTAGCTACTGCTAAAAACCAAGGTTTAATTGAATCACCAAAAATAATGACAGTAGAGGATTTTGAATATTCCGATGCGTTTAAGCTAAAGCAAGAAGCAATTACAGGTAATATGTATTTAACCGAAAAATCTGTAAAAGCAGTTCCAATTGTGGATAAATATATCAGTACCTTAAAAAAGGCTACAATAACTGCTAAATTCAGTGGAAACGCTTTGGGTGTGTTATTCAAAATGACAGAAGAAGGCTTTAATATAGAGTATAAAATCGATGGGGGCGAGGCTAAAACCTTTAAGGTTGAAAAAGGCGGAAATCTTAGTTGGCAGGCATACCCTCACGCACAGGTTTTCATGTTAGAGCATCAGTTATCTGAGGGTGAGCATACCGTTGAAATAACCTTTACATCGGTTAATAGTTCTACACGTATAAACACTAACTTCGGCGGCGTGCTTGTTGACAGCAAATAAGTTTTTTGATAGGAATAATATAGTCTTACTAACCGTTATTGTGTGTAAAAGCATAATAGCGGTTATTTTTTTAAAAGGTTTGACAATTATAATTATGTTAGTATAATGATTATGTAAAGGATGGTGTTTATGGCTGATAAAAAGGTAATGGTCGCTATGAGCGGCGGTGTTGACAGCTCTGTTGCGGCGGCACTGCTTTTAAAGGAAAATTATAATGTAATTGGAGGAACACTTCGCCTTTTTGAAACCGGCGGTGTATCGCCCGAGGTCAATTTAGCAAAATCAGTGTGTGATACTTTGGGAATTAAGCACTATACCTTTGATAAACGCGAGATATTTAAAGAAAAGGTTATAAATAGTTTTGCACAAAGCTATAATAACGGTCTTACACCAAACCCTTGTATAGAGTGTAATAAGCATATAAAATTTGGTGCTTTGCTTGATGAGAGCCTGTCTTTAGGTGCTGAGTTTATTGCAACGGGACATTATTCTAGAATAACAAAGGATACATCAAGCGGTAAATATATGCTAAAAAAACCTGCTGACAGCAAAAAAGACCAAACTTATGTGCTTTGGCGTCTTGGTCAGTTTGAACTGTCGCATATACTTATGCCTCTTGGCGAGTATACAAAGCAAGAGGTTAGGGAGATTGCAGAAAGTTATGGCTTTAAAAGTGCAAGCGTGAAAGAGAGTCAAGACATTTGCTTTGTACCCGACGGTGATTATGCTGAGTTTTTAAAGAAAAACTGCGGTATTAAATTTGAAAAAGGCGATTATGTTGATATGAACGGTTGTGTTTTAGGTCAGCATTTAGGCCATCAGAACTATACTATAGGTCAGAGAAAAGGTCTTGGAATTGCCCTTGGTAAGCCACAGTTCGTAATAAGTAAGGACGCTTTAACTAATACGGTTGTTTTATCTGATGAGGAACATTTATTTAAAAACAGAGTTTTAATAAATGAAATGAATCTTATGTCAGATGAAATTCCTACAAAGGCATTTAATTGCACAGCAAAGCTTCGCTATAGTGCTAAAGATATGCCTTGCCGTGTAGAACCGTTAGGCGAAGGTAGAGCGGTTATAGAGTTTACTACGCCGCAAAGGGCGGCGTCTATTGGTCAGTCGGCTGTTTTTTATGACGGCGACATTCTTTTGGGAGGCGGAGTAATAGTATGACAGATAGAATAGAACGTGTAATAAAATCACTTGAAAAGAACAATATAAATGCGGTTTTTGTAGAGAAAAAGCAAGATATAGTACCGCTTGTAAAATCGATGCTTCATAAAGGCTCTGTAATTACTAACGGTGGCTCAATGTCGGTCATAGAGTCAGGTGTCGATAAGCTGATTGAAAACGGTGACTACAATTATTTTAACCGCTTCCGTGAGGGTATCACACCCGAAGAACAGCTAGAGGTTTATAAAAAGGTTTTAGATTCCGATTTTTATTTCTGCTCTACTAATGCCCTAACAGAAAACGGGGAGCTTATTAATGTTGACGGCAATTGCAACCGTATTTCTGCCATAAGCTTTGGACCTAGGAAGGTTATTATGATTGTGGGTGCAAATAAAATTGTAAAAGACGTAAATGAGGGATTTTTGCGTGTTAAAAAAGTCGCCGCACCGAAAAATTGTGTGCGACTAGGCGTAAAATCACCCTGCTCGGTTTTAGGACATTGTGTATCGCTTGAAAATAACGATAACCCTAATATTACTGACGGCTGTGATGCTGTTGGTAGAATTTGTTGTACCTATATGGTTACGGGCAGACAGCGTGTAAGTGGCAGAATAACGGTTATTATCTGTGGCGAAAGTCTAGGTTATTAATACCGAATTTATGGCATATCCTTTAGTGTGACAGGACTTGAACCTGTCACGGTTTCGCTCGCCGCCTTTTATATTGCGGCTTTGCACTCATTTTTGCAAGGCGATAGCCTTGCTTCAAATTTCCTGCTTCGCCGAATAAAAAATTCGGCGGCAGAAACTTTTAACCTTACGAAATTAAAAATTTTTGTATAAGACAAAGCCGACAAAACGCAGTAATACTGACGTATTTCAAGTTTTGAGGCAAAGTATTATCAAAAATTTTATTTCGTAGGCGTGGCAGGTTAAAGTCTTGTCACACTTAAAAGAGCTTTTGGAAGGATGTGCTTTTTTTGAAAAAATTTTTATGCTTTATTTGTTTGGTTTGTGTTTTGTCTTCCGCTTTTATGGTTCCGATTTTTGCCGAAACGGATGGGAACGATAGTACTTCTAATGAACAAAAATTGGATATCAATGCAAAATCTGCAATTCTTATGGAGGTTAATACGGGCAAAATTCTTTACGAGGATAATATAGACGAGGTGTTGCCACCTGCATCTATTACAAAGGTTATGTCACTTTTGCTTGTTATGGAGGCTCTAGAGCGTGGGGATTTCACCCTCCAGACAGTAGTAACTGCCAGTGAACACGCATGTAGTATGGGTGGCTCGCAAATATGGCTTGAGCCAAATGAAAGTATGACGGTAGACGACCTTTTAAAAGCGGCAGTAATAGTATCGGCAAATGATGCCACAGTGGCACTCGGCGAACTCGTAGCTGGTAGTGAAGAGGGCTTTGTATCACTTATGAACGAGCGTGCTGCCGAGCTTGGTATGACCAACACAAAGTTTATAAATTGTACAGGACTTGATGCCGAGGGTCACTTAACCACTGCACACGACGTTGCGGTTATGTCTAGGGAGCTTATAAAACACGATTTGATAAAGAATTATACAACAGTTTGGATGGATAGCCTCAGAAACGGCGAGAGCGAGCTTGTGAACACTAATCGTTTGGTTAGATTTTATAACGGAATTACAGGACTAAAAACAGGCACTACCGCAAACTCGGGCTATTGCCTTTCTGCTACTGCCGAGCGTGACGGATTAGAGCTTGTAGCTGTAGTAATGTGTGCCGATACCACCGACCATCGTTTTGAAGGAGCGAAAAAGCTTTTGGAGTTCGGCTTTGCCAACTTTAGCTTTACCGAAATTAATGCTGATATAGAAAAGAATTTTTCTGTAGATGTTATAAACGGTGTAAAAGAAAAACTGTCAGTAAAACCCGATGGTAGCTTTGGAATTTTGCTTAAAAAAAGCGATAAGTCGGAAATTACCCAAAAAACAGTTTTGGATAAAAATATAACAGCACCCATAAAAAAAGGAGATGTTGTAGGCAGGGTAAAGGTGTATTCGGCTAATGAACAAATAGGTGAAATTCCACTAAAAGCTGATGAAAATGTTGGTAAGCTTACCTTCTTTGTGGTGCTTTCAAGGGTGTTTAAGGGCTTATTTGTGTCTTAATTTTAAATTTTGCTAATATTTTGTATTAATATTAATATTAAATCTTGAAATGTTGCAGAAAATATTGTAAAATAATAAAAAAGAAACGATATTAGGGAGTTTTCCAATGGCAATTAAATTCAATAGCTCTTATGCGAAGAGCTTTATACGCGATAATGATATTGAAGGTTTAAAATCGCAGGTAACTGCTGCACATAATCTTGTTCATAATAAAAACGGTCTTGGTAATGACTTTTTAGGTTGGGTTGATTTACCCGAGAATTACGACAAAGAAGAATTTGCAAGAATAAAGGCTGCTGCAAAGAAAATTAAAGAGGATACCGATGTTCTAATAGTTATAGGTATCGGTGGCTCGTATTTGGGTGCTAGGGCAGCTATTGAGTTCTTAAAAGGACCTTATTACAATAGTATTCGTGACGGTGTGCCTGAAATCTATTTTGCAGGTAACAATATAAGTGGGTCGTATCTTTCTGACATTATAAAGCTTTGCGAAAATAAAAGGGTTTCAGTTAATATTATTTCAAAATCCGGTACGACTACCGAGCCTGCTATTGCTTTCCGCGTTTTCCGTAAAATGCTTGAAGAGCGTTATGGTGAGGCTGAGGCTGCAAAGCGTATATACTGCACAACCGATAAGGCTAGGGGAACACTTAAAGCTCTTGCCGACGAAAAAGGTTATGAATGCTTTGTAGTACCCGATGATGTCGGCGGTAGGTTTTCGGTTTTGACGGCAGTGGGTCTTTTACCTATAGCTGCCGCAGGTGCTGATATTGATGCACTTATGGCGGGTACCAGAGCTGCTATGAAGGATTATAGTGAGCCTGATGTTTATAAGAATGATTGCTATACCTACGCGGCACTTAGAAATGCTTTTTATAACAAAGGCAAATCGGTTGAGCTGCTTGTAAGCTATGAACCTCGATTTGCTATGATGGCTGAATGGTTTAAACAGCTTTTCGGTGAGAGTGAGGGTAAGGATAATAAGGGACTTTTCCCTGCATCTGTAATCTTTTCTACAGACCTTCATTCTATGGGACAGTTTGTTCAGGACGGCAGCCGATTAATGTTTGAAACGGTTGTAACCATCGGCGATAACGGTGCTGATGTCATAATAGAAAAAGAGGATAACGACGGTGACGGTCTTAACTTCCTGTCTGGCAAAAACCTTTCCTTTGTAAACGGTAAAGCGTTTGAGGGAACTGTGCTTGCCCACACCGATGGCGGTGTGCCTAATCTTGTTCTTTCGCTTGATAAGGCGGACGAGGAAAATCTTGGCAGACTTATTTACTTTTTTGAAAAAGCCTGTGCGATTTCCGGATATATGCTTGGCGTAAATCCATTTGACCAACCTGGTGTTGAAAGTTATAAAAAGAATATGTTTGCCCTCTTGGGTAAACCCGGTTATGAGGCTATGAAGGCAGAGCTTGAGGCTAGACTTCAAGGATAATCGGTAGGACAGTAAATTGCTGTGAAAACAGTGTTAAAATAAAAAAGGAGCTGGTATTATGATTAAACTCATTATTGGAAAGAAAGGTTCGGGCAAAACTAAAAAGTTGGCAGAGTTAGTAAATTCTACTGCTGAAACAAGTCTTGGCAACGTAGTTTGCATTGAGAAAAGTGATGCTTTGACCTATTCTATTAAGTATAAAGCAAGACTTATTGATACCGACGTTTACGGCATTAAGAGCTATGATGAATATTATGGTATGCTTTCTGGTATTAAGGCAGGTAACCACGATATAACACATATTTTCGGCGATGCAACTTTGAGAATTGGCGGCAGAGATTATTATGAGCTTGCAGCTTTTCTTGAAAGACTTCAGAAGATTGAAGATGTTGATTTTATCTTCACAGTATCTTGCGATGAGTCTGAGCTTCCTGAAAAGATTTTCAAAATTGCTGAAAAAATTTAATTATACTACATTAGAAAACACCGTTTTGCGTTAGCAAGGCGGTGTTTTTTTGTGTCGAAATATAAAAACAGCCTCTATTTGTAGAGGTTGTTATTTTTTAATTGTAATTTTGTGCAAATTTTTCAAAAAAACATCTTGATTTTATTAAAGAGAGGTATTATAATACAGTTAAGTGGTTTAAAGTGGTGTAAAAACACACTAAAATGTTTTAAAGTGGAGTAAAAGAGGTGAAAATTCTATGCTTTATGGCGGATATCAACACAATATAGACAAAAAGGGTAGGATTTTCATACCCTCAAAGCTTCGTGACGAATTGGGTAATAGCTTTATGATATGCCGTGGAATATACGGCAAACGTTGTCTTTGTGTTTACTCAATGGACGAGTGGGAAGTGCTTGTTGATAAAATAGGCAATTTACCCTCTGCAAAATCAAGCGTTGTAAAGCGTTTCTTGTATGACGGTGCTTTTAACGTAGAATTTGATTCACAGGGCAGAATTTTGATACCCTCAACACTTCGCGAATATGCCGAGCTTTTAGAGGATGCACATATTATAGGTATGGATACCAATCTTGAAATTTGGAATACTGCACTTTGGGAGGCTGAAAACCGTCAGTACACACCTGAATCTGTTGCAGAAATCGTTGAAGGGTTGGATTTCTAATGGAATTTAACCATATTTCAGTTTTATTTAATGAATGTATAGATGCCTTAAATATAAAGGAAAACGGAATTTATGTAGACGGCACCGCAGGCGGTGCAGGACATTCTACAGGAATTGCAAAAAAACTTAAGAATGGCAAGCTCTATGCACTTGACCGCGACCCTGATGCAGTAGCTACCGCAACAGAGCGGTTAAAAGACCTTCCTGCCGAGGTTATTAATTGCAACTTCAAAGATATGGCACGCGTGCTAAATGAACGCGGTGTAAACGCGGTTGACGGTATTCTTCTTGATTTGGGGGTTTCTTCATATCAGCTAGATAACGGCGAACGCGGATTTTCTTATCATAAGGACGCCTACCTTGATATGCGTATGAGTAAATCGGGTGTTACAGCGGCAGAGCTTGTGAATAGTTTAGAAAAAGATGAACTAGCAAAAATTTTTAGAGATTACGGTGAAGAAAAATTTAGCTTTAGAATTGCTGAAAAAATAGTAAAGGCGAGGGAAGTGGCACCAATAGAGACCACTTCGCAACTGTCCGATATAATATCATCGGCGTATCCTGCTGCCGCAAGACGTGACGGACACCCTGCAAGAAAATGCTTTCAAGCTTTAAGAATTGCCGTAAATGGTGAGCTTGACAGTCTGTCACTAGCATTAGATGATGCTTTTGAGCTTTTAGCACCAAACGGGGTGCTTGCAATAATTACCTTTCATTCGCTAGAGGATAGAATGGTAAAACAAAAATTTAAGGAATACACAACAGGCTGTATATGCCCTTCTGATTTTCCTGTTTGTGTTTGCGGAAAAACTCCGCGTGGAATTTTACCGCACCGCAAACCTATTGAGCCGTCGGCGGACGAGCTATCAAATAATCCTAGAAGTCGCAGTGCAAAGCTTAGGGTAATAATAAAGGTGTAAAAGGAGAAACTATGAATAATTTGAAGTATTATAATGATAGTCTTGCTTATGATTTCGATATGTTTATGCCCTCTACCGCCAAGAAAACTCGTAAAGAGGATAATATAATAAAATTAGCACCGCCTAAAAGAAAGAATAAAACCCGCAGAGCTGTAAGGGCAATGTCGGTTTCGGCATTTACCGTTATGGCAGCTGTGTTTATGCTTTCTGCACTTTGCGGTAATTTGTTTTTACGTCTTCAAATTAATGAGGTAAATTCTGAAATTAATGACGTAAAGGCACAGATAAATGCTCTTGATAGTGAAAAGACAAGTCTAGAGATGGAATTTGAGCGTAGGATTTCCTATTCAAACATTGAACTTGAGGCTACCGAGCTTGGTATGAAGAAAATGAGCAAGGACCAAGTTGAATATATAAGAGTAAATGATAAAAATGCCGCTATAACCGCAAAGGGCGAGCTTGTAGAGGAAGAATATTGATAGGTATAGACCGCATTTTTAATTAATATAATATATAATAAAAGACGAGGTGAAGTTGATGTCGGCAAGACCTAGTAATCTTATGGTTATAAGAAGCCGTGTAATTATGTGTTTAGTTATTGCGGCACTTACGCTGGTATCATTCGGAAGCCTCGTTTATATTATGATTTATAAGGGTGACGAATACCAAAGCAAAGCGTCCGAGCAACAGCTTTACGACAATCTTGTAACGGCACCCAGAGGTGATATATACGACTGCAATATGAATGTGCTTGCTACAAGCTCAACAGCGTGGACGGTATATATTACACCTAACGGAATAAGGTCTTTAAAGGATGCCGACGAGGCACAAGAGGTAAAGGAAACTATAGCTAAGGGACTTTCAGAGATTTTAGAACTCGAGTACGACGAGGTTTATGAGGCTACAGAGAAAAAGACCTACTATGTAATTGTAAAAAAGAAAATTGAAAAAACCACCGCCGATAAGGTGCGTCAGTTTATAGCTGATAATGAAGAGCTTGAGCTTAATCAGTATATAGGCTTGGATGAAACTACAAAAAGGTACTATCCAAACGACACACTTGCTTCGGCGGTAATCGGCTTTGTAGGTGACGATAATCAAGGTCTTGCGGGAATAGAGAGTTATTATGATAACGAGCTTACCGGAATAGCAGGAAGAGTAGTGGCGGCTAAAAATGCTGCAGGTACCGATATGCCTTTCACCTACGAAAAGGTTGAAGAGGCAACACAGGGAAATTCCTTGGTGCTTACTCTTGACTCATATATACAGTACACCTGCGAAAAGTATCTTGACTCAGCTATTGAGCAGTTTCAAATTGCCGAACGCGGTGCCGTTATAGCAATGAATGTTAATAACGGTGAGATACTCGCAATGGCAGTAAGCGGGGACTTTAATCCCAATACACCGTTTACACTCTCTAGCGAAGACCAAGCAAAAGTTGATGCTGAATTGGATGAAGAAAAAAAGACTAAGCTTCGTTCCGAGCTTTTAAACCGCCAATGGCGTAATAAAGCCGTTTCTGACACTTATGAGCCGGGTTCGGTTTTCAAAATTTTCACATCCGCTACAGCAATCGAAGAAAGCTTAATTAATAAAAACAGCACATTCGGCTGTAATTATACAATGACAGTAGCAGGCAGAACATACCACTGCCATAAAGCAGGCGGACACGGTACACAAACCCTTACACAGTCAATGTCAAATTCCTGCAACCCTGCATTTATAACAATAGGTCAGTTGATAGGCATACCGACCTTTTCAAAATACTTTGAAGCCTTTGGTCTTACAACCAAGACCAATATTGACCTACCCGGTGAGGCTCTTCCTTACTATCACAAAGAGGCTGATATGGGACCTGTAGAGCTTTCTTCGTCTTCATTCGGTCAAACCTTTAATATTACACCGCTTCATATGATTTCTTTGGCTGCCGCATCTGTAAACGGCGGATATCTAGTTCAGCCGCATATGGTGAAAAAGGTAGTTGATGCAGATAAAAAGGTAGTATCTGTTACTTCTACAGGATATAAAAGACAGGTAATTTCTGAAACCACATCGGCTGTTATGCGTGAAATGCTTGAATATGTAGTACAAAACGGTGCTAAAAACGGTATAGTTTCAGGCTACCGTGTAGGCGGTAAGACAGGTACTTCACAAAAAATGGCAAAAATACTTGAAACAGGCGATTCAAGACTGTATATAGGCTCTTACGTTGGTATAGCCCCGATAGATGACCCCGAAATTGCGGTATTTGTAATGCTTGATGAGCCTAAAGGCAGTGCATATTACGGCGGTGCGATTTCTGCACCTGTCGGCTCGCAGGTTATGGGAGACGTTCTCCCTTATTTAGGCTTTGAACCTCAGTATTCAGAGGAGGAACTTAAAAAGCTTGGTGTTTCTGTTCCTGATGTTACAGGTATACCTGTTGCCGACGCAAAGGGCAAAATCACTACAAATAAGCTTATTTATAAAATTATTGGTAATGGAGAAAATGTTATAAGACAAATTCCCGAGGCGGCTACGGAGGTTTACACGGGCGGAACGGTTATTCTTTATACAGAGGAAACAGGCGACCAGACTACAACAGTACCGAATCTTATCGGTCTTACCGCTACAGATGTAAACAGAATTGCGGCTGAATCAGGAATTAATGTAGAGTTTTCAGGAAATACTACTTCGGCGGATATAAAATCCTCATCGCAGAGTATCGCTTCGGGTGAAACGGTATCTGTAGGTCAGGTAGTTACTGTTTATTTTGCCGACGAGGGTAGTGCTGACATAGCAGTGCAAGAACAGGAGTAATTAGATGCTATTTAAGGAATTATATTCTTTTGACAATAAAAATTTTGACTCTTTAGAAATAAGCGGTGTCACTTGTGATAGCCGTAAGGTTAAAAAGGGTTTTGTATTCGTTTGTATAAACGGTTCTTTAAGTGACGGACACGAATTTGCTAAAAGTGCCGTAGAAAACGGTGCATCTGTTATAATATGCGAGCGTGATTTAGGACTAAAAGAGCAAATTATTGTAGAAAACACACGCTTTGTATACGCTAAAATGTGTGCTAATTGGTTCCATAATCCTGCAGATAGCTTAAAGCTTATCGGCGTAACGGGAACAAACGGAAAAACAAGCGTTACCTATATGCTTAAAAGAATACTTGAGCATGCAGGATATAAGGTAGGTCTTATCGGAACTATTCAAAATATGATTGGTGATAAGGTAATCGCCGCCAAAAACACAACTCCCGATGCGTATGAGTTAAATTCACTGTTTTCGTTAATGGTTGCAGAGGGCTGCACTTATGCTATTATGGAAGCATCCTCTCACGCACTTGACCAAAACCGTATATCAGAGCTAAATTTTGAAACGGCTGTATTTACAAATCTTACACAAGACCATCTTGATTATCATATTACTATGGAAAACTATCTTTCTGCTAAGAAAAAGCTTTTCTATATGTGTAAAAATGCCGTTATTAATATTGATGATGAATATTCGGCAGAGCTTATAAAAGACCTTGACTGTAATATTGTTTCGCTTTCAACAGGAAACGATGCTACCTATAGTGCAAAGGGCATAAACTATCATCCTGCAAGCGTTGAATATGAACTTGTAAGTGATAGCTTTATTCAGCATATAAAGGTAAAAACGGGAGGAAAATTCACCGTTTATAATTCTATGTGCTCTTTGGTTACTGCAATTACGCTTGGTATCTCGCCAGAAACTGCCGCTAATGCCCTTTTAACACTTGAGGGTGTAAAGGGTAGAGCAGAGGTTGTACCTACCGACCGCGATTTTACAGTTATTATAGACTATGCACACACTCCCGACGGTCTTAAAAATATACTTTCAACCTTTAGAGAATGTCAAAGTAACCGCCTTATAGTTTTGTTTGGTTGCGGTGGCGACAGGGATAAACGTAAGCGTGCAATAATGGGTAAAGTAGCGGTATATAACGCCGATTACGTTATAGTTACAAGTGATAATCCTCGTAGTGAGGACCCCTCGGCAATAATTGAAGATATACTAGAGGGTACACAAGGCACAAATAAACCCGTTAAGGTTATTGAAAATCGTATAGAGGCTATTAATTATGCTATTTCTATAGCACAAAAGGATGATATAATAGTGCTTGCAGGTAAGGGACATGAAACCTATCAGATTTTAAAAGACGGCACTATACATCTTGATGAGCGTGAAGTGGTAAAAGAAGCACTCGAAAGGCTTTAAAAGCTAAAAAGGAGATACTAAAATGAAAGATTTTTCAGCTATAATTGCCGCATTTGCTGCATTTGCGGTAACTGCACTTTTAGGTTACATAGTAATTCCTTATTTAAGAAAATTGAAATTTGGGCAGACTATACTTGATATAGGACCTAAATGGCATAAAGAAAAACAGGGTACACCTACTATGGGTGGAATAATGACAATATTAGGTGTATTGGTAGCATTAGCATTAACCTTTAGTTTTTCTGCGGCTTTCGACGGCAACTTTTTTAAAGAGCTTAAAAATCCTACACGCCTTTCAAGCTTTGTTGCAGGCTTGGTAATGGCACTTGGTATGGCACTTATAGGCTTCATTGATGACTACATTAAGGTAGTAAAGAAGCGTAATTTGGGACTTACCGCTCGCCAAAAAACCTTTTTGCAACTATTAGTTTCTGCGGCGTATCTTGCTACACTTGGTCTTTCGGGTATGCATACAACCTATATTCCGTTTGTAGGCCATATTAATATCGTAAACGGTATAGGTTTGATTTTTTGGCCTATTGCACTTATGTTTATTTACGGATTTACAAATGCTGTAAATCTTACCGACGGTGTTGACGGTTTGGCTTCAAGTGTTACACTAGTAGTTGCTTGTGCATTTATGCTTGCCGCAGGACTTTTAGGTAATAATACAATTAACGTTTTAGCAGCCGCACTTGCAGGCGGATGTGTAGGCTTTTTAATTTGGAATTCAAAACCTGCAAAGGTATTTATGGGTGATACAGGCTCAATGTTTTTGGGCGGTATGGTTGTAGCCTTGTCTTTTGGAATAGGTGCACCTATACTTTTGTTGTTTGCAGGCTGTGTTTATTTTATGGAAGCTATATCTGTAATGCTTCAGGTAACATATTATAAGCTAACTAAAAAAAGGCTTTTTAAAATGAGTCCTATACACCACCATTTTGAAATGTGTGGTTGGAGTGAGGATAAAATCGTTTTTGTCTTCTCGGTAATAGCCTTTGTAGGCTGCTTTATAGCACTAATGCCGATTTTATTCAATTGGTAAATTTAAAAATTACTTTAAAGGAGGGATAGGTTATGGCGACAAAAGCAGTCAAAAAAACTACTAAAAAAGCTCATTTGGACGGCAGAATTGACATAACCTTTCTTTCTATTGTTTTAATACTTCTTACAATTGGTCTGGTTATGCTGTTTTCAGCAAGCTATGCCTATTCTTACGCTAAATACGGTGATAGCTATAAATTTATAATCCGTCAAGCCGCTTTTGCTATAGCAGGCGTTGTGGTTATGCTTATAGTTTCTAAAATAGATTATCATTTTTGGCGTAAATTTTCTTGGATTATATTTTTTATCACTATCGCTATGCTGATTTTTTTGCTTGCCATTCCACCAATGGTAGACGGTATGGACGTAAAACGCTGGATAGTTTTAGGACCCGTTAATTTTCAGCCGTCGGAAGTAGCAAAATTTTCTATAATTCTTTTGTTTTCATCACTTATAGCATCTAATCAAAAGCTTATGAAGAATTTTCGCTTTTTAGCCTTTATGGCTGTGCTTTTGGGTGCTACCTGTGTGCTTATTATGCTTGAGCCACACTTGTCAGCAACGGTGCTTGTATTTGCTATTGGCGTTGTTTTGCTTGTGGTGGGCGGTCTTCCAAAGCTTTATATAATTATTGGCGGAATAGTAGCGGTAGGCGGTTTCGCCCTTATACTCTTCGGAGGTGTTATTGGCTACAGTTCAGACCGTATTACCTATTGGCGTGACCCTTGGGCAGACCCGCTTGGCAAAGGCTTTCAAACTATACAGTCACTTTTAGCTATAGGCTCAGGTGGAATTTTTGGTAGAGGTATAGGTCAGTCAAGACAAAAATATCTTTGGGTGCCAGAGCCACATAACGATTTTATCTTTTCGATTGCCTGTGAGGAATTAGGACTCATAGGGGCTATGGTAATAATTTGTCTTTTCGCAGTCCTTGTATGGCGTGGATTTACTATTGCCATGCGTGCGGCTGATAAATACGGTTCACTTATGGCGTTAGGTCTTACCTTCCAAGTAGGACTTCAAGCAATGCTTAATATATGGGTAGTAACAAATACTATGCCAAATACGGGTATTAGTTTACCTTTCTTTAGTTACGGCGGTACATCACTATTAATACTCTTGGCAGAAATGGGAATTGTACTGTCTGTATCACGAGGGTCCAATATTGATAAATAAAAATTTTAGGAGGCAGTTATGCATATACTGTTTGCAGGCGGCGGCACAGCAGGTCATATAAATCCGGCATTGGCTGTTGCAGGATATATTAAAGAAAAACATCCCGATGCTAAAATCAGCTATATCGGTACTGCCGATAAGCTAGAAGCAAGACTTGTACCCGAAAAAGGATACGAGTTTAGAACTATAGATGTTGCAGGCTTTCAAAGAAAAATCACTGTTAAAAATATTATTCGTAATGTAACTGCCGCCAAAAAGGCTGTTACATCGTCTATTAATGCCGCAAAAATATTAGCAGAACTAAAACCTGATATCGTTGTAGGTACAGGCGGTTATGTCAGCGGTCCTGTACTTCGTGAGGCAGCAAAAATGGGCATTAAAACTGCAATTCATGAGCAGAACGCTTATCCTGGTGTTACAACAAAAATGTTAAGCGGCAAGGTAGATAAAGTTATGCTTGCTATGCGGGAGGCAGAAAAATATTTAAAGCTTAAGTCAAAACCGATAGTTACCGGAAATCCTGTAAGAAGTGAGCTTTTAAATGTTAATAGAGAAGAAGCTCGTGCCGCTTTGGGAATTACCGACGATAGACCTGTTTTGTTGTCTTTCGGTGGCTCGCTAGGGGCTAGACGTATAAACGAAGCAGTAACCGAGCTTATAAAGTGGCATAACGGTAGCGGAAAATTCTATCATATACACGCGACAGGTAAAGTGGGTTATGATACTATGCTTTCCGCACTTAAAAACGATAATATATCCCTTTCAAGTGAGATTGATATACGTGAATATATAAATAATATGGATATTTGTATGGCGGCTGCGGATTTGGTAATCTGTAGGGCAGGTGCAATAACCTTGAGCGAGCTTTCAGCTTGCAGAAAACCGTCTGTTCTTATTCCGTCACCTTATGTGGCAGAAAATCATCAGTTCCATAATGCAATGACTTTAAAGAAATGCGGTGCCGCAGAAATTATTGAAGAAAAAGATTTAAACGGCGAATTGTTGATTGATAAGGTCTCACATTTGATTGAAAATAAGCCTAAACTAGAGAAAATGGCACAGGCGGCAAACGGCAGTGCTATTGTTGATGCTAATCAGCGTATTTACAAGGTTTTAATGGAATTATATACAGGTGCTTAAAGCAGAATAGCTAATTTATTGGCAAAAACACTTTTTCGGCATAGTATGGATTGAAAGATTCATATTTGTGGGAGGGTGTTTAATGTCAAAAATATTAATAGAGGGTAATAAAAGACTTTCGGGCGAAATAAGGCTTCAGGGAGCTAAAAACAGCGTTTTGCCTGTGCTTGCCGGCACAATTCTTTGCGGTGGCGAGTGCGAAATACATAATTGCCCGAATTTAAGCGATGTCAACACTTCGCTTAAAATATTGTCGCATCTCGGTTGCTATTGCACTAAAGACGGTGAGGTTGTAACAGTTAATTCAAACGGCATAAATTCCTTTGAAATTCCCGATAGTCTTATGCGAGAAATGCGTTCTTCAATAGTCTTTTTGGGTGCAATCGTAGCAAGAATGGGTAAAGCTGTAATAAGCAGTCCTGGCGGTTGCGAACTAGGGCCTAGACCTATTGATTTGCATCTTTCCTCCCTTGAAAAATTAGGCGTAATAATTAAAGAGGACCACGGATTTTTATACTGTGAAGCACCAAACGGACTAAAGGGTACAGAAATTCATCTGTCCTTTCCAAGCGTTGGTGCTACCGAAAATATAATTCTGGCGGCGGCACTAGCACGCGGTACTACCGTAATTCATAATGCCGCAAAGGAGCCTGAGGTCAGTGACCTTGCAGACTTTTTAAATTCTGCGGGGGCTAAAATATGCGGTTGCGGCTCGGACACAATTGAAATTCACGGCGTAAAAAGTCTTCACGGTGCAAAGCACTCAATAATACCCGACCGTATTGCTGCGGTTACATATATGGCGGCTTCTGCGGTTACGGGCGGAGATATAATTATAAAAAATGCAATGCCATCACACTTAATGTCGGTGTTGTCGGTTTTTAAAGAGGCGGGCTGTAATGTTACTGCAGATGCCAGGAGTATTCGCATCAAACGCGACGGTGAGCTTTTAAGGGTGCCTACAATTCGTACGTTGGTTTATCCTGCTTTTCCTACAGATGCAGGGCCTATTGTGATAGCAATGTTGTCTTTAGCACAGGGAACAACTGTGTTTGTTGAAAATATATTTGAAAACAGATATAAATATACTGAAGAATTAAAGCGTCTTGGTGCTAAAATTAAAACCGAGGGCAAGGTCGCTGTGGTTGAGGGCGTAAAAAAATTTTCAGCCGCTTGTTGTGAATGTACCGACCTTCGTGGCGGTGCGGCATTGGTAGTTGCCGCTTTAGCTACCGAGGGTGTTACCGAAATTTCTAAAATAGAGCATATTTTACGAGGATATGACGATATTACAGGCAATATAAACATCTTGGGTGGCAAGGCGTGGATAGAGCATTAAAATTAAGGTAAAGGAATGGTGAAAATGTCTTACGAGCGTGAAGAAATAATGAAACGGCGTGCAGAACGTAAAAAAAGAATAAGACGCAGAAGAATTTTTACCGCCTTTTTAAGTTTTGTGTTTATTTCACTTTTAGTGCTTGTAATTCTTTGCTTTACGGTGCTTTTTCCAATAAAAACCGTTAGTGCAAAGGGTAGTAAGCTATATACCGCAGAGCAGATTGTAACAGCTAGCGGTATTACCGAAAAAAATAATCTTTTCACCGTTAGTGAGAAAGAATTAACCGAAAAAATACGGGTAAAGCTTCCGTTTGTTGATGCTATTGAAATTAAACGGGAGCTGCCCGATACACTTATAATTACTGCAACTGACGCTAAAGAGTGTGCCTGCATAAAGGATGGAGATACATATTATACTTTAAGCCGTAAGGGTTATGTACTCAGTAGTTATCCCGAGAAGCCAGAGGGTGTTTTTCTAATCGTTTGTAACAGTAAACCGCTAACTTTGGGCGAAAAAGCAGAACTCAAAAAAGAAAATGAAATCAATGCAATAAGCCTAGTGGTAGATAACCTTACAACTAAAAAAATTGTTATCGATTATATAGATGTAAGTGATATATTGAATATAACTGCAAAGGTAGAGGGTCGTTTTGTAGTTAATTTCGGAAATTCTGCAAACCTTGATAAAAAGATTGCACACTTAAGTGCAATGGTTTCTAAAATCGAAGAAAATAAGACAGGAAAAATAAATTTAAGTATGTGGACAAGCCAAAAAACAGAGGGGACTTTTGTCGAGGGCGATATAAATTAAACGAATTTTAAAAAAAAGTTACGATTTTGTAATAAAACTATTGAAATTTGAAAATGGTTGTGTTATTATCTATATGATAATCGATTAATTTAGTATCATATTATACATAGAAAGACGGAGGAATCAGAAAATGCCATTCGAAGTAGCAGAAGAAATGGAAAATGTAGTTCAAATTAAAGTAGTAGGTGTAGGCGGCGGCGGTGGAAACGCTGTAAACCGCATGGTTGCCGCAGGTGTTCGCGGTGTTGAGTTTATAGCTATTAATACCGATAAAGCGGCTTTATTCCTTTCAAAAGCAAATCAAAAAATTCAAATTGGTGACAAAACCACAGCAGGTATGGGTGCAGGCGGTAATCCCGACAATGGCCGTGCAGCTGCTGAGGAGTCACGCGATGAAATAGCTGCAGCTATCCGCAGTGCAGATATGATTTTCGTAACCGCAGGTATGGGCGGCGGTACAGGTACCGGTGCAGCACCCGTTGTTGCAGAAATCGCTAAGGAGCTTGGTATCCTTACAGTTGGTATCGTTACAAAGCCTTTCGGTTTTGAGGGTAAAAAGCGTATGACACAGGCTGAAGCAGGTATTGCTGCACTTCGCGAGCATGTTGACAGCCTTGTAGTTATTCCTAACGAGCGTCTTAAGTTCGTTTCTGAACAGAAAATTACATTTAAAAATGCATTTGACATTGCTGACGATGTACTTCGTCAAGGTGTTCAAAGCATTTCTGAGCTTATTAACGTTACAGCACTTGTTAACCTTGACTTTGCTGACGTTAGAGCTGTTATGGAAAATGCAGGCTATGCACATATGGGCGTTGGTATCGCTACCGGTCGCGACAAGGCAGAGCAGGCAGCACGTGCAGCTATCAACAGTCCCCTTATCGAAACTTCTATGGACAATGCACGCGGCGTAATCATCAGCATCACAGGTTCTGAGGATATCGGACTTGAAGAGGTTGAAGAGGCAGCATCTATCGTTTCCGAGATGGCTCATCCCGATGCTACAATCATTTGGGGTGCACAGCTTGACGAGTCCCTTGAGGATACTATCCGCGTAACAGTTGTAGCTACTGGTCTTGGTGAGGAGCAGAAGGAAGAAAATCCTTTCGCAGGCTTTGTTGATAACACCAATGACGAGTCTTACGAGGATGTTATGAACTTCTTTAAGAAAGACTAATCAAAGTAATAAAATTTTAAACAGTCTACCTTTTGGTAGGCTGTTTTTTTTATACCCTTTTTGTTCTACTTTGGACAAACATATCATATATTCTAATAAAAGACTTTAAAAAGGGCGGAATTTTATGAATTGTATTTCTAGTTTTGAAAGTTGTTTATATGCAATACCGCAAAGAATTCGGCGTGCACTTGAATTTTTGCCGGAGTCACTTAAATCCAAAGCAGAAGAAATCAGATTACGAATAGGACTTCCGGTTACACTCACAGTAAGCGGTAAAACATTATTTTTAACTTCAAGCGGTCAATTAAGCGATTTTATAAGTCGCGATTTGATAATTAGCCAAAAAAACGAGGTATACGAGGCGTTTAGCCTTTTGTGTGCAAATTCGGTTTATGCTCATACCGATGAAATAAAAAAAGGCTATGTTATTATGCGGTCAGGGCATCGGGCAGGTGTTTGCGGAACGGTTATAGCAGACGGTATGAAGGATATTTCCTCGGTAAATATTAGAATAGCACGGGAGATTTCGGGCTGTGCCGATAAGCTTATAGAACGCTTTGACGGCGGTGGAGTTTTAATAGCAGGACCGCCAGGCAGTGGAAAAACAACACTTCTGCGGGATTTTTTGCGTCAGCTTTCAAACGGTGCTACGGGTACGTTTTACCGAATAGCCGTTATAGACAGCAGAGGCGAGCTATCGGGCAGTTATTTAGGAGAGTGCTATACAGACCTTGGTGCCAATACTGATGTTTTAATGTGTGAAAATAAAGCAGAGGGGGCACTTATGGCACTTCGCACAATGTATCCCCACATAATAGCCTTTGACGAGATTGGAACAGCAGATGAGCTTGATAGTGTTTCCGAGAGCTTTAACGCGGGTGTTTCTATAATAACCACCGCACATATTGGAAATAGCTGTGACCTAAAAAAACGAAGCGTTACAAGAGGATTGCTGGAGAGCGGAATAATATCCTTAATAGCAGTCTTGCCGAGAAACTTTAGTGAGGAAATAGAATTTTTAACACCAAAGGAGATAATCGGTGATTTGGATAATTAAGTTTTTAGGGGTTATTATTTTGCTTGTGTCGGTGGCGGGATACGGTTTTTATAAGGCGGCTAAAGCCGAGCTTGCCGCTAAACGAGTTCTTCAATATATTTCCTGCATCACCGAGCTTCGTGATAGAATTTTTTATGATGGAAGCGAGGTTGTAACCCTTGTAAAAGCGGCTTTTGGGGAACTGCCGCTTGTTGTTATAGAAGACGGCAGGATACATACGGCTGATTGCGGAATTGCCGATAGCGAGCGAAAAATAATTGAAGATTTTTTCAATAGGCTCGGCACTACCGAGCGTCAAGGAGAGGTCAGCCGAGCAGAGCTTTGCCTTTCACTACTTAAGGAAAAAAATAAAATAATATCCGAAGAAACGGTAAAAAAGGCAAAGCTTTACCGCATATTAGGTATTTGCGGTGGACTTTTTTTAGCGATTATATTCGTGTAATAAAATGAGAGCAGGTTTTCAAATGGATGTAGATTTTATATTTAAAATTGCGGCTATAGGAATAATAGTTACGGTTTTAAATCAACTGCTTGTGCGGTCGGGCAGAGAGGAACAGGCAATGCTTACCACACTTGCAGGGCTTGTGGTTGTGCTACTTATGATAGTTTCTGCAATAGCCGAGCTTTTTAGCACCGTAAAGGGACTTTTCGGACTTTGATATGGAAATACTTAAGGTTTTAGGTTTCTGTCTTGTGTCCTCGGTACTATCGCTTATATTCAAGCAACAAAGACAGGAGTACGCATTTTTTATATCGGTAGCGGCGGCAATTTCGGTTTTGTCGTTATTGTGCCTTAGAGTATTTCCTCAATTGGAGGAAATAAAAGTGCTAATAAGTAGCTCGGGTATAGAAATGGAATATTTTAAGGTGGCACTTAAGGCGTTGGGAATTGCCTATCTTACCGAGTTTACCGCCGATACTTGTCGGGATTTCGGACAAGGCTCTATTGCATCAAAGGCAGAGCTTGCAGGTAAAGCGGCAATTTTTATTATATCAATACCACTGCTTGCTTCAGTCCTTAAAACTGCCTTAGAATTGGTGTAAAATATGAAGAATTTAAAAGTACTGTTTTTATTTTTTACTTTCTTTTTGGTTTTTCCGTTTACCGTAAATGCCCAAGAATACAGTATTGACGGTGTGGATGCGGTCGAAGAAGCATTGCCCGACGAGGTGGGAGATATTCTTGATAGCTATGGTATTAGTCCAAACAGCACCGAATGGGCAAAGGCAATTAGTAGCGAGAGCGTTTTTTCACATATATCAAGCTTTATTAAAAGCGGTATAAAAGCACCCTTAAAAACGGCAGGGACTGCCCTTGCTATAGTGGTAGTAATTGCGGCAATAACCTCCCTTTCTAGCAAAAGTGAAATTTCTTCGAATGCGGTGTTTTTATGTGGACTGTCGTTAATAGTTTTTTTAGTGGCACAGGTTTATGGGTCAGTAAAGGCGGCGGCAACCGCTATTAAGGGCAGTGCTACCTTTATGATGGCGTTTGTACCAATGTATGCAGGTATAATCGCAGTGTCTGGCGGTGTAGCATCATCTGTAACTATGAGCAGTCTGCTTTTGGTTGCATCAGAGGTTTCAAGTGCACTAGCCGCTTACATAATAGTGCCGCTAATGAGCGGATATTTGGCATTGTCGGTAAGTACCGCCGCATCTCCGCTTATAAATAGCAATGCGGTAGGTGAGTCGGTAAAAAAAATTGCACTTTGGGTACTTTCCTTTATTACAACTATATTTTTAGGTGTTTTGGGTATTCAAACAACCGTAAATTCTGCCGCAGACTCTTTGGCACTTCGTACTTCAAAGTTTTTAATTGGCACCGCCGTTCCCGTAGCAGGACCTGCACTTTCGGAAGCAGTAGCTACGGTAAGTACCTCTATGCAGCTGCTTAAATCTACCGCAGGCATATACGGTGTAATAGCCTTGGTGTTACTGCTTTTACCCATAATAATAGAGCTTTTGCTTTGGCGTATTTCAATGATGCTGCTTGGTATAATATCCGAAATTCTAGACGTCGGCAAGGTAACAACCGTTTTTAAGTCAATAGATTCAATGCTTGCATTGCTTATAGGTATAACAATGCTTATAGCAGCACTTTTTATAATATCACTTACAGTGGTAGTTAGCCAAAGCGTTTAAACCCAAACCAGCCTAAAAGGGCGGTTTTAAGGCGTCTTTTGGCTCTTTGTCGCACATAGGCGACAGATTTGCGAGTATTTTAACAAAGCCACAGTAAAAAATCCTTATTCCAAAATCTGATTCGGGTTTGAACGCTTTGGCTAGTACAGGTAAAACTATATGAGTACATTTTTTGATTTTATAGGTGTTTTTTGTAGTGCCGCTATGCTTTTTGGCGGAATTTTTCTTTTAAAACCGTCAGGAAACACATCCAAGGCGGTAAAATATGTTTTTGCACTAATATTTTTGTGTATTGTAATTTCTGCACTTTTAAATATTAAAATCGACGAAATTTCAATAGACAATAAAAAAATTGAGCAAAGCATAAATACGGCATCGCTATCAAAGGATTTTTTAAAACTGACATTTGAAGAAGTGTTGCGTGGCCAAGATATAAATTTTAATAAAATTACTGTTTGTACTAATAAAACCGAAAACGGCAGCATAACTATTAGTAAAGTGACGGTTTATTCTAAGGATTCGCCTGAAAAAATAATAGCAGCACTAGGTGGTAATAATGCAGAATATGAAATAGAGGTCTTATATGAATGAAGCAATTAAAAAAATATCCGTCGCACTAAAAAAACCGAAACTTCTTATAATAATGGGCATATGCGGAATTGTGTTATTGGTTTTATCTTCTTTTTTTAGCACAGGGGAAGAAAATAGCGATAAAATTAAAACAGATGATTCGGGGGAGTTTACCGAAAGTTATAGAAAAGGTCTAGAAGAAAGTGTTTTAAAGATTGTAAAAAGTATTAGCGGAGATAAAAAGGCTACCGTAGTGGTAACTCTTGAAAGCGGAATACGTTACAGCTATGCCGACTCGTATGACGAAACTTCGTCAAATTCTTCTAATGATAATTCGCAAAATGAGAGCAGTAGCTCATCAAAAACATATTTGACCTTTAAAAATGATGAGGGAGGGGAGGAACCGCTTGTTGTAACCGAAATTATGCCCGAAATAAGAGGTGTAGCAATTGTGTGTGCAGGCGGTGATAATGAGGTTTTAGCAGAAAAAATAAAAAATGCTGTAACAGCAGCACTTAATATTACATCAAAAAGAGTATACATTGTAGGAGGCAGCAATTATGAAAAAAGGTAAAGTGATAGGTAAAAAGCATATAGCTTTGGTGGTAATGGTGTTAGCACTTGGTGCTGCAGTATGGCTTAATATGAAATTTTCGTCAGATAAATATTTAGGTGAAGCAAAGTATGTAAATAGTAATAACGATACCGCTATAGAAACAGCGGCAAAGGTAGAAACAGATTATTTTGCCGAGGCTAAAAAAGAGCGTGAAAAAGCACTGAAAGAAGCAACAGAACTAGTCGAGGAAACCCTTAAAAGCTCAACGCTTACTGATGCCGATAAAAAAGAAGCCTTGAATACCACAAAACAGTTAGCTACAAGAATTGAAAATGAAGTAAACATAGAAACGCTTTTAAAGGCAAAGGGCTTCGAAAAGGCAGTTGCGGTAATAGGGGAGAAAAGCGTTAATATTATTGTAAAGTCGGACGGTCTTACAACGGCTCAGACCTTGCAGATACAGGATATTGTAACCGAGGAAACAAAAATCCCGTTAAGCAATATTAAAATAGTTACCTATGGTGATGCGAAAAAATAACGCCTAAAATTTATAAAAATTATAAGTTTTGGCTTTTATTGTTAAAAAAAAGTTGAGTTATTTGAAAAGTGTGTTATAATATAAGTGTAAATTGATGACACGGAGGACTAGTGACTATGGAAAATAATAAAACCGAGCTTTCTGTTAATACTCAAGTTTTAGAAAAAATGGCAGAGATTGCCGCAAAGGAAATCGACGGCGTTGCCGCAATTTGCAAAAAAGCTGTAGATATAAAGGGTGCCGTAAAAACTAAAAGTGCATTCAAAGGCGTTGTAGCCGAAAATGTTAACGGTGCTATAAAAATTACTGTATATGTAAATGTTAAGCGTGAGGCTAATGTGCGTGAGGTTTGTGAGGCTGTTCAAAACAATGTTAAGGACAAAATTCAAACTATGACAGGCACCGCCGTTACAGTTGTAAACGTAGTTGCTGCCGACATAACATTTAATGAAGTAGTTGAAGAAAATTAATAAATTTAAGTTTTAAAGCTAAAACTGATTTCGATTATTTATCGAAGTCAGTTTTTTTGTATAACAAAAACCACCTGCTAATGCAAGGTGGTTTTTGATTGATTATTATTAAATCTAAAATATTATTTACCGATTATCTTCTTGTAATCCTCATAAGCCTTATCCCAAGCCTCGCTGTTGGTGGGTAGGTACTGCTTTAAGTCGGTCGAATTGATTACGGTCTGGCGGATAGCCTTAAAGTCCTCAATTTCGCCTAAAGCATAGTAAGCTACCGCAATGTTGCCCATAACTGTAGCCTCGGTAGGACCGGCAAGAACCTCACAACCGCAAGCATCTGCGGTAAGCTGACATAAAAGCTTATCCTTAATACCGCCGCCCAACATGTTGATGCGGTTATAATCCTTACCTGTTAAACTGTGAAGACCGTTAAATGTGTATTTATATTTCATAGCAAGACTTTGATAAATACAACGCATTATCTCGCCGCGTGTCTTGGGGACATACTGACCTGTACGCTCGCAAAATTCCTTAACGCGTCTGGGCAGATTACCTGCAGGGGCGAAAGACCCATTATCAACGTCAATAAAGCAACGGAAAGGCTCTGCAGCTAATGCTTCATGTTCAAGTGTGTCAAAGCCTACCTCAACACCCTCACGACGCCACTGACGGCGTGATTCTTGAATAAGCCAAAGTCCCATAATGTTTTTAAGGAAGCGTGTAGTACCCTTAAAACCGCCCTCGTTCGTAAAGTTAGCATCGGCTGCAGCCTGTGTTAAAATAGGAGTTTCGTTTTCAATGCCGAAAAGACTCCAAGTTCCGCAGCTGATATATACAAAGTCATCAGAAAGGCTTGGTGTTGCAACAACTGCCGATGCGGTATCGTGTGTAGGTACTGCAATTACGGGTACTTTAGGACAACCAAGCTCTTCACAAATCTCATCTGATAATAGACCTAATTCCTCGCCTGCTTCAATAACATCTGGGAAAATTCCTTCGGGCAAACCGAGCTTTTTAATAATCTCGCGGTTCCAATCTCTCTTATAAGGGTCGAAAAGATTTGTTGTTGAAACATTTGTAGCCTCGGCACGCATAACGCCTGTAAGCATATATGCAAAAAGGTCGGGTATAAGTAGGATTTTATCAGTAAGCTCTAAAAGCTCAGGCTCGTAAAGCTTTAAGTACATAAGCTGATAAATGGTGTTAAAATTCATAAGCTGTGTTCCGCAAAGGGAATAAAGCTCATCCTTAGGTATAATTTCAAACACCTTTTCGGGAATACCCTCTGTACGAGTGTCACGGTAATGAACGGGATTACATAGTAATCTTCCGTTTTTGTCAAGCATACCAAAGTCAACGCCCCAAGTATCAATACCTATAGCGTCAAATCCGCCGTTGTTTACAGCCTTTGTAATGCCTGCCTTAATTTCAAAGAAAAGACGTAGTACGTCCCAATACATTCTGCCGTTTACTACTACGGGGTCGTTGCTGAAACGGTGAATTTCCTGCATTTCAATTTTGCCGTCAATAAGCGTAGCCAGCATAGCTCTGCCGCTTGAAGCACCAAAGTCAAAAGAAAGAACTTTTTTCATAAATTTTCCTCCAAAAAATAATTTATACAATGCTAGTATAACACATAAAATTTTGCTTGTCTACAATAATTAAGACATACTTGAGTTTTTTTCAAATTCGTTTTTGAAAGTGAAATTAAAGAAAAATAGTGGTAAAATAGTGATATTTGTGGTAAAATAAATACAATAACAATACGGAGGATAAAAATGTTAACTTTTGACGAAATTAGGCACAATAATGATATTAATACATACATTACTGCTGCTGACCACTCGCTAGCGGCACTCGGCTTTACTGAGCATAGCTTTGCCCATGTCGGTAAGGTGGCAAATACCGCTGCATACATTTTAACAACGCTAGGTGTTGACGAGCATAAAATAGAGCTTGCGAAAATAGCAGCATACCTTCACGATATAGGAAATGTTGTAAACCGTATTGAACATTCTCAAAGCGGTGCAGTTATGGCATTCCGTATACTTGATAATTTAAAAATGCCCTCGGCTGATATTGCGGCTATTATAACCGCAATAGGAAATCATGACGAGGGAACAGGGGTGCCTGTTGACGAGATTTCGGCGGCACTTATTTTAGCAGACAAGTCAGACGTTAGGAGAAGTCGTGTTAGAAACCGCGATAAGACAAGCTTTGATATTCACGATAGGGTTAACTATTCGGTTACCGATTCAAATCTTGTTATAAATGATAAAAAGAACGAAATACGGCTTTCGCTTAAGGTTGATACAGAGTACGGCTCTATAATGGACTATTTTGAAATATTTATGCAAAGAATGCTTATGTGCCGTAAAGCCGCCGAAAAATTAGGACTCGACTTTAAACTTTCCATAAACGAACAGCAACTTATATAGGTTTTAAAAAAAATTAATATTTTTTGAAAAAAATCTTGCTTTTTAATAAAAAGTGTGGTATCATTGTCACGTTACTGAAACGAAAGGGGTGACAATTGATGAAAGAAGGAATTCATCCGCAGTACGATAAGGTAGTTATTAAGTGTGCTTGTGGTGCTGAATTTGAAACACGCTCAACTAAAAAGGACATCCGTTTGGATATATGCTCTAAATGTCATCCGTTTTTTACCGGTAAGCAGAAGTTGGTAGATACCGGTGGTCGTGTTGACAGATTCAAAAAGCGTTTTGGTATGGATAAGTAATTACCTAATATTCCGCAACAGCCACTTGGCAGTTGCGGATTTTTCTTTTTAAGGTGGAGATAAGCTATGAACTCCTATATTACAATAAAAGAACCCGAAATAGCCGAGCTTACCGAGAAAAAATCTCGGTTTATAGCAACACTTTCTCCTTGTACTACAGAGGAGGAGGCAACAGCTATTTTAGCTGAAATTAAATCAAAATATTGGGATGCACGTCATAATGTTTATGCCTATATTTTGCGTAGCGGCACCGTGCGTTTTTCGGACGACGGTGAGCCACACGGAACGGCGGGTAAGCCTGTGCTTGATGTATTAGCGGGTAGCGGACTTACTGATGTAATTGTGGTGGTTACCCGTTATTTTGGTGGAATTTTGCTAGGGACTGGCGGTCTTGTGCGTGCTTATTCAGGTGCGGCAAAGCTAGTAACCGATAATGTTCAAAGGGTGGAAATGTGTCCTTGTGTTTGGTGTAAGATAGTATGCGATTATCAAAATCACCAAAGACTTATAACCCTTATAAACGATAACGGCGGTACTGTTACTAATGAGGAATTTACCGATAATGTGACTGTGTCCTTTTCTTTTAAAGAGGAGGATATTGATGCTTTTGAAGCTAATTTGTGCGAGGTTTTCTCGGCAAGACTTAAAAATGAACGCGTAAAAAATGATTTTTCGGCATTTTTTATTTAAAAAAAGAGGAATTTATAAAAAATTATCGTATATAAAAGTAGAGATATAGAATAGGAGGGAGCTTATGAGTGTTCGTGAAACTACAGAGAAAATAGAGCGTGAGTTTTTGTCGAACGGTGCCGCATTTAGTGATGCTTCAAAGGGAAGAAAAACCCTTGAGGAAGAGTGTGAGCTTAGAACTGCTTTTCAGCGTGACCGCGATAGAATTATTCATTCAAAGGCGTTTAGACGTTTAAAGCACAAAACACAGGTTTTTTTAGCTCCCGAATCGGACCATTATAGGACAAGACTTACCCACACCCTAGAGGTATCGCAAATAGCTAGGACGATTGCTAGGGCTCTTCGTATTAATGAGGATTTAACCGAGGCTATAGCATTAGGTCACGACCTTGGACACACCCCGTTCGGTCACGCGGGTGAGCGGGCACTTAACACCCTTTATAGCGGTGGATTTACCCACTATGAGCAGAGCGTTAGGGTTTGTGAAAAAATCGAGAAGAACGGAAAGGGACTTAACCTTACATTTGAGGTGCTTGACGGAATACTGCATCATACAAAAGACGATTGGTCAGAAACGCTAGAGGGTAGGATTGTACGCTATGCCGACCGTATTGCATATATAAATCACGATATAGAGGATGCGGTACGTGCTGGCATTATAAAGGCGTCTGATTTACCGTCTGAAATCACACAGGTGTTAGGGTATACAAAAAGTCAACGTATTAATACACTCGTTACCTCAATAGTTGAGAATAGTGATAGTAAAAGCATTAAAATGAATGATGAAATTAATGGTGCTTATGAGTCATTGCATCGCTTTTTGTTTGATACGGTTTATACAAACCGTGCCGCAAAGGCAGAGGAGGATAAGGTTCAAGGCATAGTAGAGGGACTTTTCGGATATTTCGTAAAACACCCCGAAAAAATGTCGGACGAGTATAAGGCAATATGCGAGCGTGAGGGTGTCGAGCGTGCTGTTATGGACTATATAGCAGGTATGACCGACCATTTCGCAGTAAGTGCATATTCTAAAATATATATACCAAAGTTTTGGGAAGTGTGAATTTTTTAAGTTTAAAAGGCAGGTGATACACATTGGCAATTCCTGAGGAAGTAATTAACGAAATTAAGTATAGAAACGATATTGAAACAGTTATGGCACCGTATGTCGATTTAAAGCGTAGGGGTAAAAATTTGGTGGGACTGTGTCCTTTTCATAATGAAAAAACCCCGTCATTTACTGTTTATCCCGAAAACGGCTCGTTTTATTGCTTTGGCTGTGGGGTAGGCGGCGATGTGTTCACCTTTACAGGTCTTATAGAAAATCTTGATTATATAGATTCTGTTAGGCTTTTAGCTGAAAAGTCGGGTATAGTTTTAGACGAAAATAAATACGATAACTCTATGCAGAAGCTAAAAAACACTATATACGATATTAACCGTGAAACCGCAAGATTTTTTCATAGCTATTTAATGTCAGAGGGCGGAAAATGGGCACTTGATTATTTGGTTGGACGCGGTCTTAGTGTTAGTACAATAAAGCATTTCGGCCTTGGTGCCGCACCTGACAGTTGGGATGCACTTATAAATCATTTAAAATCAAAGGGCTTTAGTATTGCCGATATGTATCAAGCAAATGTTATCGGTAAAAGCAGTAGCGGCAAGTATTATGACCGTTTTCGCCGTAGGGTAATGTTCCCGATAATTAATGTTAGAGGAAATGTTGTGGCATTTAGCGGACGAGCTATGCCAGGTGACGATAAAGCGGGCGGAAAATACGTAAACACAGCTGATACCCCGGTATATAAGAAAAGCGATAATCTTTTTGGTATGAATTTTGCAAAAAAGGATTGTGCAGAGCGTATCATATTGGTTGAGGGCAATATGGACGTTGTATCACTTCACCAAGCAGGTTTTAGTAATACTGTAGCAGCCCTCGGTACAGCCTTTACGCCCGAACAGGCAAAGTTGCTTACTAAATATACTAAAGAAATAGTCTTAATGTTAGATGCAGATGCCGCAGGACAAAAGGCAATGAAAAGGGCGGGCGAAATTCTTAAAAATACGGGACTTAAGGTTAGGGTGGTTTTAGTACCCGACGGCAAGGACCCCGATGAATACATTAAGAAAAACGGTGCGGCAAGGTTTTCCGCACTTTTAGACGGTGCAGTTAGTGAGATAGAATATAAGCTTCTTACCGCCGCTGCTGATATTAATACCGAATCGGATGACGGCAGACTTAAATATTTAAGTGCCGCGGCAGAAATTTTAGCCGATACGCCCGATGTTATCACAAGAGATATTTATATTGGCAGACTTTCTGATAAATACGGTGTTTCAAGAACAGCACTTGAGTCGAAAATAAAGGATATCAGAAAAGGCAAGATAAAAGAAAAAGAGAAAAAAGAGTTCCGTGAGATTGTTAATCCCACGTACAAAAGGGATGAGGTAAATCCTGAAAAGCGACAGTTTCCAAAAGCCGCCGCCGCAGAGGAGAGCATAATAGCTATACTTTTAAAGCATCAGGATTTAATTGGGTTTACTGCCGATAATTTACCGAGCGATAAAATGATAACCTCGTTAAATAAACGTATATACTCACTTATACTCGAAGCGTTTTTTGATGGACGTGATTTTGATTTTTCCTACATAAGTCAGTTTTTAAGTGCGGCTGAAACGGGGTATCTGGTATCTCTTCAAAACAGTAGCACAGGGGATAAAAATGCAAAAGCAGAGCTTGGGGATTGCATAAAAATTCTAAATAGTGAGAATGATGCAAAATCCTTAAACGGTGCAAAAAATATGCCTACTGAAGAATGGGCGGATAATTTGGCAAATATTATCAAAAATAAAACAAAGGGGAATTTTTAATGAAGGACACAAAGAAAGACCAGAACAATATTGAATTACAGGAAAATGAAGCTGTAGAGCTTGATGAAAGCAATTCTATAGATAATCTTGAAAATGCTCCCGAAGATTTGGAGGAGTTGTTTACCGAGCCTCCTATACTAGAGCTTGATTTTGATGAGGAGCCAACCGAGGACGACCTTAAGCTTGAAGAAATGGATGTAGACCAGATAGATGACGAGTCTATCCTTGAAAATGTTTCACTTGATGACCCTGTTAAAGTTTATCTTCGCGAAATCGGTAGGGTGCCGCTTCTTAACTCTGAAGAAGAAATTGAGCTTGCTGTAAAAATCAGCGAGGGTAGTGAATACGCAAAGCAGCGTCTTACTGAAGCTAATCTTCGCCTTGTTGTAAGTATCGCCAAAAAATATGTGGGCAGAGGTATGTACTTCCTAGACCTTATTCAAGAGGGAAATGTAGGTCTTATAAAAGCGGTTGATAAGTTTGACCACACAAAAGGCTTTAAATTTTCTACCTATGCTACTTGGTGGATTCGTCAGGCTATAACCCGTGCTATTGCCGACCAAGCAAGAACTATCCGTATACCTGTACACATGGTTGAAACTATCAATAGACTTAAAAAGATACAAAGTCAGTTATTGCACGAAAACGGTTACGAGCCAAGTGAAGAGCTTATTGCTGAAAAAATGGACCTTCCTGTTGAGCGTGTAAGAGAAATCATGCGTGTTGCTCAAGAGCCTGTTTCTATGGAAACACCTATAGGACCTGAGGAGGATTCTCGTCTTATGGACTTTATACGTGATGAAGACGCATTAGCTCCCGATGATGCGGCACTCAAGACCATTACAAATGAGGATATTGATACCGTTCTTCGCACCCTTACTCCGCGTGAGGAATCGGTTATAAGGCTTCGCTTTGGTCTTCATGACGGCCGTTGCCATACACTTGAAGAGGTTGGTATGGAATTTAATGTAACACGTGAGCGTATACGTCAAATTGAGGCAAAGGCACTCCGTAAGCTTCGTCATCCCGTACGTAGCAATAGGTTTAAAGAGCGTTAATTTCACTAGAAATTAACCTTTGTTACTAAAAAAGGGGAATAAATTTAATGCAATTCACATATAAAACTAATGGTGTTTGTTCAACGACTATTACAATAGACGTAATAGATGACATAGTACAGTCGGTAAAATTTACGGGCGGCTGTAACGGAAATTTGCAGGGAATATCCTCGCTTGTAAAGGGTATGTCGGTTGACGAGGTTATATCAAAACTTGAAAACATAAGATGCGGCTTTAAAAACACCTCTTGCCCCGACCAACTTGCAAGGGCATTAAAACAGTATAGGGAAGAATAATAACAAAATCTTGTTTAAAGGTGGTGTAAAATATGGGTTTGGATGAAGATATTAAAATTGTGGGTGACAAGCCCTCGCTAGATGTGCGTCACAACAAAATAAAAGAAAATCTTGCCGACCCTATTACTGCCGAAGAGTTTGAAAACGCAAAAAAATTGGGCGAGGTAATTGCAAATAAATATATATTAGAGGCTGCAAATCCTTTAGGACTCGATGAGGGGGAATATAGCCCCGAGCTTATACGCCAAATGCGATTATTGCTCTCCTTTACCGCAACGGTTGGCTTTGAACGTTTTTGTAAAAATGACACCGTTGCAGGACTTGCCCAAAAGAGTTTTATAGATATACTTTTTAAAGAGGGTGGAGAGATATATAACTCCTCGTCTGATACGGGTGCTTTCTCGTTTTATTATTTGGCTTTCCGTCGCGGAACAGATGTAGAACGCCGTATGGGACAGACCTTCGCGATGCTTTGCTCGTCGGACGGTGATCCGATTTTCCAAGAACGCGGTGAGGCACTTTACTGCTGGTTTTCTGCAGAAATACGAAAGGCAGCGTCTGAGCTAAAGCTTGCAAGATTATAATGGTTATAGTAAGTCGAAAAAGTGTGAAATCACGCTTTTTCGACACAATATCAAAGATATTGTGCCAAATTTTTATAAAAATTTGGACTAACCCATTGCAATGAATGTAGCGAACAATTAAATTTTCATAAATTTAATTGTTCAAAAGTCGATAAAATCGGCTTGTCGAAACGCAAATAGCCGTTTCGATGTTCTATATTCATTATAATAAAAGAAATAATTAATCCTCCCATATCATATATTTGTGATATAGGAGGAAATTTTTATGCCAAGTATTTATTTAAGTCCTTCAACGCAAGAGTTTAACCCTTATATAACTGGCGGTACAGAGGAATACTATATGAATCTCATAGCCGATGCTATGGAGCCGTATTTATAT
>SVPV01000018.1 GCA_015065725.1 Oscillospiraceae bacterium
CCCTGTTAAACAGGGCATAAAAAAAGGTTGCATCTATTTGATGCAACCTTTCTGGCTGGGGAATAGGGATTCGAACCCCAACAAACAGAGTCAGAGTCTGTCGTGCTACCGTTACACAATTCCCCAAAATTTTAGGACAACAATAACATTATATCCATTTTTTTGGGGTTGTCAAGTTTTTTTAAATTAAATTCAAAAAAATATTTATTTTATTATGTTTTTTGTTAGAAAACCCTTTATTTTTTAAAAGGGTTGTGCTATAATTTACAATGTATATCTATGTTTAAAGGGAGGGTGGCATATGCTTATCAAAAAAATCGTATGCATAGTGCTTACGTTAGCGGTTTTAATGTCGCTTTGCGGCTGTGATTTGTTTACTATGGAAACCGAGCAGATGCTGGTTCCGCCTGCCCTCACAGGTGATATGGCACCTATACAAGAGGCATTAAACAAAAGCGTTAACGGCGAATACACCTTAACATATCCCTCAAGCGGCGAATATCGCTCGGCGGTTTTGCTTTATGATATAGACGGCGATAATGCCTTTGAGGCTTTTGCCTTTTACAGTCAGCTCGACGGTGACATTAACTATATGCACCTAAATGTAATTTCTAATGACGGCAAGCAGTGGAAATCGGTGTCCGACCAAAAGATTGCGGCGGGCGGTGTTGACTGTGTAGATTTTGCCGACCTTAACTCTGACGGAAAAGCTGAAATTATTGTAGGCTGGGAGATATACGGAACCAGCGAAAAGCAGCTTGCTGTTTATTCGCTTGAAAACAATGTTATTTCGCAACGCTTGGTACACGAATACACAAGTTTTCTTTGCTGCGACCTTGATAGCAATAACGAAAGTGAGTTGTTTATTCATCACTTTAATGTTGCAAATTCTATGAATTCTGCATTTTTATATACTCTTGATAAAGACGGTGCTGTTCAGCTTTCAAGCTGTGCTATGGATAAGGCGGTACGAAGTGTAGCAACACCTGTGTTGTCAACACTTTCAAGCGGTCAGCCTGCAATTTATATCGACGAGGTAAAGTCAATAGGTAACATAACCGAGGTTTTGTTTTTAGAAAAGGGAACACTTGTAAATCCCTTGCTTGATACTGAAACGGGCGAAAACACAAAAACGCTTTGTATGTCGAATGTATCAATTGCCGATATAAACGCGGATGAAATAATAGAAATTCCTATATCCGAGGAAATGCTTTCAACAGTTAACGAGGAGCCAACTAAAAAGGTTTTTTACACAAAGTGGTGTTCTTATAACGGAGAGGGACTTACAACCCAGCAGACCACCCTTTTAAATACGGCTGACGGTTATTATCTTTTGGTCCCTGAAAAATGGCTTGGTAATATTGCTTTAACCAGAGATACGCAGTCACGCTCAAGAACCATTTATGCTTATGACGTTGCAGAAAACACCATAGGTGCACCGTTGGCTTTTTATACGGTGGTTTCAATAAACCGGTGGAACGAGTTTAAGGAGAACAATAAGGACATAATTGAGATATCAAGAAACAGCATGTATGTTTTTGCGGGCAGGGTTTATAAGGGTGAGAGCTCACTTTCTATAACCGAGCAGGAGCTTAAAGGTATGTTTTTCTTGTACTAAATTTAAATAGATTTTCGGGAGGCAGGGCATGAAACGAATATTAATAGTTGAGGACGAGGTAGCTATTCGCGAGTTTGAAGCAATCAACCTTAAGCGTGTAGGTTACGAAACGGTTGAGGCAGGCTCTGGAGAAGAGGCACTGGAAATTTTTGATAACGACATAAAAGGGTTTGACATAGCTCTTTGCGATGTTATGATGCCCGGAATGGACGGATTTGAGCTTTGTAAAGAGCTAAGGGCCAGAAGCTCTGAGCTTGGAATAATAATGCTTACCGCAAAATCGCAAGAAATGGATAAAATAAGCGGTTTAATGCTAGGTGCCGACGATTATATAACAAAGCCGTTTAGTCCTACCGAACTGCTTGCCCGTGTAGACTCGCTTTACCGCAGGGTTGAAATGCATTCGGCAAAAGCAAAGGTAACCGTTTCGGACGAGATAAGACTCGGAGACTTTGTGCTTAATCTTCGTAGGCGTACCCTTACTAAAAATGAAAAGAATATTGAGCTTACACAGGTAGAATTTCAGATGATGGAATATTTCTTTACCAATCCCGACACCGCTTTGGGCAGAAGCGAAATACTAAACAAGGTTTGGGGTGCTAGCTATTACGGTGAAGAAAAAATTGTAGATGTAAATATAAGACGTCTTCGTATGAAAATAGAGGAAGACCCGTCGATACCCAAATATCTTGTAACCGTTTGGGGTATGGGATATAAGTGGAATACGGCAGAATAACCGGTATCTTCATATAAAAGAGGAAAGGAGTGGACAGCGTGCAACTTATGGGCATCAAATTTAAAAGCATAGCATTTCGTTGGCTTATAAACACCTTTTTGCTTGTAGTAGCAGTAGTAATATTAGTTGGTGTTATAGTGTCGGCTATATACGGCTCGCTTTGTGTTGAGCGTGTAAGGTCGCTGTGCGAAGATTATTCGTATGAGTTTTCAGCTTTAAAAAATGCCACTCCCGAAACCTTTGAGGATGTTGCCTTTGCACTTACCGATAGCTTTGCTTACAAAACCAAGCTAGAGGTGCAGGTGCTTGACACTAATGGCAGAATGTTGGTTTCTACCACAGCTTTTCAAACCTACGGTGAAAAAATGCCCGATTATGAAAGTGCAAAGACTTCAAATGACGGCATTGCAACCTTTAGGGGCGAAAATTCGGGCGGAGAATCAATTTTTGCCTGTACCAATATTGTAAAGAACAGCAAGGGTGAGATTTTAGGTGCATACCGTTGGATAACTTCAATGGAGCTTATAGATAAGCAGATACACTACTTTATTTTCTTTGTAATACTGGTTGGAATTGCTGTTTTGGGACTTTGTGCCTTTTCGGGCAGATTCTTCATAAAATCTATAGTAATACCGATTCAGGACGTAGGCAATATTGCAAGAAAGATTGCCATGGGTGATTTTGAATCGCGTATTGAAATTAAAAGTGACGATGAAATAGGCGAGCTTTGTGACGCTATTAATTATATGGCGTCGGAGCTTAGCTCGGCAGAAACGATTAAAAACGACTTTATTTCCTCGGTTTCGCATGAGCTACGCACCCCTCTTACTGCAATAAGAGGTTGGGGTGAAACGGCAAGAATGTCGGTTGGAAGTGATGAGGAGCTTGTAACACGCGGTCTTGACGTGGTGCTTTCCGAAGCTGAAAGACTAGGTAACTTGGTTGAGGAATTGCTCGATTTTTCAAGAATGCAGAGCGGTCGCCTTAGTGTAAATACAAGACCTATTGACGTTTCGGAGCTTTTGTCTACTACCGCTTCAATGTATACCGAGCTTGCACGTCAGCAGGGAATAGAGCTTTCTTATACGGCGGCAATGTCTGCAACCGTTCTAGGTGACCCTGACAGGTTAAAGCAGGTTTTTGTAAATGTAATAGATAACGCCGTAAAATATACCGAAAAGGGCGGTCTTGTGCTTGTCACCCAACAGATTGAGGAAGCATGTGTTCGTATACTTGTAAAGGATACGGGCGTGGGCATTCCCGCACAGGACATAGACAAGGTTAAAGAAAAGTTCTTTAAATCAAATAAAACGGTACGCGGTTCGGGTATAGGTCTTGCCGTTGCCGATGAAATTATAAAACAGCACCAAGGTCTTTTATTCCTTGAAAGTACCGAGGGCGTAGGCACAACGGTTACCATAGTTTTACCTCTTTACGAGGAGGAAACAGAGCCTAATTTAGAGGACGAGGATTTAATAAGACTTGACGAATTGGCACAGTCGCTTGAAGTTTCCGCTTCGCAAGAGACTTTAGAGCAGGAAGAAAATGATACTCTTAACAATATTAAGGAGCAGTAAGTAATGGCAAAATATACATCTATAGGCGGACAGGCTCTAATAGAGGGCATTATGATGAAAAGTCCCGAAAAGACCGCACTTGCAGTAAGGACGCCCGATAAATCAATAGAGATAGTTCCCTTTGAGAGTAAAAGTATAAAAGAAAAATATAAAATATTAAAGCTTCCGATATTAAGGGGAGTAGTTGGCTTTGTAGAATCAATGGTACAAGGCTATAAGGCTATGATGGTTTCGGCTGAAAAGTCGGGCTTTACCGATTTGGAGGAAGAGGCAAATAAAGAAAAAGAAAAGCCAAAAACCGAAGACGACAAGAAAAAGGAAAATGTACTTATAAACATTGTAATGATAATAGGTACAGTTTTAGGTGTAGCCTTGTCGGTTATACTCTTTATGTGGTTACCGCGACTTGCAGTTGCGGGTATAGAAACTTTGTTTCGCACCGAACTTCCTAAAATTGCACGCTCTTTTATAGAGCAGTTTATAAAACTGGCGGTATTTGTTTTTTATGTTTATATGGTATCCTTAATGAAGGATATAAAGCGTGTGTTTATGTATCACGGTGCCGAGCATAAGACAATCTTTTGCTATGAAAAGGGACTTCCTTTAACTGTGGAAAATGTAAGGGAACAAAAACGCTTCCACCCCCGTTGTGGAACCTCGTTTATGATTTTGATGATTTTAATAAGCGTTATTTTCTCGACGGTTGTTCAAATAATTTTCCCGTCGGTTTACAGTGTTCAGTGGTTGTGGGTTTTGGTTAAGATACTTCTTGTGCCATTGACCTGCGGTGCAGGGTTTGAGGTCTTAAAAATCTGCGGCAGATACGATAATGTGTTTACAAGAATTATTTCGGCACCAGGCCTCTGGCTTCAGAGAATAACCACTAAAGAGCCTGAGGACGATATGATAGAGATTGCAATCGCCGCACTAAAGGCGTGCGAACCCGAGAATCCCGATGTTGACCGCAGTGTTGACAAAACTACAGAGGAAAACTCTGATATTGAGGCACAAATAGATTTAGATATACAAAACATTTTAAAGGAAACAGATAATGGCTGACAGTATTTTTGAAGCGTATAACAAGTGTAAAAAAGAACTTTTGGAATTTGGTGTAGAGGATTGTGTGTTTGAGGCAAAGCAGATAATAAAGCACATAACAGGCTACAGTAACGCACAAATTTTAAGTCACTATAATGACAAATTAACACAGTTTCAGCAAAACAATTTAATAGCTATTATGAAGCAGAGAAGAATCCGCTATCCGCTTCAGTACATAATCGGTAAATGGAGCTTTTTTGGTAGAGAATTTTCTGTGGGACCAGGCGTACTTATTCCGCGTGCCGATACCGAGCTGTTGGTTGAAACCGCCCTTGGTCTTATAAAGGATATAGAAAATCCCGAAATTATAGATTTGTGTGCAGGTACGGGTTGTATAGGAATAAGTCTAGGGCTTGAAAGGGCAGACTCTAGCGTTACTTTGGTTGAAAAATATCCCGAAGCGGCACGTTATTCGGCAAAGAATATTGCGGACAACAAGGCGTTTAATGTTACACTTTTAAACGGTGATGTGCTTTTAGGCGACGGTAGTGATAAAAAATATGATTTAATAGTCAGCAATCCGCCTTATATTACCGATAGCGATATGAAAAAGCTTCAACCCGAGGTGGAGTTTGAGCCGGAAACCGCACTAAAGGGCGGAGACGACGGTTGTGACTTTTACCGTGCTATCATAAAAAACTATTTGCCCACTCTTAAAAAGGGCGGTCATATAGTTTTTGAAGTAGGCATTGGAGAGGCGTCCAGTGTAGCAGAGCTTTTAAAGTCGGCAGGTTTTAGTAATGTTGGCGTTAAAAAGGATTACGGCGAAATCGACAGGGTGGTTTTTGGGACACTCGATTAAATACAATTAATAATGTCAGGTAAAGTTTTACCGACCTTTAGTAAAATTAAGACGGAGGTATTAAAAATGGCAGAAAAAGTAAAGGTAACCGCAAAGGCGGCAGATGCTATGGAAGGCAAAGAAAAAGCATTAGCTACGGCAATGGCACAAATAGAAAAGCAATACGGCAAGGGTGCAGTTATGCGTCTTGGAGAAAATATTTCAATGTCGGTTGAGCATATCAGCACAGGCTCTTTAGGGCTTAATCTAGCACTAGGTATCGGCGGTATTCCAAAGGGTAGAATTGTAGAAATCTACGGACCTGAATCTTCGGGTAAAACCACCGTTGCACTTCACTGTGTAGCACAGGCTCAAAAGGCAGGCGGCACCGCCGCATTTATCGACGTTGAGCATGCTCTTGACCCTATATATGCAGCACACTTGGGTGTTGATATTGATAGCCTTTTGGTCTCCCAACCCGATTCGGGTGAGCAGGCACTTGAGATTACCGAGGCACTTGTACGCTCGGGTGCTATTGATATAATTGTTATCGACTCGGTTGCGGCACTTGTAACCAAGGCTGAAATTGAGGGTGAAATGGGTGACGCTCACGTAGGTCAGCTAGCCCGTCTTATGTCACAGGCTCTTAGAAAATTAACCGCCGCTCTTTCAAAATCTAACTGTGCGGCAATATTTATAAATCAGCTACGCGATAAAATCGGTGTTATTTACGGCAATCCCGAAACCACCACAGGCGGTAGAGCTCTTAAGTTCTATTCAAGCGTACGTATCGACGTACGCCGTGCAGAGCCGATTAAGGTTGACGGTGAAATTGTTGGTAACAGAACAAGAGCTAAGGTTGTTAAAAATAAGGTAGCACCGCCTTTCCGTGAGGCAGAGTTTGATATTCTTTACGGCAAGGGAATTTCACACGAGGGTGAAATTGTAGACACAGGCGTTAAGCTTGAGGTTTTAAAACGTTCGGGTGCGTGGTTCTATTACGGTGAAACAAGACTCGGCCAAGGCAGAGATGCTGTAAAACAGCTTTTACTTGATAATCCAGAACTGGCAAATGAGATTGAAGAAAAGATTATGGAACGCTATAATAAGGCGTTAGATATGTCGGCTTGTGAGGAAAATGTTGATGACGCCCCTACCGTAATGCCTGTTGATACTGCGGATATGCCTGCACGCCCGCGTAAAAAAATTGATATCGACATAGCGGTTGACGATTAATGACTGTAACCGATATAAAAAGAGAAAAAAAGCATCTTTGTCGCATAGTATTTTCCGCCGGCAAAGAGGTTTTGCTTGATTTAGATATTGTCAGCGAATATGCTATTCATAAAGACGATACTTTGAGTGAGCAAAAGCTCTTAGAAATAATTGAAGCATCCGACTACTATAGGGCAAAGCAACGTGCCCTTTGGTATTTGGACAGAGCCGCCCATACCGAAAAGGGACTTTATGATAAGCTTATAAAGGCAGGCTTTAAAGCAAAGGTGTCAGCTAAGGTTATTGCCCGTTTTTGCGAGTTAGGACTTTTAGACGACCGCCGTTATGCCGAAAACTTTGCCGAGCGGTGTATATCGGCTAACATTTCCAAGCGTGAAACCTATAGAAAGCTGATTTTAAAGGGCATACCAAAGGATTTGGCAAATGAGGTTTTAGAGGAAAACGAGGTTGACGAGCTTTCCCAAATACGTCAGCTTATTGATAAAAAGTATAGATTAAAGCTAGAAAATCCCGAAAACACACAAAAGGTTTATGCGGCACTGATAAGAAAAGGCTTTTCCTTTTCGGCTGTGCGTGATGCACTTAAAAGCTATAGCGAGGAATTATTACTGGCACAAGAAGAATTTAGCGAGGAATTTTAATGTATAAGGTTAGTATGGTATCTTTAGGATGCCCCAAAAATCAGGTAGATGCAGAGGCAATGCTCTATAGTCTTAAAGAGGCAGGTTATGAAATAGGCGTGCCTGAGGCAGAGGCTGATGCTATAATAGTTAACACCTGCGGCTTTATTGAGGACGCAAAGTCCGAGGCGATTGAAAACATTTTAGAAGCCGCCGAATATAAAAAAGAGGGTAACTGCAAGGCGGTAATAGTTACAGGGTGTCTTGCCGAGAGATACAAGGACGACATAACCGAGGAAATACCCGAGGCGGATGTTTGTGTAGGTATAGGCTCTAACCGAAATATTGCAGAAATAGTTAAAAATGCTATTGAGGGAAAGGAGGAAAATAGCTACGGCGAAAAGTCCGAGCTTGATTTAAATGCCAAGCGTATTTTGGGTGGATATCCTTTTAGTGCATACCTAAAAATTGCCGACGGTTGCGATAACTGCTGTACCTATTGTGCAATTCCTAAAATTAGGGGCAGAATGAGAAGCCGTACTATTGAGGACTGTATAAGCGAGGCAAAGGAATTAGCTCTCTCTGGCGTTACCGAGCTTATAGTAGTAGCACAGGACACCACCGCTTACGGTGTCGATATTTACGGTGAGTCAAAGCTTCCTGAGCTTTTAACAGAACTTTCGAAAATAGATGGACTTCATTGGATACGCACCCTTTACACCTACCCCGAAAAGATAACCGACAAGCTACTTGATACAATAGCCAGAGAAGAAAAGCTTGTTAAGTATCTTGATATACCGATACAGCACTCAAACAGTGAAATACTTAAAAAGATGAATCGCAAGGGCGATAAACAGTCACTGCTCGCATTAGTTGAGAAAATAAGAACTAAAATTCCAAATATCACATTAAGAACTACATTAATAACAGGTTTCCCAAGTGAAACAGAGGAACAGTTCTCGGAGCTTGATGAGTTTGTAAAAACTGCACGTTTTGACCGTCTTGGATGTTTTCCGTACTCTGTGGAGGAAGATACAATAGCGGCAGAAATGGACGGGCAAATTGATGCTCAAACCAAGCAGGACAGAGCAGAGCATATAATGGAAACTCAGCTAGAGATTGCAAGGGAAAAGAACCAAGAGAAAATTGACACCGATACCGAGGTATTAATTGAGGGTTATGACGACTATATTAAGTGCTATTTTGGCAGAACACCGAGCGATGCACCTGAGGTTGACGGAAAAATCTTCTTTTTAACACCAAGGCCTTTAGTGATTGGTGAATATGTGACCGTTCACATTAACGATACACTTGAATACGATTTGTTAGGAGAATTAAAATGAGTATGAACACACCCAATAAGCTTACAGTGGCACGTATGATAGCAACACCGATATTTATGGCAGTAATGCTAATTGAGGCAATACCTTACCGTTATATAATTTCGCTTATACTTTTTGCTGCGGCTTCCCTTACAGATATGATTGACGGCAAAATGGCAAGAAAATATAATCTAGTTACCGATTTCGGAAAGTTCCTAGATCCCCTTGCCGATAAAATGCTTACAACCTCTGCATATTTAGGATTTATTTTCGTTTATCGCGGCACCGCATACGCTTGGCACATGGTAGCTATAGTGTTTATAGTGCTGTTTAGAGAGTTTATGGTATCCTCACTTCGACTTGTAACAGTATCTTCAGGCGGAAAGGTTGTTGCCGCTAATATGTGGGGCAAGGCTAAAACCGTATCGCAAATGTTAGGCATTGTTGTGGCTCTTTTCGGCTATACTTTAATAGGTGACTTCGGTCTTGAGGCTATTAAGGGCGTGTTTGATGTTTTGATAGTAGCACTTTTCTGGTTGTCTGCTGTGCTTTGCGTAATTTCGGGTATGATTTATCTTGCTGCGTGTAAAGACTATATTGACCCCTCAAAGTAATTTTTGATAGTGTGACAGGACTTGAACCTGTCACGCCTACGAAATAAAATTCTTGATAATACTTTGCCTCAAAACTTGAAATACGACAGTATTACTGCGTTTTGTCGGCTTCGTCTTATACAAAAATTTATAATTTCGTAGCTTCGAAAGTTTCTGCCGTCGAATTTTTTATTCGGCGAAGCAGGAAATTTGAAGCAAGGCTAACGCCTTGCAAAAATGAGTGCAAAGCCGCAATATAAAAGGCGGCGAGCGAAACCGTGACAGGTTCAAGTCCTGTCACACTTTGTTTGGAGTGAAGCTTTTGTTTGAGCGTATAAGAGAGGACGTAAAGGCGGTAATGGACCGCGACCCTGCGGCTCGTAATTTCTGGGAGATATTTTTTCTGTATCCAGGGGTAAAGGCTATCCGTATGCACCGCCGTGCACATTTTTACTATAAACATAATATGTTCTTTTTAGCACGTCTTGTCAGTCAGCGTGCGGCAAGAAAAACGGGTATAGAAATACATCCAGGTGCTACAATAGGCAGACGCCTCGTTATAGACCACGGCACAGGCATTGTAATAGGTGAAACGGCTGAAATAGGCGACGATGTACTTATCTACCAAGGGGTTACCTTGGGCGGTACGGGTAAGGATATAGGCAAACGTCACCCAACCATTGGCAACAATGTTATGATAAGTGCGGGTGCAAAGGTGCTTGGTCCCTTTAAAATAGGCGATAATTCACGCGTGGCGGCGGGTGCTGTAGTGCTTTCCGAAGTACCGCCTAATTCTACCGTTGTCGGCGTGCCTGCAAAGGTTGTCCGTCAGGACGGAAAAAAGGTAACAAGTGCACCGCTTGACCAAATTCACGTACCAAACCCTGTTCAACAGGAAATTGACCGTTTGGAAAAACAGATTAAAGAGCTCCATGAAAAGCTTTTAAATCTTGGCAAATAAAAGGAGAAGCGAAATGAGAATTTTTAACACACTTACACGTCAAAAGGACGAATTTGTGCCTATTGAGGAGGGCAAGGTTAAAATTTACGCCTGCGGTCCTACCGTTTATAACTATATTCATATAGGAAACGCGAGACCTCTTTGCGTTTTCGACGTTTTACGCCGTTATCTTGAATGGCGAGGTTTAGAGGTACAGTTTGTTCAGAACTTTACCGATATTGACGATAAGCTAATAAAGAAGGCAAATGAAGAGGGCATAACCGTTCCCGAGGTAGCAGAACGCTTTATAAAAGAGTTCTGGGTTGACGCCAAGGGACTTAATATAAGAGAGGCAACAAATCACCCCAGAGCTACCGAAAATATAGACGAAATACAGCGTATAATTTCCGAGCTTGTGAAAAAAGGCTTTGCTTATGAGTCACAGGGCGACGTTTATTTCCGTGCTAAAAAGTTTAAAGAGTACGGTAAGCTTTCCCACCAACCGCTTGAGGATTTGGAGGCAGGAGCCCGTATAAATGTTGCCGAAATAAAAGAAGACCCGATGGATTTTTGTCTTTGGAAGGGTGCAAAACCGGGCGAGCCTTTTTGGGAGTCCCCTTGGGGCAAGGGTAGACCTGGCTGGCATATAGAATGCTCTGCTATGGCAGAAAGATATCTCGGCAAGACCATTGATATCCATTGCGGCGGTCTTGACCTTATTTTTCCCCACCACGAAAACGAAATTGCTCAAAGCGAGTGTGCAAACGGCTGCGAATTCTCGCATTATTGGATGCACAATGGCTTTATTAATGTTGATAATCATAAAATGTCAAAGTCGCTAAATAACTTCTTTACAGTTCGCGACGTTGCTAATGTTTACGGTTATGAGCCTATTCGTTATCTTATGATTTCTTCACAGTACAGAAGTCCTATAAACTATTCTGTTGATATAATCGAGCAGGGCAAAAACGCACTTGAGCGTCTTTACACCTGCCGCGATAACATAGATTTTGCACTTAAAAATGCAGAAGATGGCGGCGAAAAGCCCGAATTCATCGAAAGCCGCAAGGCAGAGTTTATCGAGGCTATGGATGACGACCTTAACACTGCCGATGCTATAGGTACTGTGTTTAATTTGGTTCGTGATATCAATACAACCATTGCAAACGGTGCAAAGAAGAACACTTTAGAAGAATGTGCAAAGGCGTTTGACGAGCTAACTTATGTTTTAGGTCTAGTATACAACCGCAAAACCGAGGATTTGGATAGCGAGGTAGAAGCCCTTATAGCCGAGCGTACAGCAGCTAGAAAAGCCAAAGACTTTAAGACGGCTGACGCTATTAGAGATAAGCTAAAGGAAATGGGCATTGTTTTAGAGGATACTCCGCAGGGTGTAAAATGGAGCAGAAGCTAATAAGACGTGAGCCTTTGGGTAACGGCTTTTATGTAAACGTGTCCGACCACCATACCTTTGGTACAGATGCGGTACTGTTAAGTCATTTCTCGGCACCAAAAAGCAAAGACAGTATGGTGGACCTTGGCACAGGCTGTGGCATAATTCCGCTTATTTCTCTTAGAAACGGTGCTTTAAATAGAGTGTATGGTGTTGACATCAGCCACGAGGCAATAGAGCTTGTAAAGCTGACGGTAAGTGAACTGAGTCTTGAAAAATTTATTCCTATAGAAAGCAATCTTACCGATTTAAAGGGTAAAATCCCTTTTGGTGAACACGACCTTGTTACCTGCAATCCTCCCTATAAGGCACAAAACGCGGGCATTAAAAATAATGACAGCATAATTACTACTGCCCGTCACGAAATCGAGTGTACGCTCGAAGACATAGTTGCTGTTTCGGCAAAGCTCTTAAAAAGCTCGGGCAGACTTTGTATGTGTCACCGCCCCGAAAGGCTATCAGAACTGATGTGTCTTATGTCAAAATACGGTGTAGAGCCTAAAAGATTACGTCTTGTATGTCAGCGAAAGGGCGAGGAGCCTTGGCTTGTACTTTTAGAGAGCAGACGCTCGGGCAAAATAGGGCTTCGCATAGCACCTACATTATATATAGAAGAAAACGGAAATTTAAGCGATGAAATGATTAAAATCTACGGTGCTTATAAGGAGGCGTATTTATAATGTCGGGTAAGCTTTACATAGTAGGTACGCCGATAGGCAATTTAGGTGATATAAGTCCCCGTGCGTTAGAGGTTTTAATTGGTGTGGATTTTATTGCTGCCGAGGACACAAGGGTAACGGTAAAACTGCTTAATCATTTTAATATTAAAAAAGAATTAGTGTCTTATTATGAGCATAATAAAACCGAAAAGGGCGAGTTTGTTATAAACCGTCTTTTAAAGGGCGAAAATGCGGCACTTGTGTCGGACGCGGGTATGCCCGCTATATCCGACCCGGGTGAAGATTTGGTAAGACTTGCCCAAAAAAACGGTGTTCCTATTGAATCGGTACCAGGTCCTAGTGCCGTAGTTACCGCCCTTGCGATTTCGGGTATGAGTGCAAAAAGGTTTTGCTTTGAGGGCTTTTTGTCCCTGGGCAAACAAGAACGCAAGGAAAGACTCCAAGAGCTTAAAACAGAGCGGCGTACAATGGTTTTTTACGAGGCACCGCACAAGCTAAAGGCTACACTTAAAGATTTTTCGTTAACCTTTGGTGATGAGCGTCAAATAGCAATAGTTAAAGAAATAACCAAGCTTCACGAAACGGTTTTAAAGCTGACGCTTGGTGAGGCGGTAGAATATTACGAGCAAAATCAGCCGAAAGGCGAATTTGTGCTTATTATAGATGGCACAAAAGAGGAGAAAAACAAGACAGAATGTTCTCTAGCCGAAGCGGTAGAAATAGCCGAACAGCTTATGAAAAAAGGACTTTCTGCCTCAGCTGCCGCAAAAGAGGCGTCAGAAAGCACAGGAAGAAGAAAAAATGAAATATACCGTAGCTTAATTTGATTTTGGCTATGATTGGGTGAAAAAATGGAAGAAAATAATAAACATAATCAGAATAATGAGTTTGATGATATTATCTCTGACACAAGCAAAATAAAAACGAACAACGAAGATGATATCAAATACTTTGATACATTTTCCGATTCTAAATACTTTAAGAAAAACCGACACGGCATTAAAAAAATTCTCGCAATCGGTGACTGGTGGCGTGAACGTAAAAAGTGGCAAAAGGCGGTAATGATATCAGCACTTTGCTGTGTGTTGGTTTTTGCAATTATTGCGACAGTTATATTTACGGTTTTTGATTATAACTATAATAAAATTACAAACGACCCCGAAAATTTGGGATTTGAAAGTGTTATTGATGAAAAGATTATAAACGTAGCCCTTTTCGGAATTGATACCCGCGACCGTAATTCCTTTAAAGGTCTTTCGGATAGTATAATGGTTTTAAGTCTTAACACCGAAACCAAAACCGTAAAAATCATTTCGGTTATGAGGGACAGTTTGGTGCCGATAACCTATAAGGGCAAAACCACATACGGCAAGATAAACTCTGCCTACCAAAAGGGCGGACCTGAGCTTGCAATTAAAACCCTCAATACAATTTTTGATCTTGATATTTCTGAATATGCAACCGTAAACTTTTTCGGTATGGCAGATATTATTGAGGCGGTAGGCGGTATTGATGCCGAGCTTACTAAACAAGAGGTAACACGCGATTACGGTATTAATACCTGCATTGACGAAATATGTTCAGGTCTTGGTGTTAGTCCGAATAAATATTATATAAAAACTGCAGGCAAGCATCATCTAAACGGTATACAGGCGGTTGCCTATTCGCGTATTAGGTATGTTGCAAATATTTGGGGTACTAATAACGATTACGGTAGAACCGACCGTCAGCGTTATGTTATGGAGCAGCTCTTCAATAAAGCCTTAACCCTTAATAAATCTAAGTATATGGGACTTGCAAAGGCACTTATACCTTGTGCTGAAACCTCGCTTTCTTATTCCGATATAATGGGGCTTGCAACCTCTATTTTATTACACTCGCCGACATTTAAACAGACAAGAGTTCCGCTTACCGAGTACCAAACAGGCTCGAAATACGTTTCGGGTGCAGGGTCTTGTGTTTATTATGACCTTGATTATGCTAGTAAGCTTATCCACGCTTTTATATATGACGACATTACTCAAGAGGATTATATGGAGGAAAACGGCGTAGAAAAGAAGGATTGGTACAAAGGCTCGTCGGGAGGCTCGGGTAATTCCAAGAAACCAAGTAATAGTGGTTCGGGCAATAGCGGGACTGGTACAAACAATTCGGGCGGCGATAATAGCGGCAGCTCGAGTGAAAATTCGGGTGGAAGCTCGAGTGATAGTTCGGGCGGTAGTTCAAGTGACAGTTCGGGTGGCAGTTCGAGTGATAGTTCGGGCGGTAGTTCGAGCGACAGTTCAAGCGGTAGTTCGAGTGACAGTTCAGGCGGTAGCTCGAGCGACAGTTCGGGCGGCAGTTCGAGTGATAGTTCAAGCGGCAGTTCAAGCGACAGTTCGAGTGGCAACGACGGCTCTGATGGCTCGGGCGACGGCGGCAATCAGAGTAATGGTGATAACGCCGGCGGTGATAGTGGCTCGGGTAACAGCGGCACAGGTGACGATTTAAACACCGAAAACTGATAAGGCGGTATTATATGGCAAAAACTAATTGTGAAAATTGTGCTAACTATATATATGACAGCGAGTGTGATTGCTATTGCTGTGACGTGAATCTTGACGAAGACGAAATGATGCGGTTTTTGAGTCAGCAAAATTATGAATGTCCGTATTTCAATTTTTACGATGAATATAAGATGGTACAAAAACAAAATTAGGAGATATATAAATGATTTATATTTATTTGGTTTTAGCGGCAGTTTTAATTCCTATTATCGACCGATTTTCAGGTTTTCTTCATAATGCGAATTCATGGTGGGTGTGTCCCTTGTCGCTTTTAGGTCTTTTTGTTCTTCTTGTGGTGTTGCACTTTGCATTTGTGGTTAGTGCGATATTGCTTGTTAATACAAAAAAACCTGCCGAAAGGTTTTCAAAATTCTACCGTACCATTATAAATGCAACACTTCCGATGTTTTTTAAAATTTCGGGAGTAAAGATTCACGCAGAGGGATTAGAGTTAGTTCCAGAAGATACGCGGTTTTTGTTTGTTTGCAATCATATAGACAATTTCGACCCTGTTGTTATAATGAGTCTTTTGCCTAAGGCTGAGCTAGGCTTTATAGGTAAAAAGGAAATTTATGAAAAAATGCCTATTGTGGCAAAGGCGATGCATAAGCTTTACGGTTTGCCTATCGACCGCGAAAATAATCGCGAGGCGGTAAAAACAATTGTAAAAGCGGTAAATATCATAAAAGAAGATAAAGCTTCAATAGGAATTTTTCCTGAGGGGTATGCAAGCCAAAGCGGTGAGCTTTTACCTATGCGTAACGGTGCCTTTAAAATAGCATATAAAGCAAATGTGCCTATAGTCGTTTCGGTAATATCGGGAACAAAGCCGTTAAGATATAATATATTCCGCCGTCGCAGTGATGTTTATTTTAAGGTATTACATATAATATCTGCGGAGGAATTAGAGAAGATAAATTCTACCGAGCTTGGAGATATGGTAAGCGAAATAATGCAAAAAGGCATTAACAGTATAACAGATATTAAAAACTAACTGAAAAATCGGCAAGGAAAACCCCTTGTCGATTTTATTTTTTCTTTTTAAAAAAATGCTTGACTTTTTACCAAAAATAGCTTATAATTTTACATTACTAATAAAGATGGGGGATTTTGCGCCTTTTTTGACCTGAGACCATTCAAAACAGAGAAAAATTGTGCTAAATTCCGTGTTTTTTCGGCATATTTGCCGTAATATTTTTGGAGGAGTGATTGCAAACCTATGGAGCAAAATGCAATGGTTAAGCCCGTCCAGCTTGGAAAAAACACTCGTATGACTTTTTCTAAAATCAACGAGGTTGCAGAAATGCCCAACCTTATTGAAATTCAGAAGGATTCATACAGATGGTTTGTTGAGGAAGGACTAAAGGATGTTTTCAACGAAATGTCATCTATTACCGACTATAACGGTAACCTTGTATTAAGCTTTGTTGATTATCGCTTAGATGAGGAGCCAAAGTATGATGTTACAGAGTGTAAGGCTCGTGACACGACATATGCGGCACCCTTGCGTGTAACTGCACGCCTATTTAATACCGAAACAGGCGAAATCAAGGAAAGCGAAGTCTTTATGGGAGATTTCCCGTTAATGACCGAGTCGGGCACATTCGTAATAAACGGTGCTGAGCGTGCAATAGTATCACAGCTTGTTCGTTCACCTGGTGTATACTTTGCAGAAAAAATAGACGAAAAGACAGGTAAAAAGCTGTTCTCGTCAACAATCATTCCAAACCGCGGTGCTTGGCTTGAGTACGAAACCTCTGCAAGTGAGGTATTGTATGTTCGTATAGACAAGAACCGTAAGCTACCTATAACTACATTCGTTCGTGCTTTAGGTCTTTCCAGCAACGAACAAATCAGGGAGCTATTAGGTGAAGATGAACGTCTAGCAGCTACTTTAGAGATTGATGAAACTAAAAATACAGAGGACGCTTTGGTTGAAGTTTATAAAAAGCTTCGTCCTAGCGAGCCTGTAACTATTGAGGGTGCTCGCACTTATTTAGAGCAGCTTTTCTTTGACGCACACCGCTATGACCTTTCACGTGTTGGCCGTTATAAGTATAACAAAAAGCTTAGCATTGCTGCACGTATAAAGGACAAGGTGCTTTCCCGTCCTGTAATCGACCCTATGACAGGCGAGATTATTGCTGAGGCAGATACCGTTGTTTCTAAAGACTTGGCCAACACCATCGAAAAGAAGGGTGTTATTTCGGTTTATGTAAACACCATTGATGCCGAGGGCAACAAGGCAGAGGTTAAGGTGCTTTCTAACGGTATGGTTGACCTTGCCGATTTTGTCCCATTTTCAGCAGAAGAATTGGCAGAGCTTGACGCTAAAGGTGTAAACGAAAAGGTAAGCTTCGCTGTTTTAAAGGAAATTCTTGAAAATAACGAGGATAAAGAGGATATAAAGGCAGCACTTTTAGAGAATGTAGATGACCTTATTCCTAAGTTTATTACACTTGACGATATTTATGCCAGTGTTAACTATTTCTTAAACCTTGCTCACGAGGTTGGCTCTGTTGACGATATCGACCACTTAGGCAACCGTCGTATCCGTTCGGTAGGCGAGCTTTTACAGAATCAGTTCCGTATAGGCTTCTCCCGTATGGAGAGGGTTGTTCGTGAGAAGATGACTCTACAGTCGCAGGATGCCGAGAATATTACACCTCAGTCACTAATCAACATCAGACCTGTTGTAGCGGCTATTAAGGAATTCTTCGGTTCTTCTCCGCTTTCACAGTTTATGGACCAGACAAACCCACTCTCCGAGCTTACACATAAGCGTCGTTTGTCGGCATTAGGTCCTGGCGGTCTTTCGCGTGACCGTGCATCATTCGAGGTTCGTGACGTTCACTACACCCACTACGGACGTATGTGCCCGATTGAAACACCTGAAGGTCCTAACATCGGTCTTATTTCCTACCTTGCAACCTTTGCAAGAATTAATAAATACGGCTTTATTGAAGCACCTTTCCGTCCTGTTGATAAGGCTACAGGTAAGGTTCTTGACGAAGTGGTTTATATGACTGCTGATGAAGAGGACGAGTACTATGTAGCACAGGCTAATGAGCCTTTGGACGAAAACGGTCACTTCTCAAACAAGAAGGTTAACGTTCGTTACCGTGACGGTTTCCAAGAGGTTGAAGCTTCTTATGCCGACTATATGGACGTTTCGCCTAAGATGGTTGTATCTGTAGCTACTGCTATGATACCTTTCCTTGAAAATGACGATACCAACCGTGCACTAATGGGTTCAAACATGCAGAAGCAGGCAGTTCCGCTTCTTCGTCCCGAACAGCCGATTGTTGCTACGGGTATGGAGTATAAGGCAGCTGTTGACTCGGGCGTTGTTGTTCTTGCAAGACGCAGCGGTACAGTTTCCTATGTAAGTGCAGACGAAATTAAAATCCGTGCTAAAAACGGCGAGATTGATGAGTATCATCTCATTAAATTCCTGCGTTCTAACCACGGCACCTGTATCAATCAGCGTCCTATAGTTTCTGTAGGTCAGAAGATTGACGAGGGTGAGGTTATCGCAGACGGTCCTGCTACTAATAACGGTGAAATTTCTCTCGGACGTAATGCCCTTATCGGCTTTATGACTTGGGAGGGTTATAACTACGAGGACGCTGTTCTTATTAATGAGCGTCTTGTTCGTGACGATGTTTATACCTCTATTCATATTGAGGAGTATGAAATCGAAGCACACGATACAAAGCTCGGACCGGAAGAGATTACAAGGGATATTCCAAACGTTGGTGAAGATGCACTAAAAGACCTTGACGAGCGTGGTATTATCCGCGTAGGTGCCGAGGTTACTGCTAACTCTATTCTTGTAGGTAAGGTAACACCTAAGGGTGAAACCGAGCTTACTGCCGAGGAAAGACTGCTTCGTGCAATCTTTGGTGAGAAATCACGTGAGGTTAGAGATACTTCTTTGCGTGTTCCACACGGCGAATACGGTACTATTGTTGACGTTAGAGTGTTTACCCGTGAGAATTCTTCAGAACTCGCTCCCGGTGTAAATGTCGTTGTACGTTGCTATATTGCTCAAAAGCGTAAGATTTCTGTCGGAGATAAAATGGCAGGACGTCACGGAAATAAGGGTGTTGTATCCCGTATACTTCCAAGTGAGGATATGCCTTTCTTACCAGACGGTACACCGCTTGATATAGTTCTTAACCCCTTGGGCGTTCCTTCCCGTATGAATATCGGTCAGGTGCTTGAGGTACACCTAGGCTATGCCGCAAAGGCACTCGGCTGGAATATCTGCACACCTGTATTTGACGGTGCACACGAGTCGGATATCCGCGAATGCTTTAAACTTGCAGGTATGTCTGAAGACGGTAAAACTCAGCTTTATGACGGCCGTACAGGTGAGCCGTTTGATAACAAGGTAACAGTAGGTTATATGTATTATCTTAAGCTTCACCACTTGGTTGACGATAAGATTCACGCACGTTCTATCGGTCCGTACTCACTAGTAACACAGCAGCCGCTTGGTGGTAAAGCACAGTTCGGCGGTCAGCGTTTCGGTGAGATGGAGGTTTGGGCACTTGAAGCTTACGGTGCAGCCTATACACTTCAAGAAATCCTTACCGTCAAGTCGGACGATGTTGACGGACGTGTTAAGACCTATGAGGCTATTGTTAAGGGACAGAATGTTCCAAAGCCAGGTATACCTGAATCCTTTAAGGTGCTTATCAAGGAGCTTCAGTCTTTAGGACTTGATATCCGTGTACTTGATAAGCTTGGTGAGGAAATTGACCTTAAACAGAACTTTGATGATGATATAGGTCTAACACCTAGCATATTACCGGAGGATTTTTCTGACGAGGGTATTTCCGGTGAAGATTTTAGCGAAGGCTTTGGATACGAGGATGCTGACGGCGAAGCTATCGGCGATGATTTCTCAAGCGAAGCTTACGACACAGAAGAAATGTAACGGAGGGCAATTATGGAAGAGAAAAATCTTGAATTTGAATCAATAAGAATTGGTCTTGCATCTCCCGAACAGATAAGAGAATGGTCTTACGGCGAGGTTACCAAGCCTGAAACCATCAACTACCGTACACTAAAACCCGAGCAGGGCGGTCTTTTCTGCGAAAGAATTTTTGGACCCCAAAAGGACTGGGAATGTCACTGCGGTAAGTATAAGAGAATACGCTATAAAGGTAAGGTCTGCGAGCGTTGCGGTGTTGAGGTAACACGTGCAAAGGTACGTCGTGAGCGTATGGGTACTATTGAGCTTGCAGCCCCCGTATCTCATATCTGGTATTTTAAAACTATTCCGTCCCGTATGGGTCTAGCTCTTGATATCACACCTAAAAATCTAGAGCAGGTGCTTTATTTCTCACAGTATATAGTTACCGACCCAGGTAACACTCCGCTTGAAAAGAAGCAGCTTTTAAATGAGAAAATGTACCGCGATATGCGTGAAAAGTATGAGGACGATTTCGAGGCAGGAATGGGTGCCGAGGCAATTAAAAAACTTCTTTCTGAAATCGACCTTGATAAGACCTGCAACGAGCTTCGCGAGGAGCTTGAGGATGCAAGCGGTCAAAAGAAGGTAAGACTTTTAAAGCGTCTTGAGGTTTTAGAGGCCTTCCGTCAGTCAGGCAACCGTCCTGAGTGGATGATTTTGGATGTTATTCCGGTAATTCCGCCCGATTTACGTCCTATGGTACAGCTTGACGGCGGCAGATTTGCTACTAGCGACCTAAATGACCTTTACCGTCGTGTTATTAACCGTAATAACCGCTTAAAGAGACTTTTAGAGCTTGGAGCACCCGATATTATTGTTCGTAACGAAAAGCGTATGCTTCAAGAGGCTGTTGATGCACTTATCGACAACGGCCGTAGAGGCAAGCCTGTTACAGGTCCTAATAATAGAGCGTTAAAGTCCCTTTCCGATATGCTTAAGGGTAAGCAGGGACGTTTCCGTCAAAACCTACTTGGTAAGCGTGTTGACTATTCGGGACGTTCGGTTATCGTTGTAGGACCCGAGCTTAAGATGTATCAGTGCGGTCTTCCTAAAGAGATGGCACTAGAGCTATTTAAGCCTTTTGTTATGAAGCGTCTTGTTGAAACCAAGGCTGTTACTAATACAAAGTCTGCTCGTAAGATGGTTGAGCGTGCATCTGCTGAAATTTGGGATGCACTCGAAATGGTTATTAAGGAGCATCCTGTTCTACTAAACCGTGCACCTACACTTCATAGACTTGGTATCCAAGCTTTCGAACCGGTACTAGTAGAGGGTAAGGCACTTAAGCTTCACCCGCTTGTATGTACCGCTTATAACGCCGACTTCGACGGCGACCAGATGGCTGTTCACGTACCGCTATCGGCAGAGGCTCAGGCAGAGGCACGTTTTCTGATGCTTGCTGCTAACAACCTCTTAAAGCCCTCGGACGGTAAGCCTGTTGCTGTTCCTACACAGGATATGGTACTCGGTTCTTACTACTTAACACTCGTTAAGGCTGACGAAAAGGGTACAAACAAGGTATTCCGTGATAAGAACGAGGCTATTATGGCTTATAATGACGGTGTTATCGGACTGCATGCACCTATCCGTGTTCGTATGTCTGATGATAACGGCAATACTTCAATAATTTGGTGTACAGTAGGCTTTATCTTCTTTAACGAGTCTATTCCGCAGGATTTAGGCTTTGTTGATAGAAGTGACCCGGCTCACGCACTTGACCTTGAATGGTGTTTTAGTCTTAAGGACCCAAGCAAGAATATTGTTGAGTCTAATGACGATATCATTCAAAACAAGGTTGGTAAAAAGCAGCTTGGTAAGATTATTGATAAATGTATCACCAAGCATGGCACAACTGCTTCGTCTGTTGTACTTGATAATGTTAAGGCTACAGGCTTTAAGTTCTCTACAAAGGGTGCTATTACAGTTGCGGTTATCGATGCCGTAATTCCGCCCGCAAAGAAAGAGATTTTAGCTGATGCTGAAAAGCAAATCGACTTAGTAACACGTGATTACCGCCGCGGTCTTATCAGTAATGATGAGCGTAGCCGTCACGTAATTGATATCTGGAACAAGGCAACCGAGGATGTTGCTGATGCACTTAAGGGCAACCTTGATGAGTTTAACCCAATCTTTATGATGGCAGATTCGGGTGCCCGTGGTTCTATGAGCCAGATTCGTCAGCTTGCAGGTATGCGTGGACTTATCGCAAATACCGCAGGTAAGGTTATTGAGGTTCCGATTCGTGCTAACTACCGTGAGGGACTTAACGTTCTTGAATACTTTATTTCTTCCCGTGGTGCCCGTAAAGGTCTTGCCGATACCGCACTTCGTACAGCTGACTCGGGTTATCTTACCCGCCGTCTAGTTGACGTTGCTCAGGACGTTATCATTCGTGAGGACGATTGCGGCACTGAAGAGGGTCTTACAGTATTTGATATTAAGGACGGCAACCATATACTTGAAACTCTTGAAGAGCGTCTTGTTGGCCGTTACCTCTTACACGATGCAGTACACCCCGAAACAGGTGAGGTTATCTGTACAACCGACCGTATGATGACTGCGGCTGATGCTAAGGCTATTGTTGACGCAGGCATTGAGCGAATTGAAATCCGTTCAATCCTTAACTGTCATAGCCACCACGGTGTATGTAAGAAGTGCTATGGTGTTAACCTTGCTACCAATAAGCCCGTTACTACGGGTGAGGCTGTTGGTATCGTTGCCGCACAGTCTATCGGTGAGCCTGGTACACAGCTTACAATGCGTACCTTCCATACAGGTGGTATCGCTTCTACAGAGGATATTACACAGGGTCTACCTCGTGTTGAGGAATTGTTTGAAGCAAGAAGACCTAAGCACTGCGGCGTTATCGCTAAGATTTCGGGTAGAGTTAGCATTAAGGAAGAAAAGCGTGCTAATGTTCTTACCATTACAGGCGAAACTGCTGATACAGATATCGAAAAGGTAACAATACCTTACGGTGTTCGCACACTCGTTAATGACGGTGACTACGTAACTGCCGGCGATATGCTTATCCCGGGTGCTAAGTATCCGCAGGATATTTTAGAGGCACAGGGACCAGAGGCTGTTCAGGAATATATTATTGCTGAAATTCAGAACGCATATCGTACACAGGGTGTTGATATCAACGATAAGCACATTGAGGTTATCGTTCGTCAAATGATGCGTAAGCTTCGTATTATTGATTCGGGCTCTACCGAATTGCTACAGAACGTAAGCTATGAGTATAAGGAAATTGCCGAGGCAAATGCAGCCGTTCAGGCTCGTATTGATGCAGGTGAAGAGGGTCTTACAAAGGCTACCTACAAGGCAACCTTGCTTGGTATTACCAAGGCATCATTGGCAACAGAATCATTCCTTTCTGCCGCTTCATTCCAAGAAACCACAAGGGTACTTACCGAAGCCGCTATCAGAGGTAAGGTTGACCCATTGTTTGGTCTTAAGGAAAATGTTATTATCGGTAAGCTTGTACCTGCAGGTACAGGTATGAAGAACGAAGAAATTAATCCTACAGAAGAACCTGAGTATATTGTTACACAGGAAGCTGAGGGTGACGGACTTCTCGCCGATGCAGTAGCAGAATAAAAAATATAACAGGCTATAGCACTTTGGTGCTGTAGCCTGTTTTTGTAGTTGAGGGAAGAATTTTCCAGAACAAAAAAAACGGACCGTCGAGGACGCCGGTCCCTACGATATACGAATAATTTTTATTTAAAAAGCATTTAAAGAAAAGCAATGATTAAAAGGACTTGAAGAAAACCTCCAAGTCCTTTTGTGATATGGCTATTTAATTTTTGTGTAAGGGTTCTTTTCGTTTGTGATACCTAAAATATAATCTGTACTAGTGTTATAAAAATCTGCAAGTTTTATGAGAATGGTTGTAGGAATATCATTTTCACCGGTTTCATATTTTGAATATCCGGTTTGTGACATACCCAATATTTTTGCGATTTCGGTTTGATTTAAATCTTTATCTTCTCTTAAATCACGTAATCTTTCATACATACAAGTCACCTAATTAAACTTATTATTATAGATTTTAGTTTAATTTGTGCAAGACTATTGAATTTTAATCTAAAACAGGTTAAAATTAATGTTACTAATATTAAAGAGGTGGTTGTATGATTAAACGTGTTGTGATAGCAGGGTGTAGAAATTACAATAATTATGACGAGGCGAAAGAGTATATTGATTTTTGCCTATCTAATATCCGAAAGGAAAATGATATTATTATCGTTTCAGGGTGTGCTAGCGGTGCCGATAAAATAGGCGAACGTTATGCAAAAGAAAACGGGTTTAAGGTCGAAAAATATCCTGCAGATTGGGGAAAATACGGCAGAAGTGCAGGTCCTAAACGAAACAGGGAAATGGCAGAAGTTGCGGATTATGTAATCTGCTTTTGGGACGGGCAGAGCAGAGGTACAAGGTCGATGATTGAATTAGCAAAAACGTTTAGTAAACCCGTTAAAATCAAAAAAATATAAAAAAGGACTTGTGCATTGGTGCTGTAGCCTGTTTTTGTAGTTGAGGGGAGAATTTTCTAGAACAAAATAAACGGACCGTCAAGGACGCCGGTCCCTACGATATACGAATAATTTTTATAAAAAAATCGGGCGAACATTGTTCGCCCGTTTAAATTTAAAAAGCATTTAAAGAAAAACAAATATTAAAATTATTTAATTTCTTCTAAAAATTCACCGATTCGTTTTAATGCTTCCTTAATATGCTCAACAGAATAGCAGTATGAAGCTCTTACAAATCCCTCACCGCTATCGCCGAAAGCAGTACCCGGAACTATTGCTACATTTTTGCTATACAAAAGCTTTTCACAAAATTCCTCACTGGTCATTCCTGTCGATTTTATTGACGGGAAAGCATAAAATGCACCTTTAGGCTCGCGGCATGTAAGACCTAATTTATTAAAGCCCGAAACTATAAGTCTGCGGCGGCGGTTATATTCTTCAACCATTTCGGCTACCGCCTCGTCACAGCTTGTAAGTGCCTCTATAGCAGCATACTGTGAATTTGTTGGTGCACACATAATTGCATATTGGTGTATTTTAAGAATTTGGCTCATAACCTCACTGGGTCCGCAGGCAAAGCCTAAACGCCAACCTGTCATAGAAAAGGCTTTTGAAAATCCGTTAACAGTAACGGTACGCTCCCACATACCGTCTATTGACGCCATAGAAACGTGGGGTTTGCCGCCAAAGGTAAGCTCGGAATAAATTTCGTCAGACAGCACCAATATATTGGTATCCTTTAAAACCTCTGCAATTTTCTCTAAATCCTCACGCTCCATAATAGCACCTGTAGGATTACAGGGGTAGGGGAGTATCAAAAGTTTGGTTTTCTCGGTTATGGCATTACGTAGCTGCTCGGGAGTGATTTTAAAATCGTCCTCGGCTTTAGTTTCTATTATTACAGGCACACCGCCTGCAAGCTCTGCCATAGGCTCATAGCAAACATAGCTTGGCTGCGGAATTATGACCTCATCGCCTGCCGATATAACCGCACGCATACAAGCATCAATAGCCTCGCTTCCGCCTACGGTTACAAGAATTTCATTTTCGGGTTCATATTTTATATTGTATTTTCTTGAAAGATAGTTTGAAATCTCACGGCGAAGCTCCAACACGCCCGAATTAGATGAGTATTTGGTTTTTCCTCTTTGAAGTGAGTCAATACCTGCCTTTCTTATAGCCCAAGGGGTTTGAAAATCAGGCTCGCCCACGCTTAAAGATATTACGTCATCCATAGTAGCGGCAATGTCGAAAAACTTGCGTATTCCCGAAGGCTTAATCGCAGTAACAGCAGGATTTAACACCTTGGAATAATCTATCATATAAAAACGCCTCCAATCAATGCGGAATGTTCAGCTGATATTAAATAAACAACTGCTCGCGGTCGTCGTTATCATTATAAAGCACAGAGTCCATTTCCTTATAACGACGCATTACAAAACGGGTTGTTGTAGAGGTTACCGAATCTATAGTGGCTAATTCTCTAGCCACAAAGCGTGCAACATCTTGAAGTGTTTTACCCTTTACAACAAGACTTAAATCACAATCTCCCGAGGTAAGATAAAGTGACTCGACCTCTCTGAATGCAGAAATCTGACGTGCAACATCGTCAAAACCCGATGAGGCTTTAGGAACAACATTTAGGTTTACTATTGCCGAAACGTATGCCTCGTCAAGCTTTTCCCAGTCTATAATAGCCTTGTAACCGCAAATAACGCCGTCCTTTTCGTATTGCTTTATCTGGGCTTCAATCTCTGCGGCGGTCTTGCCAAGCATATCGGCTAATTCCTCGTGTGTGTAGGTCGCATTACGGTATAAAAGTTTAAGTAGCTCGTTTTTCATTTTAGTACCTCCAAAATTTAAAAATAAACGCCCTGAACGCTATGGCGTTCAGGGCGGAAATATCCGTGTTACCACCTGAATTCAAACCCCAATGGGATTTGCACTCTGCAGGTGCCAAGAATAGCACCTTGCTCTATAACGGGAGCTACCGGTTTCCCTTTCGGGAACTGCTCAAAGCCAGCTTCGAAGGCCACGGTCTTAAGGCTTGCACCAACCGCCCTTTCTCTAAAAGACCAAAAACCAACTACTCACGCTTATCATAGCATTTAACTTTATATAAGTATTTTACACAATTTTTTATATTTTGTCAACCAATTACTTAATAGTGCCTACCGAGGTCTCTTTACGTATAACGTCGTGAGCACCGCCCTCTATAATACTTGTAGCAGAAACAAGTGTAAGCTTTGCCTTTTCACGAAGCTCAGGAAGACTTAAAGCACCGCAGTTGCACATTGTAGATTTAACCTTGCTGAGAGAAAGGTTTACGTTATCCTTGAGCGGACCTGCATACGGAACGTAGGAATCAACACCCTCCTCAAAGGAAAGCTTTTTATCGCCGCCTAGGTCATAACGTTGCCAGTTACGAGCTCTATTAGAACCCTCGCCCCAATACTCTTTGTAGTAGTTACCGTTCATCGCAATACGGTTTGTCGGGCTTTCGTCAAATCTTGCAAAATAACGGCCAAGCATAAGGAAGTCGGCACCCATTGCAAGAGCCAGTGTCATATGATGGTCGTGTACTATACCGCCGTCAGAACATACAGGAATATAAACGCCGGTCTTCTCAAAATATTCGTCTCTAGCAGCACAAACGTCTATAAGAGCAGTAGCCTGTCCTCTGCCGATACCCTTGGTTTCGCGGGTAATACAGATAGAACCGCCGCCTATACCAACCTTAATAAAGTCGGCACCTGCTTCTGCTAGGAACATGAAGCCGTCGCGGTCAACAACGTTGCCGGCACCTACCTTAACGGTGTCACCGTATTTTTCTCTTATGAATTTAAGGGTTAATGCCTGCCATTCGCTAAAGCCCTCGGACGAGTCGATACAAAGCACATCTGCACCTGCGTTTACAAGAGCGGGAACACGCTCGGCATAGTCGCGTGTGTTTATACCTGCACCGATTACATAACGCTTTTGGTCGTCAAGTAATTCGTTAGGGTTGGATTTGTGTGCATCATAGTCTTTACGGAACACAAAATATTTTAGGTTGCCGTTATTGTCTACTATAGGTAAAGAGTTTAGCTTATTATCCCAAATAATATCGTTTGCCTGTTTAAGTGTGGTATCAGCACCTGCTACAACAAGGCTAGAGAGAGGAGTCATAAATTCGCTAACCTTTGTAGCGGGGTCCATACGGCTAACCCTATAGTCTCTACCGGTTACTATACCTAAAAGCTTGCCCGACTCTGTACCGTCAGAGGTAACAGCCACGGTTGAATAACCGTTTTTCTCCTTAAGAGCCAAAATATCAGCAAGTGTGCCGTCGGGCGTAATGTTAGAGCCGCTTACAACAAAGCCTGCCTTATAAGCCTTTGCTTTTGCTACCATAGCAGCTTCGTCTTCGATAGACTGTGAGCCGTATATAAAGGAAACACCGCCCTCACGAGCAAGGGCAACAGCCAATCTGTCACCAGATACAGACTGCATTATTGCGGAGGTCATAGGTATGTTCATGGAAATTGCCGGCTCTTCACCCCTTTTGAATTTAACCAAGGGCGTTTTAAGACTGACATTAGCGGGTATACACTCAGAGGAGGAATAGCCCGGTACTAACAGATATTCATTAAAGGTATGGGAAGTTTCGGTAAAATAATAAGCCATCAAAATACTCCTTTATTTAATATTATTTTATATGATTATATACATTTTCCATTAAATTGTCAATGGAAAACACCGAAAAGAGTAGGACAAAAAAACAGAAAAAGAGCGAAAAATTTATTTAAAATAAACTAAAATTTTAAGTTTCAAAACAAGTAGAAGAAAAAAATTCAAATTTTGTTAAAAAAGTCTTGCAAAAACGGTTTTGTTGTGATATAATTTATCGGCTACTCGAAAGGTGGCAAAAAATATTACACACATTCTGACACACTAACCGAACAGGTGCCGACACACTGTCTTGGCGGTTTTCGGTTTATTGCAGGATGGAGGAAAAACCTCAGGAGGAAAAACAAATGGCAGTAGTATCAATGAAACAGCTTCTTGAAGCAGGTGTTCATTTCGGACATCAGACAAGACGTTGGAATCCCAAAATGGCACAGTACATTTTCACAGAGCGTAACGGTATCTATATTATCGACTTACAGAAGACCGTTAAAAAGCTTAACGAAGCTTATCTTTTCGCTCGTGAAATCGCAGCTGAAGGTAAGGACATTTTGTTCGTAGGAACAAAGAAGCAGGCTCAGGATTCTGTTAAGGAAGAGGCAATCCACTGCGGTATGCCTTTCGTTAACGCTCGTTGGCTTGGCGGTATGCTTACCAACTTTACAACAATCAAAAGAAGAATTGAAAGATTAAACCAATTACGCAATATGCGTGACGACGGTACCTTTGAGCTTCTTCCCAAGAAGGAAGTTATTAAACTTAACCTTGAGATTGAAAAGCTTGAAAAGTTCCTTGGCGGTATCCAAGAAATGAAGAAAATCCCTGGTGCACTCTTCATAGTTGACCCCCGCAAAGAGAGAATTGCTGTTCAAGAGGCTAAGAAACTCGGTATCCCGATAATCGCTATTGTTGACACAAACTGCGACCCCGATGAAATTGACGCAGTTATCCCCGGTAATGATGACGCTATCCGTGCAGTTAAGCTTATTGCTGAAACCATTGCTGCTGCTGTAATCGAAGGCAGACAGGGTGAAGAAATGGGCAGTGCTGCAAACGATAGCGAAGAAGAGGCTGTAGAGGCTGAAGAAGCAGTAGCTACCGAGGAATAATTATTTATACAATCTTTATAGGAGGAAACTTAAAATGAGTTTTACTGCAAAAGACGTTCAAGCTTTAAGAGAAAAGACCGGCTGCGGTATGATGGACTGCAAAAAGGCACTTGTTGAAACAAACGGTGATATGGATGCAGCTTGTGACTACCTAAGAGAAAAGGGTCTTGCATCTCAGGCAAAGAAGGCAAGCAGAATTGCTGCTGAGGGAACCGTTTGCACATATAATAACGACGGCGTAGGCGTTGTTGTTGAGCTTAATGCTGAGACCGACTTCGTTGCTAACGGTGAGGACTTCAAGGCGTTGGCACTTCGCGTGGCAACTATAATTGCTAAACAGAACCCTGCTGATGTTGATGCACTTCTTAAATGCACAGAGGATGGCCAGACTGTTGAAGAAATGGTTCAAGAGCTTTTCCTTAAGATTCGTGAGAACATTAAGATTCGTCGCTTTGCTCGTTATGAGGGCAAGGTTGTTGACTATGTACACGCAGGTGGTAAAATCGGCGTTATGGTTAACTTCAACACCGACCTTGCTGCTGACAACGCAGACTTTGTTACCATGGGTAAAAACGTTGCAATGCAGATTGCCGCTATGAACCCCAGTTATCTTGATGAAGCTTCTGTTCCTGCAGAGGTTATTGCAAAAGAGAAGGATATCCTCATCGCACAGATGAAGGAAGATCCTAAAATGGCTAACAAGCCCGACGCTGTACTCGGCAAAATTGTTGAGGGTAAAATCGCTAAGTACTATAAGGAAAACTGCCTTGTTGAGCAGCAGTTCGTTATGGACGGCGACATCACCGTTGCTAAGTATGTAGAAAATACTGCAAAACAGCTAGGAGCTGATATTTCTATTGCTTCTTTCGTTCGTTTTGAAAAGGGCGAGGGCATTGAAAAGCGTGTTGACGACTTCGCTGCTGAAGTTGCAAGCATGGTTAAGTAATAGCCGAAAGCTGAAAGTGAATATGTTTTAAATAAAACTCTCGAAAGGTATTGACTTTTCGAGAGTTTTGTGTTACTATGTATTAACCTGCGGGATTATGTTCATTTTCCGCGGAATTGAAAAAATAGGGAGGTGTAATAGTGCCTACGTTTAACCAGTTGGTTCGCAGCGGTCGTGAAACTGTAGAGAAAAAGGCTAAGTCTCCAGCTCTTTTAAAGGGTTACAACTCTATGAAGAGAACTCTTACCGATAATGACTCTCCACAGAAACGCGGCGTATGTACTGCAGTTAAGACATCAACTCCTAAGAAGCCGAACTCTGCTCTTCGTAAAATTGCGAGAGTACGTCTTTCTAACGGAATCGAAGTATCAGCTTACATTCCGGGTATCGGCCACAATCTTCAGGAGCACAGCGTTGTTCTTATCCGTGGTGGACGTGTTAAGGACTTACCAGGTGTGCGTTACCACATCGTAAGAGGTAGCCTTGATACACAGGGCGTTGCAAAGAGAATGCAGAGCCGTTCTAAATACGGTGCAAAACGTCCAAAGGCAGGTGCCAAGTAATTAAACGACTAAATCTCTGCTGCAAAACAAGCAGCGGCGTTAATATATATATTTATTACGCCTTGCTTGGTGCGACGGGAAAAGTCACTCGAGTACCAATGATATCATTACTATGAAGGAGGGAAGTAAAGTGCCAAGAAGAGGCTTTATTGCAAAACGTGATGTATTGCCGGATCCAATTTACAATTCAAAGGTTGTTACTCGTCTTATCAACAACGTAATGCTTGACGGTAAGAAGGGTGTAGCACAGAAGATTGTTTATGGTGCTTTCGACATTATCAGTGAAAAAACAGGTAAAGAACCGCTAGAGGTATTTGATGCTGCTATGGAAAACATCATGCCTCAACTAGAGGTTAAGGCCGTTCGTAAGGGCGGTGCAACCTATCAGGTTCCTTTCGAGGTTCGCCCCGAAAGAAAGCAGACTTTAGGTTTGCGTTGGCTCACCGTTTATAGCCGTAAGCGTTCTGAAAGAACAATGAAGGAACGTCTTGCCGCTGAAATACTAGACGCTATCAACGGCGTTGGCGGTGCAGCTAAAAAGCGTGAAGATACTCACAAGATGGCAGAAGCTAATAAGGCTTTTGCTCACTACAGATGGTAGTTTTAAACTAGCATTAAATTTAGGAGGATAATATGCCAAGAAAAGTAACTCTTGAAATGACAAGAAACATTGGTATTATGGCTCATATCGATGCTGGTAAAACAACCACCACCGAGCGTATCCTATTCTATACAGGTATTAATCGTAAGATGGGTGAAACTCACGACGGCGGTGCTACGATGGACTGGATGGAGCAGGAGCAGGAGAGAGGTATTACAATTACCTCCGCTGCTACAACTTGCTTCTGGAAAGACCACCGCATCAATATTATCGACACTCCCGGACACGTTGACTTTACTGTTGAAGTTCAGCGTTCACTCCGTGTACTTGACGGTTCGGTAACCGTTCTTTGTGCAAAGGGTGGTGTTGAGCCACAGTCTGAAACCGTTTGGCGTCAGGCTGACGAATACCGCGTTCCGAGAATGATTTACGTTAATAAAATGGACATCATGGGTGCTGATTTCTATCATGTTCTTGACATGATCAAGGAGCGTTTCAACTGTAACGCTGTACCGATTCAGCTTCCTATCGGAACAGAAGATACCTTTAGAGGTATTGTAGACCTAGTAAATAACGTTGCTGAGGTTTATTATGATGACCTTGGTAAAGATGTTAGACAGGAAGAAATTCCTGAAGATATGAAGGAAATCGCCGAGAAGTACCGTACTGCTCTTATTGAGTCTGTTGTTGAAATGGATGAGGAGCTTATGGAGAAATACTTTGAGGGTGAGGAGCCTTCTGTTGAGCAAATCAAGAAGATTATCCGTAAGGCAACTATTGCTAACGAGATGGTTCCGATTTGCTGCGGTACTTCTTATCGCAACAAGGGCGTTCAGCTTTTACTTGATGCTGTAGTTGACTATATGCCGGCTCCTACCGACATTGAAGCCATTAAGGGTGTTAACCCTGACACAGATGAAGAAGAAGTTAGACATTCTTCCGACGAAGAGCCTTTCTCTGCTTTAGCATTCAAGATTGCTACCGACCCCTTTGTTGGTAAAATCTGCTTCTTCCGTGTATACTCGGGTTCTGTTGATGCAGGCTCCAGCGTATACAACTCTGTAAAGCAGAGCAAGGAAAGATTAGGCCGTATTCTTCAAATGCACGCTAACCACCGTGAAGATATTGAGACCTGCTATGCCGGCGATATCGCTGCAGCAGTTGGTCTTAAGAACACCACAACAGGTGATACACTTTGCGATGAAAAGCATCCGGTAATTCTTGAATCAATGAACTTCCCGGAGCCTGTTATCCGTGTTGCTATCGAGCCTAAGACTAAGGCTGGTCAAGAAAAGATGGGCTTAGCTCTTGCAAAGCTTGCTGAAGAAGACCCGACATTTAAGGCTTATACCGATGAAGAAACCGGACAAACTATTATTGCCGGTATGGGTGAGTTACACCTTGAAATCATCGTTGACCGTTTGCTTCGCGAATTTAAGGTTGAGGCAAATGTTGGTGCTCCTCAGGTTGCTTATAAAGAGAGTATCCGTCAGAAAGTTGACCACGAAACCAAGTATAAGCGTCAGTCCGGTGGTTCCGGTCAGTACGGTCACGTTAAGATTATTCTTGAACCTAACGAGACAGGTAAGGGCTACGAATTCATCAATGCCGTAACAGGCGGTACTATTCCGAAGGAATACATTCCGGCTGTTGATACAGGTATTAAGGGTGCTCTTTCTTCCGGTGTACTTGCAGGTTATCCGGTAGTTGACGTTAAGGTAACACTTTACGACGGTTCTTATCACGAGGTTGACTCGTCTGAAATGGCATTTAAGATTGCCGGTTCTATGGCATTCAAAGAGGCTGCTAGAAAGGCAGACCCCGTTCTTTTAGAGCCTATCATGAAGGTTACAGTTATCGTTCCTGAAGAGTATATGGGTGATGTTATCGGTGACCTTAACTCTCGCCGTGGTGAAATCCAAGGCTTTGAGGATAGATCAGGCGTTAAGCAGATTAACTCCCGTGTACCGTTAGGCGATATGTTTGGTTACGCTACAGACCTTCGTTCCAAGACACAGGGACGTGGTCAGTATGTAATGGAGCCGGACGGTTATAAAGAAGTTCCGAAGAGTATCGCAGAGAAGATTATTTCTCAAAGAACTAAAAAGGACTAATTCTTTAAATAATACTTGAAATTTTAGTTATTATTTGATAAACTATAAATAAATTAATATTTAATTTTCTTAAGGAGGAAATTTACAATGGCAAAGGCAAAATTTGAACGTAGTAAACCCCACGTTAACATTGGTACCATCGGTCACGTTGACCATGGTAAGACAACACTTACAGCAGCTATCACTAAGTTCCTTTCTCTTAAAGGTCAGGCTTCTTTCGAGGATTATTCAAACATCGATAAGGCTCCTGAAGAGAGAGAGCGTGGTATCACAATTAACACAGCTCACGTTGAGTACGAGACAGATGCACGTCACTATGCACACGTTGACTGCCCCGGACACGCTGACTATGTTAAGAACATGATCACAGGTGCTGCTCAGATGGACGGTGCTATCCTTGTTATAGCTGCTACTGACGGTCCTATGGCTCAGACTAAAGAACACCTTCTACTTGCTCGTCAGGTAGGCGTTCCTTATATCGTAGTATTCATGAACAAGTGCGACCTTGTTGATGACGAAGAGCTTTTAGAGCTTGTTGAGATGGAAATCCGCGAGACTCTTGATACCTATGAGTTCCCTGGCGACGATACACCTATCGTTAAGGGTTCTGCTTTCAAGGCTCTTGATTCTGCTTCTACAGATCCTGCTGATGCAGTTTATGCTCCTATTAAAGAGCTTATGGATGCTGTTGACAGCTACATTCCTACTCCTGACCGTAAGGCTGACCTTCCCTTCCTTATGCCTATCGAGGACGTTATGACCATTTCTGGTCGTGGTACCGTTGTTACAGGCCGTGTTGAGCGTGGTCAGTTAAATGCTGGTGATGAAGTTGAAATCATCGGTCTTACCGAAGAGAGAGCTAAGACAGTTGTTACTTCTATGGAAATGTTCCGCAAGACACTTGATTACTGTGAGGCTGGCGATAACGTTGGTGCACTTCTTCGTGGTGTTTCTCGTGAGGATGTTGAGCGTGGTCAGGTTCTTTGCAAACCCGGCTCTATCAACCCCCATACAAAGTTCCACGGTCAAGTTTACGTATTGAACAAGGATGAAGGCGGTCGTCATACTCCTTTCTTCAATAACTATCGTCCTCAGTTCTACTTCAGAACTACTGACGTTACAGGCGTTGTATCCCTTCCTGCAGGCACAGAGATGTGCATGCCTGGTGATAACGTAGAGATGGATGTTGAGCTTATCACTCCTATCGCTATTGAAGAGGGTCTTCGTTTCGCTATCCGTGAGGGTGGCCGTACCGTTGGTTCTGGCGTTGTTACCAAGGTTAACGAATAATTTATTATTCTAACCGTTAGAAAGTTTTTAAAGGGCTATTCCATTTGGGATAGCCTTTTTTTTATTCTAAAATATTAATTTTCAATTAAAAATAGAGGGTTTTTATTGACGAGTGGTAAAAAAAGTGTATAATTAATAATGGATAAATATTGTGCTTGATGGTAGCAAAAATCTGATTAATAATACCTGCCGTCAAGACCTTGGAGGATTTGCTATGAGTAATTATAAAATTGAAACAAAATGTGTTCAGGGAGGCTACACACCAAAAAACGGTGAGCCACGCGAAATACCTATTATACAAAGCACAACCTTTAAATACGATACCAGTGAAGATATGGGCAAGCTTTTTGATTTAGAGGCTTCGGGATATTTTTATACCCGTCTTCAAAATCCTACCAATGACCATGTTGCTGCTAAAATTTGCGATATGGAGGGCGGCACTGCCGCAATGCTTACATCTTCGGGTCAAGCAGCCTCATTTTATTCGGTGTTTAATATAGCTTCATGCGGCGACCATGTGGTTTGTTCTTCTGCTATTTATGGCGGCACCTATAATCTTTTTGCTGTTACAATGAAGCGTATGGGTATTAATTTTACCTTTGTATCTCCCGATTGTTCTGATGAGGAGTTAGAGGCAGCTTTCCGTCCCGAAACCAAGGCAGTGTTTGGTGAGACTATTGCTAACCCTGCACTTACAGTGCTTGATATTGAGCGTTTTGCAAATGCGGCACATGCACACGGCGTTCCGCTTATTATTGATAATACATTTGCTACACCTGTAAACTGTCGCCCGTTTGAATGGGGTGCAGATATTGTAACCCATTCTACTACCAAGTATATGGACGGACACGGTGCAGCTGTAGGTGGCTGTATTGTCGATTCGGGTAAGTTTGACTGGACAAAATATCCCGATAAATTCCCAGGTCTTTGTACACCTGATGACAGCTATCACGGTGTAACCTATACCGAGCGTTTCGGTCTTGAGGGTGCATATATTACAAAGGCGACTGCACAGCTTATGCGTGATTTTGGCTCTATTCAAGCACCGCAAAACGCATTTTTGCTCAATTTAGGACTTGAAAGTTTGCACGTTAGAATGAAACGTCACTGCGAAAACGGTTTGGCTGTTGCCGAGTTTTTAGCAAATGATGATAGAATTAGCTGGGTAACTTATCCCGGTCTTAAGGGTGATAAGTATTATGACCTTGCACAGAAATATATGCCAAACGGTACCTGTGGCGTTGTAAGTTTTGGCGTAAAGGGCGGCAGAGCTGCGGCTGAAAAGTTTATGAAGGGATTAAAGCTAGCAGCTATTGAAACCCACGTTGCTGATGCACGCTCGTGTTGTTTGCATCCTGCGAATGCAACCCACCGTCAAATGAACGATGATGAGCTAGCTGCAGCAGGCATCTCGCCCGATTTAATACGCTTTTCTTGCGGTATTGAAAATAAGGATGACCTTATTGCCGACATTAAGCAGGCACTTGACAACATTTAATAATATCCGAAAGGTGTGTTTTAATGCCTATTAAAATACCGAATGATTTACCTGCAGTAAAAACGCTCGCCGACGAAAATATATTCGTTATGACCGAAAAGCGTGCTATTACGCAGGACATTCGACCTTTAAAAATACTTTTACTAAATTTGATGCCCAAAAAAATAGAAACCGAAACACAGCTATCAAGACTGCTTGGTAACTCGCCGCTTCAGGTGGATTTAAAGCTTATAAGAATGAAGACTCACCAAGCTAAAAACACTTCGGTAGAGCATTTGTTGGCTTTCTATGAAACCTTTGATGATGTAAAGGACCAAAGCTTTGACGGTATGATTATAACCGGTGCACCGGTTGAGCATTTGGCTTTTGAAGAGGTTTCTTATTGGGATGAGCTGTGCGATATTATGGAGTGGAGTAAAACCCACGTTCATAGCACACTTCACATTTGCTGGGGTGCACAGGCAGGACTTTATTATCACTACGGTATTAATAAAAGAAAGCTTGATAAAAAGCTTTTTGGCGTGTTCGAGCATACGGTCGATTATAAACGCTCTATACTTTTTAGAGGTTTTGATGATATCTTTATGGCACCGCATTCGCGTCATACCGACGTGTCGGTGGAGGATATATTAGCGGTTGGTAAACTAAGACTGCTGGCTTCCTCAAAAGAGGCGGGAGTCTACGCCGTGTCAACTCATGGGGGTAAACAGATTTTTGTTATGGGACATTCGGAATATGATGCCGAAACCCTTAAAAACGAATATCTGCGTGATGTTTCAGAGGGTAAGGAAATTGAAATACCTAAAAACTATTTCCCGAATAATGATCCCAATGAAGCACCGCTTGTAACTTGGCGTTCACACGCTAATTTGCTGTTTTCAAACTGGCTTAATTACTTTGTGTATCAAACAACGCCTTACGATATTAGCGAATTAAAGGCGGAGGAGCCTGTTTTATCCGAGGAGAATTAATTGCGGGTATTAGCCAGACTGATTTTTTAAGTCGGGCTACGGAGGATGAAATATTATGGCTAACAAAAGAAAACAGAATGAAATTATAAGGGAGCAACGCCGTGCCTATGCCGAGCTTATGGAGCTTAAAAAAATGGAGAGCGGCGAAATCAAGGCAGAGAATCCCCACAAGCTAGAGGACGCTATGCCAAAAACCTTTTGGGGCAAGGTTAAAAATTATGCCTATCATTATAAAGTTCTTATAATTGTGTCGGTTTTTTTAATTGGACTTATAAGCTTTGGCGTTTACGACTATGTTACAAAGGTAAGACCTGATATCGAGGTTGTGGTGTATACTAATCATCGCATTTTAGATGTGCAAATGGAAAGCTTTAAAGAAATATTAACACCATATTGTACCGATATAAATGAGGACGGTGTCGTTGAGGTTACTCCAATCAACTGTAGCGTTGAAAAGGGTAGCGAATCAACTCAGGCAGATTATCTTTCGTCAACAAAGTTTAGCACGCTGATTGCAGGCGACCCGCAGGCAATTTTGTTTATACTTGATAAAGAAAGCTATCAACATTTACTAAGCTTAACTGAGGGAGAAACCTTTATTGAAGGCGAGCCGCTTATGCTAAACAAAGAAATTTACCAAAAGGTTAAAGAAAAAAGCGGCTTTGATTTGCCCGAAGGATTAATGCTTTGCTATCGACGTATTGCGGGTACGCTTATTGAGAAGGATAAGTCGGGTGAAAAGGTATATGAGGCGGCAAAGGTTGTTTTAGAAAATATGAAAGCCGAATATCCGCCTGAGGAATTTTTGGCAGAGGAATAGGGAAAAGCAAATGGATAAACAAAAATTAGCGACAGAGCTTCACACAAAGGGCTATAACTGTGCCCAAACGGTAGCTTGTACATTTTGTGACGAATTAGGACTGGATGAGAAAACCTTATTTATGCTTACTGAGGGCTTAGGTCTAGGCGGTGGCTGTGAAAAAGGAGTTTGCGGTGCATTGTCAGCCGCTTGTATGCTTGCTGGTATGAAAAGCAGCACTGCAAATTTAGCTGCACCTAATTCTAAAAAGGATACATATAAAATAGTAGCCGAATTTACAAAAGAGTTTGAAGAAAAGGCAGGCTCAATAATCTGCGGCGAGCTTAAGGGCAGTAAAACAGGAAAGGTGCTTTGTCCTTGCCCTAAATGTATAAGTATAGGCGTAGAGCTTTTTGAAGAATATCTTAATAAATAAACTTTGTGGGAGAAACGGTATGAAACGGATAGTGGTTATAGGCGGCGGTGCCGCAGGACTAATGGCGGCGTATAGAGCCGCTTTATCCGATAGTACCGTTTTTTTAATTGAACGTAACGAACGTATGGCACGTAAGGTTATGATAACCGGTAAGGGTAGATGCAACGTTACAAACAATTCGGATGTCGATACACTTATGGCAAATATCCCGCGTAATGCTAGGTTTTTATACTCGGCATTTTCCGAGTTTAATAGTGCTGATACAATAAGATTTTTTGAGGAAAACGGCGTACCCCTTAAAACCGAACGTGGACAGCGTGTTTTTCCGCAATCGGACAAGGCTGTAGATATAGTAGATGCCCTTGTAAACGCCGCGAAGCGTGCGGGTGTTAAGTTTTTAAAGGGTAGAGCGGTTGAAGTAATCGCAAACGATAACGCCGTTCACGCGGCAAAGCTTGAAAATAATGAGGAAATAGAGGCCGATGCCGTTATAATTGCTACGGGCGGAATGTCTTATTCGCTTACAGGCTCTACGGGTGACGGCTATAAAATGGCAGAAATGCTAGGCCACACCGTAACCGAGCTAAAGCCGTCCTTGGTGCCTCTTGTAGCACACGAGGGATTTTGTAGTAAACTTTCGGGACTCTCCCTTAAAAATGTAACCCTCTCGCTTTTTGAAACGGGTAAGAAAAAACCGATTTTTTCCGAGATGGGCGAGATGCTTTTTACCCACTTCGGTATTTCGGGGCCTCTAGCACTTTCGGCTTCGGCACATATAAAAAATCTTGAGAAAAAACAGTATTTTGTAAAAATAGATTTAAAGCCGGCATTGTCGGTAGAACAGCTTGATAAACGTATTTTAAGGGATTTTGAAGAAAACGCCAATAAAGATTTTTTGAATTCTTTAGACGCATTACTGCCAAAATCACTGATACCTGTTGTGGTTTCGCTTTCAAAAATACCACCGCATCAAAAAATCAATCAATTAAGCCGCGAAGAGCGTTTTAGACTTGTTGAGATTATAAAGGGATTAACGGTTAACATAGTTGATTATAGGCCTATTGAAGAAGCTATAATAACAAGCGGTGGCGTTAATGTCCGCGAGGTTAATCCCTCTACTATGGAATCAAAATTGGTGAGTGGGCTTTACTTTGCGGGTGAGGTGCTTGATGTAGACGCTTATACGGGCGGATTTAATTTACAAATAGCCTTTTCTACAGGCTTTTTAGCCGGTATGAAGGCGGGAGGAGAAGATTTATGATTTCTGTAGCAATAGACGGACCGGCAGGTGCCGGCAAAAGCACATTATCACGAAAGGTAGCAGCAGAGCTAGGCTTTATTTATGTGGATACGGGTGCTTTGTATCGTGCAGTAGGTCTTAAGTTTATAGATAAGGGTGCTAATACCGAGCTTAATGTTGATATTGATAGCATTTTGGCTGAAACAAAGGTTGATATCCGTTTCTGTGAGGGTGAGCAGAGGGTTTTCCTAGACGGCGAGGACGTTTCGGATAAAATCCGTACACCCGAGGTTTCTATGATGGCGTCTGCTGTGTCGGCAAAGCCTGCGGTAAGGGCATATTTGCTTGAAATGCAAAGAAAGCTTGCTCGTGAAAACAATGTTATTATGGACGGCAGAGATATCGGTACAGTGGTGCTTCCAAATGCCACAGTAAAAATATTTTTAACAGCCTCTGCCGAGGATAGAAGCCGTAGAAGATATGAAGAGTTAATTTTGAAAAATCAAAATGTTACCTATAAGGAAGTTTATGACGATATGGTAAAGAGGGACTATAACGACTCCCATAGAGATATAGCACCTCTAAAGCCTGCTGAGGATTCGGTTATAGCTGACACCACAGGTTTTGAGTTCCAAGAGTCGCTAGAGCTTCTTTTATCTATAATCAGAGAAAAGGCGGAGATATAGCTTGAAAATTACACTGGCTAAAACCGCAGGCTTTTGTTTTGGCGTTGATAGAGCGGTAAAAATGGTGTATGACCTTTTGGAAAAAGAAGAAAAGGTTTGTACCTTGGGACCGATTATTCATAATCCTCAGCTTGTAGACGAGCTATCACAAAAGGGAGTTAGGATTGTTTCGTCACCAGAGCAGGTAAGGGAAAACGAAACCTTGGTGCTGCGTTCTCACGGGGTTGAGCGTAGCGTTATAGAAAAAGCAGAAGAACTTGGCGTTAAGGTGGCTGATGCCACATGTGTGTTTGTTTCTAAAATTCATAAAATCGTGGACGAACAAAGTAAAAACGGCGACCTGATTTTAATAGCAGGCGACAAGGCTCATCAAGAGGTTATCGGAATAATGGGCCATGCAAATTCTGAGTGCTTGGTCTTCTCTGATGCTGAAGAACTCGAAAAATTGCTCGAAAATAATCCCGATTTAAAGAAAAAAACCTTAACTGTGGTCGCACAAACCACTTTTAACGAAAAAAAATGGATTTTGTGCCAAGAAATTTTAAAAAAAGTATGTACAAATGCCAAAATATTTGGTACAATATGCAATGCAACCTCTGTTAGACAAAGCGAGGCGGCAGAGCTTTCAAAAACCCACGATGTAATGGTTGTCGTCGGGGGTAGGTTTAGCTCTAATACTTCAAAACTCTTTGAAGTATGTGCACGTCATTGTCAAAGAACATATCTCATTGAAACGGCGGCGGAAATCCCGTTAATCGATTTTTTTGGGTGTAGTTCTGTTGGGGTTGTCGCTGGTGCATCTACACCGGCGGGTATTATAAAGGAGGTTATTAAAACCATGTCGGAAATTTTACAACCGGTTGATGAACAGATGGAGGTAAATGATACTGTTCAAAAAAGCTTCGAGGAAATGACGGATGAGGAAGCATTTGAGGCTTCTCTCAGCAGCTTGACAGGCGACCAAAAGGTATGCGGTGTAGTTCTTGCTGTAGATTCTACCGAAATTCAGGTGGATATCGGCCGCGGACTTGCAGGCTACATTACTAAGGATGAGTATTCCTTAAATCCCAATGTCAATTTGACTGAGGAAGTTAAGGTTGGCGATGAGCTTAACCTTATAATTATGAAAATCAATGACCAGGAAGGAACTGCAATGCTTTCAAAGCGTCGTTACGATGCTATTGCCGGTTGGGACAATATAGTTGCCGCTAAGGATTCAGAGGAAATCATCACCGGTGTTGTAAGTGATGTAATCAAGGGCGGCGTAGTGGTATTTACCAATAACGTACGCGTGTTTATCCCTGCTTCGCAGGCAACCGCTTCCCGTAATGATTCTCTAGAGGATTTAAAGGGTAAAGAGGTACAGTTCCGTATCATCGAAATCGGTAGGGGACGTAGAGCTATCGGCTCTATCCGTAGCGTTCTTCGTGAACAGCGTAAAGAGGTTGAGGAAAAGCTTTGGGCATCTATTGCTGTTGGCGACCGCTTTACAGGTACTGTTAAGTCTCTTACAACCTACGGTGCTTTTGTTGATATCGGCGGCGTTGACGGAATGGTACATATCAGCGAGCTTTCTTGGGCAAGAATTAAAAATCCAAGTGAGGTTGTAAGCGTTGGCGATACTGTTGAGGTATACGTTAAGGCTATCGATACCGAAAAGAAAAAGATTTCTTTAGGTTATAAAAAGGAAGAAGATAATCCTTGGACAATCTTCACCACCAATTATAATGTTGACGATGTTGTTACCGTTAAAATCGTAAGTATGACCACCTACGGTGCATTTGCAAGAATTATCCCGGGTGTTGATGGTCTTATTCACATTTCACAGATTGCGAATAAGCACGTTGTAAAGCCTCAGGATGAGCTTACAGTTGGTCAAGAGGTTGAGGCTAAGATTATCTCGGTTGATACCGAGAAGAAGCGTGTAAGCCTTTCTATCCGTGCTTTGCTTGAGCCGGAGGTAAAAGAGGAAGACGCAGCCGCTGCTGACGAGGTTGTAGCAGTAGCTGAGGAACCTGTAGCAGAAGTAGCTGCTGAGGAAGTTGCTGAGGAAGTTGCTGAGACAGTCGAAGCACCCGCAGCAGAATAATCTGTAAAATGATTAAATAATAAAAACCGAGAGTAGAAAGTTTTCTTTCCACCCTCGGTTTTATTTTATCTGTATAAAAATAATTGATGTGCTGTAGGGACCGGCGGTCTTGACAGTCCGTTTTCACAAATAAAATTAACGGGCGAACAATGTTCGCCCCTACAATGTGAATATAATTTTTAATGTAGGGGCGATTATTAATCGCCCGATTTCAATGTTTTATATCATTTTATGTATTGTTGCCAAAAATGCTGTTATATGCCACTTCGGCAGCGGAAATATCCATATTGCAATGAATTTTCCAAATCGAACAGCAATTTATAAAACGGTTAATCAACCCCATTGTGTTTGCAACAGCAATCGGGTCTTTCGGCATATATACCTGATTAAATATTAAATCAATAATTTCGCTAGGCTCTAGCTTTTCCACATAGTTATTTTCGCTTCGCTCAATAAAGCAAATGTGCTTGACAGGTGTCCGCATATTACAGCCTAATCTTTCTTTACCGTTCCAAGGCGT
>SVPV01000019.1 GCA_015065725.1 Oscillospiraceae bacterium
TGAAATCCGGCTCCACGATTGAAAGCATTATCACCGGTTATAAAAATTCTCTTAAATAGATTTTAATGTGAATTAGTGAAAGAATATAATTAAAAGCGAGGTGAAATCACCTCGCTTTTGCTATGTAAATCTTTGGTGTTTTAATAACACCAGCATCTATTCTTCGAACTATTCCAGTTGCTTTCATATATACATTTCTCCTTAAATTACAAATTGTGTTGTTAGTATTTGTAATTGGAGGGGATTTATACTTGCAACGCATATTTAAAAAATGTATAATTATAAAAAATTTTAAAGAGGCAGGTTAATTATAATGAAAAACAACACCTTAATTTTTGGAGACAGTTATTCAACCTTTAACGGTTATATTCCCGAAGGTTATGCAGTATATTACTCTGAAAATGAACGTCCAGAAACAGACGTAACAAAAGTGAATGAAACATGGTGGTATCAAGTCGTTGAAGAGAAAAACTTAAATCTTGTTTTAAATAATAGTTGGTCGGGTTCAACCATCGGATATACTGGTTATAATAATACTGACTGTTCCAAATCATCTTCTTTTATATATAGATTAAAACAACTAATAGAGAGCGATTTTTTTGAAAAAAATCAAATTGATACAGTGTTTGTTTTTGGCGGAACAAACGATAGTTGGTCAAACGCCCCCTTGGGAGAAATAAAGTATAGCGACTGGGAAGACAATGAATTATATTCCGTATTACCTGCAGTATGTTACTTTCTGAATTTTTTAAAGGAAACTTTACCGCAAGCAGATATTTACTGCCTGATAAACACCGAGATCAAACCTGAAATTGCTTCTTGTATGAAAGAGGCTTGTGCAAAATATAACATAACATCCATAACTTTCGACTCAATTGATAAAAGATGTGGTCATCCTACAATACAAGGAATGAAAGATATAAAAAAAGGTGTTTTAAGTGTTTTAAACGGTTAAACAAAAAGCGGAGTGAAATCACTCCGCTTTTTGCTATGTATAGGTCAAATATGCTTTTTTTATCAATTTTTTTGTTCAAAAATATCCCGAAAATCCTAGTGTTTATAGGGCTTTATAACTCTTGGTGTTATTATACCTCATTCATCTATTCTTCTCACAATTCCTGTTGCCTTCATATATAAAAACTCCTTTTCACTATTTAATGGTGTGGAGTTAGTATATGGAACATTGCCATTATTATACTCAAACGGAAGCACGCTTTTTAATTCTTACTCACCACATTATTTCAATTTTTTCAATTTTAGGGTATTAGCAATAACGATAAGCTGCATTCCTTTTTCAAGAGGGAGTGCTGGATCAACTGTTGTGGTGATTTTATCATCGTTTCGTATTGCAACTACATTAATGGAATATTTTTTACGAAGACTAAGTTCTATCAGTGTTTTGCCGACCCACTCATCTCTTACGTCGATTTCTACCATAGACACTTCATCGGAAAGCTCTATCATTTCTGAAAATCCTGATGTAAGCAAATTTTTGGCAAGTCTTATTCCCGATTCTTTTTCGGGGAAAATCACCCTGTCGGCACCCACACTGCTTAAAATCTTTTGGTGCATTTCATTACCGCATTTAACAATAACGGTGGGTACGCCCGCTTCCTTACAGAGCATTACCGCCATAACGCTTGCTTCAAGATTACTAGCCATCGCAACAATGACAACGTCGATATTGGATATCCCAAGTTTTTTTATCGCCTCCGGCTCAGTAATATCAGTGCATTTGCAAACCGGTATAGTTTCGATTGCGTTGTTAACATTATTTTGGTCGATATCAACAGCCAGAACTTCTACGCCATTATTTACAAGTTCTTCTGCAACGGCTTTGCCATATCTGCCAAGACCTAATACGGCATATGTTTTATTTATACTCATAAAATTTATCCCTTTCTATCCCACACTGATTTCTTCGATGGGGTTTCTTACGATATTCTGATTATCCTTGCTACGCTTAAATGCAACGGCAAGCGATATTGGACCTACTCTGCCAAGGTACATTGTTATGATAATTATAAGTTTACCTGCACTACCGAGAGATGCCGTAAGATTTCTTGTAAGTCCCACAGTTGCGGTAGCACTAACCGTTTCATAAACAATATCCAATGCATTTGCATCCGTCGTCGCAGAGAGCAAAACCGTTGAAGTAAACATTATAATAAAAGACATGCAGGTAACAGCAACTGCTTTGCTAACAGCCTGTTTTGTGAGCTGTCTGCCAAACACCTCGGTATCCTCTTTATTACGAATAGAAGCAATCGCTGCCACAATAATAACAGCAAATGTGACCGTTTTAATGCCTCCGGCTGTGCCAACGGGTGAACCGCCGATAAACATCAAAAGCAAACATACAATAGCACTTGCATTAGTGAGGTTTTCCTGCGGCACTGTCGCAAAGCCAGCGGTTCTCGTTGTAACCGACTGAAACAGGGACACTTCTATTTTTTGAAGCAAAGTATAGTCTCCCATTGTTTGCGGATTATTATATTCAAACGCAAAAATGAATGCTGCACCCACAAAAATCAAAATTAAAGTTGCTGTAATAGCAATTTTACTGTGTAGGGTAAGATCTCTAAAAAATCTCACTTTCTTCGTTCGTGACTTTTTCAAGCACTTTAGCACGTCCCACCAAACGACATAGCCGATACCGCCCAAGATAATTAAGGTACAGGTAACAATATTGATTATGGGATTGAGTGCATAATCACAAAGGCTGTTTTCGGCAATAATATCAATACCTGCATTGCAAAAGGCAGAAACGGAGGTAAACACCGATATCCATATTCCCTTTGCACCAAATTGAGGTATAAAAACCGTCATATAGAGCAGAGCACCTATACCTTCTACCATAAATGTTCCAGTTACAACCTTTTTTACAAACCGAACAAGTCCCGAAAGCGAATTTAGATTAAATGCGTCTTGCAAGAGCAGTCTATCACCTATACCCATTTTCTTGTGCAGAAGTATCATTAAACCTGACATAATGGTGATAACACCAAGACCACCGATCTGAATCAGTATCAAAATCACAATCTGTCCAAAAACACTCCAAGAGGAAACGGTCGGTATTACCACCAAGCCCGTAACGCAGGTGGATGTCGTTGCGGTAAAAAGTGCATCTAAAAAAGAAACAGGTTTTCCATCGGCAGAACTTATGGGAAGTGAAAGTAATAATGTGCCTATCAATATTGCTATCAAAAAACTAAGCAATATGATGTGTGTTGTAGATACTAGAGGTCTTTGTTTTTTCATAAATTCATCATACACCCTAATTTTACTATAAAAACAAAAAGGAATCAACTTCCTCTACAGACAGCTGGTTCCATTCGTATTTATCTCCTCGGTCATTATAACACGCTCTATTATTTTAGTCAAGTTTTGCAGAAATCTTTTAAAACACTCATATATGTTACTTTCTAAATATTTGTCCTTTTTACCATAAAAATATGCACCTCCAAAAGTGTCTGACTTTTTGAGGTGCATATCATATATGGGTGTGGTATTTTTTAATTTTGGAAATCAATATATCTTGCAAGAACATACAAATAATCGGAAAGACGATTCATATAAACTATCGCTTTATTGTCTGCACCGTATATTTGGGCAACCTTGCAAAAGCGTCTTTCTACTCTGCGAGCTATAGCCCTTGCAATATCTATATGAGCCGAGGCTTCACACTTGCCGTACAACACAAATTTGTGTTCTCTTGGAAAAAGATTTTCCGTTTTATCTATTTTACTTTCAAGGGTTGCTATCATACTGTCGGAAACCTTAAAATCACTATTAGAAGAATCCGCTATGCCCGACATAATCTTCATTAAATCCTGTTGGATAATTTCTATATTTGCCTTGCCTTTATCGCACGAAAGCGACTTCACAAGACCGAGCTGACTATTAAGCTCATCTATATTACCCATAAGCTCAACTCGTTCGTCAAACTTCGGAACTCTGGCTCTGCCTATTAGCGATGTTGTACCGCCGTCACCTGATTTTGTGTAAATTGCCATAACAGATACTCCTTTCTATTTAAATGATACTTTTTTTATTGCCCTTGCACTGTTTGCACCGATTATTCTGCTCTGCTTTGGTGTTGGGTTTTCGTATTGCTCTACATTTTTTCCATACTTTACGCCGCGAATTTGAAAAGCCACACTACTGCCCACAATTCCTATTCCCGAGCCTAGCATAGAATCGTTTGCGGCGTCAAATGCCAAGCGGTTTAACTCGGTATCATTTCGTTCTATTATTTCGTAGAACACGCCCTCTTCCTCTATACCCGAATACACTTCCCGAAGTAAATTTCCATCGGGATTATTAACGTATATATAAATGGAAGGTCTATTTACTGTCATTATACAACTTCCCTTTGGTTGTTATTTTCTGTATGATAGCACAAGTCCTGTCGCAACCGCGTTTCTAGGACCCTCGCTACCGCGAATATTACCTCTGCCGCAGACTATCATATATTTTGCAAATTCTTCCATAAGCATTTCGGGAATTTCAAAATCCGCAGCCGAGCCGCCAACCAAAACGACATTTGAAATCTTCTTCAAATCGTTTTGCGGTGCCACCTCGCGTAATGCTCGTATAGCATTGGTTATAAAGACCTTTTGTTTAACCTCACGACGAACCTGAACGATTTTTTCCATAGGAATATCCTCTTCGATTCTCACCAGTCCGTTTTCGGTTAAAAGCACTACTCTGCCAAAAAAACGTGGGTCTATAGAATCTTCAACAAATGTAATTTGTCCGTTTTCCATTCGCATATGGAAAAGACTTTCAACCTTTGCTAAAGGATATCTCTTTATTTGCTCGGCAGTGTGTCTGTCGCCCAGACCTAACTCTGTTTGTATGAGCATAGAAACAAGCTCGCCGGCACCTGCCTTATGGGTGATTGAAATATCGCCCTCGCTTGTAATAATTGCGGCGTCGGTAGAGCCACCGCCCATATCAACAATAGCAAGAGGAAGCTTTGTACCAGGTGTTGTAAGTGCACCGAAGCTAGCCATAATTGCCTCAACCCCTGCAACAACCACCTTGACGTTTAGCTCGTTCTCTAGCTTCTCTGCAATTTTTTCCATAGGAAGCTGTTGGGTTTTTACCATTGCGGCAACGCCCACCGCCTTTTCAAGACAGGTTTCGCCCGCCAATGCACCCGATATTAAAACCGGAGCCATTGTATCAACCGCAAGAATGTCGGTAATGTGTACCTGTTCTTCCGATTCATCTATCTGCTTCATACTGTTACGTATATTTTTAAACATATTGCCGATATTAGTGCCGTCTTGACCCAGAATATCCTGAATATTCCTTGCCTTTGTTACAGCCTCCATTATTTTATCGGCACCCTCGTCTATATTAACGTTTCCACCGTATTCTGCCTTTAAATATATTTCACCTGCAGGAAGTAGGTTTTCCTGCACATTTCCGCCCGGTGTTTTTAATACAACCGCACTTCTTTTTCCTATAAGACTCTTAGCGATAGGGGTTATCATACGGGTTTCTTCCGCATTTAAGCCAAGCAGAGTTGCTATACCGTAAGGATTTGAAAGCATTCTGATTGTCTGACCTGCAGATGCTACCTCGATTGCTGCCATAACGCCCTTTGGTATCTTGTCTATTCTCGCTACCTCGTCTACAATCGGTATTTTTTTATCTAGTCGGTTTTCAACAAGCACCGCTTCATCCGCTTGAAGAATAACACCGACAATATCAATAACCTTTGAAATTTCGTTTATTATCTGTGCCACTGCCTCGTAAGGATATTCCTTTGGCACGGCAAGTATGTAGGGTTTTCCCTCTTTAACACCCGAAAGGTTATTAATAAGCAATATCTCGCCCACCGCCTGACCAAAGCCTGCCGGTGTTGACGGATTGTGGCCTATCATAGAAGAGTCGGTAATAATTGTTTCGGTCAAGGTTTCCATAGCGGTATCACCTATAACGGGTGCCGCTTCGTTTAATCTTATTAAATCAAGGTCAGATACTTCTTTGCCGATACTGCTCATAGCTTCTTTAAGAGCAGATTTTATTGCGTGAGTATTTGCGATAGTTCCCTTTGTGCCGGTTGTAGCACAAGAAGTGCTTGCCAAAAAGACTACCTCATTGTTTAAGGTAATCTGGCCTATACATACTTCAGTTGTAGAATTACCGATATCTATTCCAGCAATATACATTAAAGTAAAATTCCTCTTTTCTCATACACTTCTGCCGCTTCAAGCACAAGCTTCGCACAGTTTTTTGCATTGTACTTTTCAATAAGTTCCTGTGCCATTGTTACAAGCTCTAACTTTGTAGAACGGTTTGGACGAAGCTTATCATACATTTTCAAAATAATGTCATCAGGAACGTCTACAAGCTCTGCTGCCCTTTCAAAATTCTTTTCCATAGGTGCATTGCCGTTTTCCTTTGCAACCTGACCCTGTGCCTTTAGCATTTCCTTTGAAATTTTTATATCATCCGAAGAAACATGCCCCTTCATTACCTCTTCTAAAGTAATATCGGTCAGCTTCTTGCCTGTTTTTGAAGTTATACTGTCTTTATTATGTACGCCTAATGGGTATTGCATTATTTTCCCTCCCATTCAATTATACCGAGTTTCGGGTCTAATTGCTCTGTTTCTGCTATGTGCATAAGTGCAGCCTTAACCTGATATTTCGGTCTTGACATAGGGTCGTTTGTACACGGAATAGGTACAACCTGCTCACCCTTAACATATTTTGCAGCATTTTTTCCTATTTGTCTGTATGTTTCAAGTGTCATTAATGGTGCCTGTGGAAACAGCTCAAGATTTGAAAGCGGATATAAATCCCTTTGGTGAATTACGGTTGTTCCCTTTGACTGAATACCGACACCAAAGCCCGAGCCGGAAATTTTAGCCGCCTCTAAAGCCATAAAGCATACGTCAGAGGTATCAAGAATTTTAACAACGCGTGCTACCATTCCCTCTTCCTCTATGCCTGCTTTAACATTTTTTATAACGTCGTCTAGCGGTATATTGCAAATAGTTCTTTTAATTTCTCTTTGGAATGCCGCACCTACACCTATAACAATTTCTTTAGGGTTCGTACCCTTTTGTGCTTTAGGATATGACGAGTAGTCGGACTTCTTTTCGTTTATTCTGTCGCGTCCCAGCATTGAGGGTGCAGAGCTTCCGCCTTGATTTTTTTCACCGATAGCCAACAGCTCTTCGGTTACTATTTGCGAAATTTTTTTAATTAATTCGTCATTAATTTGCATACTGTTTTCTCCTTATATATCCTGCGGATTGATAATATGAGGAATCTTCTTTATTTCTTCCCATCTGCTGCCCTCTACACGATAACCCGTTCCCGGTCCCATATAGTCGTTCGGAGTATTTACGCCCGATAGTACGTTGAAGTCCTTATCAAGAATTGCAGATGTCTGCATATAGTCACCCACAACCCTCTGCTTTAACATACTTAATACATTATCGGCTATATCCTCATAGCCCGACTCTGCAAGAGCACGAACAATATCAACGCCTGTAATGCCGCGTTTAAGCACATCTTCGGCTGACATAAGGTCGGCTGTAACATCTCTTGCGGGGGTGTCCTTACTGCCGTGTGCATAGGTAACCCTTTCAACCTGCTCATCAGAAACAGGAGATAAGCCAAGATTATTAAATACCGCTTGAACAGCCTTTGCCGCCTTGTTTCTAACCTTTATAACCTCTTCTTCGGTTACGGGTCTTAAACCGCCGTCAACCTGCATATCTCTTTGCAGTACATTGTAGTCGTCAAAATCTTCGGCATCGAAATTCGAGCCTGCAAACATATTGTCATAGTTAGGCTCTGCCGCATAACCCGAGAATATAAAATCAGTACCCGGTAGAAACTGTAGCATTGTTCTAGCCGTTCTACGCATATCTGAATTTGAAAAGCTTTGGTCGTTTGAAGATGCACACTCAAGTCCCAAAAGTGCGGCTACTAAATTTTCTGCAATAACCTCACGAATACCTGCAGGTACCGCACCGGGAATACCGATACAGCTTACAGAACCGTTTTGTATACCTTGGCTTCCTGCACCCTTTGTAACATACAAGCAACGGCATTCAAGATAAAGCATAGATTTCTTTTCACTGCTGCCCATTAAAACTTCCGAGCCCGCACCCGATGTAAATCTAACCTTTAAGCCCCTTGAAGCATAAGCAGAGTTCAAAAATGCCTTTGAGTAGGGTGTATCGTCACCGTCAACAAATACGTTTTCTGTTCCGTATACCGACAAGGTTTCAGCGTATGTAGTAAGACCTCTTATTCCAAGCTCAAGCTCGGTTGCTTCTTCAGCAGAGCATTGGGTTAAAACGCCGGGTCTACCAACCTGTGAGCCGATTAAAAGAGCAATTGCACTAAGCGGTGCATATCTTGCAACACCCATAGTGGTTTCTTCTTCAGCAAATCCACGTAAAGCACCCTCTGCCGCATCAGCAGCGATTTGTACCGGATCGTCCTTTAGGTTGGTTATATGTGCTTGGTTTCCAGGTGTTTTTCTTGCACGGATTTTCTGCATACCCATCATAAGCTCAACAACATTAAGGTAATTCATAACCTCTACCATTTTGGCAGGAGTTATACCCGAAATCAGCTCAATAACGTCTTTTCTTGATACATTTATATCAACAATCATTCTAGCTATCTCTAAAGACGATACAGCCATAGATGCCTCTGTTTTGTCGATATCTATAGCATAGTCAGCGATAAACTGGTCTATAAAATCAAAATCGCTTCTCTGCTTTCCGTCAAGCTCTACTATTTTTCCGTTCAAAACTTTAACAGACGGCTTTGGGTCATAAGGACTGCTCATAGCAACAAAACCCATTTCGGGCCATTCGTTTATAAAACCGTCAAGATTAACCGGTCTTTTATCCAGTGCTTCTATTCGTTTTGATCTCTCCATATTTTAATTCTCCTAACAACAAAGAATAACCTTAAAATTTATAAATATTAAATACGGCAATACCACACTAAAAGGCGGATAAATTCACAGTGACCTTTTTAAAAGGGTGCAAAACCACACATAACATTATTAGTCTATCTTATTATAACTGATTTCTATTCAGTAATCAACCTTTTTCTTTAAAAAAATGTTGAATTTTTTTGTTTTTTCTTTGTTTTTCTTTAATTTTGGATAAATAAAACTGTTTTTTAGAGCATTTTACATCTATTTTTTAACGATTATAATTGCAAATCACAAAGTCACATTTAAAAACATACATTGTAATTAGGTGATTATAATATGAATTGTAATTTTTGTAAACCTCAAGCAATAGCCTTAATCGGCGGCGGAAATTCCACACCGACCGTTAGTGGCATAATTAAATTTTACCAAAAACAAAGTTGTGTCCTAATAGTTGCCGACATAAAAGGTCTGCCAAATACCGACACAGGCTTTTTTGGCTTTCATATACACGAGGGCGGTGATTGCGGCGGAATAGATTTTTCAAACACTAAAAGCCACTATAATCCAGACGGTACTCCCCATCCCAAACACGCGGGTGACCTACCGCCATTAATGCTTTGTGGCGATACTGCACATTCATCAGTTTTAACCGACCGTTTTAAAGTCTCAGATATTATTGGCCGTACCGTTGTTATTCACGATATGGCAGATGATTTTACTTCTCAACCTTCGGGAAATTCGGGAGAAAAAATTGCCTGCGGCATAATAAAAAAGTTATAAAACAAAAAAGCAGCCCTACATTCAATAAGAGTGTAGGGCTGTTTTTATATATTGCCTTAAGTATCTAGAGGACTTATCCCAAAGCAACCATGCTAAATACTAGTGCGAACAACGCAACGGTTTCGCAAAGACCTACAACGGTAATATATTGCGAAAAGCCTTTTCCTGTTTCGGCTAGTGCATCTGCACCTGCGGCACCTGCTTTTCCTTGATAGATAGCAGAAAGTGCCATAGCTACACCTGACGCAATTCCAAGACCCAGCAAGAATGCAGGGTCAGCGTCAGACGCTTTCATCTGTTGCATTAAAAGGAAGCCGTAAATGGTCTGAGTAAGCGGTGCACCTGCAAAAACTGTCAATATAAACGGTGCTGCTTTATTATTCATATAACACTTTTTCCAAGCACCGATTGATGCCTGACCTGCAATACCGATACCGATAGCCGAGCCGATTGCGGCAATACCCATAACTAATGCTGTTGATAATAATCCTAAATTCATAACTATTCTCCTTTAAATTGATTTATTCCTTAAAAGGCTTAAATTTATGTCCGCTCCAGGACATATCTAAATGTGACGAAAACTCTAGTGTGTTAAGTCTTATTCCGTGAACGATTACCGACAAAACATTTAGTATCATATTAAGTCCGTGACCGAACACCAACAGAACAATCGCAACTATCATAAACAAGAAATTGCCCAAAAGCGGTCCTGCCAACTCGTTAACGGTTGCTGATATTGCCGCACCTGCAAGTCCTACTGCCCAAAGGCGTATATAAGAAACGATATCCGAAAATACATTTACTACACCAAGCAAGACAGAAACTATATTAGTAAGGCTTGAAAGTATAGATTTTATAACACTTCCCTCGTAGTTTGAAAATACAAAGCTTAAAAGGAAGCCTACTGCTATAAACACAATAGCTACAGTGCCAACAGGAATACCGCCTACTACCAAACCAAAGCTGAACACCTGTGCATTTACAACAAGACTAAGCACTATATAGTAGATGCCTGTTAGCTGTAATATAGAGCCTATATCTCCAAGCATTTTTAAAGATTTTCTGTTTCGTACAGCCCCCTTAATGTGTGCTACAGTAAGTTGAATTAGTGCTAGAGAAAAACAGAATATCTGTAAATTTTGTGCGGTAGTAAGACCAACACCTCTAGAAGTCCAAGGTAGTTGCCAAATCTTATCTGCATAGACATTTGAAATTACGGGTATCGATAGGCTTTTAAGCCATTCGGGCAGTTGCTCGGGAGAAAGCCCAAACCATGTACAAGTAAGAGTACCCCACACAACCGTCGATAAACCGAAAAGCAGCACGAGCAAAAACATTGGCGAAACTGTCTTTTTTGAAATGAGCGACTTAATAATCGGAATTGCCGCAACACTTGAAATCAACAATCCGTATCCACCGTCACCGAAGATTATTCCAAAAAAGATAAGAATAAATGCTAAAAACCAACCCGAAATATCATACTCGAAATATCCAGGCACCGTACCCAAGAAGTCGGTTAGCGGATAAATAAGACTTACAAACCTATTGTTTTTAAGCTTAGTAGGAACATTGTCTTCCTCGCTCGGCTCTTCTAAAAGAAGTCCCCAAGAGTTATTAGCGGCGGTTTCCTTTAGTCTTTCTGCATTTTCCGCCTCAATATATCCTTTAAAATAGGATACACAAATGGCTTTGCTGTTATCGTCCGACAGGCTTTCGTTTTCCATGCCCGTAGCATAGGTTTCAAACTCAATTTCCTTATGGTACTCGTTTATAGCTTTTTTAAAGCTACAAACAAAGCTTGCGTAACTTGAAAGCTTGTCGTCTATTGTTTTAATTCGATCATTTGCTTCGTCGATTTTTTGCCTCATTTCATCAGTAGACATCTGAGGTAATGCTAAACGATAGCCATTTAAAGAGTCTAAAGCTAAAGCCTCACTCTCAAAATCGGTTTTAAGCAACAAGAATTTAACCGAAGATTTATTTTCACAAAGCTTTACGGTTTTTAAATCGCCACAAAGCTTTTTATATTCGGCTTTGGGCATTTCGTAAAACGAAATATCAATTCCGTTTAAAGCTAGCTCGCCGATACTGTCCGGCTCAAGCTCGCCCCAGTCTTTTAACCGCTCAAGCTCTGTATTAAGTGAAACCAATTCGGACTTATACGCCTTTTTTTCTTCGGCAAGAGCCGCAATCTCGGTTGCAATAGCCAAAGATTTTACAGTGTCTATCTCCTTAGACTCAGCTTCCTTGTTTTTTCCTACTGCGAAAATTGCATTTTCAAGTAAGGAGATATTACTTTTAAGCTCTAAAAGCCGTTCGCCCGAGCCCTCGGTTATTTCAATGTGAATAATCCCTAATTTGCGAAGTTCTTTTAGTGTTTGTTCTTTTTTGTCTCCCATAGTTATGAGGGAAACTTTTTTCATAGGTACTATCATAATGAATAAACCTCCCCGTCGGAAGCCTCAGCATTACGAAGGGCTATTTTGCGTTTGGATATTTTAGAACGCACTACGGCACTGACCTGTTGGTCTGCCATATAAATAGATATTTTTTTGATATTTTCCTCTGTTTCAGGGATTTTAACCTTTTCAAACAGATTAACTCTTTGCGAGGTTGAAAGCAACTCTTCCTCCAAAAGCCTTACCTGTTCATCGAGTACCTCAGCCTCTAAATCAAGTGATATTGCCTTTTCCATATGGTTTGCAGCTATATCCACCCAAAGCGGAGTTTCATATAGGTTGTAATCTCCTCTTTTAAAATCCGCTCCCTCAAAGGTAGGAATATCAACACCCGCAATATTTGCTTTTCCTTTACGGATATTGCTAACGGTGATAATTCCTTCGGGAAAAGCATCCTTTTCACTAAAAACAGCAATCCAATCCATAAAACCGTTTTCGATTCGCTCTTTTTCCTGTCGCACGGCTTTTGCTTTCGCCCTAATTGTGCGAATTTCCGAATGAAGCTGCTGTTTTTTAAGTGTCAGAGTAGGCAAATATCTGCGGTACATTTTAAGTGCGTCTTTTTGTACCTTTAACTCGTTTTTAGTTAGTTTGATTTTTGCCAAAACTACCGTCCTCCCTTACCCTTTAGGCCAAAATTCTTCAGTAAGGTCTGACTTAATTCCGGTTTCGTCCCTTTCGAAGCACTCGGCTAAAATATCCCAGCCTAAATCAAGTGCATCTTCAAGCGGTAGATTGACCGATAAATCCATTAATTTATTTTCAAAAAGCTCACCGTATTTTAATAGCTTTTCATCCCAACGGTTCATAGAAAAGCCCATGTTTTTCTTTTCGAGCGTTTCTTTATAAGAAGAATACATACGAATCATTGCATCCATAAGTGCTCTATGGTCTTTTCTTGTTTTTCCGTTTACGTTTTGCTTTAGTCGTGAAAGAGAGCCAAACGGTTCTATACGGCCGCCTTTTAAATAATACTGTCCCTCTGTGATATAACCTGTGTTATCGGGAACGGGGTGTGTTACGTCGTCACCGGGCATAGTAGTAACCGCCAAAACGGTAACCGAGCCTGAATTCGCAAAGTCTACAGCCTTTTCGTAACGTGCTGCAAGCTGTGAATAAAGGTCACCGGGATATCCTCGGTTAGAGGGCACCTGTTCCTGTGTAATTGCTATTTCCTTCATAGCATCGGCGAAGTTGGTCATATCGGTAAGCAGCACCAATACGTCCTTGTCCTCCAGAGCAAACTGCTCGGCTGTAGCCAATGCCATATCGGGAATCATCATACATTCAACAGTCGGGTCCGAAGCGGTATGAATAAACATAACCGTCTTACTGAGTGCCCCACCCTTTGAAAGTTCATCCTTAAAGTATAGGAAATCATCGTATTTAAGTCCCATACCGCCAAGCACTATTACGTCTGCCTCTGCCTGCATTGCAATACGGGCAAGAAGTTGGTTATAAGGCTCACCGGAAATAGAGAAAATCGGTAATTTTTGAGATACAACCAGTGTGTTGAACATATCAATCATCGGAATATTCGTTCTCATCATTCGATTAGCAAGAATACGTTTGGTAGGATTAACGGACGGTCCGCCTATAGCTTTCATATTTTCTGTAAGTGCGGGGCCCTTATCACGAGGCTCTCCCGATCCGTTAAAGATACGGCCTAACAAATCCTCACTAAAAGACACCCGCATTTCGCGACCTAAAAAGCGTACCTCGTCGCCTGTAGAAACACCTTGACCGCCGGCGAAGACCTGCAGAGATACAACATCTCCCTCAATCTTGTTAACCTGTGCCAACGATTTGCCGAAGCGTGTGTTGATTTGAGCCAATTCCTTATACTGCACACCGCTTGCCTTTACGGTTATAACATTACCGGTGATAGATTCAATTTTGTTATAAACTTTATTCATTCTCATTCACCGTCCTTCAATAATCGTTCTGCCGTGCTTTCTAATTTACCGTCACCCTCGCGGTAGAGCTTATCAATTTCAGCCTCTGCCTTTTTAAAGGCGTCGCTCTCGAACTCGGTATAATTCCAGTCGATAAATCTCTGTCTCATACGGTTGAAGAATACGCGTGCATCATCCTTGCTCTCGAGTGCGTACTCACTGCCTAAAACAGTAATAAGCTTATCTGTAACATACCTTTGACGTGAAGTTCCGCAATTAGCTTCAATCAAATCAAAAGAGTTTTGCTGTAAATATACGGCATCTAGCATTTCGGATTTCAAATAAACAACATAGTCCGAAATTGATGTACCCTCTTCACCTACAACCTTCATCATCGAGCCAATCTCGTCACCGTGATGAAGAATGCCTTTACAAAAATCAGATTTTTCGGTATCTATTACACTTTTATATTTTGACCAAGAAATAAGCGGGTCTATTGCGGGATATTTTCTTGCATCCGAGCGTTCACGGGAAAGTCCGTGGAATGCTCCTACAACCTTGAGGGTTGCCTGTGTTACAGGCTCCTCAAAGTTACCGCCTGCAGGGGAAACGGTACCGCCGATTGTAACAGAGCCTGTCGTACCGTCTAGCAAACGTACATAGCCTGCTCTCTCGTAGAATGATGCGATATAGGATTCCAAATATGCGGGGAAAGCCTCTTCACCGGGAATTTCCTCAAGTCTGCCCGACATTTCACGAAGTGCCTGTGCCCAACGGGATGTAGAGTCGGCAAGCAGTAGAACATTAAGGCCCATTTGACGATAATATTCGGCAAGGGTTACCGAGGTGTACACCGAAGCCTCACGGGAAGCTACCGGCATTGAGGAAGTGTTACAAATAATTATGGTACGTTCCATAAGAGAACGTCCTGTTTTAGGGTCGGTAAGCTCGGGGAACTCGGTTAGTGTTTCAACAACCTCACCCGCACGCTCACCACAAGCCGCAATTATTACTATATCAACATCTGCATATTTTGATGTGGTGTGCTGTAGCACAGTTTTACCCGCACCGAACGGTCCTGGGGTACAATAGGTACCGCCTTTAGCTACAGGAAAAAAGGAGTCAACAAGACGTACCTTGGTTTCCATAGTTTCCACAGGTGCCAATCTCTCACTATAGCATCTAATAGCTCGTTTAACCGGCCATTTAAAAGACATACTAACCGAAATGTCACGTCCACGCTCATCGGTTATAACCGCTACGGTTTCCTTAACGGTATATTCGCCCTTTTGTGCTATTGATTTTAAGGTATAGTTGCCAAGCAAATAAAAGGGTATAAAAATTTTGTGTGTAAAGGCACCCTCGGGGACAGTTCCTATATACTCACCCGCACGCAAGGTATCTCCTACCTGTGCTGTAGGTGTGAACTCCCATTTTTTATCGGAATCTAGTCCGTCAGCATAGTTACCACGCTCTAAAAACCAACCTGCCTGTTCTGCTAATACAGGAAGCGGATTTTGCAGTCCGTCGTATATTTGTCCAAGCAAACCGGGACCTAGCTCTGCCGACAGCATATCGCCCGTAAATTCAACCTCATCACCGCATTTTATACCGTCGGTCATTTCATAAACCTGTATTTGTGCGATATTTCCTTTTATGCGGATAACCTCACTTTTAAGTGCGGTATCAGCCACCAAAACATAGCATATCTCGTTCATTGAAACATTGCCGTCGAATTCAACCGACACCAAGTTTCCGTTTATGCTTACAACCTTTCCTTTATTTTCGGTCATTGTTTAGCCTCCAACCTATCTCCGTTTAAAATGGAGTTATAAATATTTTTGTACGCCGTTTCGCCCGACTGTGTATCAAACAGTCTTTTACGTAAAAGCAGTTTGAGTTTTATGCCGTAATACAGAATATATTCCTCTGAAAAAATATCCATCGGCCTTAGTGCTTCTAAAATACTGAGCCTATAGCGGTTAAGATATTCCTCCGCTTCCATCGGATTTTCCATTTCTGCCGCAGTGCTTGCAGCCCTCATATATTCAACAGGCAAAATAACATTTCCAACATTAAACGGCTTGTTCATTTTCTCTGCCCTGACTTTACCGAGAGCCAGTCTTAAATTTCGTTCACTTTCATTCCAAGCATTTATTAATGCCGAATTTGCCACCTCAAGATTTATGGGTGGTACAAGTGTCATTTGTTGTATTTCTTTTTGTGCCTTTTTAACCAAATGCTGATTACACAGTTCTAAAAAACGTTCTTCAGTAATGGGAAGCGGCGTATTTTCACCAACCGCATCCAAGGACGGCAACTGAGATACTAAATAATATTCAGCCATTCTACTTACGCCTCTTTCAAAAGCTTAGTAACCTTAGGACTAAGATAATTTGAAAGCATATCTACAACCGCCTCGGCAGAATAATCATAATATGCACCGCCGTTGTTAAGGGCTATACGGAAGCCACCATCAAAATTATCATTTGCCTTTAAGGTAATGCCCTTTAACATTCTTTCTTTAAGAGCCGAAAGCACAGCTTTTTCAAGCGAATTCAAATCATTGCTATTTAAAATCACCGTTATATCTTCTGCATCAGAATTGCCTGCCCAACCCTCAACAACCTTTACAATCAGTTGTGCAAATACTTCGGATGAGTACACTTCGTTAACATTTTCACCTATTATTAAGTTTAATTCTCTTGTTACGCTTTCCCTAAAATATATCAGCAGATTACGTCCCGCTTGACGAATGGCATCCTCGCTTGACTTTACCATACGTTCGTTTTCAGCTTTAGCTGTTGACAAAATTTTATCTGCCTCTGCTTTCGCTTCAGCAACAATTTTCTGAGCCTTATCCTTTGCTTCATTAATTATAGCCTCAGCCTCAGTTTCGGCGGCCTCTACACCGTCTTTTTTAATTTGGTCAATAAGCTCTTGGAGTTGTATTTCCATAACACCTATCTCCTTTTTTAATCTTTCTATATCATATTTTAACCATAAAAACAAAAAAGAACCAACGTTCCTCTACAGACAGCTGGTTCCTTTCAACATTTTTATTTTTTGTTATTATATCACTCTTTGATTTTTAAGTCAAGGTTTTTTGAATATTACATTCTATTCTTTTATTATATCTAATAACACTAAAAACACAAGCGAATTATAATTACTCCGCTTGTGTTTTTTATATACTAATTAATTCATAGCCTTTTCTTTTTTAGCTGAAATATATTGTACAAGGAATACTATTAGAACTAATGCAAAACCGATTGCATCTGTAACGATGCCCGGAATTATAAGCAAAAGTCCGCCGATAATACTAACAATACGTTCATACCATTTCATATTACGCATAAAATATCCTTCGAGTGCCGCACCAACTGCAAGAATTCCCACTATGGACGAAACAGCAATTAGGATAACACTCCATACTGTAACACCCTCGCCAATAAATAGCATTTCGGGACTTAATGCAAAGATATAAGGCACAATGAATGCGGCAATTGCAAGCTTAGTTGAGGTAAATGCCGTTTTTATTGGGTTTGCCTGAGCAATAGCCGCACCTGCATAAGCTGCCAGAGCAACAGGCGGGGTAAGGTCGGCAACAATACCAAAGTAAAACACAAAGAAGTGTGCCGCAATCATAGGAACGCCCATTTGTACAAGAATGGGGGCACAGGTTGCCGCCATAATACAGTAATTCGCGGTTGTAGGAACACCCATTCCAAGAACAATACAACAAAGCATTGTGAGGAAAAGTGCTATTATAACCTGATTACCCGCAAGGGCAACGATTCCGTTAAAGAGCATATATGCAAGGCCTGTAACACCTATTACACCTGCAACAATACCTGCAATACCGCAAGCTACTGCAACTGTAATCATACCCTGACCGCCTGCCGCCAAAGCTTCTACGAAACGCTTAGGCGTAATACGGTGTTCTTTGTCGAACATACTAACAACTATTGCAACAACAATAGCGATAGCGGCAGCGTAGGCGATTGAACGCTTGCTTGTACCCACAAGATATATTAAAAGAATCAAAGGAAGCAGGAGATAGCTTTGCTTTAAAAGCGGCAAAAGCTTCGGACGTTCCTCTTTTGTAAGTCCGCGAAGTCCCTCTTTCTTTGCCTCAAGGTGAACCGTAATAAATACGCCCGCAAAATAAAGTATAGCGGGAAGAATTGCACGAAGAACAATATTTGAATAAGGAACGCCTACTGTTTCTGCCATAAGAAATGCAGCGGCACCCATTATAGGCGGCATAATCTGTCCGCCGGTAGAAGCAGCAGCTTCTGCAGCAGCCGCAAACTCGGGCTTGTAGCCTGTTTTTTTCATGAGCGGAATTGTAACGGCACCCGAACCTACAGTATTAGCAACCGAGGAGCCTGAAACCATTCCCTCAAGAGCGGAGGCAACAACCGCAACCTTTGCAGGACCGCCCGAAAAACGTCCCACAAGAGCATTTGCAATGTTTATAAAGAAATCCGCAATTCCCGTTCTTTCAAGGAAAGCACCGAAAATTATGAACATTACAATATACTTTGAACAAACATTAACAGGGGTTGAGAGTATACCCTCTTTAGAATAGAAAAGAGTTTTTACGATATTAGTTACTCTGGCCCACATATCAGGGTTAGTAGAGCCCCAAATAAGTGCATATACAAGTAATGCACCTGCAACACAAAGTATCGGAAGTCCAACACTTCTTCTGCAAAGCTCTGCCAAGCATAAAATACCTACTATACCGATTGCTACCTCAAGATTATTAATTCGGCTAAGCGAAATAATTGATTTTGCATTAACGGTAAAGTATAAAAACGCCCCTGTACCTAAAACTAAAAGAATAATATCGTACCAAGGCATATAATTTACCTTTTGTTTACCTTTTCTTGCAGGAAACACAATATAACCTATAAAGACAATAAATGCCATAAAGGTTGTAAGCCTTACCTCGTCAAGCCAAGTAGCAAAAAGCGTTACATAAATACAGAACGCCGAAAACAAAGCAAGAATACCGGTAACAACCGTCTTAGGCACACCCTGCCATACCCTCGTGTTAGATTCTCGGTCATATTTTTTCATAACCTCTTCAACATTCATTGGCTCTGTACTTTGAAGCACTGATTTTTTCTTAAATAAACTCATTAGTGATTATATCCTCAATTCAAAAATTTTGGCTGTAATTGAAACCAATTACAGCCAATAATACTAATCAAAACAAAACCGATAGTTTTTATTTAACTGTAATTCCCTTTTCGGCAAAATACTTAATTGCACCGGGATGGAAAGGAGCTGTCATACCGTCTGTGGCATTTTGGAGAGAAAGCTCTGAACCCTTTGCGTGAGCCTCCTTGATATCATCAATATTATCAAAGATAGACTTTGTTATTTCGTAAACATCGTCTTCGGTTGCTGATTTGCTTACAATAAGAGTAGCCTTAACTGTAACGGTTGTAACATCTTCTGTTTGACCGTTATATGTATTTGCAGGAATCTTAAATGTTGTGTAGTAGGGAGAATCCTCCATAAGCTTTTCTGCAATAACACCGTCAATAGGAATTAAATATGCCTTAGAAGTTGTGCAAAGCTCCTGAATAGCAGGGGTAGGTGGACCTGCAACGATAAATGCAGCATCGATTTTGCCGTCTTTTAGTGCATCAGCAGACTCAGCAAAGGACTGATACTGAGGCTTAATGTCGGTTTCTTTAAGACCTGCGGCAGCAAGAATATCAATAGCGTTAAAGTAAACGCCCGAGCCTGCTGCACCTATAGAAACCTTTTTGCCCTTTAAGTCAGCAACGGTTTTAATATCGGGATTCATTGTAAGAAGCTGAACAGCCTCTGCATAAAGACCGCCGATTACGCGGAAGGTATCTATCTTACCCTCAACCTCAAAAGAGCGGCTGCCGTCACACGCATAAGCCATAACGTCAGACTGAACAGTTGCAAGCTGATAGTCGCCTGTATCAATACCAAGAATATTTGTTTTAGAACCGTCGGTAGAAACAACCTTTACAGTAATTCCAGACTCGTTTTTAATTTGAGTTCCAAGAATTCCGCCGTAACCGTAATATGTACCTGCTGTTCCGCCTGTACCCATAGTCATAGTTGTTTTTTTAGCAGAGCTTCCGTCCTTGCCGCTGCCGCCGCAAGCAGAAAGACCAACCATCATAACTAATGCTAAAACAAGTGCTAAAAGTTTTTTCATAATTAATTCTCCTTTAAACAAAGTATTTATAATTAATATAACATAATTAAACAGTCTTGTAAAGAGTGGGCATTATGCAACGCCGTTTTTAACCTCGTCAAACTCCTTTTGAATTTCCTCTGACGGTGCTTTAGTGAGCAGTGAAACCACCACAATACAAATAGCCGAGAATATAAACGCGGGTAATAATTCATAAATGTTTAGGAATGCCAAAGAAGCATTTGCTACGCCGATAGGACGAACAAGCAAATTCCAAACAAATACCATTACGCCGCCGCCTACCATACCTGCAACAGCACCCGCTCTCGTAGTACGCTTCCAGAAAAGTGAGAACAGCATAATAGGTCCGAATGTAGCACCGAAGCCTGCCCAAGCAAAGCTTACGATTTTAAATATAACACTCTTTTCATCAAGTGAAATCAAAATAGCTATAAGAGCAATAGCAAGAAGTGTAATACGTGTAACTATCATAACCTGTTTATCAGTAGCTTTTTTACGGCAGATACCTTGATAGATATTTTTAGCAAGAGCCGATGCCGCAATAAGCAAATAAGAATCGGAAGAACTGATAGTAGCCGCTAAAATTCCTGCCATAACAAAGCCTGCGATTATTGGCGGGAATAATTTTGTTGAAAGCAATATAAATATGTTTTCTGCTGTAGACTTTGTTAAAAGCTCTGTAGGATAAAGCGAACGGCCAACAACACCTATAAATACTGCAACTGCCAAGGATATCAAAACCCAAACAGTAGCTATTCTGCGTGAGCGAGTAAGCTCTTTTTCATCGCGGATTGCCATAAAGCGTAAAAGCACCTGCGGCATACCAAAGTATCCAAGTCCCCAAGCTGTTGTGGAAAGAACGGTTAAAAATCCGTAAGCACCTGCCTCGCTAAACAAGGGCTTGCCATCTGCTATCTGCTGTACACCGTCTACAACTTCTGGATTTGCAATACCGAAAAATTCAAAGAAACCAGGTATTGCTTTTGCATTATCAACTACAACACCAAGTCCACCTGCAGAAACAGTACCAACTATCACAACTAGTGTTAAAGCAACAATCATAACTATAGCCTGCATAAAGTCGGAAACGCTTTCTGCCAAAAATCCGCCTACAAGTGTATAGATAAGCACGAATACCGCACCTAAAATCATCATGGGTATATAAGGCAAATTGAAAAGGGTTGAAAACAGCTTGCCGCAGGTAACAAAGCAGCTTGCCGCATAAACTGTAAAGAATATGAGAATAAACACAGCCGCAATGGTCATTACAACCTTTTTCTTTTCGTGGAAACGGTTAGAAAAATATTCCGGCAAGGTGATAGCTCCGCCCGCTTTTTCGCTATATCTACGCAAACGCTTTGATACGATAAGCCAGTTAAAATATGTACCTACCGCAAGACCTATTGCAGTCCATGCTGCATCGGCAATACCGCACCAATACGCTACACCGGGAAGTCCCATCAAAAGCCAACCCGACATATCCGATGCCTCAGCACTCATAGCAGTAACCCATGGTCCTAAGCTTCTGCCTCCCAAAAAGAATTCACCCGAATTCTTATTAGCACGCTTTGCAAATGTAATGCCGATTATAATTACTGCCGACATATACAAAAGCATTGCAACTAAAATTTGTATAGTATCTACCATAATTTACTCTCCTTAAAACAAAACAATTTAATGGTATTTTATCACAAAAACACGAAAATGTCTACTATTTATTACGTTTTATACATTATTTTTCCTTATAGGTCCTATCTTCTATTATATATCTAGGCCGTTTTTTTACCTCCATATAAATTTTGCCTATATATTCGCCTATAACACCTATACTTAAAAGCTGTATACCGCCAAAAAAGCTTATAACCGACAGGGTTGACGCCCAGCCCGAAACCGAATTTCCTGTAAGACGGCATATTATAGACCACAATATAAGCAAAAAACCTATTATTGAAACCAAAAAACCAAAAGCAGAAATTATCCTTATAGGCTTAATAGAAAAGCTTGTAATGCCGTCAAAGGCAAGGGTTAGCATTTTTTTAAGCGGATAATGGGTTTCACCCGCAATACGACCGCCACGTTCATAATAAACACAGGTGCTTTTAAAACCTACAAGCGGTATCATACCCCTTAAAAATACATTTACCTCTTGAAATTTTAAAAGCTCTTCTACAGCACGCTTTGACATTAATCTGTAGTCGGCGTGATTATAAACAATCTCACCGCCCATAAGATTTAAAATTTTATAAAAGCCTTGTGCGGTAGCACGTTTAAAGAGGGTGTCGCTTTTTCGGTTGCTTCTCACCCCGTAAACTATATCTGCACCGTCAAAGAAAGCTTCTACCATTTCATTTACTGCGTTTATATCATCCTGTCCGTCACAGTCAATGCTGATGATTATATCGGCATAATTTTTTGCTTCTTCAAGGCCTGCAAGAAGTGCGTTTTGATGTCCTCGGTTACGGCTTAAAGAAACGCCCACAAAATGCTCATTCTCGTTTGACAAGTCCGATATTATTTTCCACGTATCATCACGGCTACCGTCATTAACAAACAAAATTCTGCTATTCTTATGGATTTTATCGGCAGTGATTAACTCATTTATTTTGTTTAAAAAAATATCTTTTGTTTTTACTAAAACCTTTTCTTCATTATAACAAGGGATAACAAGATAAAGTATCGGTTTCATTCTAAACCACCTATCAAATCTATATATTAGATATCTATTTCAGCTAGTGTTGCAGGCAACTCGTGTGCGGTGTTAACTACCCCGTCGCCCGTCACACAGTCAAAGCAAGAAATTATAAGCTTACCGTTCCAAATAATAGGCTCACCGGGTTGGTCAAGTCCGCCGTCCAAGCCGTCACAGTCGGGACTTTGTGCAATACGAGAAACCTCACCGTCGGGCGATACTTTTCCTATGGCGTTAGCACTAAAGTCGGCTATATAAAGATTTCCCTCTTTATCCATAATCATTCCGTCGGTAGTGGAAAGATTCTCTATATTTTTTGCCCAAACCGTATTGGATTTAACCGACAAATCCTCATTAAAGGTTATTTTATGAACCGCTCCGTCACCAAAATTGCCCACAAGCAGATTGCCCTCGCGGTCAAACTCAATACCGTCAACCCCATACTGATTATTCTCGTTTTCTGTAATAAAAGTGGTAAGTATATTTTTATCTTCCAATGTGTTTGTTATATCTATATTCTCATCATCAAGCGAAAAGCGGTAGACACAGCTTAAAAGCTTGCCCGATGGATGTTTTACTTTATTTAAGGTGCTTTGAGTAACGTAAATACAATTATCACGTATCCTCATACCGTTAGGATGCTCCATATTTTTTGCAACTACTGTAGTCTTTACTGGCTTTCCATCTTCAAAATGTACCCTCAAAATTCTGCCCTTGCCAACTAACTCCTCTTTGCCCGACCAACCTTGGTTATCACAAATATAAAGGTCTCCGTCAGGACCAAAAGCTATTCCCATTGGTCTTGCACAGCCCGTTTCGGCAAGCGGTTCAACATCAAACCACTTGTATACATTCATATCCTTATCTATCTTTAAAATACAACCTGCCATTTTTTCATCGGCATAATTAGGACATGCAAGTATCAAGTTCCCCTCGCCGTCTATTGCCATACCGTCAGGAGTAGATACATATTCGGGCAATTTCATAAACAATTTAGATTTTTTCATAATAGACCTCTTTTATAATATAAAAAGATACTTGGATTACCTTTTAGTAACCCAAGTGCCTTTTACTTATCGGTATCAACCTTAGTTTCTTCAATTAGTTCTTTTACCAATTTTTCGTTTTCAGCCTGCTTTTCAAAGCCCTCGGTGCTTTCCTTTTGGAACATAACACGAATAGTGGTAAGTATCAGCTTCAAATCCAAAAGAATAGAATAATTTTCTATATACATTAAATCTAAACGCAGTTTATCATACGCACTGGTATTATACTTACCGTAAATCTGTGCATATCCTGTAAGACCGCCCTTAACCTTTAATCTATAAACAAATTCAGGTATTTCCTTTGTGTATTGCTCAACATGCTCAACACGCTCAGGACGCGGACCTACTACACTCATATCACCCTTTAAAATATTAAATATTTGGGGCAACTCGTCTATACGGATTGCACGGATAATATTTCCAACCTTTGTAATACGCGGGTCCTTGCCAGTAGCAGGAATAGATTCACCCGAAGCCTCGGCATTAACTATCATACTTCTGAACTTCAAAATATCAAAGCACTCGCTGTCGCGTGTAACTCTTTTCTGTTTATAAAACACAGGACCGCCGTCTTCTAGTTTTATTGCAAGTGCCACTACAAGCATAATAGGAGCCGCAGGAATCATAGCTATAAGACAAAGCGTTATATCTAAAATTCGCTTTAAGGCCTTTTGGGTTATTGTAAGTCCTGTGCCTTTAACAAGAAAAATAGGTGTGTCAAAAAGGCTCACACTTCTAGCACCCCTTAAAATAACGTCGGTTATTTTAGGAACAACATAAACCCTTAACTCATTTTCATAGCAGAACTTTAATATATCGTTTCGTATTTGTGCAGGAACATCGTTTAAAATTACTGCCTCATATTTTACAATTTCTTCACAGATTTTACTAAAATCTTCCTCAGCCGAAATAAGCTTTTCAATTTTATACTTGTCACGGCGGGAATCAAGCTTAATTTTTAGACCGACAGCCTCATCGGTTCCGAAAATCATAATCATTTTATGCGGAGCATAAGTATTATGATAAATCCTGTTATATAAGAATATAAACGCTATTGCCATAAAGACTTCTGTTACCGTCAGCAAAATTATTGGCACGGGGGTTATCATATGGTTTTGAATAAGACAATGCTGAAAATAGGTTAAAAAGTTAGTGATTAATATGCCCACCCACTGTGCAAGGCATAAATCAAATTTTCTCAAGTTGCCAAACTGAAATCCGTCCGAATTTTTTACAACTGCAAAAAATATTATTCCGTAAATACCCATGAGGACATATTTTCCCCTTGCGGTAAAAAAGCTATCAAGATTATATCCGTGACGCCAAAACAAATAATACGTTACACATAAAATTATAACTTCAATGAAAGTTTCAATTCCGCGTACAAGACCTTTGGTGCTTTCGCGTCTTTTGCTTTTAGCCCTCATATTTTTTCTCCTTTTATAAAATGTTATTTATCCATACGATTTTGGACACAAATCGACAACACATTAATTTTGTACATTTTACCATATTGCTTAGCGGAAATCAAGGAATAATTACTTTTTACAATACTGAACATTTTATTCAGTACATTCACATATAGTATAAAACAAGCCCCGAAAGCAATAAATTCGGGGCTTGTTTTAAATTTAATTATTCGGCGGAAAACTGATCCTTGCCAACTGCACAAAGCGGACAGGTCCAATCCTCAGGCAATTCTGCAAATGGTGTACCCTCTGCTTCCTCGTCGTAAACATATCCGCAAACATCGCAAACATATTTCATAATCAAAAGCCTCCTTTTAGTTGTATTTTATTATTTACCATTATTAAAAAAATAGTCAAATATGTTAAATAATCTCTTTTGCCAGAGCTTTAATTTGCTCTATATTTTCATTCTTCACCGAGGAATGTATGGTAACCGTTGTATCGGTAAAATCAATATTTTTGCTGTTTTCAAGCATTTTCTTAATGGTTTTTGCTGCCACAGGTGCCCAGCTTCCGTTTTCTATAATGCCGATTTTTCGGTTTTTAAAGCCACGCTCGCTTAGCTCGTGCAAGAACTCACGCATAAAGGGGAAAATCTCGCCGTTATAGGTGGTTGTTGCAAGAACAAGTTTTCCGTAACGGAAAGCGTCCTCTACAGCCTCTGCCATATCGCACCTTGCAAGGTCGTTAACGCTGACTTTTGGGCATCCGTTTGCCAAAAGCTCCTTTTCTAAAAGCTCTACAGCCTTTTTGGTGTTACCGTAAACCGAGGTGTAGCAAATAAGCACACCCTCACTTTCAACTCCGTACGAAGTCCAAATATTATAAAGATTTAAATAATATTCTAGGTTTTCTGAAAGTACAGGTCCGTGTAAGGGGCATATAACCTTAATATCAAGTCCTGCTAATTTTTTAAGCACTGCACCCGCCTGAACACCGTACTTGCCAACTATACCAAAATAGTATCTTCTAGCCTCGCACGCCCAATCCTCATCACAGTCAAGGGCACCGAATTTGCCGAAAGCATCTGCTGAAAACAGCACCTTGTCACTGCTGTCGTAACTCATCATAACCTCAGGCCAATGTACCATCGGGGCAGTATAAAAGCTCAAATTATGTTGACCGAGAGATAATGTATCGCCGTCTTTTACCACAATTCTGCGGTCTTCGTAGCTTTCCCCGAAAAACTTTTCCATCATAGCAAACGCTTTGTCGGTAGAAACTATCAACGCCTCTTTGTAGGTATTTGCAAACTTATCAATATTTGCCGAATGGTCAGGCTCCATATGATGCACTATTAAGTAATCAGGCTTTCTGCCGTCTAGCTCTGATTTCAAATTATTAAGCCATTCATCACCGAATTTGCCGTCAACAGTATCCATAACAGCGATTTTTTCATCAATTATTAAGTATGAATTATATGCCATACCGTTTGGTACTGTGTACTGTCCCTCAAACAAATCAATTTTATGGTCGTTTACGCCAATATATTTAATATCCTTTGTAATCATTTTAAACTCCTTTTTACTTCATTAAAACATCTAATACTAACATTAGGCAAAAGCCTATTAAAAGCGAGAACGTAGCCGCACGCTCACTTCCGTGGGAATGTGTTTCGGGTATCATTTCATCGCTTATTACATAAAGCATCGTACCGCCTGCAAAGGCAAGTGCAAAGGGCAAAACGGCACTTGAAAGACTTACCGCAAAGAAGCCGAGCAGAGTGCCTACAACCTCTATTACACCTGTAACAACGGCGATTAAAAACGCCCTTTTGTGACTAATTCCCGAAGATAGCATAGGTGCTATTATAACCATACCCTCAGGAATATTTTGAAGTGCTATACCGCCGGCTATTGTAATTGCCCTACCGCTATCACCCGTACCAAAGCCAACACCTGCGGCAATACCCTCGGGCAGATTGTGTATAGCAATAGCAATAACGAATAAAATAACGCGGTTTAGCTGTTCTTGTTTTTCGGGGTGAGCCTCACTGTCTACACCTGTAAGGCGGTGTAGATGAGGAACTAATTTATCAATTAAATTGACACATAAAGCACCGCAAAAAACGCCTAACACTGTTACCAACAGCTTAAATTTTCCGCCATAATCCAACGAGGGCAGTATAAGCCCTATAACAGATGCCGAAAGCATAACCCCCGCCGCAAAGGAAAGCACGATATCACTAAACTTATGGGTGGCTTTTTTGAATATAAAACCAAAAATCGCACCTATAACTGATGCACCGCCGACACCAAGGGCTGTGAGCAATACTATCTGCATATTTTCACCTCAAAACAATTAATCCTATTTTATATTAACACAATTCCACCAAAAATCAATCCGTTTTCTTTAATGTTTTAATTTTTTTCATAATTTTTATTAAAGTATTACTTGACACTAGGGTGACTCTTATAGTATAATAACTCTTGCAAGTATTACCCCTGCAATTCTGCGGAGGGAGGGAATTTAAGTGAGTCAGGTAAGAATTAAAGAGAACGAATCGCTCGATAACGCATTACGCCGTTTTAAAAGACAAACTGCTAAAGACGGTGTTATTCAAGAGGTTCGTAAGAGAGAGCATTATGAGAAGCCCTCTGTAAAGCGTAAAAAGAAGTCGGAAGCTGCTCGTAAGAGAAAGTTCCGCTAATTTTCATGTAAATAAAAGGACGGATGCTTGCAAGCACCCGTCCTTATTTTTTGGTGATTAAATATGTTTTTTAGACCTACAATAAAGATACCGAGAGTTACCGATATTACGGTTGAACTCTTAAAAAGGCACAATATAACAGCACTTATATTAGACGTTGACAACACCCTTTCCACACATCACGGCGAGGTCTTGACCGAGGGGCTTGAAGACTGGCTTTCGTATATGCACAAACAGGGTATAAAGCTTACCGTGCTTTCTAATTCAAAGGAAAGACGTGTTGCCCCCTTTGCTAAAAAAATAGGTCTTGATTTTATCAGCCTTGGCTTAAAGCCACTACCTTTTGGATATATCAGAGCCGTTAAAAAGCTAGGTGTTAAGCGTAAAAACGCCGCTATTGTGGGCGACCAGATTTTTACCGATATCATAGGCGGTAATACCGTGGGTGTTAAAACCGTTCTTTTAACACCTATAAAACTAGAGGACGGTTGGTCCTTTAAGCTTCGCAGAAAACTTGAAAAATTTCTTATAAAACATCTTAAAATTAAAGATACGGAGGTACTGTGATGGCAGCCTTGTTTGGACCTGCAGGCAATTCTGAAAGCTTTACAAAAATGGGCTACAAGCACAGCCTTGACGTGCCAGAATATCTGGTACGAATGGGACTTGATGCCTTTGAATACCAATGCGGCAGAGGTGTGAATATCGGTCTTGATAAAGCGGCAGAGCTTGGCAAAAAGGCACGTGATAAAAACATACAACTGTCACTTCACGCACCTTATTACATTTCTATGTCCTCAGTCGAAGAAGAAAAGCGTCTTAACTCTATAAATTATATTCTTGCAAGTGCGAGTGCCGTAAACGCAATGGGCGGAGATAGAATTGTAGTGCATACAGGCTCGTGCGGTAAAATCTCACGTGAGGAGGCACTAAGCCTTGCTACCCACACAATGCATTTGGCTCTTGATGCTCTTGATAACGCGGGACTTTCGCATATTCACATCTGCCCAGAAACTATGGGTAAGGTCAATCAGCTTGGCACCTTAGACGAGGTTATGGAGCTTTGCTTGATTGACGAAAGGCTTATTCCCTGTATCGATTTTGGTCACCTTAACGCACGAGACCAAGGCGTAATCAGAGGATATGACGATTTTGCTTTTATACTTGATACTATAGAAAACAAGCTAGGTCTTGACCGTTTAAAAATATTCCATTCGCATTTTTCAAAAATCGAGTACAGTGCGGGTGGCGAAAAACGTCACCTAACATTTGAAGATACCGTTTACGGTCCCGATTTTGAACCGCTTATGGAATTAGTTTATAAAAAACAGCTCTCCCCTACCTTTATATGCGAATCGGCAGGCACTCAAGCCGAAGATTCAAAAGCTATGAAAGACTACTATTGTTCACTTTAGCAGGTGGGGTTTGTCTATTAAGCCTTGCAAAAAATTATTGTGTATGTTAAACTAAATATAATGTAAAATATGTTAATCGGAGGTTTCCTATATGTCCTTGCACGAATCTGCGGAGATGTATCTCGAAACAATATATGTGCTTTCAGAAAAATCTGATTGTGTGCACAGCATTGACGTTGCCGAATATATAGGTTATTCAAAGCCAAGCGTCAGCCGTGCGGTAAACCTTTTAAAACAGGGCGGATATTTGGTTATGGCTGAAGACGGTGTTTTAAGTCTTACCGATGAAGGAAGGCTTGCCGCAAAAAAGATTTTTGAACGCCACACCGTTTTATCACAGTTTTTGGCACTTATTGGCGTAAGTGATGAAACCGCCGCAAAAGATGCTTGCAAAATAGAACACGTTGTAAGCGATGAAACTATTATGGCTATTAAAAAATTTATAGAAAAATAATTATATAAACGGGCAGTGAATAAAAATTCACTGCCCGTCAATTTTTAATAATTGCTTAAAAGACTGTTATAATCGTTATTATGAATTATTGTAACAAATCTGATTGAATCGCTGTCACAAACTAAGGTTGCATTGTTTTTTGACCGCAAAACTATAAAGCCGGCACCCACCGTCATAAGTATTCCCGTACGGGATATAAGCTGACCGCCTAATAAATGCTCAACCCTTACAAGCTTTCCTATGTGCTTTAAAAGAAAGGCAGGCATATATGCTGTATTCTTAAGCTCTATGGGTAAATTGCGGTTGTCTGTCGGTATATATGACATATTACCGTTCTCGACCGTTACAGTAGACACAGTTCCCATATTGTTTCTATCATTCACACTCAAATAGTTTTCATAATGTGTTAAATCGGCCTCATTGTTTATTGGCGACGGAAGATTTTCTCTCATAAGCATCCACCTTTCAAAACATTCCGTTCAATCTATTTTATGCAAGCCGAAAACTTTTGTTATGACTTAAATATAAACAAATTGAAAATTTATAAAAAAATAATGGAAAATTGTTGCTTTTTATAGTATAATGTTTGTGTCTATAATAATTGTAGGCTTTGATTTTTATTTTGGAGGTAAAAATTATGAAAAAGAAAAGTATTATAATATTAGTTGTTGCTATAGTAGCAGTAATTGCAATTATTGGAAGTGTTATATCTTCATATAATGATTTTGTTGAGGATTATGAAGAGGTGCAGGCGGCATCGTCTGCAATTTCTACACAGCTTCAGCGTAGAGCAGATTTAATACCAAACTTTGTAGAAACCGTAAAGGGATATACAAATTATGAACAGTCAACGCTGACTGCCGTTACAGAGGCTAGAAGCAAGGTTGCATCCGCTTCTACCGTTAACGAGCAGGAGCAGGCTTCCGATGAGCTTAACCGTGCAATTTCTATATGGGTTAATGCTGTTACAGAGGCATATCCTGAGCTTAAGGCAAACGAGCAGTACAGAGCTTTACAAGACGAGCTTGCGGGTACCGAAAACCGTATAGCCGTAGCACGCAAAGATTATAATGAAGACGCTAGAGAATACAACACCGAAATTAAGCGTTTTCCGGGTAAAATACTAGCTAGCCTTTTCGGTTTCGAGTCTGTAGATTATTTTGAAGCTGATGCGGGTGCCAGTGCAGTTCCCGAAATAGATTTTGATTAATTATGAAAAAAAGATTTTTAAGGGTATTTTGTATTGCGGTTTTGTGTGTTGTTTGCTTCACACTTACAGCTTGTGAACAGACAGCCGTTCTTACAAGCAATAAAATCGAGCCGACAGAAAAGTTTTTTGTAAACGATTATGCCGACATAATCACCGAAGAGGATGAGCAAGCCATATACCAAAATGGTGTTCATTTAAACGATTCTACCACCGCACAGGTAGTTGTAGTAACCGTTGATACCGTAGGTGATGAGGTTATATCCGACTACGCTTTAGAGGTTGGACGTAATTGGGGCGTTGGCGATAAAGAAAAGGACAACGGCATAGTAATACTGCTAGCCGCAGAGGACAGAGATGTTTATATAGCGGTAGGCTACGGTCTTGAGGGTGCAATGCCCGACAGTAAAACAGGCCGCATACTTGACGAATACGGTATGCCTTATTTTGAGGCGGATGAATTTTCCACAGGACTTTTAAAGGTGTATAACGCCGTTTATAATGAAGTTCTTATAGAGTATGGTGTTTCTCCCGATGAGGATTATGTGCCTTTGGACCAATTAGACCAAGGTGACGGTAAAAAGGTCCTTATTTCGTGGATTATTCTTGTAGTTTTAGTGTTACTTTTCGTGACTGTTTTTGGAAGAAGAGGATTTTTCTTTATTGGCGGTCCACGTCCACCGTTTAGTAGCGGCGGATTCGGCGGTTTTAGCGGCAGCGGATTTAGCGGCAGAAGCTCGGGAGGCTTTGGCGGCTTCAGAGGCGGTGGCGGTGGCTTCGGCGGCGGCGGAGCAGGAAGAGGTTTTTAATTTAATTAATTTAATTTAATTTTTATTTGGGGATAACAATGGAAGAAAGTTTTAACAACAAAGATTACGCTGATTATTTGATAGAGCTTGAAAAAAGTATTGCTAAGACTGACGAGTACGAGGCAAAAAGAGCCGAAAAAAGAAGAGCTTTATCGGCAGCTCAAAAACGGCGTAAAGAGCAAATACTCCGCAGAAGAAAATTTATTTTACTTTTAACAACAGTTTTTCTCATTTTCACTTTGTCTATTGTGGGTATTGCAGTTTTGATATCGGACAGTAGTAGCAAAGTGGGTGACAACACGCCTACAAATGCTGATATCGGCGAAGTCAACAAAGCACCAAAAAAACCTGCTTACCCCTCTGTTACCAAAAAAACCTTAACCGTAAGTGAGAATTTTGACAGCCAGCATATCATAGTTATGAATGTAGAAGACCATTCTATTATGGCTATGCGTCAGCCGTTTGAACGTGCCTATCCCGCTTCTACCACAAAGATAATGACCTTGCTTACAGCAGTAGATTATATAACCGATTACGACGATACCTTTACTATGACTTACGAAATAACCGACCCACTCTATGTAGCAGAGGCTACTGTAGCGGGTTTTGCTTCGGGCGAGGTTATAAACCTTAAGGATATGCTTTACGGTATAATTTTGCCGTCGGGCGGTGACGCATCTATTGGCATCGCCACAAAAATATCGGGTAGCGAGCAAGAGTTTGTTAAGCTTATGAACAAAAAGGCAAAATCGCTTGGATTAAAAGGCACCAACTTTACCAACTGCACAGGTCTTTTTGATGAAAACCACTACACCACAGCGGCGGATATGGCGGTAATTTTATCGGAGGCTATTAAAAACCCTCTATGCAGAGAGATTCTTCAAACTACTAAATATACAACAAAGCCCACCGAACAGCACCCTGAGGGACTTGAATTTCACTCTACATTGTTTAATTATATGTACGGCGATGAGCCTGACGGTGCCGAAATATTAGGCGGTAAAACAGGCTTTGTAAACGAGTCGGGCTATTGTATAGCCTCTTTTGGAAAAAAGGATGGCGGCAAGGAATATATAACAGTAAATTTTGAGGCATCTTCAAAATGGCCTGCTTTTTATAACCAAATTGACCTTTATACCGCCTATGTAGGTGGAAAAAGTGTTTCAAACAATAGATAATAGATAATTAAAAATGCGGTAAAGGGGAAATCCCCTTTACCGCATTTTATTTTGCTATAAAACCTGTTTAACGGTTACATTTGCAAATTCCTATTACCAATACGGTAATAAGCATTACAAGCAGTGATACCGCCAAAACAATTACTGCGGACAAAGCTCCTGTTATTGCAGTTGCAAATACCGCCCCAAGTATTATTCCTATTGTGGCAAGCAGAAACGCACCGAGAATTGCTGCCGCTATCCAAAAACAACAGCCACAGCGTCTAAAGCAGCCGCCGTTTTCTGTACAATCACTGTAATTATACATGTTTTCGCTTCCTCCTTTTTTGACCCTATCGTAAAGAATAGGTCAATACATTATACGAAGAAAGCAAAAGACTTGTTACTTCATAAATTCATACATGGCACGGTAGCACATATAAACATCAAACTTTGCGGTAGTTTCAAACGGAGCGTGCATAGAAAGTACAGGCACGCCTAAATCCACAACGTCAACACCTAAATTTGCTATATACATAGCAACAGTGCCGCCGCCGCCCATATCAACCTTGCCAAGCTCACCCGTCTGCCAAACAATGCCTGCATTATCAAGCATAGCACGTACACTTGCAACATATTCAGCCGATGCATCCGACGTAGAGGATTTACCTCTAGCACCCGTATATTTTGTAACCACAACACCGTAATTAAGGCGTGAAGCATTGCGGCGTTCAAATACATCTTGGAAAGTAGGGTCAAGACCTGCATTAACATCGGCAGATAGGCAACGTGAATTTCGAAGTGCCACTGTGCCGTCGCCGCCCTGCATTTTTGCTAAATCATATATAAAGAAGCGTAAAAAGTCAGAGTTTAGACCTGTGTTACCGTCCGAGCCGATTTCTTCCTTATCAGCAAGAATTGCAACAGCAGTTTTAAGGGGATTTTCTACATTCAAAATTGCCGTAAGTGCTGGGTATGCACACACCCTGTCGTCCTGACCGTAAGCACCTATCATAGAACTGTCAAAGCCTATGTCGCAAGCCTTAAAGGCAGGCACCATTTCTAGTTCTGCTGAAAGGAAATCCTCCTCGGTAATGCCGTATTTATCATTTAAAAACTTAATTATATTAAGCTTTACAAGCTCACTTCCCTCATCACTCTTAAAGGGAAGACTGCCTATAAGAACATTAAGCTCTTCACCCTTTATGCCCTCACTTAAGGTACGCTTGCTCTGCTCGGCAGCTAAATGAGGCAACAAATCGTTAACTACAAACTTAGGCTCGTCGTCCTTTTCGCCTATGCAAACATCTATACGGCTGCCGTCCTTTAGTGCAAACACACCGTGCAGGCTAAGCGGTACTGTTGGCCACTGGTATTTTCTGATACCGCCGTAATAATGTGTTTTAAAAAGTGCAAGTTCAATTTCCTCATAAAGCGGATTGGGCTTTAAATCAAGACGGGGCGAGTCAATATGTGCTGCAGTTATATTAACACCGCTCTCAACACTTTCCTCACCTATAACCGCAAAGGCAACGGTTTTATCGCGGTTATTGACATAAACCTTATCGCCCGATTTATACTTTTTACCAATCTCCATTTCAACAAAGCCCTTGCTTTCCGCCATCTTTATAGCGGCGGCAACTGCTTCACGCTCGGTTTTAGCGGTATCAAGAAAGCTTTTATAATCTTCACAGTAGTTTTGCATTTCTGAAAACGTACTGTCATCAACCGACAAAAGACCGTTTTTACGGTTGTTAAAAAGCTTTTCCTTTAACTCCTTTACAGTATCACTCATCCTTGTTTCCTCCGTTATCTAAAATTTCAAGAAATTTAGCCTTAAATTCCTCTATGTTTCCATTGTTATAAATTATATAGTCGGCTTTAAGTTTGTAGAACTCGTCCGACTTGCCTGCATTTATACGAAGCTCGGCTTCCGTCTCTGTTATATTATCGCGGGATATAATTCTTTGCTTTCTTATTTTTTTATCAGCCAAAACAGCAACAGTAAGTTCACATTCGCTGTCTATACCGCTTTCAAAAAGGGTGGGTGCGTCAAGCAACACCTTATCGGCTACAATATTCTCATTTACAAGCTTTACTATGTGGGGCAATAGGGTTTTATTTAAAAGCTCGGTGTTTTCTTTAGAGGAAAAGGCTATTTTCGCCAATTCCTTACGGTTTAGTGTGTCGTCGTTATTTAAAATTTCCTCACCAAAAGCCGCCACCAAGCACAAAAGTCCGTAACTGCCCTTCTCTGTAGCCTTTCGTGCTATAAGGTCACAGTTAATAACCTGATAACCCTCGGCTTTTGCCACCTCGGACACAAGACTTTTACCCGAGCCTGTAGGCCCTGTAAGTCCTATTATTCTCACTTAACCGCCCCCTAACTTAAAAATTAATGAAGTTCTATAATCTTAAATCCTGCAGCTCTTATAAGCCTGTTATATACCGCAAGACCAACACCTTTTTTGTCGGGTGCGTGTATATAAACAGTCTTAACTTTAAGACTGTCAACCTCACGCAAAACCGAAAAGAGATTATGTGCTAGAGTTTCGGGATTTTTTATACTGCCGTAGCTTAAATATTTTACCGAAAGATAATCTAAATCCTCATGGAAGCAAACGGCAAGACTGTCCTTTTTATTGTTTACAAAACTTGAAAATTTATCCACACTGCCCGACACTAAAACAGTTTCAGTCTTTGGGGCATAATGCTTGTACTTCATACCAGGCGATGCTACCTCTGCGTCCGCCTTAGGCTCGCTTAAAACGGCAGTATCTACAACTAAATCGGGCAATATTTTTAAAAGCTCTTCCACAGTAACACCGCCCGGTCTTAAAAGACGTGGTGGTTCTGTACAAAGGGTAACTACTGTAGATTCAAGTCCTACTTGGCACTCTTCCCCCATTATAACGGCATCAATTTTTCCGTCTAAATCGTTTAAAACGTGATACGGTGTAGTAGGACTCGGCGAACCCGAGGTATTAGCCGAGGGTGCCGCAAGCGGTAACCCTGAGCTTTTTATAATATCCCTTGCTACCTTGTCTGACGGCATACGCACCGCTACAGTATCAAGCCCTGCACTAACGCTTTTGGGGATTTTTTCGCCACGCTTTAGCACCATTGTAAATGGACCGGGCCAAAAGGCTTCGGCACATTTTCGGGCTTTATCATCAAAACCGTCGGTTATATCCGCTATCATATCAAGGTCTGATATATGCACTATAAGCGGATTATCCTGCGGTCTACCCTTAGCGGTGAATATTTTTTCTACCGCTTTTTCACAGTAGGCTGACGCCGCAAGTCCATAGACCGTTTCGGTAGGTATTGCTACAATACCGCCGCTCTCTAGCAATTCTGCCGCACGGCTGATACTGTCTTCGTAACATTCGGCTGAAAGCTCCAACCTTTCGGTTTTCATCATCTATACCTCTTCTTGATTTTTTAACGCTTCGGTGCGGTAATAGGTTATAAGTGAATCTACAACCTCGTCCAAATCGCCGTTCATTACCGAATCAAGCTTATAAAGGGTAAGACCTATTCTATGGTCGGTTACTCTGCCTTGTGGGAAATTGTAGGTTCTGATACGCTCACTTCTGTCACCCGTACCCACCTGTGAACGACGGTCGGATGCAATAGCCTCATCATGCTCACGTTGTGCCACATCAAAAAGACGGGCTCTTAAAATTCTTAATGCCTTATCCTTGTTTTTAAACTGACTACGCTCGTCCTGACACTCAACTACTGTGCCTGTAGGAATATGTGTTACACGAATAGCAGATGATGTTTTGTTAATGTGCTGACCGCCCGCACCGGAAGAACGGAATGTGTCAATTTTAAGGTCAGCAGGGTTGATTTCAAGCTCAACCTCGTCAGCCTCAGGCAAAACCGCTACCGTTACGGTAGAGGTGTGGATTCTTCCTTGTGTTTCGGTATCGGGAACACGCTGAACTCTATGCACGCCGCTCTCATACTTAAAGCGTGAATAGGCCCCACTTCCCTCAATCATAAAGCTTACTTCTTTATATCCGCCAAGCTCTGTTTCACTTTCGTTGCTGACCTCAATATGCCAACCTTTTGACTCGGCATACATAGTGTACATACGGTAAAGCGAACCTGCAAAAAGTGCAGCCTCCTCACCGCCTGCACCGCCGCGAATTTCTACTATAACGTTTTTATCGTCGTTAGGATCCTTTGGTAATAAAAGAATTTTAAGCTCGGCAGAGGTTACTTCAATACTCTCCTTAGCTTCACGTAATTCTTCTTCAACAAGTTCCTTAAAATCCTTATCAAGACCACCGGCATCCAAAAGCTCAAGTGCTTCCTTTTCAGCGTTTACAGCCGCCGTATACTCACGGTATTTTTCTACTATAGGGGTAAGCTCGCTATGCTCTTTCATAAGATTTCTGAATCTTTCGTTATCAGAAACCACCTCGGGACGAGTTAGCTGCATACCGATTTCCTCGTACCTCGCTTCTACTGTAACCAATTTTTCAAACATTAATTTTTCTCCTCATCAATAGCTTTTATGCTCTTTATGTTTTTTTCCGCCTTTGAACGCGGCAACATTATTTCGTGTCCGCACCCAGTACAGCGAAGCTTAAAATCCATACCAATACGAAGCACCTCAAAACAGAAGCTTCCGCAAGGGTGCTTTTTTTTCATTTTTAGGATATCTCCAACCTTTATATCCATTGACAGCCCTCCGCTAGTTGTGGTATATTTATACTAGATATTATATTATAAATCAAATTGTCTGTAAAGGCAATATTTTTTAAGGTTTTAAATGGGGGATTTATATGAATTCTGTAAAGGTTCTGCACTGTGCCGACGTGCATATTGGTGCTTTGAGCGGTATTCTCGGCGAAAACGCCGCAAAAAGACGCTTTGAAACTCTTTTAACCTTTGAAAAAATAATATCGGAAGCTATAGAACGCAAAGTTGACTTTTTGTTGATTTCGGGCGACCTTTTTGACAGTAATTCTATTGATAGCGAGCTTATTGACCGCACATTTGAGGCTTTTAAAAACACAGGCGATATAAAGGTAATATATTGTGCGGGTAATCACGACCCACTAAACTCCACTTCCCCGTTTTTAACAAGAAACTTGCCCGAAAACCTTTATGTTTTAGGCACTGAAGACGAGTGTATAAGCTTTGCCGACAAAGGTGTTCGCATATACGGCCGTTCTTTTGAGGATAGCTCGCAGGTAGGCAAAAACCGCTTTAGCATAACTCCGCCCGATGACGATATAATTAACATTATGGTACTTCACGGTGAGCTTAAAAGTGATTTAAATTCACAGTATAACGCCATAACACCCGAGTTTGTAAAGTCGTCTAAAATGGACTATATCGCCCTTGGTCACGTGCATAAAAAAAGCGGAATTTTAAAGCTTGAGAATACTAGCTTTGCCTATTGCGGTTGCCCCGAGGGACAAGGCTTTGACGAGCTTGACGATAAAGGTGTATACATCGGTGAAATTAAAAAGCATTCAGCAGAACTTGAATTTTTGCCCGTATCAAAAAGACGTTATATTGAAGAAAATATTGATATTTCGGCACTTTCAAATTCTGCCGAAATAGCTGCCGAAATTATAAACAAATTAAAGCTTGCCTACGGTGAGGATTACTCACAAAATCTTTATAAAATTATACTTGTAGGTGAGGTTGACGAAAATGTTATAATCTCCAAAGACGAGATATTAAGCAGACTCGACGACGAGCTTTATTTTGCAAAGCTCAAGGATAAGACCGAAATCCGCATTGATTTAGAGCTTTTAGCAAACGAGGTATCGCTAAAGGGTATTTTTACAAAAAATATGCTCTCGCTGATAGAAAAGGCAGAAAACAACGAGGAAAAGGAACGTCTTCGTGACGCTTTAAAGTTAGGTCTTACCGCTTTTAAAACGGAGGTTTTTTACAATGAAGATTAATAAAATTTACATTGCCGCCTTCGGTAAATTTAAGGATTACACAATAGATTTTAATGACGGTTTAAACGTAATTTACGGTCAAAACGAAAACGGTAAAACCACCCTTATGGCGTTTATAAAAATGATGTTTTACGGTTCGGGCAGAAACGCCGCACAGCTCTCACGTAATCCCCGCCTTAAATATAGCCCATGGAGTGGCGAAAAAATGGCAGGCAGAATCTTTTTCGAGCATGGCGGCACAAACTACTGCCTTGAAAGAGAGTTTTTAAAATCCGATAACACAGATAAGGTACGCCTCACCAATACCGACCTTGGCACCACCGAAACAGTACCCTCTAATATAGGCACCCGTTTCTTTTCTATTAGTAGTGCCGCATTTGAAAGAACTGTGTTTATCGGCTCAACAGGTGCATTTTCTACCGATGAAGACGCTAACGGAGAGATAAATTCTAAGCTTTCAAACATAGCACTTACGGGCGACGAGGACACTTCTTATCAAATCGTGCTAAACCGCATTAATGACGCTAAATTAAAGCTTATGTCCAAAAGCGGAAAGGCAGGCAAATACGATAAGGGTAGGCTTCAGCTTACAGAGCTTAACAATGCTCTTTTGGTAGCACAGGAAAATGAAGCACGAAAATCTGCCCTTTATAACAGACTGGAAGAAATTAAGACTGAAAGTTTAGAGCTATCACGTGAATATTCAGCAGTAAAACAAATTGTAGATAGCGAAAACGATATACGTAACCGCAAAAAATTAGAGGACTATTTGTCACTTAAAGCCGAGCTTGACGAGTTGAACGCTAAAACCCGACTTAAAAACGGTGATATCTGCGACGAAACCTTTGTTAAAAAGATAGAGTTTTGCATTTCAAAAGCAGAACTGGAACTGCAAAAAATAAATGAATATAAAAATGAAATAAGTAAAATTGAGGATAGTATCACCCTTGCGGAAAATTCCAATGCCGATGAATTAACAAATAGAAAATCCACCCTTGAAGCCGAGCTTTCAAACACGAAATCCACTTCCCTAGCACTTCAAGAAAATATTTCCGCAAAATCGGCACAGCTAGAAGCCGCACAAAATGAAAATCACAAAGCAGCTCTCAAGAAAAAACCTTTCTCGCCAATTCTTTTGGTTGCAGCTTTGTTTGGTTTTTCTCTGACGGCACTGTTTTTCTTGCTTAAATTCCCCACTCTTGCAATAGTTTCTGCGGTTTTATCTGCTTTGTGTTTAGGCATCTGCTTTGTTATTCGCCCTGTCGACAAAAATGCATTAAAAAATGCTGAGCAAACGCTTTTAAATCTCCGTAACGAGCTTGCCGCCCTTAAAGACGAAGAAGCACTCAACAACAAAAAAGCCTATGAAATAAGCGAAGAGCTAAACCGAATTTTAACCGTAATAAATAGCGATAGAGCCGTTGTTGAACATAGAAAACTAGCCCTTGATGAGCTGATTCTAAAACTCACCGCAGCCGAGGGCAAGTATTCTGCTGACTGCACCGAGCTTTTAAATGTTTTTGGGGAATACCGCCCCGCATCTAGTGCCGACGAGGTTAAGGCCGCCCTGCCCGAGCTTCAAGCAGATGCTGAAAAACTAAAACAGTTGAAACTAAAGCTTAAATATATAAGTGACGATTTAGGCGGAATTTCATACGAAACTGCCACAGAGAAGTTGGCTGCTCTGCCCACAGATACTGTTAATATTTCCGAGGATTTTGAGGGCAAAAAGAGTGAACTTCAAGCTCTTAACGAAAAAATCACCACACTGAAAGCAGAATTTTCATCGATTAATACCGAGCTTAAAACCGCCTTTAAAAACAGCCCCGATTCACAAAGTATACAAAATGAAATCGACCAACTAAATACGGTTTTAGCTTCACAAAAATATTTTTGCGAGCTAGCTGACATTACCACCGCCGTGTTAGAAAAGAGCTTTGCCGAAATACGCCGTAGCTATGGCTCGGCTTTAGAAAAAAAGGCTCTTCTGATATTCGCAGAGCTTACCGATAATTCTTACGGAAATATGAGCATTTCAAAATCGCTTGATATTACGGTTGAAAAGGCAAACGATTTCGGCACAAAAGCACTTGAATATTTAAGTAACGGAACAGTAGACCAAGCCTATTTAAGCCTGCGGCTTGCCCTCTCTGAACTTATAAAAGGTGACGAAAGCTTACCTGTTTTCCTAGACGACGTGCTTTGCCAGTATGACGATAAACGGGCAGAAACCGCACTTAAATTTTTAAAGGATTTTTCAACCGACAGCCAAGCAATTCTCTTCACCTGCCATAATTCAATATGCGACTTGGCAAAATCAGAAAACATAACCGTACAGGAAATGTGATTAATAAATTAAAACGCCATATAAACACACAACCCCGAGAGCAGAGGTGAACTTCTACTCTCGGGGTTTTTATCCGAATAAAACAGCACTTTATAAAACGGTTAATTAACCCTATTGTGTTTGCAACGGCTATTTTATTATTCATAAAAAAAGATTGTTTAATTTACTAGTTGAGTAATACTATATTATATATTGGTGTCTTTATAAGTATTTATCAATACTGTGTGGTAAATGTTCTAAAAATATTATTGTTAGATATAAGAAATAAACATCAAAATTTTAAGAATTGCACTTTAAACGTACAATATATTATGTAGAGATATTAAATAATTTCAGAAAGGGGTAGATGCCATTTGAAAATGACATCATATACGAAAAGAGGTGAAAAATATGTGTTATACTTATAAATTATCTAATAAAGAATTAGATGTTTTGCGAAACACTGTTTACCTGTGTTGCTTATGTAAGTGTTTTGGTTTATTAGGTGATAGTATGCTTAATAGATTAAGTGAACTATATATTAAATATTTAGACAATTTACAAAATTATTTGCTTAATAACGCAAAGGGGGTATTCCCATATGGGATACCCGTTTCCGCACGTTTTGATGTCGAAACTAATAACCTTATTTTCCAAGCTCAAAAATTATTATTTGATTAAACTTTGCTAATACCATAAGTTAAATTCTCCATAAGGCAATTGAAGCAAAAAATTAACGGGCGAACAATGTTCGCCCCTACAATGTGAATATAATTTTTAACGTAGGGGCGGTTATTAATCGCCCGATTTCAATGTTTTATACCATTTTATGTATTGTTGCCAAAAATGTTGTTATACGCCACCTCTGCAGCGGAAATATCCATATTGCAATGAATTTTCCAAATCGAACAGCAATTTATAAAACGGTTAATCAACCCCATTGTGTTTGCAACAGCAATCGGGTCTTTCGGCATATATACCTGATTAA
>SVPV01000021.1 GCA_015065725.1 Oscillospiraceae bacterium
TCCTTCAACGCAAGAGTTTAACCCTTATATAACTGGCGGTACAGAGGAATACTATATGAATCTCATCGCCGATGCTATGGAGCCGTATTTATATGCTACGGGTATTGATTTTACGCGTAATACCCCCGAAATGACTGCCGCTTCCTCAATAGCGGCATCAAATAGCGGTAATTACGATTTGCATTTAGCACTGCATTCAAACGCCTCAGGCACGGCGGCGGGGAGCCGTAGGGGAAGTGAGGTCTATTATTTTCCTACCTCGGTTAACGGGCGGCGTGCGGCAGAGATTATTGCAAACAATTTACAGCTAATTTACCCTATACCAAACGGTGTAAAAACTGTACCCACAACTACACTCGGCGAGGTAAGGCGTACAAGGGCACCCAGTGTGCTTATAGAATTCGCTTACCACGATAATTATGAGGACGCTTTGTGGATACAAAATAATATAAATGCAATAGCACAAAACGTTGTTATTTCATTAGCAGACTATTTTGGTATACCCTTTGTAAATCCAGCATAAAAGATAATGCCCGACAGTTTTGCTGTCGGGCATTAGGGTTTATTTAAAGAAATGTTTTATATCCTCGTAAATTTCAACCGCCTTGAATTTCATTACATATTTTTTAGGGTTTGAGGTGATTTCTACGCCGTCCTTTCCAACACTTGCTGATAAATCTCGGTCGGTGGCACTAGATATGCAAACGGCAGGGAATACAACACACCACCAATTTTTACCCTCTGCCTTGCCAAGCTTTATATTAAGTGATTTATAGGTGCCTGCAGGCAGGGTGAAGGTGTCATATTCACGGGTTTCAAAATATGTGTCGCCAACAGTTGCCTTTGCGGTGTATAAAAATCTGTTTTCGGCAATAACCGTGTTTGCAATTTCCTCAAATACGGCTAAATTATTTTGGCAAATAACAAGTGCCTCGTCATAATTTTCTGTGTTTTCAAAAAGATTTCCACTGTGCGATAGTATTGCATCACGCACGCGAAGTTTTAAGGCTTGGTCGGCTTGTGAATCAGAATTTGCTATTATGTGAAGTCGTACTACATTTTCTCTAACCTGACTGCAAGCTGCATCAAAGCGTGCAAAGCTTAAAAGAATAGCAAAAATCAGTCCGAAAAGGATAGATAGTTCAATATGTTTTCTCGTATTTAGCATAAAAAATCTCCTGTCAAAAGTTTTATGTCTAATCTTTGACAGGAGATTTAAAATTTATTCAATTATTTCTATACTCTGTTTAATGGGTACCGATTTAAAGGCGGTAATTCCTTTTGATTTTAGTAGCTTTAAAGCAGTATTTGCATCATTTTCGTCTTTGTATACCGCAAAAACACTCGGTCCGCTACCCGATAGGCATATAGCGTTATAATTAGTGCCATTTAGGACTTCGTCTATGCCGTAAAGCCCCGTTACCGACTGGAATGAATTGCCTATATGTGTAAGTGCTAAGTCAATGTTTTGGCAAGACAAAGCTTTTACAAATTCTTCAGTGTTTGGTATATAGGGGTTTTCTAAATTGTCTAAATGTCTGTACATTTGTGCGGTAGAGGGTTTAACTCCGTCTTTGGCTATTAGAAAGTAAATACCGCTAGGACAGGGTAGCTTGTCTAAAATCTCACCTACACCGCGTGCTCTCATAGTACCGCCCTCTATAAAGAAAGGTACATCTGCACCCAACCTAACGGCAAGCTTTGAAAGCTCGGCAGAGGATAGGTCTGTTTTGTATAATTTATTAAGGGCTAAAAGCACTCCTGCGGCATCTGCACTGCCGCCGCCAAGTCCTGCGGCGTCGGGTATTCCTTTTTCAATGAAAATCTTAGCACCGCCCGTTATTTTGGTGGCCTCAAAAAAGACCTTTGCGGCGGTAAAAGCTATGTTTTTTTCTCCGCTGAACTCTTTGTTTGAACATTCTACCGTTATTTTGGTTGCTTTGTTTACGGTTATTATATCAAATATATCCACGCTTTGCATAACACCGTCTAAAAGATGGTAACCATCTTCACGCTTGCCCTTAACCCAAAGACATAGATTTATTTTTGCGTTGCACTTAAGTCGCATTTCGTTCTCCTTTATGTAGTATAACTACCGAACCTAATACTAATATTATACCGATAGCACTGTGAACCGTTAGTGCTTCTTTGAAAACTAAAAAGCCAATAAGTGTTGCTACAACGGGTTCGAGTGTTGCAATAATAAGTGCTATGGGGCCGTCGAGCTTTTTAAGTGCTGCAGTATAACAGATGTACGGTATAACGGTGTTTATAACCGCCATTAAGAAAACAATTAATATAGAGATAGGTCTATCTGATAAATTTTTTATGGTTTCAACTGGCTTTGAAAAGGGAAGTGACATTATAAGTGCGAATAAAAACGCGTAAAAATTTATGGTAAGTGTTTGGTATTTGCGTTTAAAAAGTATGTTGCTGAAAATGGTATAAAGTCCGTAGCCAAATCCCGTCATAAGTCCAAAAAATATACACTCGGCACTAATTGTCTGTCTTTGTGAAAAAGCACCCGAAACAAAACAACAACCTATAAATGCTGTAATACAGGCAAATGCTTTTTTAAATGTAATTTTATCCTTAAAAAGCACAGCAGAGATTATGATTACAAAAAAGGGAGCGGTGTATAAAAGCACAGCCGCTGTAGAAAGTGAAGAAAGCGACATAGTTTTATAGTAACAGTAATTGAACATTACAATACTAAAAAATCCAAGGCAAAAAAATGCCCATATATCCCGAAGCTTTATTTTGAATAAGGAAGGGTCTTTTAATAGTATTATAACTGCAAAAATTAAAGCAGAAAACACCGCCCTGCCAAAAACTGTTTGCATAGCTTCAATACCAAAAGCGGTAAGACTTCTTACAAAAATACCGGCTGTACCCCAAAAGGTAGCCGCAATAAGTACCAATAAAACACTTTTTTTAGATTTCATTTAACCACCATTTGTCACCGTAAAATAAAAATAAAAGCTGACCTACTGGTCAGCTTTTATTTGGCGGAGAGAAGGGGATTCGAACCCCTGAACGGGTATTAGCCGTTACACGATTTCCAATCGTGCGCCTTAGACCAGCTCAGCCATCTCTCCATAACATATAAAATTCGGTATCTTTAGCACCAAGACATTATATACTATATCTTTTAAAAAATCAAGTCTTTTTTTATTTTTATTATTTTTTAAAATAAGACACAAAAAATCAAATTAATTATTACTTTTACAAAAAAACAATGTTGAAAAATTTTGCTTTAGGTTGTATAATAAACTAGTAATAATTCCAAAGGAGAAATACATAATGTTAAAGAAAATTTCTATAGTATTTATTTGCTTTTTAATGGCTTTTTGTGTTGGTTGTGGTGAAAAGGAAGTTTCGGTCGATAGCAGTACTGTTTCTTCAACTTCTTCAAAGGACAAGCCAATAGAAAAACCCGTTTACTATACAAATCTGCTTACAGGTGAAAAAAATTTAAGTGAAGAGGTTGCTAAAAACCGACCTGTTGCTATTATGGTTAACAATATAAGTATTGCACAGGCTGTACAGACCGGTGTTAATAAGGCAGATATCGTTTACGAAACTGAGGTTGAGGGCGGCATTACAAGGCTTATGGCGGTTTTCCAAAATGTTGGTGCGGTAGGCAGAATAGGTACAATACGCTCGGCAAGATATGTTTATGTTGATTTAGCACTCGGTCACAATGCGGTTTATCTGCACTGCGGTCAAGACCCCGTATATTGTGCCCCTCATTTAAAGGATATCGAGCATTATACAGTTGATACCGGTAATATAGGTAAAAGAATCTCTAACGGTCTTGCAAGTGAGCATACTCTTTATACAGAGGGTAATAAAGTTTATAATACCTTTGTAAAAGGAAAAACTGTAAAAAATTCTAACACTTGGCAGAAATTTGCTGATGAAAAAACCGAAGTAAAGCTTACTGGCGGTGCGGCTACAAAAATCAATGTACCGTTTTCAACAAGCTATAACACAGGCTTTGATTATGATGCTACTGCGGGCAAGTATGTAAGAAGCTTTAGAGGAAAAACCAATAAGGACTATGTAACAGGTGAGACAACTACTGTAAAGAATGTTTTTGTTTTACTTACCCCAATTTCAAAGTATTCTGATAATTATCATATGAACGTATCTCTACAAGGCGGTAACGGATACTATTTTGTAAACGGTACATATACACCAATTAAGTGGAGTAAGGGTGCTGCTAATAATTCTTTCAAATTCACTAATGTTGACGGCAGTGAACTTACAGTAAATCAAGGTAATTCTTGGGTATGTATTGCAAACAGTTCAATACATGTAGGAATACAGTAAATAATTAAAAGTTAAAGGGCGGTGTTTGCGAGACTTCTCTAAGGGAAGTCTCGCAGTTTTATTGGTGTCTTTAGATGTGGAAATAAACCCCCAGTTCTACTGGGGGAAGAGAAGATGAGTAGGGCTACAATAAAAAGAGGCGAGGCGAGAGCCAAGCCACAAAGAAATGTTGGAAAGAATTAAACCTCCAAGTATAATGGTAGTGGTTTGGCGACCGCATTACCAAAGTACAAGGAGGTTTAATTATGAAAGGCAAC
>SVPV01000020.1 GCA_015065725.1 Oscillospiraceae bacterium
AAAAAAGAATGGATTGAAGACATTGTTGTTAAGCACACACATGAGATGATGATTGACGATAATGTTATTGAGGACATTGCAAGTATTGTGTTTAGAAATGCAAAGAAAGAAAATCCCGCAATACAACTACTTAAACAACGGCTTAGTGAAACAGAGAACGCACTGAACAATCTACTTAGAGCAATAGAAGAAGGAATTATAACTCCAACCACCAAACAAAGAATGATTGAGTTGGAGCAGACGAGAGATGAGATTAAACTAAAGCTCATCAAGGAAGAGATGAAGAAGCCCACCATTACAAAAGAGGGCTTAGTATTATGGCTCAGGCATATTCAGACTATGAGTTTGGAAACGAAGGAACACAAACAGAGACTGATTGACATTTTTGTAAACGCCGTATATCTTTACGACGACAAATTGGTCATAACATTTAATTATAAGGAAGCAAGCAAAACCGTAACTCTAAAAGAGGTAAACGGTTCGATTATAGAATGCTCAGGTGCACCAAAAAATCCAAGTCTTCGGACTTGGATTTTTTGTTTTATCACCCTTTTGTATTGACAAAGTAGAAGAAATGTGGTATCTTTTGGTTAGTTAAATCATTTAATTAATAAGCTGATATTTAATGTGGTGATATTATGGCTCATGCAACGAACGCTCTTATAATGAAAGAGCAAAACAAAAAAATCATTTTAGGTACTATATTTGAAAAAGAGGCATCGCGTGCTGAAATTGCAAAAGAAATTGGTCTGACTAAGGCGGCAGTTTCTTTCTTGGTTGATGAGCTTATAAGTGAGGGCCTTATTTACGAGTCTACTTTGGACGATTACAAAGGTGTTGGCAGAAAGCCGATTTCCCTTAAAATTGCCAGCAATTCATACTACTCGGTTGGAATAAATATTACACGTAAGCACTGCAAAATAGGAATTATAAATATGGCAGGCGAGGTTCTTTGCAGTGATGGTTTTGATTCTAAAGATAAAGAACCTTTACAGATAATAAATAAAATAATTAAAGTTGTAGAGAAACAGCTATCTAGTTTTGATTTAAAACGTGAGCATTTTATAGGTGTGGGTATTACTTTACCAGGTCCTATTGATTATAAAAACAATAAAATTCTTACTCCGCCGAATTTTGATAAATGGCATAATTTTGACTTAAATATATTAGCCGATGCTTTTAATATGCCCGTTTATGTAGAAAACATATCTAACGGTTACTCTATATGTGAAAAATATTTTGGCGATTGCATTGGCAGAAAAAACTATATAACCGTATTGGTTGACGAGGGTATAGGCTCGGGTATTGTTACAAACGGACACATTTACAGGGGACATAAAGGTCTTGGAAATGAGTTTGGTCATATAACAATAAATTACCAAGGCAAGAAATGCAGTTGCGGTAATGTGGGTTGTCTTGAGCGATATGCAAGTATACCCGAGATATTAAGCGATACGAAGTACTCTGCTTGGCGAGAGGTAATAGACAACTGCGATGCTGACTTAATAGAAAAAGAGGCTGAATACTTAAGTCTGGGGCTTACTACCGTTATTAACTTATTTGACCTTAAAACTGTGGTTTTAGGCGGTGATATTGCTTATAAAGGAGAGCTTCTTGCAGAGAAAATTGCCAAAAAGCTTAAGGAAAGAGCAATTACTAAAACCGATGTAGAGGTTATTCCCTCAAGGCTTCAAGATAATGTTTTAATTGCGGGAACAATCGCGATAAACCGATTCTTAAGGGAGATATAAGGGATGTCAGACACAGTTAAAATTTTTCAAAAGGGATTTAACTATTCCCAAGACGGACCGGGCAACAGATTGGTTTATCATTTATCGGGCTGTAATTTTGCTTGCAAGTGGTGTTCAAATCCTGAGGGAATGGAACAAAAAAACTATAAGGAATACACTGTTAAAGAGATTGTTGAGGAGTGTATATCCTGCACACCTATGTTCTTTTCGGGCGGTGGTGTTACCTTTACAGGCGGAGAAGCTACTATGCAGTTTGATGCTTTGCTAACCCTGCTTAAAGAGTTAAAGCAAAACGGAATTAATACCGCCATTGAAACCAACGGAAGTCACAAAAGACTTGTTGAGCTTCTACCTTATATTGACCATTTAATTATGGATTTTAAACACTATGACACAGTTATTCACAAAGAATGGATAGGTGTTGGAAACGAGCAGGTAAAAAACAGCTTTTCAATGCTTTCAAGCATAAAGCGAAAGGTTTTAATAAGAATTCCGATAATAAACGGGTTTAATAACTCTCCCGAAGGGTTTGTTGAGTTTTTCAAAAAATACAACACCGATAATATGGAATTTGAATTGCTATCCTACCACGAATACGGCAAAGAAAAATGGGAAAAGCCTTACCAAATAACAAACGGTTTTGTAAGCCGTGAGGATATTAAAAAATTCCAGCAATTATTTAAGGAAAATAATTTAAAACTTATTAATACATAAAGGAGAATTTATAATGGAAATTAAAAAAGTTTACGGTGCCGACACTTTAACTCAAAAGGCAAAATCCTTATTTAAGTACGAAAGAAGCAAGAAAAGACTTGACGGTTGGTTTTTAATTAAGGAAATTGAAAATGAGTGTGAGGAAAAATACAAGGCTTATGACGAGGAAACCAAAAAAGCCTATATTTTAAAAGAGGTTGTATCAAGAATCCCGTTGGAGATTAGCGAGCATAACGTCTTTGTAGGCACACAGGACGATGCCTTTGCAAAGAGCTATGCACTTATAAATCCCTCCTTTAAGGTTGAGGAATTTAGCGGATATTGCGACCCGACCGCAGTTTTCGGTGATATTGAGCCAAATGAGGAATTTACAAAAGAACGTATTGAGAAAACCCGAGAGGTTTATGCTAAAACTCCATATGTAACCGAGCTTTCTGCAGTTTATGAAAAGGTTGAGAGCGACACTAAAGAGGTAGCCTACTTTATTGAGCAGGTTACAGGACATTTAATTCCCGACTTTAGACCTGCACTTAAATACGGTATAGATAAGCTAAAAGAAACTGCTGCTGAGCCTATGAAAATATCACTAGACAGTATTCTTATTTTAGCCGAAAGATATAAAGAGCTTGCAAAAACACAGTTGGAATCCGCAAGTGAACAAAGAAAAGCAGAACTCGAGCTTATAATTGAAACTTTAGACAAGGTACCTCACGGTCCTGCTACTAATCTTTTTGAGGCAATTCAGTTCTTTATTTTGCTTTGGCAGGTTATGTGCATTGAGCAGTCCCCCAATCCTTTTGCTTTCTCGGTAGGAAATGCAGACCGCATTTTTGAACCCTATAGAAACGGTCTTGACAGAGATACCGCTGCAGCATTACTTAAGCACTTTTTAGTTTTCTTCAATGTTGCTGACAGAAGCTGGGCAATTTCACAAAACATAATTATAAGCGGACGCGATGTTGACGGAAACGACCTTACAAACGAAACCTCTTACGCACTACTTGATGCATATTATGATATGAATATGCCACAGCCGATTTTGTCGGTTAAATTCCATAAAAACACACCTGACAAGGTGTATAGCGAGCTTGGCAGATTCTTCTTCTCGCCAGGTATATTAACACCGTCTGTATTCAATGACGATGCACTTTTTGAAGCACTAAAGAACAATGGTACAGACGAGCAAGACCTACCCGATATTTCTATTGCAGGCTGTCAAGAACCGCTTATTATGGGTAAGGACAACGGCAACACCACAAACAGTTGGTTAAATCTCGGTAAAATACTTGAATTAACCTTAAATGGCGGTGAGTCACTGTTAACAGGTGAAAAGCTTGCAGATTTAACGCCTGCAAAATTAGAGAACATAAGAGAAGAATTCTATAAAAATGTAGAACTGTTTGCAAGCCGTATGGCAAATGCCGCAAACGGTGCCTCAAGTGCATTATCGAACCTTAAAGTTCCTTTCCTTTCTTGCTTTATGGGCGGACTTGAGAGCGGTATAGATGTTAGAGATACCAAACGCCAAGGCACAAAATACAACGGTAGCGGTTGCCTTATTCACGGTGTATCTGTTATTGCTGACAGCTTTATTGCAATAGATAAATTACTTGCCGAGCGTCCCGAGGATGCTGATAAGTTAATTCCTGCACTTAAAAATAATTTCGTAGGCTATGAGGAACTTCAAAACTTCCTGCTTTCCTGCAATAAGTTCGGTAATAACCTTGCAGATGTTGACGCGGAAGCAACCCAAATTGTAAACAAGGTTTCAGACATAGTAAGTGCACAAAAGAACTATCTAGGCAATAGCTTCCGTCCCGACTTTGCAACTCCATCAACACATCTGCTTTACGGTTATTGGGTTGGTGCTACACCTGATGGCAGAAAGGCAAGAGAAATGCTAGGCTACGGTCTTGACCCGCTATTTGGCGAAGCTACAAACGGAATGGGATTCCGTATGCTCTCAGCCTTAAAGCTTCCTTATGAGCGTATGGTTGGCGGCTATGCTTCGCACTTGGGCATTGACCCCAAATATTTTAGAGGCGAAACTTACGAGGATAAGGGACTTGAATTTAAAGAAAAAATCATTAACCCACTATTCTTTAGCTCTAAAGATAAGGTAGCCCCATTCTATTTGTATGTTAATGTTACTACACCCGAAACTTTACGTAAGGTTCAGGCAAATCCGAAAAAATATGCACCAAGCGGCGTTTATATTATGAGAATTCACGGAACCTTTGTTAACTTTTTGGATTTATCACCCGCAATTCAGGACGATATTATTAAGCGTCTTGACCTAAAATCAACCGCTTTGGAGGCATAGTGTGAAAACAATAGGTATTGATATAGGAACAACCTCAATTTGCGGCATATCGTTAGATACCGATAGCGGAATAATTGAGCAAAAAATTGAAAAGAAGAACGATACTTGGATAGCTACAGAAAATTCGTGGGAAAAGGCACAAAACCCTGACAAGATTTTAGAAATTGCTTTTTCTATTATAGATGAGCTTTATAGTGATGATGTAGTATCAATTGGTGTTACAGGTCAAATGCACGGAATAGTTTATCTAAATTCTCTAGGTGATGCCGTAAGTCCGCTTTACACTTGGCAGGACGAGAGGGGAAACCTACCCTATAATGACACTACCTATGCAAAGCATTTAAATAGCTTTGCAGGCTACGGCTATGTAACCCATTTTTACAATAAGCAAAACGGTCTTGTACCCGAAAATGCGGTAAAATTCTGCACCATACACGACTATGTTGCTATGAAATTAGCGGGAAAAAGCAACCCAATAACACACATAAGTGATGCGGCAAGCTTTGGTCAGTATGATTTGTCGGCAAACGCTTTCACTGTTTGTGACAGCTTTTTACCCGACGTTAGTGCCGATTATACAATAATTGGTAACTATAAAAAGGCGGCTGTTACGGTTGCAATTGGTGATAACCAAGCAAGCTTTATAGGTTCTGCTAGCGGTCAAAATAGCGTACTTGTAAATGTAGGCACAGGCAGTCAGGTTTCCCTTGTGTCCGAAAGGATTGTTAATATCCCCGACATTGAAGTAAGACCGTACATAGAAAATAAATATTTACTTGTTGGTTGCTCGCTTTGCGGCGGTAAGTCTTTTGATTTGCTTGAAAGGTTTTTTAGGGCTACAGCGGAACTAGTTACAGGCACGCATATTGATAACGCTTATGCTGCTATGGATAAAGCTGCTGCCACTATAGAAGAATCCTCACTTAAAGTAGATAACAGATTTATGGGTACACGCTCAAATACAGAGATTAAAGGCAGTATTACCTCAATTACACCCGAAAACTTTAATCCGTATGAGCTTATACGTGCTATGATAAGCGGAATGTCAAAAGAGCTTTATGATATGTTTGCGAATATGAACACCGCGTGTGAGAATTTAATAGGCTCGGGTAACGGAATAAGAAAGAATAAAGCACTAACAAAAGAGCTTTCAAAGGATTTTGGTACAGGGATTAAAATTCCTTGCCACAGAGAAGAAGCTTGCTTTGGTGCGGCACTCTTTTCGCTTGTAGCGGTTGGGGTTTATGGCAGTATATCAGAGGCACAAAAACTAATTAAGTACGAGGTATAAATTATGTTTTATAATAAACCGATATTTTTTGAGCAAAACAGGGTATTCAGAGTTTACAAAGGCGGAAAGCTGATGGGAAAATTCCTAGGCAAAGATTTTTGTGATGATTTTTATCCTGAAGAATGGGTTGCCTCTGCCGTAAGGGCGTTAAATGAAAAGGTTGCTGACGAGCATGAGGGAATTTCTAAAATACTAGACAGCGACTTGTATTTTAATGAGGCATTAGAGCAGTATCCCACCGAAATGCTAGGTGATAAGAAAAATCTTTCGGTGTTAGTAAAGTATCTTGACAGTGCAATCCGCTTGCCCGTTCAGGCACACCCTACAAAAGAGTTTTCCAAAAAACACTTTAATTCACCCTATGGAAAAGAGGAATGTTGGTACATTCTTGATACAAGAGAGGGTGCATCTGTTTGCTTTGGCTTTAAAGACGGCGTTACACAAGAAGATTTTAAACGTGCCATTAATGATAGCGAAACCGATAAAAACGCAATGGAAAAACTTCTAAAAAAATATGAAGTTAAAAAGGGAGATGTAGTTTACATACCCGCTAAAACCGTACACGCAATCGGTTACGGTTGTTTAATACTTGAAGTTCAAGAGCCTACCGACTTCACCATTCAGCCTGAAAGATGGTGCGGTGACTATAGGCTTTCTGACAAGGAAATGTATCTAAATCTTGATATGGATTCTGCTATGGAATGCTTTGATTTTGGGGAGACCAAAGAGCCTTTTGTAACCCCTAAAATCGCAAGCGTAGGAGACGGTATAAAAGACGAAATTTTAATCGGCAGTGAGCAGACCGAAAGTTTTAAATTAAACCGTATAATATTATCGGGCGGTGAATACCGTCTTTCTGAGACTGCGGTTTATATCATAGCCTCGGGCTGTGGTGAAATTGTCGGTGCTGACGGCTATAAAAGGGAAGTCAAACAAGGCGATTATTTCTTCTTGCCCGCAAATGCAAAAGAGAACTTTACCGTTAAGGGCCAAAACATTGAAATGCTTATATGCAGATAAAAAATATAAAAAGCTGTTTCACAAAAAGTGAAACAGCTTTTTTGCATAGACTATTCGATAAGACTATTTGCAAATTGACGCGGGTTTATGCCGTATTCTGCCTTAAAAGCCCTAAAAAATGTTGTGTAGTCGCCAAATCCGCAAAGTTTGCATACTTCACCTATAGGTATACCCTCGGCAATTTTTTCTTTTGCAATAAGCAGACGTTTGAGAATTATATATTTGTATACACTAGTACCGTAATAGCGTGTAAATTCGTGTGATAGATAATATTTACTTACAAAAAATTCTTTTGCTAAATTATCTAGTGTTATAGGCTCGGCATAGTTTTGATTAATATAAGCTACTACCTTGGTTATTAGGTCGGGTTTTTCCTGTTTTCTAAACTTGTCACCGCGTTGGGCTAATCTGTTTACCTCAACCATAATTTGATAAAACAGTCCTGTCGAGTAGGTGGCACCGCCGAAATTGTCGCTGTAATATTCTTGGGTTAGCTTTTTCATAAGCTCAATAAGACGGGTAGCTGTACTGCTTTCGGGGTGAATTCGGTTGTCCAATTTATTTTCAAAGCAAGCCTTTAAATTAACACCGTCAAGACAAATTTTATCTAAAAAATTGCGGTTAATCCATAAAACTATTCTTTCGTACGCCACACCTGAAGTCACATAGGGCTGATGCATTTCTTCGGGATTTATAAGCAAAAGGTCACCCACCTCTAGACAATAGGTTTTACCCTCAACTCTATAGGATACCTGTCCGCCTAAAAATAAATATATTTCATAAAAATCGTGGTGGTGTACGCTTACCGATTTCGGTTTTTCGTCGCGGTAATAAAAGATTTCAAAGGTATCACTTTTAAGAATTTGTCTGTTTTGGAATTCCTGTGTGCTTTTTTTCACTTTTTTGCCCCCTTTTTTATTATTTTACAGCAAGATTTGCAATATGTCAAACAAGATTTGTAATTTATATTGCAAATTATTTATGGTATAATAATTGCATTAGGAGGGATTGCTGTGAAAAAGTTTTTAGACGATAATTTTTTGCTAGAAAGTGAGACAGCGGTAAAGCTTTATCACCAATATGCTAAAGATATGCCTATTGCCGATTATCATTGTCATATTGACGCCAAGGACATATATGAGGACCGTAGATTTAAAAATATTACAGAAATCTGGCTTGGCGGTGACCATTATAAGTGGCGAATTATGCGTTCAAACGGCGTTGACGAAAAATTTATTACAGGAAATGCTTCCGACCGTGAAAAATTCCAAAAATTTGCAGAGGCACTTCCGCGTGCCATTGGCAATCCAATGTACCATTGGTGCCATTTAGAGCTTAAAAACTTCTTTGGCTTTGAGGGTGTATTAAACGGTGATACTGCCGAACAGGTTTGGCAGTTAACCTTAAAAAAATTAGCAGATCCTGAGTTTAGTGCCAGAAACTTAATAAGAAAAAGTAGTGTTGCTATGATAGGTACTACCGACGACCCGCTTTCCGACCTTTCTTATCATAAGCTTTTGGGTGAAACTGATTTTGAAACCAAGGTTTTACCAAGTTTTCGTCCTGATATGCTTGTAAATATTCATAAAACAGGCTTTGTTGATTATGTTAAAAAGCTCTCGGCAGTTGTGGGTTTCAAAATTGACTCTGTAGAGGCTGTCTTACGGGCATTAACACAGAGAATAGAGTTCTTTGACGCTCACGGTTGCCGTGCTGCTGACCACGGACTTGATTATATAATGTTTGAAAGGGCAGAATTAAGCGATATAAACTCTGTTTTCAAAAAGGCAATGTCGGGTGTTGCTGTTACCAAGCAAGAAGCCGAAAGCTATCAGACATATCTTTTACTTCACTGTGCAAAGGAATATAAAAGGCTTGATTGGGTAATGCAACTGCACTTTAGTTGTGTTAGAAATCCAAACACTAAACGCTTTAATACTTTGGGTGCAGATAGCGGATTTGACTGTATCGGGGTTACAGATAGCTGTAAATCGCTTCATATGCTTTTAGATGCTATGGATTTTGAAGATAACCTTCCAAAAACTGTGCTTTATAGTCTTAATCCTGCAGATGACCAATGGCTTGATAGCCTTTTAGGTGCTTACCAAGATGCTGGTATCAGAGGTAAAATTCAGCATGGCTCGGCTTGGTGGTTTAACGATAATAAGGTTGGTATGATAAATCAGCTTACAAGTCTTGCGAATCTCGGTATACTTGGTAACTTTATAGGTATGCTTACCGATTCAAGAAGCTTTTTAAGCTATGCCCGTCACGAATATTTCCGCCGAATACTCTGCAACTTAATAGGCAAGTGGGTAGAAAACGGCGAATACCCGAGCGATTTTAAGACTTTAGGCGGATTAGTAGAGGATATCTGCTTTAATAATGCAAAAGATTATTTCAATATATAATTTAGGAGGAGAAGTTTATGTCTATGCAAATGGGTTTCCGTTGGTATGGCGAGGGCAATGATAATATAAAGCTTTCGGATATCAAACAAATACCGGGTGTTACAAGCATAGTTTGGGCTTTGCACCATAAAATGCCGGGCGAGGTATGGGAAACAGACGAAATTGCCGAGGTACAGCGTCAGATAGAGCCTTATGGCTTTAATATGGATGTTGTTGAGTCGGTAAATGTTCACGACGACATTAAAATCGGTCTTCCCACAAGGGAAAAATACATTGAAAACTATAAGCAAACCATAAAGAATTTAAGTAAGTTTGGTGTTAAGGTTATCTGTTATAACTTTATGCCTATATTTGACTGGACAAGAAGTAATCTTTTCCACCCCGTAGGCGATGGCTCAACCGCACTTTTCTATGAAAAGAATATGATTCAAGACGACTACAATGCTATGGCAAAGTACATTCTTGATTTTACCGAGAAATATAATATGTCTTTTCCGGGTTGGGAACCTGAGCGTATGGCAAAGCTTGACGAGTTGTTTAAGGCGTATGCAGACGTAGACCATGAAAAGCTGTGGGCAAACTTAAAATATTTCCTTGAAGCAATTATGCCTACCTGTGAGGAATGTGATATTAAAATGGCAATCCATATGGACGATCCGCCATGGGATATTTTCGGACTTCCGCGTTTGCTTGTAGACGGTAAGAGTATAGAGCGTTTCTTAAAGATGGTAGACTCGCCCTATAACTGTTTGACACTTTGTTCAGGATCGCTTAATGCAAACCCTGAAAACAATGTTGCCGAAATTGTACGCAAATTCTCAAATAGAATAGCTTTTGCACATATTCGTAATGTTAAGCATTTCCCGAACGGAGATTTTTCGGAGGCAAGCCACCGCGACTGTGACGGTGATACAGGTATACTTGATATCTTAAAGGCATATCACGACTGTGGGTATGAGGGATATATCCGTCCCGACCATGGAAGACATCTTTGGGGCGAGGGTGCAGGTACCGTACGCCCAGGTTATGGTCTTTATGATAGAGCACTCGGCATTATGTATATGCTTGGTGTTTGGGATATGCTTGATAAATTAGATAATAAGGAGTAGTAAAATGAATAATCTTCCTATTAATATTGATTTTAAAGAAAGGGTTGTAGTAGTAACAGGTGCCGGCGGGCTGATTTGCGGTGCAATGGCAAGTGCCTTTGCCAAAAGCGGTGCCAAGGTTGCAGCCCTTGACCTTAATGAAGATGCTGTCAAAAAGTTAGCTGATGAGTTGAAAAGCGAGGGCTTTGTTTGTGAGGGTTATAAGGCAAATGTGCTTGATACCGACTCTTTAAAAGAGGTCCACCAAAAAGTGCTTGCAGAATTAGGCAGTTGTGATATACTAGTAAACGGTGCGGGTGGCAATAACCCGAGAGCCACTACCGATAACGAATATCAGCACGAGGCTAGGGAAAATTCTAAAACATTTTTTGATTTAGAACCCGACGGCGTGGACTTTGTATTTAAACTCAATTTCCAAGGCACGCTATTGCCAACACAAGAATTTGCAACCGATATGGTAAAGAAAAACAAGGGTGCAATACTAAATATTTCCTCTATGAATGCTTATATTCCGCTTACAAAAATTCCTGCATACTCGGCAGCGAAAGCGGGTATATCAAACTTTACACAATGGCTTGCAACACACTTTGCGGGTACAGGCATTCGCTGTAACGCAATAGCACCCGGATTTTTAGTTTCGGCACAAAACAAGGCATTGCTCTTTAACGAGGACGGTACACCAACTGCCCGTTCACAAAAGATTTTAAACGGCACACCTACAAAACGCTTTGTAGATGCTGATGAGCTTATAGGTGCTACCTTGTTCCTTTGTGATGATAAATCGGCTTCGGCTATAACAGGTGTAGTTTTACCGATTGATGCAGGCTTCTCTGCATATTCAGGTGTATAAAATTTTAAGGAGAAATTAAAATGGCTAAAGTTATTACTTTCGGAGAATTAATGCTTCGTCTTCAACCCTATAATTATGAGCGTTTTGTTCAGTGCGATCACGTTGAATTTACATTCGGCGGCGGTGAGGCAAACGTTGCGGTATCGCTTGCTAACTACGGTGTAGATGCAGGCTTTGTTACAAAACTGCCTTCTCACGCAATCGGTCAGTCTGCTGTAAATTCGCTTCGCCGCTACGGTGTAGATACCTCTAAAATCGTTCGCGGCGGTGATAGGGTAGGCATCTATTTTAATGAAAAGGGTGCTTCACAGCGTGGCTCGGTTTGTATATATGACCGTGCAAATTCAGCTATTGCAAAGGCAGAACAGTCTGATTTTGATTGGAATAAGATTTTCGAGGGTGCCGAGTGGTTTCACTTTACAGGCATTACCCCAGCCCTTGGCGGTAATTTAGTTGAAATTTGTAAAGACGCTTGTCGTGCCGCAAAAGCATTGGGCGTTAAAATTTCTTGCGACCTTAATTATCGCGGTAAGCTTTGGTCTAGAGAAGAGGCAAGAGCGGCTATGACCGAGCTTTGTCAGTATGTTGATGTTTGCATCTCTAACGAAGAGGATGCAAAGGACGTTTTCGGTATCGAGGCAGAAGCTACCGATATTTATGGCGGTAACCTTAATCACGAGGGTTATAAGTCGGTTGCAAAACAGCTTGCAGACCGCTTTGGTTTCGAGATGGTTGCAATCACCCTTCGTGAAAGCCATTCAGCCTTTGATAACGGTTGGTCGGCAATGCTTTATAATGTAAAGAATGATGAATACTGCTTCTCTAAAAAGTATAATCTTCATATTATTGACCGTGTAGGCGGCGGTGACTCGTTTGGCGGCGGACTTATTTATTCTATCCTTAACGGTAAGGATACACAGTCGGCTGTAGAGTTTGCCGTTGCGGCATCAGCACTTAAGCACTCTATAGAGGGCGACTATAATATGGTAACTTTAGCCGAGGTCGAAAAGCTTGCAGGCGGCGACGGCTCGGGCAGAATTCAAAGATAAAAACCGAAAAACCCACCTATCTTGGTGGGTTTTTAACTTTTAGAAAATTAAAATTTTTTATCTTGCAGTGAGAATTCTGTATTGTAAATAGCTTGGATAGCAGATTTGTCAGAGTTTATTACAATGTATGAGTAAATTGCATCGATTATTGAAAGCTGTGCTATTCTTGAATTAAGGCCCAGTAGGGAATGGGCAGTTTCCCTTGATTTTGTAAATAAGCAAATGTCCGAAGTCGCCACAATCGGTGAGTCGCTGTAGTTAGTTATGCAAATGGTCTTTGCACCGCCTATTTTTGAAAGCTTTAGTGCTTCTACAATATCCTTTGAAGAACCTGAATGTGAAATACCGATTGCTACGCTTTTACGGTTAAGGTGGGACGAAATAATTGCCTGTAAATGATTGTCGCTAGAGCTTTGAGCATTAAGCCCCAGACGTAACAGTTTGTGTGCAAAATCGGTTGCTATGGATGCCGAGTTTCCAAGACCGAAAACAGCAATTCTTTCGGCGTTCATTATTGTGTTTGCAGCATCTTCTAAAGACTTTTTATCTAAAACACCCTCGGTGTTTCGAAGGGTTTCTAATATACTTCTAATCTGCTTTTGGTAAATTTCATAACAACTGTCGGTTTTAACTATTTCTTGGCTCAATGACGACGATGCACCAATCTCGGTAGCAATTCTAATTTTAAGACCTTGAAAGCCGTCAAAGCCTAATCGTCTTGAAAAACGTACTAAAGTGGCATCGCCGCAGTTGCATTTTTTTGCAAGCTCGCTTATTGAAAGGTTTACTATATCACCCGAGTTTTCGGTTATATAATTTGCAATTCGTTTTTCTGCAGGGCCCATTTCGTCATAAAGACTTCGTAATTTACTGAATACAGATTCCATATAACACCCCGAAATGAAAATTATTTTCATTATTTTAACATTATTTTCAAAAAAAATCAAGATATATGAAAAAATGTTTCAAAAAAACTTGAACAGGTTTTTTGAAATTGATATAATTCACTTAAAATATGATTTTAACAATAAAATCAATTTAAAGGAGAATAAAAAATGCAATACCAAATGAACAAATTTTTATTTGCAATGATTTTGACCGAGCTTGAAGACGCTGTAGGTAAAGAAAATTGCTCTACAAGAGCAATTGATAAGGTTACTCACAGTGTTGACTATTATTGGCTGTCAAGAATGTGGGCTGACCGCGGTGAGCGTATGCCTGAGGCTGATATAGTAGTTTGCCCCGAGAATGCACAGGAAGTTTCAAAGGTAATGAAAATCGCCAACTATTATAAAATTCCTGTAACAACATGGGGTGCAGGCGGTGGTACACAGGGCGGAGCTATTCCTGTTGCTGGCGGTATTGTGCTTGATACTAAAAGAATGAACAAAATCTATGAGGTTAATACCGAAGGTATGTACATAGAGTGCGGCACAGGTGCCATATATAAGCATATTGAATGGGCCGCTAACGAGGTTGGTAAGGCTACAATGCACTATCCCTCTTCACTAACTTGTTCCACAGTAGGCGGCTTCTTGGCTCACAGAGGTATAGGTGTTGTTTCTACTAAGTACGGTAAGATTGACGATATGGTGCTTAAAATGGAGGTTGTACTTCCAAACGGAGATATTATTGAGACCTGTTCTGCACCTAAACACGCCGCAGGTCCCGACCTCAACCAGATATTCATCGGCTCGGAGGGTACTTTGGGTGTTATTACAAAGGCTCAAATTCGCATATTTGACCAACCTGAAGAAAGACGCTTTAGAGGATTTTTATTCCAAGATATGAGCGGTGCGTTTAAGGCTTCACGTGAGCTTTTGCAGAAGTTTAAGCCTTCTGTTATGCGTCTTTATGACGAGGCAGAAACCGCTTCTCTTATTAAGAAAATTGTAGGTGTTGAGCGTAAGGGTGCGTTTATGAACGTAGCTTACGAGGGTGTAAAGGAAATGGTAGATGTTGAGGAGAAAATACTTCTCGAAACATTTAAAAAGTACGGTGCCGAGGATTTAGGCAGCGAGTATGGTGAAAAATGGTGGAAAGAAAAGATTACATTCTTCTATCCGGGTCATATGATGGATATCCCTCAAATGTTCGGTACAATGGATACAATAGCACCCTACGGTAAGATTGAGGAAATTTATTGGGCTATGAAAGAGGCTATTGAAACCAACTTCCCACAGGCTAAATTTATTGCACACTTCTCTCACTGGTATGAGTGGGGTGCAATGGTTTATGACCGCTTTATAATCGACGGTAAGGACGTTCCCGAAGACCCGGTTGAAGCTTTGCGTTTACATCAAGCAGTTTGGACATGCGGTGTTCGTGCGGCACTCCAGCACGGTGGTGTTGTTAATGATCATCACGGTGTTGGTATTAAGCTTGGCCGTCTTATGAAAGAGCAGTACGGTCCTGCAATGCAGGTGTTTGAGGGTATCAAGAAAACTCTTGACCCCAACGGCATTATGAATCCCTTTAAACTTGGTCTTTAATTAGGAGGTAAATTGCAATGAATTTTTCAGATAAATGTAAACAACATATTGACTCCTGCCGTTTTTGCTGGATGTGTCATCATATTTGTCCTATAGGTAATGCTACAGGTCAGGAAAGAAATACAGCAAGAGCTAGAGCTCTTGGTATCTCGCTTGTTAATCGCGACGCCGTTGACCTTAGCGAAATTATCGATAATATTTACGAATGCTGTACATGCGGTGCCTGTGTTCACGACTGTACAACAGGTTGGGACCCTGTAATGTTTACAAAGGAAACCCGTCTTTTAGCCGCTTTAGAGGGTAAATTACCTGAATATATAAATGTTTTGGTAGATAATTGCTTGGATAAGGGCAATGCTTACGGCATAACCGAAACTTGTGAAAATTTAAGCACTGCTATAAAAGCACATAGCGGTAAAACAGATACGCTTTTATACCTTGGTGTAGATGCAAAATATAAGGTTTGTAAGCAGGCATTAAAGGCTATAAAGGTGCTAGAAAAAGCAGGGGTGGAGTTTACGGTTTTAGCTGATGAAAAACCGTCGGGTGCACAGCTAGACTTCCTTATCGGTGCTGCAGACGAAACAAAGCAACAAATGTCAGCTTTAGCGGCACAGTTAAACGACTTCAAAAATGTTGTTATCTATGACCCTACAGATGCAAAGGTTATAAAGCGTACTTATAAGGAGTACGGTATAGAGGTTAACGCCAAAACCGTTACATATACTGCATTTTTAGCAGAGCTTGTAGAAAACGGAAAGCTTTCGGGCAAAACAGATAAAACAGTAGTATTCCAAGACCCGTATCAGTTATCACGTGACCTTGAGGAAACAAAAGAGCCAAGAACTGTAATTTCTGCCTTTGCTACACTTCACGAAATGCTATTAAATAAAGCCGAAACCGTTTGGGCAGGAAATCTTCTTATGGCAGAATATATGCCCGATGTTATGAAAAAGGTTGCAAAAAGACGTCTTTATAATGTACAATCAATAGGTGAAAAGGCAATCGTTACTGCCTGTGTGTCGGAATACGCTTCACTTAAAGCTGTTGACCAAAACGAAATTGAAATACTATCTATTGAAGACTTAATTTTAGGAGAATAATTATGCTGGTTAGTTTACAAGAAATTATAGGTATGGCTGAAAAGGGCGGATACTGTATACCTGCTTTTAATGTTTATAATACCGAAACGGTTATGGGCGTTATTGATGCTGCAGACGAATTAAAGGCACCCGTAATTATGCAGGTGTACCCGAGGCTTGTTAACGAACAGGTTGGTTATTATATAGCACCTGCTGTTTTAGCGGCTGCTAAAAAGTCAAACGTTCCTGTTTGCTTTCACCTTGACCACGGTCCCTCAGAGATAGAGGCTATGAAAATGCTTCGTTGGGGTGCTACGGGAATTATGATTGACGGCTCTGTTCACTCTTTTGAGGAAAATGTTGAGATTACAAAGAATATAGTAGGTCTTTGCTCGGCCGTAGGCGTAGGCGTTGAGGGTGAGCTTGGTCACATCGGTAGCGTTAATGATGAGGCTATGGAGGAGTACACCGACCCTAAAGAAGCAGGGGAGTTTGTAAAGCGTACAGGCGTTACCTGCTTGGCAGTGCTTATAGGTAATGCTCACGGTCACTATAAGAAAACACCCTGTCTTGATATTGAAAGGGTAAAGGCTATAAGAGAGGCTACAAATAATATTCCTCTTGTATTACACGGCGGCTCGGGTATTCCTGATGACCAAGTAAAAGCCGCAATTAAGGCAGGTATTCGTAAAATGAATATCGGTACTGATGTTTGCTGTGCTTTTGCTGACGGTGCAAAATCAGAGCTTGACAATCCGAATAGAAGCCTTGCCCCCGATATGTTTATGAAGCCTTCTATTGAGTCTGTAAAGCAGTTAGCTTTGTCAAAAATCAAGCTTTGCGGTGCTGACGGAAAGGCATAATTATGAGTAAAATAGTAGGCATAGGGGCTAGCGTCTTTGATACCCTTTATAATATCCCGTCTTATCCTACTGAGGACACAAAAATGTGTGCTACCGGCAGTAAGGTTGCGGGTGGCGGACCTGTAGCTACAGGTCTTGTAGCAGCTCGAAAGCTTGGTGAGGATACAGCTTATATAGGTGTTTTATCTGATGATAACGGCGGTAAATATTTAAAGGCAGACTTTATAAAATACGGCGTTAATACCGACCTTATAGAAATTAAATCGGGTTACCGTACTTTTCAGTCGGTTTTGTGGCTTTGTGCCGATACTGCCACTCGCACCTGTGTTTTTGATAGGGGAGATTTACCGCCTTTAAAGCTTAATGAGGCACAAATTAATGCTATTAAAAATGCAGAGCTTTTAATGGTTGACGGTAATGAATTGTCTGCGGCGGTAGAGGCGGCAAGGATAGCTAGAGAAAATGGAGTAAAAGTGCTTTACGATTGCGGTGGTCTTTACGAGGGTGTAGAAAAACTTTTGGCACTTACCGATATTATGATACCGTCCGAGGAATTTGCTATCGGTCATACAGGTGCTGATACTGTAGAAGCTGCCGCACAAAAGCTTTACCGAATGTATAATCCCGAAATTGTGGTTGTAACACAGGGCAAAAAGGGTGGCATTTTATTTGACGGTCAAAAAATAACCGAGTATCCCATTTATCCTGCCGTAGTGGTTGACTCAAACGGCTCTGGTGATGTGTTCCACGGTGCATTTGCGGCGGCGATTTGCAAAGGGTATGATTTTGTTAAGTGCTGTCATTTTTCCTCTGCCGTGTCGGGACTTAAATGTACAGGCGTGGGGGCAAGAGAGAGCGTTCCCGATTTTGAAACAGTTAAGAAATATTTAAAGGAGAACGGTTATGAACTATAAAAAGAGTTATGTTTCTAAAAATGGATATACACCTATTTGTAAAATAGGCGAGTGTTCTTTAAAAAAATTAGAATTTGGTATTATTGAGCTAGATGCAGGTGAAAAATTAGATTTCAATACCGAAACCAGAGAAACCGCATTTATTATGCTTGAAGGACATTGTAATGTAACGTTCGACGGTACTAAATGGGAAAACATCGGTAATAGAATGACTGTTTTCGAAAATAAAAAGGCTGAAAGCTTTTATATGCCTATAGAACAAAAGTTTACTATTGAGGCAATTGACCATATAAAAATTGCGGTTTGTGCTACACCTGTTAGCCAAAAGACCGAGCCTCAGCTTCTTCGTGAAGACCATTGTGTATTAAAGCTTTTGGGTGAAGTGCCTTATCAAAGAGAAACAAGCTTTATAATAGACCAAAACTCAAATGCAAAGGTGCTTACAATAGGTGAGTGCTACTGCACCGAGGGTAACTGGGCAGGCTTCCCACCGCATAAGCACGACGTTAACGATATGCCTAACGAATGTGTTGCAGAGGAGATTTATTACTTCCTATTCAACCCCAAGCAAGGCTTTGCAGTACAGTGTTTATACACTGCTGACGGTGAAATTGATGAGGCTTACAGAGTAAAGAATGACGAATTAGTAGAGTTCCCTGTAGGCTACCATACAACCGTATCTACACCAGGTTATCAAACATATTTTTTATGGCTTATGGCAGGCGATTATCAAGGATTTAACAGAAGCTCTGACCCTGACCACGCTTGGATTGAAAAGAGATAAATTTAAATTTATAGAGATACGCAAAAAAGCGTATCTCTATGTTTGCTTTTAAAAAAGTGGTGATGAAATGAAATATTTATTAGGTATAGATTTCGGCGGTGGCTCATCAAAGGCTACTTTAATTGATACAAACGGTAAAATCATTGCCGAAAGCATAGCAGAATATCCAACCCTTTACCCAGAAGCCAACGCTTGCGAGCAAAACCCTGCCGATTGGCTTTCGGCTTTAAAGGTTAATGTTTCTGTGCTTTTAGAAAAAGGCGGAATTTGTGCAGAGGATATAATTTGTATAGCTATTGATTCGGCTACCCATACCGCAGTTTTGTGCGATGATAATTTTATGCCTGTTCGCAACGCAATTCATTGGACCGATAGCCGTTCGGTAAAGCAGTCAGAATATTTAAAGAAAAATTTTTCCGATAAAATTTTCGAGTTGGCTTTTCATAGACCTGATACTATATGGACTCTTCCACAACTTATGTGGTTAAAGGAAAACGAACCGCAGAATTTTAATAAATGTAAGCATATTATGTTTGAAAAGGATTATATAAGATACTATCTAACAAAGGTTTTCTGTACCGATTATATTGAGGCACAGGGCAGTATGCTGTTTGACTGTAATAAAAATGAGTGGTCAGAGTTTTTGTGTAACCTAGGCGGTATTGATATTAACGCTTTGCCGCCTGTTGTAAAGCCTACCGATATTGTCGGAAAGGTAACAGCAGATGCGGCGGTTAATACAGGTTTGGCGGTAGATACCCCTGTTATTTGCGGTACAACCGATACTTGTATGGAGGTTTTCGCATCTGGTGCGGTAAAACGCACAGATATGACCGTAAAGCTTGCAACAGCAGGCAGAATTTGCGTTATTACCGATAAAGCATATCCTAACCGACATTTAGTCAACTATGCTCATATTGCAGATAATCTTTGGTATCCTGGTACTGCAACTAAAGCGGCGGCATCCTCATACCGTTGGTATAGAGATACCTTTGGCGGCGAATATAAAGAATTAGATAAGGGTGCAGAGGAGGTTCAAATCGGTTGTGACGGACTAATTTATCACCCTTATATAAACGGTGAGCTTACCCCTTATGCTGACCCTATGCTTTGCGGTAGTTTTGTAGGAATTCGTGCCACACACGAAAAGAAGCACTTTACAAGAGCGGTTTTAGAGGGTGTTTGCTATTCGCTTTTAGATGCTAAAATTGCACTTGATTCTCTGTGTATTGAATATAATAATGTTGCAACATTAATTGGCGGCGGTGCTAAAGGGAAGCTTTGGCGTCAAATGACTGCCGATGTTTTAGGTATAACACTTAAAACCACCGAAAGCTCCGATTCCTCGTTCGGCTCGGCAATGCTTTGCGGTGTTGCTATGGGTGTTTTTTCTTCTCCTGAAGACGCGGTGGAAAAATGTGTTAAACAAACCGAAATAATAGTTCCAAACCCCGAAAACACTAAAAAATACCGAAAAGTTTTCGAAGAATATAAAAAGGTGCATGATGCGTTAGCACCTATTTATAATGGGATAGGTTAGTCGAAACAAGATTGTTTCGCCACAAAATCTTTGATTTTGCGACAAATTTTTAATAAAAATTTGTCCTTTCCCACCCGAATGAGTGTCGTGCAAAATTAAATATTATAATTTAATTTTGCTAAAGCCACTTATAAAGTGGCTTATCGAAACGCTTTTTAGCGTTTCGACTAACTACAATCATTATGATGTGAGGTAATAATGAAGGTTTTAGTATGTGTAAGACAGAGCGTTAGCGGTGAAATTAACCCCTTTGATGCGTGTGCTTATGAGGCGGCTTTAGGAATAGCAAATGCCGAGGTAATACTTTTATCAATGGGACCCCTTAAGTCCTTTGAGTTTTTGAAAGGGCTTACACGCCTAGGTGCAGAAAAGGCAGTATTGTTGTCTGACAAGGCGTTTGCAGGGGCGGATACACTTGCTACAAGCTATACCTTAAGTCTTGCTGTAAATAAAATAAAGCCTGACCTTATAATCTGCGGCAGACAAACTGTTGACGGCGATACAGGTCAGGTAGGTCCCGAACTAGCAGTGCTTACAGGATACAATTTAATAACTAATGTAATGTCACTTGAGGTATCTTCTACAGGGATAAGAGTAGAAAACCGTGACGGTGAAAAACTAGAGTCAGATTTTCCGACACTTATTACAATTGAAAGAATTAATAATTTACGATTTCCTAGCATACGCTCAAAGGTAAAAGAGGTAGAGGTTTGGGATGCAGAAGCCTTAAATGCTGATATTAACCGTTGTGGACTAAACGGCTCGCCTACACGAGTTTTAAAAACCTTTGAAAATTTACAGGACAGACGTAAATGTAAGTTTATAAAAGCTGAAGATTTAAGCTCGGTTATAGAACATTCCTTGAAAAAAGAAAAAATTAAAATTCTTCTAAATGAAACTGATAAAAAGCTCAAAAAGGTTTTCTCTATAGGGGAAAGTCCTTTAGAAATGGCTAAAACTGTTAGCGACGATGTAAAAGTAGTGTCGATGGATTCGGCAGAAAATTTATGTGAGCTTATAAAAAAAGAAAACCCCAATGCTGTTATTTGGGGCAGTGACACTAAAAGTAAAACCGTTTCGGCTAAAGTGGCGGCAACCTTAAAGCTAGGACTTTGTGCCGATTGCACATCGCTTGAAACCGATGGGGAAGACCTTTTTATGTACCGTCCCGCTTTTTCGGGTAATATAATAGCTAAAATTAAATCTACCACAAAGCCCGCTATGGCAACAGTTAGAACAGTACAACCTGAGAATGCACCAATAACTGTAGGTATAGGCTACGGAGCTAAAGAGAATCTAGAAAAGGTTTTAGAGTTCTCGAAGCGTTTAAATGCCGATATTGCGGCATCTAGACTTATGGTAGACCACGATTATTTCCCATATTCCTCACAGGTAGGTCTTACAGGTAAGAGTATCAGCCCCGACGTTTATATAGCGGTGGGAATTTCGGGTGCTGTTCACCATATTGCAGGTATTCGCTCAAGCGGAACTATAATTGCAATAAACAGTGATAAAAATGCACCAATATTCCAGTATGCCGATTACGGTATAATAGGTGATATAAAAGATATTATTTAAAAAAAGTGGCTATACGCTTTCGTATAGCCACTTTTTGTCTGTTTTAAAGTGTAATCCATTCTTCAGGTGAAGCCTTTGCTTTAATTACAGCTTCACGAAGCTTCATAGCCTCTATTGTTTCTTCCATCTTGAAATCAATCTTGTCGGTTTCAAAGAAGTTTAGAATTTTATTAATTAGTACTTGGAAATAGTTAGAATCGGTGGTTGCTTCTACAAGCTCACCGTCTTTATTTTTTGCCCTGTATATAAAGGGATATTCGTTTTTGTAGTGTAGTTGTGCTTTGCGGTCATCAGGATAGCAAACATCAATTACAAACAATCCATCTTTTTGCTTTGCAAGTTTTACCTTTTTAGCACCTGTTCCAATTGTTTTTACAAGCATTTCAATTTGGTGGATAATATATTCTTCCAAAGACCTACCACCACCATCAATTGAAACATACCTTGCACCTATAAAATTGTTAAGTTCATTAACGTATCTTAAAGCTGAGGTAGAAAAGAACTTTGTGCCATACTTTTTACCCAAGTCAATAATCTTTAAAGCAGTTTCGGTATCCGGTGCAAAGGTTTTGTCAACATAGGTTGTTTTACCAAATTTAAAAACTTCTTCTGCAAACCTTAAATGTGTTTCGGGGTTGGCGGGTGCTAAAATCAAAATGTTATCAGATTTTTCGCACAACTCGTCAATAGAATAGCAACGCTCAACGCCTTTTTGGTTGCACCATTCGTCAGTAGAAATCTTGCCCTCAATACCCTCAACCTCGGCATATCCGTAGGCGATTTTATAATCTAGTCCTAGCTCTTTGCAAGCGTTCTCGAAAAGACCTAAATAGGTGTTGGAATGCCATTCGTCTATAAAATAATCAACTATTCCGATTTTTTTCATTTTAATTCCTCCTAGTCCTGTCATACTAAAGTTTTACAACACAGTCTTTTTCAGCAGACTCAAAGCCTGCTAAAATAACCTTTAGCGACATACGTATTTGGTCATGTGTAACAATGGCTTGTGCCTTGCCCTCAATAGTTTCGAGTACGTTTTCATAAAATTCTTCCCAACGCGGCTCGGGATTTTGCACGGGTAGGGGAAGCTCGCTGATTTCCTTTTGCGGTCTTGGCCACATACTTCTTGAAAGACCGTTGCTGGTATATACACAGCCCTGTGTCCAGTCAACCTGTTTTACGTTAGCCTTTATAATTTTACCCTCGGTCTTAAACCATTCGTTAACAATAGCCGTACCGTCATCGCCCGAAATGTGCCAACGTGCTTCGTTTATAAAGGTCCAAGAATCCGCAATTATGTGTGCAGACAGTCCGCCCTCAAAGTTTATGTTAATACGAACACTGTCGTCCACTTCAGGTTGATAAATCTTTTTAAGCTGGGCATAAACAGAAATAGGTTTTCTGTCAACCAAGCATAAAACTTGGTCTATCATATGTACGCCCCAGTCGTATAAAAATCCGCCTCCCGATTCTTTTAGGGTACGCCAGTCACCAGGTATGTTGCGGTTGCTAAAGAGTCTTGAATAAATTTGGTACGGTTTGCCTACAAGATTTTGATTTAGTATATTCTTAACTATTGCATAGTCAACATCCCAACGGCGATTTTGATGGACTGTAAAAAGCTTGCCACACTCTTTAGAAACTGCAATTACTTCGTCAAGTTCTTCAAGTGTCAAGCAGGCGGGCTTTTCGCTTATAACGTTTTTACCGCTACGCATAGCTTTGATACAGTAGTCCTTATGGAAGTTATTAGGCGTAGCTACTAAAACCAAATCGACATCAGAAGCAAATAGCTCTTCGGCAGAGTTACAGGTGTTAAAACCGTCTGCGGAAGCTTTTTTTGTCTTTTCCTCGTTTATGTCATAAACAAGGGCAACGTCCAAATCTTCAATTCTGTCCCTAACATTTTCGGCATGCCAAGAACCCATAGTACCATATCCGATAATTCCTAACTTATGTTTCATTCACATTAACCTTCTTTGCTAATAATTAAGAGGGGCAGTTTACTTTAGCTCGTTTTCAATTTCTGCAACGGTAACATAACGCTTTTCTTTAGCCGATTTTAAAGCAGCGTCTATTACGATTTGAGCCTTTAAGCCGTTGTCAATAGTAGTTGTATAATTGTCGCACTTGCCCTCGGTCATATTAACAAAGGACTCAGACTGGAATATACCGCCCATTTTGCCGTAGCTTTCGGGTGTTTTAATGATTTGTTTTTCATTTCCAAATTCATCAGACTCGATAAAGCAAACGTCTAGGCCGTCTTCAGCAGCGTTGCTGAATTTAATGCAACCGTTTTGACCGTAAATTACAAACTCAACAAGCTGTGCCTCTGTTTGTGCACAACGTGAAAGCTCGATATTAGCGGTAGCACCGCTCTTAAGGTCGGCAAGAATGTTTGCATAGTCGTCGGTGGTAACCTCAGCCCATTCGTCAGAGTCTTCCTTTTGTCTTTCCTTAATAAATATACCTGTGTTTGCAGAAAGACCTACGATATCCTCATTAGCCCAGTTTAAGAAGTCAATCATATGTGAGCCTAAATCGCCTAAAACGCCGCTGCCTGCACGCTCGCCGTCAAAACGCCATTCAAGTCTTCTGCCTTCCCACAAGCCGCTCTCTTTAATGCACTTTATGTAGCAGTGATAAATTCTGCCAAGTAAGCCTTTGTCTAAAACGTCCTTAAAGAAACGTGTAGTAGGCATATGGTGCCAAGTAAGGCATATAAATACCGGCAAATTCTTCTCTTTAGCAAGCTTTTTAACCTCGTATACCTCTTGAGCGTTCATACCAACAGGCTTTTCAATACTTACGGGCAAACCTGCATTTAAAGCATATTTTGCTATTTCACAGTGCAAATTGTTAGGTGTACAAATATCAACAGCATCACAAAGACCGCTATCAATAAGTGCCTTGTAGTCTGTAAAAAGGCAGTCATCAGACAGATTGAAGTCAGCCTTTGCTTTTTCTAGTGCTGCAGGCTTAATGTCGCAAACGGCAACAATTTCTGCACCGTCAAATATTTCATAAGAACTTTTGTGGTTAGCACCTGCTACCCAACCGTAACCAATGATACCGATTTTTTTCATAACAAACTCTCCTTAATTAAATAAAGTTTTTTAGATATGCTAATTTTTCTTTTAAATACTCGTCTATATTATCAACCGCAAATTCACATTCAATAGTTACAAAGCGGTCATAGCCTGTGGCTTTAATAAGCTCAAAAACACGCTTGAAATCTACTACACCCTCACCGATAGCCTTTTCGGGACCTAAAACATAGGGTGATGTTGGCGGATATCCGTCTTTGGCGTGAATATTTCTTATGTATTTTCCAAGTGTTATCACAGCCTCGCAAGGATTTCCAAAGCCGTATAATATAAGATTTGCAGTATCTAAATTAACAAAAATATTGCCCGTGTTTAATTCTTCGATAACGCGAAGTAACACAATTGGGCTTTCTCCGCCTGTTTCAAGCAGAATGTTTATACCAAACTTTTTAGCCTCGTCTGCTAAAAGCTTTATACGGCAAAGCATTTCGGCATAATCGTCGGCAAATGGATCATTAGGAATAAAGCCTGCGTGGATTACCATATCGGTAGTGCCAACGGCGTTCATAAAGGGGAGTGCCGAAATTAAATATTTAAGTCTTTCTGCACCGAAAGCCTTACTGTTAATGCCTGCATTTCTGAAATCGTATTTAAGCTCCCACTTTGTGTAATTGTCGCGGAATCCGCAGAATATAGCCGAAATTTCAATACCGTGTTTTTCGGCATATTTTTTGATTTCTAAAGCATCCTCTGTTGTGTAAACTTCGGGCTTATAAACTAACTGACAGCTTTCAAAACCTAGATTTTTAAGGTTTTCAAATTTCGCGTCTGCCTCAGCAACGCTAGGAAGCCTTAATATAGTTCCAAATTTCATTAACTTCAACTCCTCTGAAAAATTAAAGCTTCATATTAAGCAATTCTTCGGTTATAACCATTTCTGCATTGGGGTGGCTTTGTAGGAAAGAAGCCGGCATAAAACGTGATTCATCCTCTAAACCGATTTTTCTCATAATGCCCCACTGCCAACGGCAATAAAGGTAAACCTTAATGGTTTTTGCTTTAAGCAACTGCTTCATACCAAGGGTGATACATCTGCGAGGGAAGATATCAAGTGCACCGAAAATTTTGTTTGCACCGTTGTTTACTATTGTTTCGGTAGCAATATTAAGCTTTCGGGTTCCTATGTTTTTGTATTCCTCATCTGTTATATTGTCTTCCGGCTTTGCAGATTCGTTAAATGCAATGTGACCGTTAATGCCAACGCCTGTAAGACAAAGGTCTACCTTACCAAGCTTCTCAAAAAGCTCGTCGATTTCTGCTTCTTTCTGAGGCTCAGGGAAAAGACGCTGTTCCTTAGGCATCAAAAGTGAAGTTTTAACACGGCTGTACAACATTTTGTCCATTGAAGCGTGGAAACTTAACGGGTCGCCGTAATCAATAGCACAGTCGTTTTCGTCTAGGTATTCGTCCATATTTATAAACCAACAATCCTTAAGGGAAATGTTACGTTTATTAATCTTATCAGCTAAAATAGGGTACTGTGCAATCGGTCCTACAGGACAGATAATAACAGTCTTTTCACCCTTTGCATTGTTTTGCTCAATGGTGCTTGCCATTAATTCGGCAATTTCCTCATACATAGCAGCCTCATCGGTCATAACTCGTGTTGGGATTTTACTGTTTTTTAAAAAATCCGCCGAAGAACAGGTATAAGTGCTTTTCATTTTTCATACTTCCTTTTTCAAAGTTAATTGTTAGGTGTAAAATTAGTATTAAGTTTTTTCTAATTATACCATTTTATCAACCTTATGTATTTGACAAAAAGACACGAAAAATTTAACATTTTTATATAATTCGCAACAAAATGCTTGAATATGTTAAAAAATATGCTATACTGACCTTGGATTACAGTGATGTTTTGAATGATTTAGCTACCCACAAAACTATTGCGGGAGGATTAAAATGAACAAACATAAACTCTCATTTAATAATGCTTTTTTTAAATCTCCCAAACCGTGTGGCGACTTTTATTTGGTACAGGTTGCTGAGGCAATTTGTGCACCAAATAGTGTAACCGAAGAACACTGTCAAGAGTATTTTGAAATAACCTATACTTATAGCGGTATGGGCTGTTGCCTTATAGACGGTGAAGAAATTGAACTTTCTTCCGAAGTTTGTTCCATTGCGTTACCTGGGGATAAACACTCAATGGTCTCGTCAGAAAAATCCCCTTTAAGATATTACTGTATTGCTTTTTATGCTAAGAAAAATTCTTATGGCGAAGAGCTGATAAACAACATAAAAAATTACTGCACTGAAAACCAAAAACGTAATATAGCAGTAAGCTCTATGGTAAATCTTTTTTCAAATATTTTACAAGAAATTAAAGCAGAGGACACCTTTTCTTTAAGGTATATAGGACTTTTTATCGAACAGCTTTTAATTGAATGTAACCGCAGTATATTAGGCTTTGAAAAACCGCACTATTTAACCAATAGGTCGGACGAGGAGCTTTTGACCTATGATATTATTTCATACATAGATCAAAATTTAGAAAGCATTGTACACATACCTGATTTGGAAGAGGTGTTTTTCTATAATGCTACATTTCTTTCGAAGGTTTTTCTAGCACAAACCGGTATGACTATTAAATCGTATATCACTAATAAAAAAATGGAGTATGCCAATAGCTTACTTAAAAAAGGACGTTCTATAACCGAAATTTCAAGAAGACTTGGGTATTCTTCTATACATTCTTTCTCAAGGGCATACAAAAATCATTTTAGCAAAACACCGTCATCTTCAAAAAACAAAACGGAGTAATAAATCGAATATTGAGCTAAAATATGGCAGAGGGAAACAAATCTCTCTGCCGTTTTATGTGTTTTAATGTGATAACAAGGCATTTCCGACAACTTAAGTTGTCAAAAGCAAAAAATTGAAAAGAACTTTTATAAAATTCGACAATCGCAGTTGACAATTGATTGCAAACCAAATATAATAACTATGTAAATTTTAATAACAAATTTTAGTTAACGTGGGGGAAACGAATGAAAGCGATTATTAACGGCAAAATTGTTTTAAAAGACTCAATAATTGAAAACAGTGTCTTGATTTATTCTAATGTAATTGAGGGCATAGTTTCCAAAGAAAACATACCTGAAAATGCAGAAATAATAGATGCAAAGGGCGGATATATCGCACCTGGGCTAATTGATATACATATTCACGGATATCTTGGTAAAGATGTTTGCGATGCTAAAGAAGAAAGTATCCGTACTATTTCAAAGGGTATATTAGCGAATGGCGTAACGGCATATCTTCCTACAACTATGACTGTTGATATGCAGGTTATTAAAAAATCTTTAGAGGTTTTAAGACAGCTTAAAGAGGAAAGTAAAACTTGGGATGGAAGTGCAATTCTTGGTTGCCACGCCGAAGGTCCGTTTATAAGCGATGCAAAAAAAGGTGCACAAAACCCCGAATATATTTTAAAACCTGATGCTGAGTTCGTTAAGGAATATGCTGATATTATAAAAGTTATCACCTTAGCACCTGAGGAGGATACAGCCGACTTTAGTGCTATTAGAAAAATGCGTAATGAAACCGATGTTGTCATTTCTATGGGTCACACCTCGGCGGATTATGATACGGCAGTTAAGGGTGTAGCAAACGGCGTTAGCCACGCGACACACCTATTTAATGCTATGACACCGTTAGCACATCGGGCCCCCGGTGTTGTTACAGCTGCACTTAATACGGATGCTAGTTGTGAGATTATTGTTGATACTTTCCACGTGTTACCTGTTTTTTATGATATGCTGTGGAAGCTAAAGGGCAGAAAGCTGTGCTTCATTACAGACTGTCTTCCTGCAGGCGGCTTGCCCTACGGTGAATATACACTTGGCGGTACAAAGATAATTTATAACGATATAGTATGCCGACTTGAAGACGGAACGGTTGCAGGAAGCGTTTTACCGCTTAATAAAGGTGTTTGGAACGTGTATACTAATTCTAGCATACCGCTTTGGGAGTGTGTTAACTGTGCATCATTAAACCCTGCAACAACAATAGGCGTTGCTGATAAAAAAGGCTCGCTTGAGGTTGGTAAGGATGCAGATATAATTATTTGCGATAGCGAATTTAATGTACAAAAAACAATTATTGGAGGAGAAATTAAATATGAAGCTTAAGGTTGAGCCAAAATTAGATAAACAGTTTATGCCGCTTTCTATCATTTGCAGAGAAATGCGTGAAAATACAAAGGAAAACGGACAGGACATTATTGTTGCGGTAGAAAGAAACGACGGTTATACCACAACCTATAAAACAAGGGTCTATGCCGATAACACAGGTCACGACCAAGAAAATTTTGACTTTGTCGAGAGAATTGTAAAGACTTTGCTTTGGGTTTCTGGCGGTTATAAAATTTATATTGCCGGAAACGAAATGATAGGCGAAAAAATTAAGGATATGTATAAGCTTGGTGCTTCAAGAGATGCAGATGTTGCCATTATGCAAAAGGTTTATGAAAATCCTGTTGAAGTTATTGTATGCCCACTCCACAAAGCTCCAAATAATAAGTCTTCTTCAGCACCGATAGGCAGACATTTGGACGGTTGCAGAATAGGCTTCGATGCAGGAGGAAGCGACCGTAAGGTAAGTGCTGTTATAAATGGTGAAAGCGTTTATTCAGAAGAAGTTGTGTGGTTTCCAAAAACTAATTCTGACCCCAATTATCATTATGAGGGTGTTTTGAACGCTATGAAAACCGCAGCTTCATATATGCCAAGGGTAGATGCAATAGGTGTTTCAAGTGCGGGAATTTATGTTAACAACAAAATAATGCATGCTCAACTTTTCCAAAAGGTGAGTGATGAGGATTTCAAGAAAAAGATTAAAAATATGTATCTAGATGTTGCAAAGGAAATTGGTGAGAATATTCCGATTGAGGTTGCAAACGATGGTGACGTTACTGCCCTTGCAGGTGCCATGGATTTAAATGATAACGGTGTTTTAGGCGTTGCTATGGGTACATCTGAAGCGGGCGGATATGTTGATACAGACGGTAATATTACAGGTTGGCTGAATGAGTTGGCTTTTGCACCCATTTCTTACGGTAAAGACGCACCGTTTGACGATTGGTCGGGAGATTATGGTACAGGTGCAAAATATTTCTCACAAGAGGGCGTAATCAGATTAGCTGCACCTGCGGGTATAGAGCTTGATACAGAGCTTTCTCCTGCTGAAAAGCTAAAGGTTGTTCAAGAGCTTATGGAAAAGGGCGATGAGAGAGCAAAGGCAATTTATGAAACTATAGGTGTTAATTTTGGCTACGCGATAGCTTATTATGCTGAGTTCTATGATATTAAGCACGTGCTTATTATGGGACGTGTAACCTCTGGTGAGGGCGGTGCGATTTTGCTCGCTAATGCACAAAAGGTGCTTGATGTAGAATTCCCCGAGCTTTCAAAGAAAATAAAGCTTCACATACCTGACGAAAAATCTCGTAGAGTAGGCCAATCAGTAGCAGCCGCAAGCCTGCCGAAAATTTAAAAATCAAATCCAAAAAGCAAGACCAAACATTTTTTGGTCTTGCTTTTTTTATTGGTGTCTTTAGACGTGGAGATAAACCCCCAGTTCTACTGGGGGGGAAGAGAAGATGAGTAGGGCTACAATAAAAAGTGGCGAGGCGAGTGCCAAGCCACAAAGAAATGTTGGAAAGAATTAAACCTCCAAGTATAATGGTAGTGGTTTGGCGACCGCATTACCAAAGTACAAGGAGGTTTAATTATGAAAGGAAACAATGAAATCAAAAGCACA
>SVPV01000022.1 GCA_015065725.1 Oscillospiraceae bacterium
CTCGCGGTACAAATTGGGCTCTGCAATATCCTGCAGAGAATATCGGTAGGAATCCTGTTCCAGTAAATTTGTTTTGTTGGATAGCTCTAACATAGTTGTCCTCCTTATTTGAGTACTCACGTTTTTTAAATTTTCGATTTTGGCATATATGTATACAATTATACGTAAATTCTCAAATTTGTCAAGACTGCAATACACAAAAACATTGACAGATATCTCTTATCTTTCAGTAATATAAATATTATCTTGATAACATTTTGGCGAAACACCTATATGCTGTTTAAAGCATTTGCTAAAATAATATGTATCTTTAAAGCCACACAACTCCGCTATGTCCGCAATACTGTATGCCCTTGTTTTCAGATATTGACAAGCCGTATTCATGCGTTGAGATATAATATAATCTAAAGGCGAAATATGCAATTCCTGCTGAAAAATAGCACGCAGTCTTCTCTCGCTTATATCTAACGTTTCTGCCAGCTGCACCACAGAAATCGGCTTATCTAAATTTTCGTTAATATATTGTGTAATTTCCTTAATCCTTTTACGTTGGTCGACAGACATATACTTTCGTTCATGTAAATGGTTTATCTTTGTGATAATGCTATACAAGTTCGAAAACGTACGACACCTTCGTAAGTCATCTGCTTTATTCCAATCATGATATGCTTTTTCAAACATTGTTTTTATTGACGGTTCGTTTTTACAATCTAAAATAAAAGACGAGGGTAAATTTTCTTCCTCGCAAGTAAAATGAAAGGAAATAGAAATCCCTGCTTCATTCGTTTTGACCTTGTAGGGCTCGTTTGCATTTAAAAAGATAAAAGAATCCTCCTTTATCATCAATTTATGATTAGGGAAAGTGTGATCATAGCTTCCCGATATTTGATAACCAATCGTATGCACACTACGCTTTTTTGCTTCAAAAAACGTTCTCGTACCGTGAAACCGATTCACAATTTGTATGCCCGTTATTGTTATGTCTGGTATTAACATCGGTTTTTCCCCCTTTTTTTGCCATTTATTGTTTGTAAAACCCACTCTGTAATTTAATTATGCACCATACTACTCTTAATTTTATTTTGACATCAACTGTATTACAAGTCAATACTTTAGCGTTTGTCCATGTTCCGTTTTTTACTAATTTGTCAATTATTGCATTGCCCATTTTTTGTTTCATTATATAATAGTTACAAATAATCTTTTGCCAAAGGAGTACAACTATGTATACAAATATAAAAGAAAAACTTCAAGCGTTTTATTTTTCAAGGCCTGCCCCTTGGGGGCAAGATCCGCATAATCCTATGCTGGATACCATTACAGACGCTGCGGAAAAAACGAATGAAACATCTGCTTACAAGTTGAAAGCCATACAATACAAAACAATTGCAGAAATTTTTCAACCAAAAATCTTTGCCTGTGTTCCATTTTATTATGAGTTAGCAACCAAAAACTCTTACGGAGACGGTTCTCCGTTCCAGCCAGGCAAGCACGCCGGCGGTTGGCTTACATACCGAAATTATCATCTGTTCAGAGATGAAAATCCCGAAGTATTCGACCAATTTAAACAACAACAAAGTAAGCACTTTCATTTCACCTGCGGACCTTACGTAGATTTGGTGCATTATTGCTTTTCATATACCAATGTTGTCAAAAACGGTCTAAAAGGTATTTGGGAGCAAGCTGTAAGTCAACTTCCAAATTGCAAAACGCAAAAGGAAAAAGAATTTATTGAATGTGGCATTGAGGGTCTTCTTGCAGTCAAAAGAATTGCAGAAAGATTTGCGGAGGAGGCAAAGAACCAATTACAAAGTATCCCTAACCTCACGCAAGACGAACGAGATAATCTCGAATGGATTTCCCGTACGGCAACACGTGTGCCTTGGGAAGCACCACAAACTTTCCACGAAGTTTTAAACTGTCTTGCGTTCTTCCGTGAAGTTGCAGGATCAATCGACGGTATCGGTCAAAACGCTTTTGGACGACCGGATGTTTTATTAAAACCCTTTTACGATACCGATCTTAAAGACGGAATCCTTACCAAAGAAAAAGCCAAAGATTTAATATGTAAGTTTTTATTGCTATGGGATTGTCATCATGACAGAACGTCCATATTTAGCATACGCCAACCGCACGAATTTGAAAATTCGCTGAATATTGGCGGTTGTGACGAAAACGGCAACGAGATTTTCAATGAAATTACCGAAATGTTCTTAGATGCTCATTACGAACTTAACTGTATTTTCCCCAAGATTATGTGTAGGTATTCCGCAAAAAGCTCCAAAAATTACTTGCAACTTATTAACCGCGCACTGTTGGCAGGGAAAAGTAATATTACCCTGAGTAATGACGACAGTATTATCCCTGCGCTGGTAAAATCAGGAAAAACCGTACAAGATGCAAGAAATTATTTAACGTCGGGCTGCTGGGATATAACTATAGAAGGTTGTGAAAAGAAGCCTTGCGCCGAATATTTCAATCTTATGCGACCTTTGGAAGCTGCTATTCATAGAGATTGTTTGCCCGAGAATAGAATTCCGCCTAAAAGCATAACCGTTTCCCATATTGAAACCGCACAAAACTTTGAGGAATTATATAACATGATATTAAAGGACATTTATGCAATTTTAGAATACAAACGGAATGCCATTTACATAGGCTACCGAATTTGGTCTGATATTTGCCCTAATCCTTTCTACTCTATTTGCATGAAAGAGTGCTTGGAAAATCGCAAGGATGTCACAGCAGGTGGTGCTAAATACAATCCAAACACGGTATATTTTGCCGGTTTTGCAAATCTTGTCAACTCGCTGCTTGCATGGAAAGAAGTTTGCTTTGATAAAAAGCAATTTACCTTGCAAGAAACCATTGAGGCAATGAGAAAGGACTGGGACGGTTATGGCGATATTCGCCAAGCGATGATGTCCACCCCTTATTTTGGTGATAACACAAAAAAATCCAAAGAGCTGTCCGCGAAATTACATAACGATTTATGCAATTTCGTCAATAGCATGAAAAGTTATTACGGCGACACATTTAATGCAGGCTATCTTAATTACGTAGAATTTAAAACATGGGGACACACATTAAGGGCTACGCCCGACGGAAGAAAATTAGGAGATGCAATTTCCCACGGAATCGGACCTACCCGCTTTCGTTATATTGAAAGTCCTTCGACGGTTATCAACAGCATGACAGCTTTGGATTTTACAAAATGTCCGTCCGGCAGCATCTTGAATATGGTTTTACCTGCCAATATTTCCTCAGCTCAATTGGAAGCGGTAGAACGGACGATGGCAAAAGCAGGAGTACAATCTATCCACTTAAACTGTATAGATAAAAACCTCTTGCTCGAAGCGCAAAAACATCCTGAAGAACATGCAGACTTAATTGTGCGCGTTTGTGGCTTTTCAGCACAGTTCGTGTCGTTAGAACCTTCTTGGCAGGAAGAATTCATAAACCGCAATTTTTATAAATTATAAGCCTTAAACAAATGATAATACTAACAACTAATGATACTCCTGACTAAATAATAGCTCTCCTGAAAAACTAAGAGGTACTGTGACCATCCGATCACAGTACCTCTCAATTACACATATTTATAAATTTTACTTACTTTGCAGCTTCCTGAATCTCCAGAACCTGTCTCTGAGAAGCCAGAACACTCTTTGTACTTAATAT
>SVPV01000001.1 GCA_015065725.1 Oscillospiraceae bacterium
GGACATGACATGTCAATTCTTGGGAACGAGTATAAGAAAACAATCGCTCCTGCATTGATGACAAAGTTTGGTTACAAGAGCGTCATGCAGATTCCGAAGCTCGACAAAGTTGTTATTAATGTAGGCTGTGGTGAGGCAAAAGATAACGCAAAGGCTATCGACGCTATCATCGCTGACCTTGGCAAGATTACAGGCCAAAAGGCTGTTCCTTGCCGTGCTAAAAAGTCCGTTGCGAACTTTAAACTTCGTGAGGGTATGCCGATCGGTGTAAAGGTTACACTTAGAGGCGAAAGAATGTACGAATTCGTTGAAAGACTGTTCAACACAGCTCTTCCTCGCGTTCGTGACTTTAGAGGTATCAATCCCAACGCTTTCGACGGCAGAGGCAACTATGCTATGGGCGTTAAGGAGCAGTTGATATTCCCCGAAATCGAATACGATAAGATTGATAAGGTTCGCGGTATGGATATTATTTTTGTTACAACCGCTAAGACAGACGAAGAAGCTCGTGAGCTGCTAACACTTATGGGCGCTCCGTTTGCGAAGTAAGGAGAAGAGTTATGGCTAAAACATCAATGAAAATCAAGCAGGCTCGTCCCGCTAAGTTTTCTTCAAGAGAGTACAACAGATGTAAAATCTGTGGCCGCCCCCACGCTTATCTTCGCAAGTACGGTATTTGTCGTATATGCTTCAGAGAGCTCGCTTATAAGGGCGAGATTCCTGGAGTAAAGAAGGCAAGCTGGTAAGAAGGCGCAAAAGCTAAAGGAGGTTTACGGCATGCAAATTACCGATACAATAGCTGATATGCTTACGAGAATTCGTAACGCTTCTTCGGCAAAACACGATTCGGTAGATGTACCTGCATCCAATGTAAAAAAGGCTATTGCCCAAATTTTACTTGATGAAGGATACATTAGCAGCTTTCAGGTCATTGAAGACGGAAAGCAGGGCGTAATTCACATTGTGTTGAAGTATGGCCCGAATAAAGCACAGACCATTACAGGAATTCGCAGAGTTTCTAAGCCTGGTCTACGTATTTACACAAATGTAGAGGATATGCCTAAGGTTATGAAGGGCCTTGGCATTGCAATCCTTTCCACCTCTAAGGGAATCATGACTGATAAGCAGGCTCGCACCGCTAACGTTGGCGGCGAAGTTCTTGCTTACATCTGGTAAGGGGGTGCAACTAAATGTCTCGTATAGGAAAGAAGCCGATAGTAATTCCGGCTGGCGTTGATGTAAAATTCAACGGCAATGAAATCACAGTTAAGGGACCTAAGGGTGAACTTAAGTATACTTTCAATTCCGATATTGGCGTTGAAGTTGCAGGTAACGAAATTAATGTTACCCGTCCCGATGATAACAAGGAGCATCGCTCACTTCACGGTTTAACCCGTACACTTATTGCTAATATGGTTGTAGGTGTTACCGAAGGATACAAGAAAGAGCTTGATATCAACGGTGTTGGTTACCGTGCACAGAAGCAGGGCAATAATCTTGTTATGAACCTTGGTTATTCACATCAGGTAATCATTAGTGAACAACCGGGTATCACAATAGAAGTACCGGGACCAAATAAAATTATCATTTCCGGTGCCGATAAGCAACAGGTTGGCCAATTCGCAGCCGATGTACGCAAAAAGCGTCCGCCTGAGCCGTATAAGGGCAAGGGTATCAAGTATGTTGATGAGTATATCCGCCGCAAAGAAGGTAAAGCAGCCAAGGGTGCTAAGAAGTAATAAAGGAGTGTATAGAGAATGGTTACAAAACCTAACAGCAAACAGGCAAGACTTAAGCGTCACGCTCGTGTCCGTTCTAAGATTAGCGGTACAGCAGCTTGTCCTCGCCTTGATGTATTCCGCTCCAACAGCCATATATACGCCCAGCTTATCGATGATGTAAACGGCGTTACACTCGCTGCAGCAGGTTCTAACGAAAAAGATTTCGATATGAACGGCGGCAACTGCGAGGGTGCCCGTAAGGTTGGACAGTTAATCGCTGCACGTGCCGCAGAAAAGGGCATAACCGAGGTTGTTTTTGACCGCGGTGGCTATGTTTATCACGGTCGTGTTAAGGAGCTTGCCGAAGGTGCCCGTGAGGGCGGCCTCAAGTTCTAATAAGGAGGAGGAATACTTTTGGCCACTAATATTGACGCTACAACATTAGATTTAAAAGAACGCGTAGTTGCTATCAACCGCGTTTCTAAAACCGTCAAGGGCGGACGCATTATGAAATTCTCTGCTTTAGTTGTTGTCGGTGACGGCAATGGTATCGTAGGCTACGGCCTCGGTAAAGCAGGTGAAGTTCCGGATGCAATCCGCAAGGGTATTGAAGATGCCAAGAAGAATCTTATTAAGGTTTCTCTTAAAGGCACAACTATTCCGCACGAAATCATTGGTGAGTTCGGTGCAGGCCGCGTTCTTATGAAGCCGGCTGCTCTCGGTACCGGTGTTATCGCAGGCGGTGCAGTTCGTGCAGTAGTAGAGATGGTTGGTATCAAGGATATCCGTACTAAAGCTTTACGTTCCAATAACCCCTGCAACGTAGTTCGTGCTACCGTAGAAGGTCTTAAGGCTCTTCGTGATGCCGAGCAGGTTGCTGCCGTTCGCGGTAAGTCGGTTAAGGAAATCATAGGTTAAGGAGGAGCAGCACTATGGCAACAAAGAAAAAGGCTGCCGGCCTTAAAATTAAGCTTGTTAAGAGTGTAATCGGTTGTAAAAAAGACCAGATTGCTACTGTTGAGGCACTTGGTCTTCATAAAGTAGGCGACATCGTAGTACAGCCTGACAATGACCAGACCAAAGGCAAAATCAACAAGGTTTGTCACCTTGTTGAGGTTATTGCGGATTAATTCCGTGAACACCGTAAGATACGGCAATGCGGTATTACCGCATATCAACAAGGAGGTGCGAACTTATGAAATTGCATGAATTATCTCCGGCTTTTGGCTCTACTAAAGAGGCAAAGCGTATCGGCAGAGGTCATGGTTCCGGCAACGGTAAAACAGCCGGTAAAGGTCACAAGGGACAAAAGGCACGTGCAGGCCGCGGTATAAGAGCGGGCTTTGAGGGCGGCCAGATGCCTCTACAAAGACGTGTACCTAAGCGTGGTTTCAACAATATTTTTGCTGAAACTTGGACTGCTATAAATGTTGCGGCTCTCGAGGTGTTCGAGGATGGTGCAACAGTAGATGCCGCTGCTCTCGCAGAAAAAGGCATTATTAAGGATGCGGGCTATCCAGTTAAGGTTCTTGGTAACGGAAAGCTTACTAAAAAGCTTACAGTTAACCTTAACGCTTTCTCCGCTTCCGCTGCAGAAAAGATTAATGCTGCAGGCGGAAAGGCTGAGGTGAAGTAAAATGCTGGAAATTTTAAAAAATGCTTGGAAGATTAAAGAAATCCGTAATAAGATTTTATTTACCATCCTCATAATAGCAGTTTTCCGCATTGGTTCGGTTATTCCGGTTCCGTATATTGACGTTGCCGCTTTAAAGGCAGCAACCGAGACCGGAGCAACAAATGAATTCTTCAGCTACTTGTCAATTCTCACCGGTGGTGGACTTGAATACGGTGCAATCTTCGCTATGTCGGTTACTCCGTACATCAACTCCTCCATTATCATTCAGTTACTTTGTGTTGCAATACCTGCTCTTGAGCGTCTTCAGAAGGAAGGCGAAGAGGGTCAGAAGAAATTGGCACAGATAACCCGTTATGCAACGGTTATTCTAGCCCTTATTCAAGGTACAGCTTATTTCTTCTACCTAAAGAACAGCAGATATTTGAGTGTACAGGGCGGTGCAGTTGTTTTCGCTGCCTTCGTTATCATTCTTGCATTTACCGCAGGTTCTGCTTTGGTAATGTGGCTTGGTGAGCAAATTGATGCTAAGGGTATCGGCAACGGTATTTCAATGCTGTTGTTTGCAGGTATCATTTCTCGTGGTCCTGCTGCATTTAATGCCCTATTAGCTTATTGGAAGTTAGGCGAATATGTTGCTGTAATAGGCATCATACTAATCTTCCTTGTCATCATAGCATTTATTGTTTGGATGACAAACGCAGAGCGTCGCATACCCGTACAGTATGCTAAACGTGTTGTTGGTAACAAGATGTACGGCGGTCAAAACACACATATTCCGATTAAGGTTAATATGTCAGGTGTTATGCCCATCATCTTCGCATCATCTATCTTGATGCTTCCCACAATGGTTTTAAGCTTTATGAGGAATGCTGAGCATTGGTTCTACAAGGCTCTATCGCTCTTCAGCGTACAGGGTATCTTTTACGCAGTTATTTACTTCATTCTCATCATCGGTTTTGCATATTTCTATGCAACTATTCAGTTTAACCCTGTTGAGATGGCAAATAACCTTCGTAAAAACGGCGGTATGGTTCCGGGTATTCGCCCAGGAAAACCAACTTCCGATTTTATTGCAAAAATCTTGTCAAGAATTACATTGTTAGGTGCTGTATTCCTAAGTGTAATCGCAATTCTTCCTATAATTATCGGCTCTGTTGGCGGAATAAACATTTCGCTCGGCGGAACATCGGTACTAATTATGGTTGGTGTTGCTCTTGACACAGTTAAGAATGTTGAATCTCAAATGATGATGCGTCATTATAAGGGATTCCTCGATTAAGGGGTAGGAAATGAAACTAATATTATTAGGAGCACCCGGTGCCGGTAAAGGTACACAGGCAGAAATTATTTCCGAAAAATACAACATTCCCACCATTTCTACCGGTAATATGATAAGAGCTGCTCTTAAAAACGGTACAGAAATGGGACTTAAAGCAAAATCATACATCGATGCAGGTGCACTTGTTCCCGATGAGGTTGTAATAGGCATCGTTAAGGAACGCCTTAACGAAGATGACTGCAAAAACGGTTTTATTCTTGACGGCTTCCCCCGCACAATTCCGCAGGCAGAAGCACTTGACAATATGGGTGTCGAAATCGACGCTGCACTCTCAATAGAGGTTGCAGATTCCGAAATTGTTAAGCGTATGTCCGGAAGACGTGTATGTCTTGCGTGTGGGGCTAGCTATCATACAGAATATAAAAAGCCACTTAAAGACGGCATTTGTAATGTCTGCTCGGCAGAGCTTTCTATCCGCAAGGATGACGAGCCAGAAACTGTTCTCAATAGACTTAATGTTTATCACGAACAGACCGAGCCTTTAAAGGACTACTACCGTGCTGCAGGCAAGCTTATCACAGTTGAGGGACAGGAAGAGGTTAAGGACACAACCGCCCTAACACTTGCTGCACTCTCGGAGATATAGCGTATGGTAGTGCTAAAAACCGGCAGAGAGCTGCAAATAATGCGTGAAGCATGCAGAATATCGGCCGGAGCTTTAAAGCTTATTGGAAGTGCGGTAGAGCCGGGTGTTACAACAGCCGAGCTTGACAGGTTGGCCGAGCAATATATTTTAAAGCAAGGTGCAAAACCCAACTTTAAAAATTATCAAGGCTATCCTGCCACTGCCTGCATTTCAATAAATAATGAGGTAATTCACGGCATACCCTCTGAGAAACGCAAACTTGTCAACGGAGATATCGTCAGCGTTGACTTGGGAGCGGAGTTTAACGGGTACCACGGCGACAATGCTGCTACTTTCGCAGTTGGAGATGTTTCCAGTGATGCGAAGCGGCTGATGGACACAACGCGTGAGAGCCTTTACGAAGGCATCAAGGCGGCGTGTGCGGGTAGCAGAATCGGCGATATCAGTTACGCGATTCAGAAGTATGTTGAAGCGAGGGGCTATTCGGTAGTTCGTCAATTTGTCGGACACGGAATAGGTACCAAGCTGCACGAAGCCCCCGAAGTACCCAACTTCGGCACAGCCGGAAGGGGAATTCGACTTTTGCCCGGAATGACACTTGCCATTGAGCCTATGGTTAATTTAGGCGGATATGATGTAAAGGTTATGCCGGACGGTTGGACTGTTCTCACTAGAGACGGTTCGTTATCTGCACATTTTGAGCACACAATTGCTATTACCAGCGACGGACCGCAAATTATGACAATAGTTTGAGGTGTGTTATGATAGGTAGAGTAGTATGTTCAACCGCAGGACGTGATAGGGGTAAATTTTTAGTAATAGTCGGGTTTTCGGGCGAAAATCCACTCGTCGCAGACGGGAAGGAGCGTCCAATAACAAGACCAAAGCTTAAAAACCCTAAACACTTAAGAAAAACAAACAGTATTTTAGAGGTGCAACAGTACACAACCGATAAATCTTTGAGGCGAGCCTTGAGAGAATTTAATCAAGGGTCGGCACTTGAGCAAGAGGAGGATTAATATTATGTCAAAAGAAGATATGATTGAATTAGAGGGCGTCGTTGTTGAAGCAATGCCTAATGCAATGTTTAAAGTAGAAATTCAGGGCGGACATCAGTTGTTAGCTCACATTTCCGGAAAGCTTCGTATGAACTTCATACGTATACTCCCCGGCGATAAGGTAACGGTTGAAATGTCACCCTACGACCTGTCCAAAGGACGCATAACTTGGCGTTCTAAATAACAGTCACAATTTAGAGGAGGTAAAATCTCATGAAAGTCAGACCTTCTGTTAAAAAGATTTGCGAAAAATGCAAAATCATCAAGCGTAAGGGTAAAATCATGGTAATCTGTGAAAACCCGAAGCATAAACAGCGTCAGGGCTAATTACCCGACATACAAAAATTTGGAGGTGCTTTGACAAATGGCACGTATTGCTGGTGTTGACCTTCCGAATGAAAAGCGAGTTGAAATAGGACTCACCTATATTTTCGGAATTGGTCTTACAACATCTAAAAAAATCCTTGCTGACACAAATATCGATCCTGATATCAGATGTAAGGATTTGACAGAAGAAGATATTTCCAAGCTACGTGAATACATCGACCATAACCTTCAGGTAGAAGGTGACCGTCGTCGTACCATAGCATTGGATATCAAACGACTTATTGAAATTGGAAGCTATAGAGGTCTTCGTCATCGTAAGGGACTACCCGTTAGAGGTCAACGTTCCAAGACTAATGCACGTACACGCAAGGGTCCGAAGAAGACAATAGCTAACAAGAAGAAATAAGTAGGAGGAAGATAATATGGCTACTGCTAAAGGAAAGACAACTGCTACACGCAGACGTCGCGAAAAGAAAAATATTGAACGTGGTGCCGCCCATATCCAGTCTACCTTCAACAATACAATCGTTACTATTACCGATACACAGGGTAATGCTCTTTCTTGGGCATCTGCCGGTGAACTTGGTTTTAGAGGCTCCAGAAAATCTACTCCCTTTGCAGCACAAAGTGCAGCAGAGACCGCAGCAAAGGCTGCTATGGAGCACGGTCTTAAAACTGTTGAGGTTTACGTTAAGGGTCCCGGTGCCGGACGCGAAGCCGCTATTCGTGCTTTACAGTCCGCAGGACTTGAGGTTAGCATGATTAAAGATGTAACCCCAATTCCTCACAATGGTTGCCGTCCTCCCAAGAGAAGACGTGTATAATTTACTTTTAGGTTGCTAATGCAACAAATAATTTGGAGGTGTAACAGATGGCAAGATATACCGGTGCAGTGTGCAGACTTTGCCGCCGTGAAGGACAGAAATTATTTCTTAAGGGCGAACGCTGCTATTCTGACAAATGTTCCGTAGGTATCCGTGGCTATGCCCCCGGTCAGCACGGACAGGGTAGAAAGAAATCATCTGAATACGGCTTACAGTTACGTGCAAAGCAGGCTGCAAGACGTTTCTATGGTGTTCAGGAAAATCAGTTCCATCATTACTTTGAGATTGCTGAAAGAAAACAGGGCGTTACAGGTACAAACCTTCTTCGCATTCTTGAAAGCCGTCTTGATAATGTAGTTTACAGAGCAGGCTATGCTTCTTCAAGAGCAGAAGCTAGACAGCTTGTAGGACACGGTCACTTTGAAGTTAACGGCCGCCGTGTTGATATTGCTTCTTACTTGCTTAAGGCAGGCGAGGTAGTATCTGTTTGTGAAAAGAGCCGTCAGAGCGAAAAGATTAAGGCTGTTGTAGAGGCTAATTCTGCAAAGCCCGTTCCGCAGTGGTTAGATGTTAACCGTGACGCATTCTCCGTTAAGGTTATAAATCTTCCTGAGCGTGAGCAGATAGAGGCTCCTGTTGACGAGCAGCTTATCGTCGAGTTGTACTCTAAGTAATCCATTAGCCGTCTTATTATCTGCCGTGTGGGATATTTTGACGTAATACTATACAGCACGGAGAAACGGAGCTTTTAAATGATAGAAATTGAAAAGCCCAGAATCGAAACACTCGAATTGTCTGAAGACGGAACCTATGGAAAATTCGTTATGGAGCCGTTAGAGCGTGGTTACGCTACAACTCTTGGTAACAGTATGAGAAGAGTTCTTCTTTCTATACTTCCAGGTGTAGCAATTACCACTGTTAAAATTGATGGCGTACTTCATGAGTTTTCTACTATCCCCGGTGTTAAAGAGGATGTAACAGAGATTGTTTTAAATCTTAAGGGTCTAATAGCTAAGCTTCACGCTGACACTGCTAAGAAGATTTATATCGAGGCAGAAGGTCCTTGCGAGGTTAAAGCTTCTTCAATCAAGGCAGATTCTGAGGTAGAAATTCTGAATCCTGATATGCATATTGCTACTCTTGATGAGGGTGCTACACTTAATATGGAGCTTACTCTTGATAAGGGTAAGGGTTATGTTTCTGCAGAACAGAACAAGCCCGCACAGAATGTTATCGGGGTTATTCCGATTGATTCAATTTATACGCCTGTACTAAAGGCAAACTTTATGGTTGATAATACCCGTGTCGGTGATGTTACCGATAAGGGCAAGCTAACACTTGAGGTTTGGACAGACGGTTCTATGACCGCCGATGTTGCTGTTTCAATGTCTGCAAAGGTATTGATTGAGCATCTTGAGCTTTTCCTCAACCTTTCCGAAGGAATTAGCGAGACCGCAAGCATTATGGCTGAAAAGAGCGAAAACGAGAAGGAAAAGGTACTAGACCTTACTATCGATGAGCTTGACCTTTCAGTTCGTAGCTTTAACTGTCTTAAGCGTGCAGGTATTAACACTGTTGAGGACCTTATCGGCAAATCCGAAGAGGATATGATGAAGGTAAGAAACCTCGGACATAAGTCTCTTGAAGAGGTTATAGCAAAGTTAGCTTCCTTTGGCTTTACCCTCAAAAAAGAGGAAGAATAAGGAGTGAATATAAATGCCAGGAACCCGTAAACTCGGAAGAACCAGCGACCACAGAACTGCTATGCTCAGAGCTATGGTAACCTTTTTGCTTGAAAACGGCAAAATCGAAACAACCGTAACCAGAGCTAAAGAAGTTAGGTCTATGGCTGAGAAATATATTACACTCGCTAAGGATAACAGCCTTCACAGCAAACGTCAGGCTTTGGCCTTTATCACTAAGGAGGACGTTGTAGCAAAGCTTTATAACGAGATTGCTCCTAAGTATATGGAGGTTAACGGTGGTTACTGCCGTATAACCAAGACAGGCCCTCGTCGCGGTGACGCAGCTGAAATGGCTATTATTGAGTTGGTTTAATTTCTCATTTGATATTTTTAGTACTCACATTTTCAAGGCGTAAAACACAACGCATACACGTAATATGTAGATGATGTGTGTACTAAAAGCTGTTTTACAGTTAAAAAAAGGACTACCCAATCGGGTAGTCCTTTTTCTATATCTTAAATATTCTTTGTATTTTTGGATGTAATTTTATTAAATAAAAAGTTGCCATACGTGAAACGCAGATATCATAAAGCACGAATACAAAATTTGCGGCTACTAAAAGAATAAAGTTGCCGTATTTACCTAACACACCTAAATCATCCGAGTTCATTCCTAAAACATTTGAAAAAACGGTGTAAACCAAAATAATTACCGCATTAAAGCAAATAGCTTTTATTAACCATTCTAAAACAGGGTTTTTAAGTTTTTCTATAATAGCCTTTAAAATTGGATAATATCCTAAAAAACTTATATATAAAAGCTTTGCTTCAACTTCGCCTGTAAAAAAGAGTATTAAAGCCGAGGAAGTATAGGTAAGTATTGCCCATTTCATATTAATTTCTATAAGCACTACCATAACGCAAAGTCCGGCTATCGCAGGCAGGGCATAGGTAAGATATGGGAAATACGCCATAAGGGTTATAACTACCGCTAATGCCGCCATAACGGCACAAAGGGTAAGCTTTGCATTGTTTTTCATGAGCCGACCTCTAATTTAACAGCAAGGCACAAGGTCGCCGCCCATACACTCACAGCAACAGTCGGCACAAATAAGACTTTGACAGCAGTCACAACTGTTGCACGAGCCACCGCTACCGTAGCTACGGTAAGGATTGTACTGATTACCTGCTTGACGCTGTGCGTTTCTGTAGGCGGTCTGATATTCCGGATTGTTCGGGTTCATTCTGCAGGCGGTAGCAAAGCTTGTAAAGGCATTGTCAAACCAACCTCTTCTATAAAGCACAGTGCCGTTTAAGAAATACCATTCAGCATCACGCATATGTGGCGGAACGCCGTCAAGCACCTCTTGTGCCTGTTCAAGCCTGTTTTGATTTATAAGTGAACGTACTTCAGGGAAAGACGATGCAGCAGAGCTATTATACCCACCGCTATTTCTACCGCCCGATTTAGACTGACCGCCCTTACGCTCGTTCATAATAGCGTCGTAAGCTTCGTTAATTTCTTTCATCTTTTCGCCAGCTAAATCCGAAAGAGGATTGTCGGCATAATTGTCGGGATGGTATTTTCGTGCTAATTCACGGTAAGCATTTTTGATTGCTTCGTCGTCGGCATTTTTTGAAACGCCTAATACGGAATAGGGGTCTTTCATTTGTTTAACTCCTTTTTTAGCCAAAACATTCAAACTTAAATCAGATTTTGAAGCAAGTATTTTTTGCTTGGCATTGTTAAAATACTCGTAAATCCGTTAGGATTTACTGCGTTTTGTGCCTCGCCTAACAAAAAATACTTTACTTACAAAATTCTACGACCTTAAAGGAGAAGATTTTGAGTGATTTTTTGGTAAAGCGGAGCATATAAGGCTGTCGCCTATGTGCGACAATGAGCCGAAAAGCACCAAAAATCAGCCCTTTAAGGCTGGTTTAAGTTTGAAGGCTTTGGCGAAAGGTCTCCTCAAGACCTAAATAAATAATATTACCTAAAATAGATTTGTGTTTTTTTATATCCAAAAGTTCAAAGGCACGTGCAGCCTCGTTAATGCAAAAATAAAGTTGCGGTTCAATATGCTCCTTTATATGCTGCTTGTTGTCAACCTCAAACGGAACTACAATCGGATTATAGCGTAGCTTTTTGTTGTCATCTTCAAGGTCGCAGGCGGCATCAAGAAGATAAATATACCTGCCGATACAGTAGCCAAGTCGCTCAAGAATTCGCTTTTGGGTTGTATCATCACTTAAAAGCTGTAAGAGCCTTGATAGCATTTTACCGCTGGGATCCGCCGCTTTGTCAATGTTAAAGCAACCCTCACTCTCAATTACGCTTTGCTCGGCTATATATTCTTCTATAATACTTTCAATTTCGGGGTAAAGCCTTGCGGCTTTTTTTCTTGCTCCCGAAAAAATGGGTTTTAGACATAAATATCCAAGCCGTTTAATGCCTTTTTCGTCGTCAATATTATCCTTGATTTTGTAGTAAAGCATAATCATCGCGGCGGCGGCAGGTAAATCGCAAATATCGTCATTTTTACAATAATTGCATTTTTTCAAAGGATTAAAAGTGCAACGCTTTTGAACAAATCCGTCACAACCGTCACTTAGTGACATTTGAAGTAATGCTAAAAATGTAAAATCATAGCTTAGTGTCAAACGGGAAAGTATACCATAGTTTTTGCCAAGTCTGCGGCAAAGCGAACAGTAAACAGCCTTATATAACTCATATTCCCGAACTTTAAGTTCAGGCTTTGCTATTTTGATATAGCCAAACATAAGACCTCACCCCCACTATACTATATAATACTACCAACAAATTTAATATTGGTGAATAATGTGTGAATTTTAGTGTAACAGGTTCAAGTCCTGTCACACTAAAGCATCTTTTTAAGGAACTGACCTGTGTAGGATTCCTTGCATTTTGCTACTTCTTCGGGTGTGCCACACGCTACTACAGTGCCGCCCTTGTTACCGCCCTCGGGACCTAAATCTATTATATGGTCGGCGGTTTTTATAACGTCAAGATTATGCTCAATTACAACCACCGTGTTGCCGCTATCTACAAATTGATGAAGTACCTCTATTAGTTTATGAACATCGGCGGTGTGTAGTCCCGTTGTAGGCTCGTCAAGAATATAAATGGTCTTGCCTGTGCTGCGTTTTGAAAGCTCTGTTGCAAGCTTTACACGCTGTGCCTCACCGCCCGAAAGGGTAGTAGCAGGCTGACCAATTTTAATGTAACCGAGTCCCACATCATAAAGGGTTTTAAGCTTGCGGTAGATTTTTGGTATACTCTCAAAGAATTTCATTCCCTCTTCTACCGTCATTTCAAGCACATCATAAATATTTTTGCCTTTATAGTAAACATTAAGGGTTTCCTTGTTGTAGCGTGTGCCGCCGCAAACCTCACATGGCACATAAATGTCGGGCAAAAAGTGCATTTCTATCTTTAAAATACCGTCGCCTTGGCATGCTTCGCATCTGCCGCCCTTAACGTTAAAGGAAAATCTGCCGGCCGAGTAGCCTTTGGTTTTAGCATCCTTTGTAGAGGCAAAAAGTTCGCGGATATCCCCGAAAACACCTGTATAGGTTGCAGGGTTTGAGCGGGGTGTTCTGCCTATAGGTGACTGATTAATATCAATTACCTTGTCAAGATGCTCAATGCCCTCAATAGATTTATATTTGCCTGCTATGGTTTTAGCACGGTTAAGCTTGTTGGCTAAAACCTTGTATAAAATATCGTTTACAAGCGAGGATTTACCGCTGCCAGAAACACCTGTAATGCAAACGAATTTTCCTAGAGGCAACTCAACATTAAGATTTTTAAGGTTGTTTTCACTAGCACCCAAAATTTTAATCTGGTGTCCGTTGCCGTCACGTCTGTTTTTAGGTACAGGGATTTTCTTTCTGCCTGTTAAATAATCGGAGGTTATTGATTCCTCGCAGTTTTTAAGCTCGTCAACGGTGCCGCTAAATACCACATTACCGCCGTGAATTCCCGCACCCTTGCCTATATCTACAATGTAATCGGCGGCACGCATAGTGTCCTCATCGTGTTCAACTACAATAAGTGTGTTTCCTAGGTCACGTAGCTTTTTAAGGGTTTCTAGTAAACGTTCATTATCACGCTGATGAAGTCCAATACTTGGCTCGTCAAGAATATAAAGCACGCCCATAAGCGAAGAGCCTATTTGTGTGGCTAGGCGTATACGCTGGCTCTCACCACCTGACAGTGTTCCCGATGAACGCGAAAGGGATAAATAGTCAAGTCCCACGCTTTGTAAAAAGGAAAGTCGTTCACGAATTTCCTTTAAAATCGGCTTTGCAATCATACTGTCACGCTCAGAAAAGGTGAGTGTATCTAAAAATGCAAGCTCGTCGGTTACCGATAAATCGCAGAATTCAATTATATTTTTGTCGCCTATAGTCACAGCAAGATATTCGGGCTTTAGGCGGTTTCCCTTACAGTCAGGGCAGGCACTTTCGGTCATAAGAGCCTCGATTTCCTCACGCGAATAGTTGCTTGTAGTGGTTTTATAACGACGCTCTAAATTATTTATAATTCCCTCAAATGCCGCATAATGCACACCGCCGCCAAGTGTGGAGGTGCGAACTAGTTTTAATTTTTCATCACCGCTGCCGTAGAAAATAACCTCTTTTGCCTCGTCGGGTATATCCTTAAAGGGTGTGTTTATATCAAAACCGTATTTTTCGGCAATAGCGTTATAGTACATAGTTGCAATAGCACCGGCATCGGGATTAAACCAACTGTTTACACCCCAACCCGACGCCTTAATGGCACCGTCTATAAGGGACTTTTCTTCATCATGGATAATAAGTCTTGGGTCTACCTTCATAAAAATTCCAAGACCTGTACAGGTTGGGCAGGCACCGAACGGATTATTAAACGAAAACATAGTAGGGGTAAGCTCGGGTATGCTTATACCATGCTCGTCACAAGCATAGCTTTGTGAAAACTGTAATTCCTCGCCGTCTTGCACTGCAATGGCTACAAGTCCGCCAGAAAGACCGACGGCGGTTTCAATACTATCGTTAAGACGGCTTCTTATACCGTCCTTTATAACAAGACGGTCTACTACAACTTCAATAAAGTGTTTTTTGTTCTTTTCTAGCTTTATTTCTTCCGAAAGGTCGTATATGTTGCCGTCAATACGTACACGTACATATCCCGATTTTCTAGCACCTTCTAGCTCTTTTACATGCTCACCCTTTCTTCCCTTTACAATGGGGGCTAATACCTGAATTTTGCTACCCTCTGGAAGTTTTATTACGGTGTCAACAATTTGGTCGGTGGTTTGTTGCTTTATAACCTTGCCGCAAATAGGGCAGTGCGGTGTGCCGACACGTGCATACAAAAGACGTAAATAGTCGTATATTTCGGTAACTGTGCCTACTGTTGAACGCGGATTTTTAGAGGTGGTTTTTTGGTCTATGGATATAGCGGGAGAAAGCCCATCTATGCTTTCAACATTGGGCTTTTCCATCTGACCTAAAAACTGACGTGCATAGGAGGAGAGTGATTCTACATACCTGCGTTGACCTTCGGCATAGATGGTATCAAACGCCAAAGAGGATTTACCGCTGCCCGAAAGTCCCGTAAAAACAACAAGCTTATCACGTGGGATTTCAAGGTCAACATTTTTTAAATTATGCTCACAAGCACCTTTTATAATAATTTTGTCACTTGCCAAGGTTATGCCTCCTTGCCGTCACGAAGACGCGTAATTTTATCTCTAATAGTAGCAGCCAACTCAAATTCAAGCATTTTAGCCGCCTGCTTCATTTCATGTGTAAGCCGCTTGATTTCAGCTTCACGCTCTGGCCTTGACATCTTTTTATAAGATTTTTCGCTAGTTGCTTTAGTACCTATTTGTATGATGTCACTAACGCCCTTAATTATAGTTTTAGGCGTAATGCCGTTTTGCTCGTTATAAGCGTTTTGGATTTCTCGGCGGCGAAGTGTCTCGCTTATTGCCCTTTCCATAGAGGGTGTCACACTGTCGGCGTACATAATAACCTCGCCGTTTGCATTACGTGCGGCACGGCCTATTGTTTGTATAAGTGAGGTTTCGCTTCTAAGAAAGCCCTCTTTGTCGGCATCTAGAATAGCTACTAGTGAAACCTCAGGTATGTCAAGTCCCTCGCGTAAAAGGTTTATGCCCACAAGCACATCGAACTCACCAAGGCGTAAATCTCTTATGATTTCCATACGTTCAATGGTGTCAATATCGTAGTGCATATATTTAACCTTAATGTCTAGATTTTCAAGATACTCGGTTAAATCCTCTGCCATTTTTTTAGTAAGAGTAGTTATTAGTACTCGCTCTTTCCTTTGCGTGCGTAGGTTTATTTCACTTACAAGGTCGTCAATTTGGTTTTCGGACGGTTTGACGGTCACAATAGGGTCTAAAAGTCCCGTAGGACGTATTATCTGCTCTACAATTTGTGCCGATTTTTCTTTTTCAAGCTCACCAGGGGTTGCAGAAACAAAAACCACTTGATTTATATGACTGTAAAATTCGTCAAAATTGAGCGGTCGGTTATCAAAGGCGGAGGGCAGACGGAAACCGTATTCTACAAGATTTTCTTTTCTTGCCCTGTCACCGCCGTACATACCCCTAACCTGAGGTAGCGTTACGTGTGACTCGTCCACAAACAGTAAAAAATCGTCGGGGAAATAGTCAAGCAGGGTAGAGGGTGTACTGCCTTTTGGACGTCTTGCCATAACCCGTGAATAGTTTTCAATGCCCTTGCAGGTGCCGATTTCTCGTAGCATTTCAATATCGTATTCGGTACGTTGGCGTATACGCTGTGCCTCAATTAGTTTGCCGTTTTCTGTGAAAAACTCCACACGCTCTTCCATTTCATCTTTAATTTCAGCAAGGGCTTCCTCTAGCTTGTCCTGTGGTACAATGTAGTGAGAGGCAGGATAGATTGCGGTGTGCGAAAGCATAGCCTTTACTTCGCCGGTTAGGGTGTTTATTTCGCAAATACGGTCAACCTCGTCACCGAAAAACTCAATTCGTAAAGCATTTTCGTAGGAATATGCAGGGTAAACCTCAACCGTATCACCGCGTACACGGAATTTGTTTCTAACAAAGTTAATGTCGTTACGCTCGTACTGTAAATCAACAAGCTTTCTGATTAAATCGTCGCGGTTTTTCTCCATTCCAACGCGAAGTGAGATTACCATATTTCTGTAATCAATAGGGTTACCAAGTGAATATATGCAGGAAACCGAGGCTACAATTATTACGTCACGCCTTTCGGATAATGCACAGGTCGCACTGTGGCGTAGTTTGTCTATTTCGTCATTTATAGCCGAGTCTTTTTCAATATATGTGTCAGTACCAGGTATATACGCCTCGGGTTGATAGTAGTCGTAGTAGGATACAAAATACTCCACCGCATTCTCGGGGAAAAATTCCTTGAACTCGGTACAAAGCTGTGCGGCAAGAGTTTTGTTGTGGGCAAGAACGAGTGTTGGACGGTTAACCTTTTCAATAATGTTCGCCATTGTAAAGGTTTTACCCGAGCCTGTTACACCAAGGAGTACCTGTTCTTTATCGCCGCGTTTAAGTCCCTCAACTAACTGCTCAATAGCTTGCGGTTGGTCACCCGTAGGACTATAATTTGAATGTAATATAAACTTGTCCACTCATCTCACCTCACAAAACACGTTTTCTTAAAATTATTATACCACAAAAAACATTTATGTAAATGTTTTTTGTATTGAATGTAGTTTGTATTATGCGTTCTTTTCATAAAAAAAAACGGACACAACATTTTGGGGTTTGCCTAATGTTGTATCCGTTTTTATACATAATAATTATTCGACGTAAAAACAATCCTCGTTCCATTTTTGTGGGTTTGTGTCAATATAGTTCCAAATTTTCAAATAGTCATTTTCCCCGCGAATTATATGGTCGTGGAATGAGCGTTGGAAAATTTTGTTTCCAATGTTGTTATAAACCATATTGATTTGTTTTGTAATATTATATTTCAACCACCCAACTACATTAGCGATTGTAGGGGAGGGGTCACCCCTCCCGTTGTTATTAATGCTAAAAATTATATGTATATGATTTGGCATTATAACAAATTTTTCCGTTTGTATATGTGGGTATTTTTTGTTGATATTTAAAATGTATTTTTCTGCAATTTTACCTTGCGGTGAGAGTTGCGGGAGGGGAAACCCCTCCCCTACGATATCGGATAATATATTTTTGCGGTTATGCGTACATATCGTTACAAAATAATATCCGTTTTGGCTGTAATCAAAATTTTTGAGCCTTGTTGGTTTACGGATGGGTAATTCCATTTTTATTCTATTGTAATTTCAAAAAGTTCGTTCGGTGTGCATTCAAGAAGCAAACAAATGGTTTCGATATTTTCATATCTGATAGATTTCGTTTCATTATTTACCATCTTACTGAAATTTTGATAACTCATACCCAATTGTTTATACAACCAATATTTTGTATGACCTTTTTTCTCTAATAAATCTAACACTTTTAATTTAATCATAAGATACTTCCTCGTAACTTCTTTTTTAATTAGATAGTATCTTATTTTTTCTCTTTACATATAGACTAATACATTATATAATGTATTAGTCTGCTAAATATAAGAGGGTGATAATATGATTAAACGAGTTGTTATTGCAGGGTGTAGAAATTACAATAATTATGATGAGGCAAAAGAGTATATTGATTTTTGCATTTCTAATATCCGAAAGGAAAATGATATTATTATCGTTTCAGGGTGTGCTAGCGGTGCCGATAAAATAGGCGAACGCTATGCCAAAGAAAACGGTTTTAAGGTCGAACAATATCCTGCCGATTGGGAAAAATACGGCAGAAGTGCAGGTCCTAAACGAAACAGGAAAATGGCAGAAGTTGCGGATTATGTAATCTGCTTTTGGGACGGGCAGAGCAGAGGTACAAGGTCAATGATTGAACATACGAAAATATGTAATAAGCCTATTAAAATAAAGATAATATGAGAGGGTTTTTACGTGTGGTTATTTAATAAAGATAAACAGCTTTATAGATCTACACAAATGATATTTTTTTATTGTTTTAAGATATTTACTTTTTAGATTTGCTGTGGTATAATGCTTGTAAAAATATTACATTTGGAGGAATTAAAATGCTACCTTTTAATCTGCCTTTATTTAACGAAACTGATGTTGCACATTATCTGGTTAATAAGAATTCATCGGGTTATATTATTTCGGGCGTTAGTTTAGAGGATTTTTTCAAATACACTAAAGAGTTTGAAAAGCGTGGACTTATTAAAGTAGAGGGATATGGAACTCCGCTACATTCCTTTGCAGCATATAAATTTAATGATTGCGGTATTTTTATTAATTATTACGAAAATTTAAAGGAAATTAATATAAACGTCGAGAGCGGTTGTAATTACTTTAATTTTAAGGATGTTTCACTAGAGAAAACTGTTACACCTCAAATCACACAAGTAATGCTTGAAGATTTTGGTATGTCATATGCTATAAGACTTTCTGACGGCAGATTTATAATTTTTGACGGCGGTTGGGATTTTGAGCCTGATGTAAACAATCTTTTAAAGACCTTAAAGGAAAATTCGCCTTATGAAAAGCCGGTTGTTGCGGCGTGGTTTTTAACACACCCCGACTGCGACCATTTCCACTGCTTTGTCGGTTTATTAGACCGCTTTGCTGGTGAAGTGGAAATCGAAAAGGTTTTATTTAACTTCCCCGAAGCTGACGACCAAAGATATACTAGCCGTTTTACTTCTGTTGACAGACGTTTAGATGATTACGGTTCTGACGGTGAGTATATAAACCGTATGAAAGCACATATTGAAAAGTATAAAATACCAACTTTTATGCCACACGCGGGACAGATTTACCGTATAGGCGACTCGGTTTGCAAAATACTTTCGTCCATTGATGATACAATTTATGGCTATGGTGATGTAAACTCTATGTCGTTGGTAATACGAATGGAGCTTGGCGGTCAGGTAATTCTTTGGACTGGCGATTCGGAATGTCAATCATCAAAAATTTTGCAGCGTTACGGCGACCATATAAAAGCAGATATTTTACAGATTGCACACCACGGCTTTCCTGCCGGTGATAACGACGCCCAAATTGATACAAATAAGGTTATTAATCCGAGTGTTTGCTTATTACCTGTTTCAGATTACAATGCCTATACCGCTTTTGATAATTTTGTAAAAAGTTCAAGGTTCATATTTGAAAATCTCGGTGTTGACGAGGTGATTGCAGGTACCCCACAGCGTACTATAACCTTACCCTACACGGCACCCGAATACGGAAAAAAAGAACTTGAAAAAAAATATTTATCTGGTCTTGATAATAACGGTAGCAGGACTTGGATTTTTAGCGGTCTTAACACTGCAAACAAAGAAGATTTCGTATATACCATATTAAACACAGGACTTGGAACCGAAGTTTTAATTGAAATGTTTTTTGAAAATAGTTCTGATAGAATCGGTTGTATTAAAACCGAGTTGCCTGGAAAAACGATTAAAACTATTTGCATAACCGATAAAAACGATGTAATAACCGATTATAAGTTCTTTAACTGGGAAGAGCTTGACAAAAAAGGTGTACCTGAGAACAGTCCGTTTGCTGTAAGATTTATAGCAAATGAACCAATAGTAGTTTCAAATAAAAATCACAAGGCTACATATTATTCACCTAACAGATAAACGAACAGCAGGAACAATTTGTTCCTGCTGTTTTACTATATTAGTTGGGTTTTTTCGTTTTTTGAAGCTCTAGCAATTCCTTTTTGAACAGCGAAAATGCACCGCTAAAGCTTGGGAGTTCAAAACAGTCAATCGGCTTTTTTGAAATGGGGTGCAAAAAGGAAAGACGGCAAGAAAAGAGAGATATAGGGGTTTTACCGTTAGCCGTAGTGTCTTGCTTACCGTATTTTGTGTCACCTACAAGCGAAAAACCGCGTGAGGCAAACTGCACACGTATTTGGTGTGTTCTTCCTGTATGCAGTCTGATTTTTACCAAAGACAAGCCTTTTTTCTCGCCAAGTACGGTGTATTCCAGCTTTGCATATTTTGCGTTTTTGTCGGTTTTATCCCCGACATACACCTTGCAATTTTTCTTGTCCTTGACAAGATAGTCTTCCATTACACCGCTTGCCTGTGGTTTGCCCTCGACTACCGCTAAATATTCTTTTTTGAAGCTATGCGAAGCCATCATTTTAGCAAGTAGCTCGGTAGCTTTACTGTTTTTTGAATAAATCATTAAACCGCCAACATTTCGGTCAAGGCGGTGAATAACGTCTATTTTGTAAGCCTTCGTCTGTCGCTTTAAAAGCTCTGGCATACATTTTTCTCTTGAAAAAGGCTCTGATAAGACACCTACGGGTTTTACACAAACAATAATAAATTTATCGTCATACAAAAATTTTATCAAGCAAATGCACCTCGCTTTGCAGAGTATCCACTACAAGAAAACCATCGGGAAATTTACCGATGGTTTTCTTGCGTAATTATTAATCTACAGTTATAATATCTTGCATTTGATAAAGGCCTGCGGGTTTACCAACTATGAATTTTGCGGCTTTTACTGCACCCGCGGCGAAAACACCTTTTGACTGTGCCGAGTGGGAAAGGGTTATAACCTCATCATGACCTGCAAAAATAACATCATGCTCACCCACAATTGTGCCACCGCGTATAGAGTGAATACCAATCTCATTCTTTGTACGCTTTTGACGTTTTGAATGGCGGTCATACTCATAATAAAGGCGGTCGTCAAATGCTTCATTAACAGCGTTAGCAAGCATTATAGCCGTACCCGACGGTGCATCGATTTTTTGATTGTGGTGCTTTTCTACAATTTCAATATCAAAGTTATTACCTAAAATTTGTGCTGCCTTTTTCGCAAGTGAACATAAAAGATTAACGCCTAAAGACATATTAAAGGTAAAGAAAATCGGAATTTGCTTTGCGGCATCGTTGATTTTTTTAATCTGCTCGTCAGTATAGCCTGTAGTTGCAATTACGGCAGGAATATTGTTTTTTAGTGCGTAGCCTAAAATATCATCAAGCAAGGCAGGATTAGAAAAGTCAATTATAACATCTGCCTTAATATTCACCTTGCTGAAATCGTGAAAAATAGGGAACTCCAAAAGCTTTTCTGCAAAGTCCACACCGCACGATATTTTAAGGTCAGAATCTGCCTTAACACATTCGCTAACGGCGGCCCCCATCTTTCCGCAAGCACCAACAAGTAAAATTTCTGTCATTTTATCATTCCTTTTGGGTGCCAAGCACCAATCCTCGATTTTTTCTTAAATAAGCTCTAATTCTTTCAATTTTTCTATCAAATTAAGCCTTGCTGCCTCGTTCATAGAAACAAGCGGCAATCTGCAAGGACCTACATTCATACCCATAAGGTTCATTGCCTCTTTTACAGGTATTGGGTTAACGTCACTAAAGAGTGCATTTACAAGCCCTGTGGTTTTAACCTGTAGCTCACCTGCGGTTTTAGTATCGCCCTCTAAAAACGCCTCGCACATTTTGTGCATAGTCATAGGCATTATATTAGAAAGAACCGATATCACACCTATACCGCCGAGTGCCATCATAGGTATGGTTTGGTCATCGTTACCCGAATATATATCCAGGTTATCACCGCACAAATAACGTGTTTTAGCTACCGAGGATAAATCACCGTTAGCCTCTTTAACAGCCACTATATTTTCGTGCTTTGATAACTCTAAATAGGTTTCGGGCTTTATTGCAACACCCGTACGTGACGGAACATTGTAAAGTATAATCGGCTTTGTAACTCGGTCAGCTATATAGTTATAGTGTGCTACAAGACCCGCCTGTGAGGTTTTGTTATAGTAGGGTGCTACCATTAAAAATGCATCGGCACCCACTAGAGCGGCGTCCTCACAAAGCTCAACCGAATAAACGGTATCGTTACTGCCGGTTCCCGCTATAATCGGAACTCTGCCTGCGGCTGCCTTTACGGCGGTTTCTATAACCTTTACATGCTCGTCATAACGAAGAGTCGATTTTTCACCCGTAGTACCGCATATAACCAATGCGTCAATATTGTTTTCTATTTGGGAATTCACTAGATTTTCAAGCACCTCGTAATTTACACGTCCGTCGTCCTTCATAGGTGTTACAAGTGCTGTAGCAGCTCCGGTAAATATGCGTTTTTTCATATAGAGAACCCCTTTCGAATATTGAGTTTTTTAAGATTTGATTAGTCCATATAGCCCTTTGCACAAAGAAGCTCAGCTAGTAAAACGGCACCGCCTGCTGCACCGCGAAGGGTGTTGTGGGAAAGACATACAAACTTATAGTCGTACTGACTGTCTTCACGAAGACGGCCTGCACTAATAGCCATACCGCCCTCAAGGTCGCGGTGAAGTTTGGTTTGAGGCATATTATCTTCAACAAAGTAGTTAAGGAACTGCTTTGGTGCGTGGGGAAGCTCTAACTCCTGTGCGGCACCGCTGTAGTTCTTCCAAGCGTCAAGGATTTCTTCCTTGCTAGGCTTGTTCTTAAAGGTTACAAACACTGCTGCCATATGTCCGTCCGAAACGGGTACACGCAAGCACTGTGCGGTAAATTTAGGACTGTCGGCAGAAACGATTTTGTCGCCCTCAACCTTACCCCAAATCTTAAGCGGCTCTTGTTCGCTCTTCTGCTCTTCACCGCCAATAAAGGGGATAACATTGTCAACCATTTCGGGCCAACGCTCAAAGGTTTTACCTGCACCCGAAATTGCTTGGTAGGTACAAACAAGAACCTTTTCAACGCCGAATTTGTCAAGTGCATAAAGGGCGGGAACATAGCTCTGTAAAGAGCAGTTGGACTTAACTGCGATAAAGCCTTTCTTTGTTCCAAGACGCTTTCTTTGTGCAGGGATAATCTCTGTATGGTCTGCATTGATTTCGGGAATAATCATCGGAACATCGTCTGTAAAGCGGTGTGCACTATTGTTAGAAACAACGGGGCATTCAAGCTTTGCATAAGCTTCCTCTAAAGCCTTGATTTCGTCCTTTTTCATATCGACTGCACAGAATACGAAGTCAACCTTTGAGGCTACTTCTTTCATATCAGCCACAGCATCATAAATCTTCATTTCCTTTAAATTTTCGGGAATAGCACTAGTCATAGCCCAACGACCAGAAACGGCTTCCTCATAGGTCTTGCCTGCAGAGCGTCCACTAGCAGCCAAAGCAGTTACGGTAAACCAAGGGTGGTCTGCAAGTAAAAGTGCAAAACGCTGACCTACCATACCGGTAGCACCGATAATTCCTACCTTATAATTTTTCATTTTAAATCACGTGCCTTTCGCAAATAAAAAATAATTGTTGATATTCGTGTTTGTTTGCAATATAATTATATTTAATATGGCTTAAAACATAAATATTCTATCAATTTAATATACCATTTGTACACACTTTTGTCAAACTATTTTATGCATTAAGATATATTAAAATACTATAATTGTAAATTTCAATAATTTTTGGTGATATAAATGAAAAAAAGTGACTTTTATTACGATTTACCACAATCACTTATAGCACAAACACCTACCCACCCGCGTAATCATTCAAGAATGTTGGTGCTAGATAAAAACAGCGGTGAGGTTTCGCACAAGCATTTTTATGATTTGTTTGATTATTTAAAATCGGGCGACTGCCTTGTGCTTAACGATACAAGGGTGTTGCCTGCACGTATTTTCGGCACTCGTACAGATACGGGTGCGGTTGTGGAATTTGTACTTCTCCGTCAGCGTGAAAGTCTTGTTTGGGAATGTATAGCAGGTCCCGGTAAAAAGGCTAAAATAGGTCATACCTTTACCTTTAGCGATAAGCTTTCGTGTGAAGTAACAGACGTTTTAGAGGACGGCAACCGAATTTTAAAATTTGAGTCTAAGGGTGAGTTCTTTTCGGTGCTTGATGAAGTAGGGCAGATGCCTTTGCCACCGTATATCACCGAAAAGCTTAATGATAAAGAGCGTTATCAAACGGTGTATTCTAAAGAGTTAGGCTCTGCAGCTGCTCCCACAGCAGGACTGCACTTTACAAATGAGATGCTAGATGAATTAAAGGCAAAGGGCATTAGCCTTGCCTATGTTACTTTGCACGTAGGTCTTGGCACATTCCGTCCTGTTAAGGTTGAAGAAATAACCGACCACAAGATGCACGTTGAGCATTATTCCGTAACCGCCCAAGCCGCCGAAATTATTTCTAAAACAAAGAAGAACGGCGGTAGGGTAATAGCGGTAGGAACTACAAGCTGCCGAACACTTGAAAGTGTTGTCGCACTTTACGGTGAGATAAAGGAATGTTCAGGCGATACGGGTATTTTTATTTATCCGCCTTATAATTTTGGTTGTATAGACGGACTTATAACAAATTTCCATTTACCAGAAAGCACACTTATAATGTTAGTTTGTGCATTTGCAGGATATGAAAACACAATGTCTGCATACAAAACGGCGGTAGCCGAAAAGTACAGATTTTTCAGCTTCGGCGACGCGATGTTAATAATATAAAGTGAGGTAGTTTTTATGTCAGTAATTTTCGGAAAAGACAAGGAAAAAAATTATAAATATTCTGAGGGTTGCGATTTTGTTTTAGAATTGGGAGAAGACCGCAAGGATGATGAAATCCGCGTTTTACAGCTTACAGATATGCAAATTATTGACGCCACACAGCGTCGTACACCCGACAGACTTCGTCACGATGAGATAACCGCTTGGGAAAGGGATACAATAAAGGGTAACTGCTATGACCATATAAGCAGTATAGTGACACAGACAAATCCTGATTTAATATTTATTACGGGTGATATAGTATACGGCTCCTTTGACGATAGCGGTGAAATATTACAGCAATTTATAGATTTTATGGATTCTTTCGCTATTCCTTGGACTGCCGTTTACGGCAACCACGATAATGAGTCAAAAATAGGTATGGAAAAGCAGTGCGAGATGTACGAAAACGGCAAATACTGTATGTTTAAAAGGGGAACGGTCAGCGGTAACTCTAATTTTACACTCGGTATTTCTGTCGGTGGCGAGCTTAAGAGGGTTATGTATATGCTCGATTCCCACGGTGCTTTAAGAAAACAGGCATTGCTTCCTGACCAGATAGATTATATGAAGCAAAAAGCAACTGCTTTAAAAGAAAACTACGGTACTGTGGCAGAGGGCTTTATGGCTTGCCATATCCCTGTTGATTATTATAAAAAGGCAGCTTACTTTAAGGGTTATGCTACTGACGAAAGCCGTTATTTTAATATCGGTGTAGATGTTAAGGCAAAAGACGGAGATTTTGGATTTGATTATGAGGCAGGCGGAGCTTGCGGATATATAGAAACCGATGAGAGCTTTTCAGAGTTTTTAAAGCTTGCTAATATTAAAGGTGTTTTTGTAGGACATCACCATAGCAGTTGTGCCTCAATTGTGTATGAGGGTATAAGATGGACATACGGACTTAAAACAGGTCAGTATGACTACCATATAAGAGGGCAGATAGGCGGAACGCTTATAACCGTAAATCGCGAAAACGGTGGTTTTAAGGTACAGCATATTCCAAGTCTTGTAAAACTCAATCCTTTCCCAGCCCTTTCCCCAACGTATAAAGACTTTTTTGTAGAATAAAATTTAAGGAGTAATTATGTTCAAACTTATAAGTGAACAAAACGGGGCCCGTAGAGGTGAATTCGTAACCAATAGGGGAGTAGTGCAAACTCCCGCTTTTATGAATGTCGCAACGGCGGGTGCTATTAAGGGTGCGGTTTCTGCCGACGACCTTAAAACACTTGGTTGTCAGGTTATGCTTTCTAACACCTATCATTTGCACATACGTCCGTCCGATACCATAATAAAGCAGTGCGGCGGTCTTCATAAATTTACTAACTGGGACGGCCCTATCTTAACCGATAGCGGCGGCTTTCAGGTTTTTTCACTGGCACAGCTTAGAAATATTGAGGAACAGGGTGTAACCTTCTCGTCGCATATAGATGGCAAGCGTATATTTATGGGACCGGAAGAAAGTATGCAAATACAGTCTAATTTAGGCTCTACAATAGCTATGGCGTTTGATGAATGTGTAGAAAACCCTGCAGAATATAATTACGCAAAGGAAAGCTGTGAAAGAACAACACGTTGGCTTAAGCGTTGCAAAGTGAAAATGGCAGAGCTTAATTCTTTAGAGGATACAGTAAACCCTGAACAGATGCTTTTTGGTATAAATCAGGGCTGTACCTATAACGATTTAAGAATAAACCATATGAAAGAAATAGCAGAGCTCGATTTAGACGGTTACGCAATAGGCGGTTTGGCTGTGGGTGAGCCTGCCGAAGTAATGTATGATGTTATTGAGCATGTAACACCCTTTATGCCACAGAATAAAATTCGTTATTTAATGGGTGTAGGCACACCGCTTAACATATTAAACGCCGTTGAACGCGGTGTGGATTTGTTTGACTGTGTAATGCCGAGCAGAAACGCTCGTCACGGACATCTGTTTACTTCAAAGGGCATAATTAATCTTAATAACAAAAAGTACGAAACCGATATGTCACCTATTGATGATGAGTGCGGCTGTCCTGTTTGCAGACAGTATAGCAAGGCATATATCCGCCATCTTTTAAAGGCTGGTGAAATGTTATCGCAACGTCTTACCGTAATGCACAATCTGTGGTTTTATAATCACCTTATGGAAGATATAAGACAGGCACTTGACGAGGGCAGATTTGCCGAGTTCAAAAAAGAAAAAGAGCAAATTCTAGGAAAACGTATATAAATGCAAAAAAATGTACTTGAAATAGTATTTATTATTGAGTATAATGGGTTTTAGTAAAACGGAGGTATTTAAAAATGAATTTTGATTTTTTAACACTTGAAAAGGCTGCTGCAGCAGGTTCCACAGGAAGTCCTTGGTTTATGATAATTTACTTTGCCGTAATTATCGGTGCTATGTATTTTATTCTTATTCGTCCTCAGCGTAAAAAGCAAAAGGAAGAAAAGAAGATGCGTGAGAATCTTCAGGTAGGCGACGAGATTGTTACAATCGGCGGTATACACGGCCGTATTGTGTCTTTAAAGGAAGACACCTTTGTAATTGAGTCTAAAAGCGACCATTCAAAGCTTACTTTTTCACGCTGGGCTTTACAGCAAAACCTTACTATACACGATGATGTAAAGTAAAATTGTAATAATAACCGTTATAAAAATTCTTCCTCCGTAATATGTATTTATTGCGGAGGGATTTTTGTTATGAATAGTTATAAAAATGGTTCTGGGAACAAAAAGGGGATATTAGTTTTAACAAGTGTAATTTTAGGGGTTGTTGTTACCTTTTTAATTATGCTTATTTTATCGGCATTAATGCTGTGGCTTGATTTAAACGGCTCACTTTCGGTACCTTTTGCAACAATCAGCGTAGCGGCAGGCTCGCTGGCGGCGGCTTTTTATGCTGCACGGAAATTCGGCAGTAAGGGTTATTTGATAGGACTTTTGGTGGGCGTAATAACATTTTTAGTCGTTACGGTTATATCGCTTATTGTATCGGGCGGCTCCTTGAATTCTAATACACTTTTCCGTTTTATAATAATTGTAATTTCTTCACTTATAGGTGGAATTTTGGGTATAAATCTTCAACGCGACAAAAAATATATATAAGTATTGCCGCGTTTTGAAAGGAAGTTGAATAGTTTGGAATTTGATGCTTTAAAGGTAAAAAACGAAATCGTCAGTTGGATTAAAGATTGGTTTTCTATAAACGGAAACACTTCACCCGCCGTGCTTGGAATTTCGGGCGGCAAGGATAGCTCGGTTGTAGCGGCACTTTGTGTTGAGGCACTCGGCAAGGATAGGGTTGTAGGTGTTTTAATGCCGAACGGCAAGCAACACGATATTGATGTTTCCAAGGCTTTAATAGAGCATTTAGGTATCAAAAGCTATGAAATTAATATAGAGGCGGCTTATAACGGACTTATGGGAGAACTTCAAAAACAGAGTTTTGAGGTATCTAATCAAACGGTTGTGAATTTGCCGCCAAGACTTCGTATGTCTACAGTTTATGCCGTTTCTCAAAGCCTTAACGGCAGGGTGGCTAACACCTGCAATCTGTCGGAGGATTGGGTGGGTTATTCTACACGCTATGGCGATTCTGTAGGCGACTTTAGCCCGCTTTCCCGTCTTACCGTTGCCGAGGTTAAGGCAATAGGCAGAGTATTGGGGCTTCCCTCAATGTTTGTTGATAAGGTGCCGATAGACGGTCTTTGCGGCAAAACCGACGAGGATAATTTAGGCTTTAGCTACGAAACGTTGGATAAATATATCCGCACAGGTGTTTGCGAGGATAAAGCTATAAAAGAAAAAATTGACCGTATGCATAAAAACAGCCTTTTTAAGCTTGAGCTTATGCCTGTTTTTGAGTATAATCCAGAATAATATCTTCCCCAAATGTCTTGTGCGTTTGGGGATTTTTTAGTGTACTGTTTTTGGTACTTTTTATATGTTAGAATAGTTGATATAATAAAAAATGTTTGGTATAATTAGAATACTAAAAGTCTTGGAGGATGGAAAGGTGTTAAGATTTATCTTTGGTGTGGCTGCAACAGGCAAAACCTCAAAGGTTCTCGAATTAATAAAAAATGATGCCGAAAAGGGTAAAAAAGCTGTTCTTATAATTCCCGAACAGTTCTCATTCCAAAGTGAACGCTCGGTTTTAAGACTACTTGGCGACAATATGGCAAGCAGGGTTGAGGTTTTAAGCTTCAGCCGTATTTGTGATGCCGTAGAACGCTTAACGGGCGGTATTTGCGGTAAAAATCTTTCCGATGCAGACAAGCTTATTTTAATGTGCAGGGCAATAAAACAGTCAGCAGATGAGCTTGACGTCTTTGGCAGATATAAAAATTCTATAGGCTTTGCAAGGGCAATGCTTGAAACGGTTGATGAATTCAAAACAAATTCCGTTACACCCGATGAGTTACTGGAAGTAGCCGACAAATACGCCAATAAAACCCTGTCTTTAAAGCTTCGGGATATTGCTATAATATACCAAAACTACGATATGATTATAGGGCAAGAATTTATTGACCCTACCGACCGCCTTGCAAAGCTTTACGACCGCCTTTTAAAGTGCAAATATTTTGAAAATAAAACTGTTTATTTGGATTCTTTTAAAGGTTTTACGGGACAGCAGTTTAAAATAATAGACCGTATACTCTCACAGGCTGATGACGTTTATATAAGTTTTTCGTGCAATTCTTCTCCTGATACGGAATTCGACCTTTTTAGCAATATTAGAAAAACAGTAAACCGCATAAAAAGTAGAGCCGAAGCTTACGGAAAAGCTTTGGGCGAGGATATTGTACTTCAAAATGACTTTTATGCTTCTCGGTCTATAGCGGCTATAGAAAAGCTTTTGTCGGGCAGTAAAAAAGTCGCTTTTTCGGGTGATGATACCGTCACAGTTTGCAGTGCCGATACCGTTTATGACGAAGCCGAGTTTGCCGCACGCACCATAAGAAGATTAGTGCGTGAAAACAAGGATTTAAGATACAGAGATATAGTAATAATTGCGAGAGATACCGCTCTTTATGAGGAGGCGGTAATTTCCGCATGCCGTAAAAACGGCGTTTTCTGTTTTGTAGATAAGCGTTATCCGCTTGCCGATTTTCCTCCCGTTGCCGCAACCCTTGCCGCAATAGATGCAGTAAATAGATTTTCGGCAGAGGCAATTTTACGGTTTTATAAAACGGGTATTGCAACTATAGACGCACAAGAACTGTCAAAGCTTGAAAATTATACATATATTTGGAATGTTGACGGAAAGCTATGGACTAAAGAATGGGATATGAACCCGAAAGGCTTTATGGCGGGCGAAATAAGCGAGTCGGATGATTTAGAGCTTCAGTCAATAAATAAAACAAGGGCTTTGCTTATTACCCCCTTTAATGAATTTAAAAATGATTTTAAAGGTAATGCTAAAAACAGAATAAAAGCAATTTTAAAACTTTTCTCACACGTTAATGCAAAAAAAGCACTTAAAAATATGTACGATATTTATTCCGAAAATTTTGATGCTACATACAAGGATGCACTTTTGCAGTCGTGGGATATGCTAATGTCGGTTTTCGACAGTATTGCCGACTGTTTGGGAGACAGTGATATTTCCACAAAGGAATTTACAGAAATTTTGCGTGCGGCGGTTAGCTGTGAGGCTATAGGTGTAGCACCACAAATGCTTGACGAGGTAACCTTTGGTGCGGCTGACAGAATACGACCGTCAAGACCTAAAGTGGCGTTTATATTAGGTGCTAATCAAAATCTTTTCCCAAAAAGCTTTTCGCATAGCGGTTTGCTTGCAAATTCTGAAAGAGAGCAGCTAATAAATTCGGGTATAGAGATTTCCGACCACGCTTTAGAGGAAGCTATTGACGAGGAATTTTTGGTTTATACCAATGTTTGTTGTCCTACGGAAAGGCTTTTTATATGCTATCATAATATGGATAGCGAGGACAAGCCCTCTGAACCGTCTGCCTTTGTGGGTAGAATTTTGGAAAATATCTGCCCCGTAAAAACTAATGAGCCTAAACGGCTTGATAAAACAAATCTGCCCGAAACTGCAGAGTCTGCTTTTGCCGATTTTTGTAAAGCACTCGGAAGAAGTAGAGAGGACGCCGTACGGATAGGTGCCGCCGTTTCAGAAATCCCTGAATATAAGGAGAAAATCGAGGTTGTAAAAAACGGCTACTCTAATAGGGATATGTCGATATCTACTGATGCCGCACAAAAGCTTTTCGGTAACAATATAAAAATATCTCCCTCTAAATTAGATGTATTTATGCGTTGCAGTTTTTCGTATTTTTGTAAATACGGGCTTAAAGCAAAAAAACTTCAGCCTGCCGAATTTGACGTAATGCAAAGAGGTACTATTGTACACTATGTTTTAGAGCGTATTGTAGAGGATTATAAGGAAACCATAGCCGAATTTTCGGAAGATAAAATTTCAGAGCTTGTAGATTTTTATATAAATGAGTATTTAAATAGTATCAGAGGCTATAAAAGTGTAGAAACCGCCCGTATGCGTTACCTTGTGTTTACCATTTCACGCTCGCTTAAAGAGGTAGTTTCAAGGCTTTCAAAAGAGTTTGCACAGTCAAAGTTTAAACCCATAAGATGCGAACTTTTAATAGGCGGCGACGAGGTACCGTCCCCCGAAATACTAATCGGTGAAAACAAAAAAATATCGGTCGAGGGCGTTGTAGACCGAATGGATATATGGAACGGTTATGTCCGTATTGTTGACTATAAAACAGGCAGTCGAAAGTTCCGCTTGCCCGACATTCTTGTCGGTCAAAATATGCAGATGCTAATTTACCTTTACGCCATTGTCAAAAAAGGTGCCTTTGCCGATAATAAGCCTGCAGGAATATTTTATATGCCATCTCGCCGCGACCTTAATAATACGGGTATGCGTATGGACGGCTTGGCGGTTGAAAATCTAGAAACCGCAAACGCTATGGAAAGTGAAAACGCGGGTGAATTCGTACCGCCGCTTAAATATAATAAAGAGGGCGAAATTCACTATCATAGTAAAAATTCTTTTATACCCGAAACGGATTTCCAGACCGTTTTCAAACATATTGAAAACACACTTTACAAAATGGGCGATAAGCTATCACATGGTGATTTTGCTGTAAATCCCGTAGACGGATTAGACAGTCCTGCCTGCAAATACTGTGATTTTGCATCGGTTTGCGGAATAGAGGATAAGGTAGTAGAGTGTGTTAATTCGGTATCCAACAGAGAGGTTATTGATATAATAAGAAAGGAGTGCGAATAATGGCTTTTAACCCTACTTATGAGCAGGATTTAGCAATAAACGCTAAGGGCAACGTGCTTGTTTGTGCCGCCGCAGGCTCGGGTAAAACCGCAGTTTTGGTTGAGCGTGTTATTCGTATGCTTACCGACAGTTCGCACCCTGTTTCAGCCGACCGACTGCTTATAGTGACCTTTACAAATGCCGCCGCCGCAGAAATGCGTTCAAGAATTGAAAAGCGGCTTTATGAAGAAACGCTTAAAAATCCCTTTGATTTGGCACTAAAAAAGCAAAAATATCTTATTTCCTCGGCTAAAATATGTACTATCGATTCCTTTTGTATAGATTTAGTAAGAAGTAATTTTGATAAGCTTGGCATAAATCCCGACTTTAAAATTTCCACTGCCGAAAATTTGGAAGCAATTTCAAATAGGATAGTAAACTCGGTGATTTTAGAGCAAATGGAAAATGGTGGTAGGGAATTTTACAGTCTTTTAGAGCTTACAGGGTGTGAATATGATGAATCGCGTCTGGCGACCGCTATAAGAAGTATTTTTAATTATAGTCAGGTAACACCTTTTCCGCAAAAATTTTTAGAAATCTTGACACTAGGCTATCAAACCGAATTTTCAAAGGGAAATATTTGCTTTGATAGGGCAATTAGTATTGCACTGGAAAAAACCGAGAATATAAACGGTATGATTTTAGCAGGTCTTGATGCCTCAAAGCAATTAGGTGAAGAAGCCGAGAAGCTGCAAGCTTATTTTGATGCCTTTTGTGAGATTAGCGATAAACTTTTAATGACGGTACAAAATGGGGATTGGAACACCATAAGAAAGGCGTTTACAGATTTTATAATGCCGCCCATACCTAGAATTCAAAAGTTTAAAAGTTTGCCCGAAATTACCTTAATGCGAGAAATTCGCGAGGCGGTTTTAAGCGAAAGAGATGCTTTGCTTAATATTTTCTTGGCAGAAAGGGAAGAAATCGAGAGGAAAAACAGGGAGATTTATCCTGCGGTTAAGCTGCTTGTTGAATTGGTATGCCGCTACAAAGACGAGCTTTTTAAGGCTCAGCTTGAAGAAAACAGCCTTACCTTTTATAACACCGAGCAGTTAGCACTAGAGCTTTTATGCCATAGCGACAGTGACGGAAATATTGTTATAAACGACGGTGCCGAGGAGATTTTTTCACAGTTTGACGAGGTGCTTGTTGACGAATATCAAGACGTAAACGATTTGCAAAATATGCTTTTCTATGTTCTTTCAAATCGTGAGCATAAGCTGTTTGCGGTGGGCGACGTAAAGCAGAGCATTTATGGCTTTAGAGGTGCTAATCCCAATAACTTTTTAAACAAGAAAAACCGATATAAGCCTATTAATATGGCGGATGAGAATGAATCTAAAAAGGTTATTCTTGCCAATAACTTCAGAAGCAGAGCCGAGGTCTGTGATTATATAAATTTCTTTTTCGAGAATATTATGACCGAGGAAAACGGCGATATTGTATATGATAGTGAGGAGAGGCTGGTAGCCTCTAACAAGCAATTTTCGACGGTAGACCTTCCTTTGAACCGACTTTGTGTTGTGGATAAGTTATCTAATAGCGAGGACGACCGCTTGACAGTTGAGGCAGACGTTATAGCTATGCAGATACGCAAAATTATGTCTTCAGGCGAGTGTATTCACACTAAAGACGGCGGACTTCGCAAAGCAGAGTATTCCGACTTTGCGATACTTCTTCGTGCTACCGATAAAACAGCGGCAAAGCTTTCGGCAGAGCTGGAAGCGGAGGGAATTCCCGTAAACTGTGCTAATGATAGCTTTATAGAGCTTTTAGAGGTTGATACTTTCTTGTCGCTTTTAAAAATCATTGATAACCCTGCCGATGATATTGCACTTTTAACGGTGCTTATGTCACCGATTTTTGAGTTTACTGCAGAAGAGCTTGCTAATATACGGGCAGAGCATAAAAATGGAGATTTAATAGCCGCAATTTCACTCTTTCGGGATAAAAATTCTAAAGTAGCAAAGTTTTACAAGGCACTAGAACTCTACCGAGCCGAAGCCTCTGTTTTGCCGCTTAAAAATTTCGTGTTTAAGCTTATAAATATTACGGGTTACGGTGATATCGTGTCGGCTATGTCGGACGGTATGAGAAGAAAGGCTAATCTTTTAAGACTTGCGGAGTATGCCGCATCTTATAGCGATGCTTACGGAAATTCAATTTCGGGGTTTGTTAACTACATAAAAAATGTGGCAGGCAGTAAGCTTTCGTCTGCAAAGGTGACCTCGGGTTCAGACTCTGTGCAGATTATGAGTATTCACGCCTCAAAGGGACTGCAGTTCCCAGTATGTATTCTCGCTAATATCGATTCTAAAATTAATATGCGGGATAGCAGTGACTCAATGCTCTTTTCGGAAAATATAGGCATAGGCTTTAGGTACTTTGATGAGCAACAAAAAAACCGCGTAGACAGTATTGAGCGTGTTTTAATATCCGAAGAAATGCGTATAAAGACCCTCGAAGAAGAACTACGCCTTTTGTATGTTGCTATGACCAGAGCAGAGGATATGCTGATTATGGTCGGTGCATATAAAAATCTTCAAAAAAAGCTAGGGGAACTCTCGGCAAAGCTTATAAGTGAGGGCGGCAGAATAGGTAAACGCTCTTATGGCTCGGTGTCCTCCATAGGTGACTGGATTTTAATGACCTCGCTTATTCACAAGGACGGTAAAAAACTTCGGGTTTATGCGGATGTTTCACCCACTCTTGCAGAGTCTGACTCAAATATCGAAATAGAGATTATCGCCGCTAATGGAATTGAAAAAAATCCGCTTTCTAAGGCAGAGGTCGAAACTTTTGAGCCTGACGATTTTATTAAAGAACAAATTTTATCTAATATGCAGTATAAATACCCTTATGAAGCTTTAAAGGATATAGAGGCAAAATGCTCGGCATCAATGCTTAACAATAAAGCAGAGGGTGATAAATACGCCTTTTCAAGCCGTCCGTCGTTTATGGAAGACGACGGCATTACAGGTGCCGACAGGGGAACTGCAATGCATAAAATTATGCAGTTTATAGACTTTGAGGCGACAGATGTCGGAGAGGAAATTGAAAGACTAAAAGAATGGGAATATATATCCGAGTTGGAGGCAAATGCGGTAGATAAGGCCGCTATAGAAAGATTTTTCTCAAGCGATGTTTTCTCGCGTGCAAGAAACTCTAAATACTGCCGACGTGAAATGCGATTTTTAACCGAAGTTTCGGCAGGTAGTATTGACAGCACCTTAAAATCTCCGCTTTGTGAAGAAAAAATTATAGTACAGGGTGCGGTTGACCTCTGCTTTTTAGAGGACGACGGTGTTGTTATACTTGATTTTAAGAGTGATAGGGTTGACAATCCCGAAGCCTTAAAAGCCGCCTACAGCGAACAGCTTAATATATATGAAAAAGCGGTAGAAAAAATCTTTTTAAAGCCTGTTAAGGAAAAAATAATTTATTCCTTTTCACTAGGTTCTGAAATTAAAATTTAAGGCTAGCCAAAAGGGGCAGGCGTTGGTGTTCGCCCGCCTCTTTTTTATGTGAAAATCATTCCTTTTTTGCCACAATTACGCATTGACATAAAGCCCGACAAGTTATATAATGTAAATGTTATATTATGTAGTAAAGGGGAATAGTATGTCCAAATTTGTAAGGGTTTTTTGTATAATCCTGTCACTTGTTTTACTATTGTCTTCAAATATATTAAAGGCCCAAGATTTACAAACTGCCTACATAAACGGTGATAATGTTAATATCCGTACCGAGCCGTCACCTTCGGCTGATAGTCTTGGTAAAATAAACTTTGATAACGTAACTTTGCTTGGCGAAACGGCACAAGTGCAGGGTATGGAATTTTTATGGTATAAGATACAGTACGGCAGTAAAACAGGTTGGCTGTATGGGCATCCTGAGTGGTTTTCTATAAATACACCTCCGCCAACTCCAACGCCTGAAGCCAATGCCACTTTTGAAGAACAGCTTAAAGCTTTCCCCGAAAGCTATCACCAATCACTTCGCAAACTTCATGAGAGATATCCAAACTGGAAGTTCGTTGCCGACAACATCGGTTTTTCTTTTGATAATGCTGTGGATATACAATATCTCAATTACAAAAAGCATGTTGAACTAAGTCAAGGTATTGCTTGGCGTTCGCTTAGAGGCGATGTGTATAACTGGCAGACAGGTCAGTGGAAAATCCTTGACGGTGACAGGTGGGTTGCCGCTTCAAGAGAAGTAGTAGCTTACTATATGGACCCTAGAAATTTCCTTAACAGAAGCTCGGTTTATATGTTTTTAAACCAGTCTTACGATGCTGCTAATCATACCGAAGAGGGACTTTCAAAAATAATTGCAGGCACCTTTCTTGCTAACAATTACACCCCAAATCCCAACAGCGAATATGACAAACAGTGTGGCGGCTCATACAGTAAGGTTATAATGCTAGCGGCAGAGCAGTCGGGTGTTAGTCCATATATTATTGCATCAAAAATTATTGTAGAGCAGGGTAATGGTACATCTTCGCTTATATCGGGTAATTACCCGGGTTTTGAAGGTTATTATAACTTCTTTAACTGGGGCGCTTACGGTGTGGGTGATGCTGCTATAATCCAAAACGGACTTAGTACCGCAAGGTCAGAGGGTTGGAACTCTCGTGCCGCGTCAATAATAGGCGGTGCTAAAAAGTTGGCTGACGGATATATAAATAACAGGCAACATACCTACTACTATATGGCGTTTAACCTTTTAAATCAAAATTATAACCATCAGTACGAATCGGCTATTTATGCGGCAAATAACAAGGCAAAGAATATGTCTACTGCTTATGCTACTAATTATGAGGCTCCGCTTGTGTTTAATATACCTGTTTATACCTCTATTCCAAATGAGGTTTCAACTAAAGCAGAAGCAGGCGATAACAGATACAATAACTATTATTTAACCCAAATGAATGTCGGGGGATTATCACCTGCTTTTAGTATGTTTAACCAAAGCTATTCGCTAAATGTTTCGGGTGATACCACTATTTATGTTAGTGTGCCCGATAAGGCTTCAATTGTGTCACCGCTACAAACGGCTATAAACCCAGGTGATAACAATGTCTATATTACCGTAAAAGCAGAGTCGGGATTTACTAACACCTATACGGTTAAGGTGACTTCCAGCGTAGCGTGTACTATTACAGTTTCTACCGATACCCCACCGGCACCAGTGGCAAAAAAAGGCGATATAAACGGCGATACATTTATTAACTCAACCGATATTGCAGCAATAAAACTGCATATGTTTGGTATTAGAACCATTACCAAAGGTACAGAACAGTGGGATGTAGCAAATATAAACGGCGATGAAGATATCAACTCAACCGATATTGCAGCAATAAAATTGCATATGTTTGGTATTAGATATATTGAATGAGGTGTTATAAATGAAAAAAATAACTAAAATTTTATCTTTAATTATAATTTCAATAATTGTTTTATCACTTTTCTCTTTTAATGTTTCAGCGGCAAGTTGCAGTTCAAGTGCATCAAAAAGCAAATTTGTCGTTGGCGATACAGTAACCATAACTTTTAATTATTCTTCTGATGTTCCAATTTATGCTGCAGAAGGTACAGTTTCTTTTGATTCATCAAAACTTCAATTTAAATCTGCAAATATTGAAAACACCCCATCAGCATCAAGTGTTTTTTTTATTGACGATCAACTTTCAACAGCAACAAAAAAAGTTTCTAAAGGCACATACAGTTTTGTTTTCACTGCTATCGCAGACGGTACTGCGACTGTTAATATAAATATGTTTGCCAACAACGACCAATTGCAACAACTACCTGCAACCGCTAGTCATTCTGTTATCATAGAAAAACCTGCACCAAAATCCAGTAATGCAAATCTTTCCTCACTTAAGGTAAACGGTGCTACAATTTCACCTGCATTTAATTCTAATACCACAAGCTATACTGCCGAGGTTCCTTTTGAAACCGAACAGGTTTCTATTTCGGCAAACGCTGTGGATAACGGTACATTTACAGGCGGCGGTACATTTAATCTTAAGGTGGGCGAAAACGTTCGCTATATAAAGGTTACCGCTGAGGATAGGTCTACTACAAAAACATACAAGCTTACTATTGTGAGAGCTGCAGAGGACCCCGAAACTCAAAAGCTACTTAATGTTCAAATCGACGGTGCGGATTACAGAATAGTTACCGAAGCTCCCGTTTCTCCGCTTACAGGCTTTAATGTTACTACCGTTAAAAGAGGTAATATAGATGTTTCTGTAATGCAGACAGAAGACGGCAAGCTTAATATATATACACTAAAAAATGTCGGAGACGAAAATACCGATTACTATATTTATAATGAGGACGAGGACAAGTTCCAACTCTTACCTTATGCTATAATCGCGGAAAGAATGTATATATTTGCAAATCAAAAGGATTTAGCCGCAAAGGGTTATACAAAAACAACTTTAAGTATCGGCAACTCGACGGTTGATGCTTTTGTGTCAGAGAATGAAAAGTTGTTTGATTTTTATATACTTTATTGTTATCTAGACGGTAAGGGCAGTTACTATAGCTACGATACGGTTGAAAACACAATGCAGCGTGCTCCTGCATTCCAAACAGTTTCGATAGACGACATTAAGGAAAATGATAAGGCTGATGATGATAAGCAGGTAATAAGCTCTGTTAAAGATGTGTTTAAATTAGGTGCAAAAGCAAAGGCTATTATTATTGTTGTTGCAGTAATTATAATGTGTGTAATCGCACTTATTGTTTTGCTTATTGTAAGACATGTAAAACTACACAAGCTTGACGATATGGACGAATTTGGTTTTGATGATGAGGAAGCCCTTTTCGATGAAGTTAATATTTTAGATATGGCACAAAACGATAGTGTTTCTAATGAGATTGAACCCGAAGAGCAAGATGTAGAAGAATAGTATGATATAAAAAAATTACGTGTGACCATTGGTCACACGTGATTTTTTTGTTGTGTAGATTTTATTGTTTTTCGAGAGCTTTTATTTGACGAATGTCAGCACCGATAAATTTCTTAGCAGTATAGTTGCCTATAAATCTTGAAGAAATACGCGGGCTGTAGCGTTTTTCAATATCCGCCATAGTGAGATTTGTATTTATAATGGTAGGACGTCCCGATAGTATTCTCGAGTTTACAAGTCCGTAAAGGACAGACTGTGTAAAGGCTGTCACAAATTCTGTACCAAGGTCGTCGATTACCAATAGGTCACACTCAAGCATATTTTCGTAGCTGTCGCCCTTTATGGACGAAAAATGCTCATTTTCAATCATAGAAAACAGATTATAAGCCGAGCCGTAAATTACGTTATAGCCTTTTTTTATAATTTCGGATACTACCGCTAAGGTAAGATGTGTTTTGCCAAGTCCCGAATCACCCATAAATAAAAGGTTTTTGGAAGATTTAGGGTTAAAATTATCTGCATACTCGCGGCAAAGCTTTAATATTGCGGTCATTCTTTTTTGAGGATTAGCACCTTCGGTGTTATCAATGTTTTGATAATAGTTAAGATTAAAATTATCAAAACGACTCTCTTTAATAGGCATATCTGCCGAAAGCTCATTGATTGCAATTTCTTTTATTTTTTCCTTTATGCAACTGCAAAGTCTTCCGTCTATATATCCTGTATCTTTGCATTTTTCGCAGTCGTAAACAATTTCGGGAATCTTAAATTTTGATATAATTGACCTCTTTTTCTCGGTAAGGCAGGTCATTTCATTCTGGATTTTTTCAAACTCTGCCTTATTTCCTGAAAGTGCGGTAATAGCAATTTTAGCACCCAAAGCGGAAAGACGGAAATCTATATCACGAAGCTGTGGCTCAGCATCATATGCCGCCGCCAACGACCGCTCGTACAAGGCGGTCTTTTTTGCAAGTATAGACTTCTTTTCTTCAAGGGCGGTTTTATACAATTCCTCGGTTTTTAACATTTTTACACCACACTAATCATTCGAATTAATCATTTTTTCAAAAAGGTCGATGTCGTATGTAGCACCTGTCGGCTTGCTAGTCTTTTTAGGTTTGGTTTCGGCTTTTTCTATATCCTCAAGCGTTTTAACACCCTTTTTGTACCAGCTTTCAAGAATTTTGTTTACATAAGGCATTGAAAGTTTGGTTTTAGAGTCTATACAGGCGTCATAAGCAGCTTTAAGGAGAGGTCGGCTAAATTTCCATTCATTTACCCAACGGTCAGAAAACTCAAGCTCTTTACTGCTTGGAAGTCTTTTTTCAAGCCCGAAAACCGACATAACCATACTCCAAGCCGTTTTGCGACGTGCATTTTCGGCTATTTCGTTTTCGGCATCAATAAGTGTAGCTACGCCTTTATTTGACCACTCAACCGCCGTTTTCTCTATAAAGCTTATATTGGCTCTGCCCTCGGTAACGGCAAACTGTATAAGCATAAGTATTACCGAAACATCAAGACCTAAATCGTCATAAATCCATAACAGGCAAGAGGATTCGTTTGACTTTAAATTCCTACCGAATTTAACCTGTGCCTCACGAAGTAAAAACATAACCTGCTTGTCCTCACTTCCTCTGCGGATAACGTCCGAGCGGGAGGGCTTTTCGCTTAAAGCTACCGAAATCTTTGGTGTGTCGGGTGTGTTTACAGCAGGCTTTTCGGTGTCAGAGGTCAGTATACCAACACCCACCCAATACATAAGTGCGTCTTCAACCTCACACTTATTTGCAGATAAAGCTTCAGCAATAGCATCGGCTGATATGCCCAATGCCATATTCCTGAAAATATGTAAAATAACCTTTAACTGTAAATGCGAGCAAAGCTTTAAATGCTCGTCTGCTAGTTGGCAGGGAACAGTAAATGCCGATGATAAATTTTTAGGGTTAATATAATAAGACAAAAACCGTCCCTCCTTTACTAATCTTTTAAAAATTATTTTTTAACTAGTTTTAGAATTTTTATAATAACAGGAACTAAAACAATGTTGGTAATTAGTTCAAAGATAAAATTACCGCCTGCCAAAAATAAGAACATATACTCAACTGTGCTTTCTGCACCGGCACTGACACCCCATTCGGCTATTGCTTCAAAAAAGAACAGACGGCAACCTATTAAAAACACGCCTGTGTTTACAACGGGTGCTGCTATTGCGGAAACGAGTGCCGCAAGATAAACGCTGCGATTTTCAAGAAACTTGTAACAAAGACCTGCCGCCAATCCGCAAAGGGTGCCTTTTAAAAGCACGGTTACTACTGTACCTAACGGATTTATGCTTAAAAATGCTGCCGCATCACCGCTTAAAAGCACAGCAAGTCCGAAAGCAAAACCAAACCAGCCACCAAGTTTCCATCCGCACAGTGCCGCACCGATTATAATTGGGGCTAACACAAGCGAAACAGAGAATGTGCCAAAGCGGATAAAAGCACCCAAAAGCTGTAATAAAATTACTAATGCAGTAAAAATGGCCCCTAGAGCCAACCTTTCGGTAGCTTCTTTTCTGTTTTTAAATGTTGACATAATAAATACCTCCGATACTGTCCCAAAAGGGTACAGTTCATAATATATTTGCAAACCGTAATTTACGGTTGATGCCGAAATTAAAATATTTAATTGTTTTTATAATAAATTTCACGAAGACCGTCAAGCAAAAGGTTTTCGTCATAGATTACGGTGTGTTTACAGTGGGTTATAATTTCCTTTGAAAGACCGCCTGTTGCTACCACAGCAGCGTTAGAGCCAAGCTCGGTTTCAATTCTTTCAAGCAGACCGTCAAGCATGGCGGCGGTACCGTACACAAGACCCGATTTCATACAGTCTACCGTATTAGTACCTATAACACTTTTAGGTGCTTCTATATTAATAGACGGCAACTGTGCTGTATTTTCGGCGAGTGCTTTTAGGGTAAGCCTTACACCTGCGGCAATAACTCCGCCTAAAAACGAGCCGTTTTTATCCACTACACTAATTGTAGATGCTGTGCCCATATCTATTATAATACAGGGTAGGGTGTATTTTGAAATTGCACCTACCGCACCTACAACAAGATCGGCACCAAGCTGTGCAGGGTTATCGATTTTTATGTTAAGACCTGTTTTAACCCCAGGGCCGACCATTAAAGGCACTATCTGGCAAAGTGTAAAAACCGCCTTTGAAACAAATTCGCCAACCTGTGGCACTACAGAGGAAATTATACAGTCCTCAACCTTTTCATAGGGCTGATTATAAAGTGCCAAAATTTCCTTTAATGCTACAGCGTATTGGTCACTTGTCATATTATGGTCGGTGGCAATTCTTGCGGTAAAGGTTAAAACATCGCCCGAGTAACCGCCTAGTGTGATATTTGTATTACCAATGTCGATAGCAAGTAGCATAAAACCCCACCTTTAAAGTTTTGTAATCAAAAAAAATAGTCCTGTCACACTAATATACATATTATATATAAATTTATAAAAAAAATCAACACTCTTCTTGCGAAGAATGTTGACTTTTCTGTTAAATAAACTTTATTGGTAAAAACGCACACGCAACTGCAAGAACGATTGCGGGTAGCAGATTGGCTACCTTGATTTTTTTACCGAACACGAGATTGATGCCGACGCAGAAAATCAGAATGTTACCAACTACCGAAAGGTAAAGCAACGCCGTTTCGGTCATAATGGGTTTAATAAGCACCGAAAGTGCTGTTATTCCGCCCTGTAGGAGTGCTACAGGAATTGCCGAAAATAAAGTTCCCTTGCCAAGTGAAGCAGACATAACCATTAATATAATAAAGTCAAGTATAGATTTTGTGGCAAGTATCGTGTAATCACCATAGAGCCCATCGTTGATTGAACCGACAATCGCCATAGCACCTATGCAGACAGTAAATGTAGCATTTACGAAACCTTCAATAAAATTGCCATCCTTGGTGCTGTGGGTTTTCTTTTTTAACCAAGCACCGAATTTTTCAAAGCCGCCCTCAATATCGATTATTTCACCAATCAGTGCACCAAGGGCAAGACAGCCGATAATAAGAAAATCTCCGCCGTAAACCATTTTGCCGTCAACTACAGAAAACATTCCCTTAAATGCCCCAGCAGAGCCAATGAATATAACCGAAAGTCCGCATGCTTTACATAACATATCACGGTGCCTATCGCCGATAAACCGTCCAAAAAGCATACCGAGAAGTCCGCCAACAAAAATAGCGGCAACATTAATAATTGTGCCAAGTCCGTGCATTTTCCGTCCGTCTTTCTTTATATGATATAAATCGGCAGCACTACAAAACCGCCGATTTAAAGTATAATCTTTTTAAACTTTACTGTCAATATTCTTTTCCTCGATTGTTGGGAGTAAAGGCTTTATATCAGCCTAACTGAAAAACCGACTTGTTTTAACAAGTCGGTTTTTCTGGTGGAGATAAGGGGGTTCGAACCCCTGACCTCTTGACTGCCAGTCAAGCGCTCTCCCAGCTGAGCTATACCCCCAATTTGAAGTAATTAGTAAGAAGTAATAGTGAAGAAGTAAAATATACATTCTAAATTACCTATGTATAATAACATAGGTGATTTAAAATATCAAGAAAAATTTTTACTTTTGTTGGTCGGGCTTTTCGGTGTCTATGGTGGTCGCTCTTTTAATGCTTTTGTTGCCAAATTTATCACGAACAATACGTAAAGAGTTTTCTATTAACTCGGCTTTTTCATCATCCTTTTCGTCCATGAATAAATTCAGTTGCTCAGCAAAGCCGTCGTCCTTTAAATTAGTTACCCTAAATCCTACTGAGCGTAGCGGTAAACTCCAATTATAGTGTGCTTTAAAAATTTCGATAGCCCGTCTTGATAATTCAATAGAAATATTCGTAGGCTTTTGAAGTGTTTGGGCGAATTCTTTTACTTCAAGAGTGGTGGTGCGTGTATGCACCTGAATTGTAGCTGCAAAAAGATTTTTGGCGTATAGCTCGCGTGCTATTTCCTCACCGATTTTAAGAAATATTTTCCAAACATCTTCTACGGTTTTTATATCCTCAGACGGTGTTACCGACCTACCTATACTTTTCGGCTTGTCGTTGGGTGTAGGCACAGCCACAGGTGAATTATCTTCACCCATAGCGTACCGATACAAGCTTTCACCGTTTTTGCCAAGCAATTTTTCCAAAGCTTTTTTATTGCAAAGGGTTATATCGCCAATGGTGAATATTCCCGATTTTTTAAGCCTGTCGGCTGTGCTTTTACCTACAAATAGAAGGTCGCTTACAGGCAATTTCCAAACCAAATCTTTGAAATTTTCGCGGTTTATAACGGTTACGGCGTCGGGTTTTTTCATATCTGACCCCAACTTTGCGAAAACCTTATTAAAGCTTACTCCTACAGATATTGTGATACCAAGCTTTTCCTTTATTTCACGGCGTATTTTATGGGCGATTTCTACTTCGTTTCCAAAAATCAAGGTGCTGCCTGTTACGTCAAGCCAACATTCGTCAATACCAAACGGTTCTATTTGGTCGGTGTATTTTGCATATATTGCCTGTGCTTTTTTTGAAAATTCGTGATATTTATCGTACATCGGCGGAATTGTTATAAGCTCAGGACATTTTGCCTTGGCTTCCCAAATGGCCTCTGCTGTTTTAACGCCGTAAGACTTTGCAATTTCATTTTTTGCAAGCACTATTCCGTGGCGTTCCTTTTCGCTACCCGTTACGGCTACAGGCAGATTATAAAGGGTAGGATTATATAAAAGCGAAACCGATGCAAAAAAATTATTAAGGTCACAGTGTAAAATTTTTCTGTCCAACTCTTTTCGCCTCCAAACAAATGTTCTTAATATTTAGTATACACAAAATTATGTATTTGTAAAGTCTAACGGTTCAAAAATCTTAAGGGCGTTTGTATGCAGTCTTTCAATATGGCGTGTACTGTAATTCATACAAAATGCTATTTCTTCAAGGGTTTTACCGCATTGGTATTTTTGTGCTAAAATTTCGCTGAAGATGGGGTTGCCTAAAAGACTGATTTCATTTTCGATTTTATCACGCAGTTTTGTAGACTCTAAAAGCTGAGGTTTTAATCTTTCGGCATCCTCAGGATAATCGGCTATAAGCTCAGAAAGACGTCTTATTTTTGCTTGATACATTTTGTAATTTAGTAAATATTGCTTTTTTTCATTTAGTGTCATTTGTTTTTACCTTCTTTTTACGTATGGTTTTTTAAGATTTTTCCTACAAAATTTCCGTATGTATAATGGGTTTTGTGTTGTTTGTTGTAGAGCTCAATTTGCCTTACTATCGAAATTAGTGAACTGTTTTCGTAAAGCTGACGTCGGCGGGATTGCTCACGCCACATAAACTCGCCCCTTGTTTTGCACTCTTTTGAGCAATATTCTGTATTGGCTTTATTAAGCCTTCTGCCACAACAGCGACAGTGTGGAGTTTTTGCTTTCTCAAAATTATATGACTTACAGTTTGGGCAAACCCTTATTTTTTCAAAGGGCGGTGAGTTGAGCGAGTGCTTCTCAATTCTTGTATCGGCGTATAAAAATTCAAATCCACAGTCCTTACAATAGTACATACAATATGCTCCTTTAAAATAAATGTTGACTTTTACGAAAATATATAATATAATTCGCTTGTAAGGCAAAAAAATTACTAAATTTCGTATTTCGAGCATATTATATTACGAGAAATCGTAATTGTCAAGGACAAGATTACGAAATTTCATAATTTGTACTTTCTTACAAAAAAGGGGAAAAGAATATGACAGAAATATATACGCGTATAGAAAATTTATGCAAAGAAAAGGGGATAAACATTACATTTTTATGTTCTAGCTGCGGTATTCCAAGGGCATCGCTTTCGGATTACAAAAACGGCAGAAAGAAAAGCCTTTCGGCAGATACACTCTCCCGTATAGCAGAATATTTTAATGTTAGTGTTGACTATCTTTATGGCGGAGCAAATAATATACCTAGTGACGAGGGCCTTAAAATCGCACTTTTCGGGGGAAGCGAAAATATAAGCGATGAAAAGCTTGAGGAGGTAAAACGCTACGCCAGATATATTATGGAGCGTGAAAATGAAAACAAATGACCTTTATAAGATTGCTGAACAGTCGGGCATACAGGTTGATAGGTACGATTTAAAGTTAAACAGGTCGGTATCTGCACTTTATATGGACAAGCTTTTTGTAGGACTTGACAACAATATAAGCGGTGCAGAGGAACGGGTTTGCTTGGCACACGAAATAGGGCATTGTGAAACCTGCAGTTTTTACAATATAAATTCCCCCTTAGATGTAAGGGGGAAGCATGAAAGACGTGCAAATGTGTGGGCAATAAAGGCTATGATACCGTATACCGATTATATTGAAGCACTAAAACAAGGTAAAACCAACATTTATAGCCTTGCGGATTTTTTCGGTGTAACCGAAGATTTTATGCGTAAGGTAGTGGATTATTACAATTCTAATAGCATATAATTACTTTTTAATTTTTGCCTGATAAATGCTTGTTGTATCCATCATCGTCGGGGCTTGCTTCCTTTGCAGCTTTTTTTGAAAGACCTTGCGAAATGGCAGGGTATTTGTTACCCGAATCGGCGGTTGGCTGAATTTCGTAGGTGCCGTATTTGTTTATAAGTTCAAAACAGCTTTCGGGTTGTCCCATTACGGCGTCGGCGGGTAGCTGTGTGTTCATTCGTTTTTTTGAATCGTCTTTACTCATAAAAATCATCCTTTTTATTTATTTGTATTATTATGTGTAAAATCTTACCGATAATTCGTTTGACAGGGCTTATTCTGTGTGGTATAATACTCACGTTAAATTCCGGTTTGGAGGAGAAATAATGTTAGATATTCGTTTTATTTGTGATAATCCTGATTTAGTTAAGGAAAATATTAAAAAGAAATTCAAGGATTCAAAGTTGCCTTTGGTGGACGAGCTTATTGCACTTTACAAAGAAAAGTGTGATGCTAACAGCCGTGCTAACGAGCTTCGTTCTAATCGTAACAAGGTAAGTAAGCAGATAGGTGTGCTTATGGGCCAAGGCAAGCGTGACGAAGCTGAGCAGATGAAAAAACTAGTTAGCGAGCAGGCAGAAGAGCTAAAGGCACTTGAGGAAAAGGAAGCAGAGCTTGAGGTTCGCGTTCGCGACATTCAGATGAAGATACCGAACATTGTTGACGAAAGCGTGCCTGTAGGTCGTGATGATAGCGAGAATGTTGAGGTAGAGCAGTTTGGCGAAAAAACACAGCCCGACTTTGAAATTCCTTATCACACCGATATTATGGCACATTTTAACGGCATTGATAAGGAAGCTGCAGGCAGAGTAGCAGGCGAAGGCTTTTATTACCTTATGGGTGATATTGCAAGACTTCATTCGGCTGTACTTTCGTACGCTAGGGACTTTATGATTGATAAGGGCTTTACCTACTGCATACCGCCCTTTATGATTAGAAGTAATGTTGTTACAGGTGTTATGAGCTTTGAGGAAATGGATGCTATGATGTATAAGATTGAGGGTGAAGACCTTTATCTTATCGGTACATCTGAACACTCTATGATAGGTAAGTTTATTGACACGATTACAGAGGAGGAGAAGCTTCCTTTAACACTTACAAGCTATTCACCTTGTTTCCGTAAAGAAAAGGGTGCTCACGGTATAGAGGAACGCGGTATTTACCGTATACATCAGTTTGAAAAACAGGAAATGATAGTTATTTGTAAGCCTGAGGAGAGTATGGATTGGTTCCATAAAATGTGGAGCTACTCGGTTGAGCTTTTCCGCAGTCTTGATGTACCTGTAAGAACACTTGAGTGCTGCACAGGTGACCTTGCCGACCTTAAGGTTAAGTCTTATGATATTGAGGCTTGGAGTCCTAAACAGCAGAAGTATTTTGAGGTATGCTCCTGCTCAAATCTCGGGGATGCACAGGCAAGAAGACTTGGTATTCGTGTTCGCGGCGAGGACGGTAAAAAATATTTGGCACATACCCTTAATAACACCGTTGTTGCACCGCCCCGTATGCTAATAGCTTTACTTGAAAACAATCTTTCGTTTGACGGCGAAAAGTATACCCTTAAAATTCCTAAGGCTTTACAGTCTTATATGGGCGGAAAAACCGAAATTGTTTCTACAAATTAATAACACAGAAAAAGCGTTGTCTTCGAGTAGAAGACAACGCTTTTAAAATACTGTTAAAGGTTTATTCGTCGAGGTCTAATGTTACGTCAAGCCACTTCTTTAATGCTACCAACCAATCGGCTGTAAGCTTTAAGTTTTTATCAAGCGGCGGACAGGTAACACGGTCGGCGGTAGCAAGTCCGTGCTGACCGTATGGGTAAATATGTAATTCGTAAGGGATACCGCACTTGCTCAAAGCATCTGCATATAAAAGACTGTTTTGTACAGGCACTGCTTGGTCGGTGGTGGTGTGCCAAATAAATGCAGGAGGAGTTTTTTCGTTTACAAGCTTGTTACAAGAATATTTGTCTAATTCTTCCGCGGTTTCGGGGTAACTGCCTAAAAGATTTAAAAAGCTTCCCTTGTGTGCATGTTCTGGGTCTGCTGTTATTACGGGATAGCAAAGAATTGTAGCATTTACTGGATAACTTTCGGGGAACCTTTCACGAATTTCGGGCATATCAAAGCTTGTTGAATAATGGGCGGATAAGTGTCCTCCCGCAGAGAAGCCTATGATTGCAATTTTGTTAGTGTCACAATCCCATTTTTCTGTGTTTTTATGGATTAAATCCATAGCTGCAGCTACTTCAATAAGTTGGGTCGGAAAACGGTTTTCAGCACAGGAATATTTTAAAACAAAGGCGTTAAATCCAAGGGCTGCAAAACGCAGGGCAAAGGGTTCTGCCTCTCGATTAGAACAACTTGCATATCCGCCTCCCGGTATTACTAACATACAAGGTCTGCTATCTTTTTTGATTTCAGGATAATCATTGTAGGGCAGATAAACGGTTAGGGTGGGGTCACATCCGTTTTCGCTTAAAAAAGGATAAATTTCTTTAAGTTTTATTGTTTCCAATTTCATAATCTTAACCTCTTATTTGCAAAAGGTATCAACGTATGAGTTGATGCAGTTTTCTATTATTTGCTTTGCTTCTTCGGGACCTTGCTCCTCGTTTACAACGGTTTCTTTTTCTTCAAGATTTTTATAAACGGTAAAGAAATGTCTAATTTCGTTACAAACGTGACTTGGTAGGTCGGAAATACTCTTATAAGAAGAATATGTTGGGTCATTAAAGGGAATAGCTATGATTTTTTCGTCTAGCTTGCCGCTGTCAAGCATTTTAATAACGCCTATAGGGTAGCATCTTACAAGACTTAACGGAACCAGACTTTCACTTGAAAGCACAAGCACGTCCAAGGGGTCGCCATCGTCGGCAAAGGTTCTTGGAATAAAACCATAGTTTGCAGGATAGTGTGTAGAGGTGTAAAGAATACGGTCAAGAATTATATGACCGGTTTCCTTGTCAAGCTCGTATTTGTTTTTGGAACCCTTTTCAATTTCAATAACGGCAATAAAGTCCTCTTTATGTATGCGAGATGGGGAAATATTATGCCAAATGTTATTCATAAAAGCACGCCCTTTATAGATATATATTTTAAATATTTTAGCATACAGACCGTTTTAATTCAATAGGTAAATGTGTTTTTTGGGGTCGATATAGGGTGTTTTCTAAAACATTATCGCATTAGCTAAAAAATACTTATAAAAAAATTTAAATTTGATGAAATTTTTGATTTACATTTGGATATTTTTTTGGTATACTATATTCCGTAATGTTTATTGATTTTGATATCTGTAAGGAGAGTTTTTTATGAGTCGTATGGTTGGTACCGTTTCACGCGGACTTCGTGCTCCTATCATCAAGAATGGTGATAACATTGTTGATATCGTTGTTGATACAGTGTTAGAGGCTTCGGCTGATGATGGCTTTAAGGTTCGTGACCGTGATGTTGTAGCTATGACCGAGGCAATTGTTGCTCGTGCACAGGGCAATTATGCTACTGTTGATGATATAGCTGCTGACGTTAAAACAAAGTTTGGTGGAGATACGGTTGGTGTTATTTTCCCGATTTTAAGCCGTAACCGTTTTGCAATATGTCTTCGCGGTATTGCAAAGGGTGCTAAAAAGATAGTTTTAATGCTTTCTTACCCGTCGGACGAGGTTGGTAACCATCTTATAAGCATAGATGCACTTGACGATAAGGGTGTTGACCCTTATAAAGACGTTCTTGATTTAAAGAAATACCGTGAGTTGTTCGGTTACGAAAAGCATACCTTTACAGGTGTTGATTATGTTGAGTATTATGAAAAGCTTATAACAGATTGCGGTGCTGAGGTAGAAATTATTTTTGCTAACGACCCACGTGCGATTTTGAAGTATACAAAGAATGTTCTAAATTGTGATATTCATACACGCTTCCGTACAAAGCGTCTTTTAAAAGCAGCTGGTGCCCAAGTGGTTTACGGACTTGATGAGATTTTAAATGCTTCTGTAAACGGTAGCGGCTTTAATGCTGATTACGGTCTTTTAGGTTCTAATAAGGCTACCGAAGACCAAGTAAAGCTTTTCCCGAGGGATTGCCAACAAGTAGTTGATGCTATACATCAAAAGCTTCTTGAGAAAACAGGCAAAAATGTTGAGGTTATGGTTTACGGCGACGGTGCGTTTAAAGACCCCGTTGGTAAGATTTGGGAGCTTGCAGATCCCGTAGTTTCACCCGCATACACAAAGGGTCTTGAGGGTACACCTAACGAATTAAAACTTAAATACTTGGCAGATAATGATTTTGCTGAGCTTTCAGGCGAAGAGCTTAAATCTGCTATTAAAGAAAAAATACAGGAAAAGGACGATAACCTTGTTGGTCAAATGATATCAGAGGGAACAACTCCTCGACGTCTGACCGACCTCATAGGCTCACTTTGTGACCTTACATCAGGTTCGGGCGACAAGGGTACACCTATCGTTTATATCCAAGGTTATTTTGATAACTATACAACAGATTAATATTTTAATTTTCTTTGTGACTGACGGATTAAGTAGGCAGACCTACGTGAAGCAAAGAAAAGTTTAGCCGACCGTCTGGGCAGTCTTATTTTAAAGGGATAAGGCTGCCCTTTTACTTTTTTAAATCAATAATATTCAGCTAGGAGGATTTTTTTAATGAAAAAAGTAGGAATTATTATGGGTAGTGATAGTGATTTACCGATAGTTTCAAAAGCGGTGGATATGCTAAAAAGCTTTGATGTTCCTTATGAGGTGCATATATTTTCGGCACATCGCACACCTGTTGAGGCAAGAGATTTTTCGGTTAATGCCCGTGCTAACGGCTTTGGTGCTATTATAGCGGCGGCAGGTATGGCGGCTCATCTTGCGGGTGCTATTGCCGCAAATACAACACTTCCCGTTATTGGAATTCCTTGTAAATCCTCTGTGCTTGACGGTATGGACGCGTTATTGTCTACAGTACAAATGCCTACAGGCATACCGGTAGCAACCGTTGCGATAAACGGTGCAGGCAATGCGGCACTTTTAGCAATACAGATTTTAGCGGTTGAGGATAAAGAACTGGCTGCCCGTCTTGACGAAAAGCGTAAAACTGACGCCGCTGCAGTTCTCAAAAAGGATGCAGAGCTTGAAATTTAATAGATACTAAAAGACGAGGAGTTGGAATTTTATGGGAGGTTTTTTTGGGGCTGTCACAAAAGATGACGCTATTTCTGATGTGTTTTTCGGAACCGATTATCACTCACATTTAGGAACACGCCGTGCAGGTATGGCGGTATTTGATAAAGATATCGGCTTGCAGCGTGAAATACATAATATAGAAAATTCGCCGTTCCGTACAAAGTTTGAGGACGTTTTTGAGGAAATGAAGGGCTTTGCGGCAATAGGCTGTATAAGTGATAGCGACCCACAGCCGTTGCTTATTAATTCAAAGCTAGGCATCTATGCTATATGTACAGTTGGCGTAATAAATAATAAGGAAGAGCTTATAAAGGAATATCTTTCAAACGGCAATCATTTTAATGCGATGACAGGCGGCAATATTAATTCCACCGAGTTGGTAGCTGCACTTATAAGCCAAAAGGAAGATTTTGTTTCGGGCATACGCTTTGCGGGCGATGTAATTGACGGTACTGCTTCCATACTTATTTTAACCGAAAAAGGCAGCATAATTGCGGCAAGAGATAAGGTGGGAAGACTTCCTTTGCATATAGGTAAATCAGACCGTGGATACTGTGCAAGCTTTGAATCATTTGCTGCATATAAGCTTGATTACCAAATAGTTAAAAATTTAGGTCCTGGTGAAATTGTTGAGCTTACTGCTGATGAAATGAAGGTTTTGGCAGAGCCGCTTGAGGAAACCCATATTTGTGCTTTTTTATGGTCATATTACGGATACCCTACTTCTGATTATGAGGGTATTAATGTTGAGGCTATGCGTAACCGAAACGGTATGATAATGGCAGAAAACGATATGCAGAATATGGATATTTCTAATATTGATTATATTTGCGGTGTGCCCGATTCGGGAACGCCACACGCGATAGGCTATGCTAATAAAAGCGGAATACAGTTTGCACGTCCCTTTATAAAATATACGCCCACTTGGCCGCGTAGCTTTATGTCAGCAAAGCAGAGCGACAGAAACCGCGTTGCTAAAATGAAGCAGATTCCTGTGCATGAGCTTATCCAAGACAAAAATCTTTTGTTTGTTGACGATTCAATTGTTCGCGGCACACAAATAAAGGAAACGGTTGATTTTCTTTACGAAAACGGTGCTAAAGAGGTGCATATGAGGTCGGCTTGTCCGCCTATAATGTACGCTTGTAAATATCTTAATTTTTCACGCTCTACAAGTGATATGGAGCTTATAGCACGCAAAATTATTGTTGAACTTGAGGGTGAAGTGGGCTTTAACTATTTAGACGAATATAGTGACGGCTCTACCGAAAGAGGAAAGAAATTCCGCAAAGCAATATCCGAAAAATTCAATTTTGCTTCGTTGGATTTCCAATCAATAGAAGGAATTATAAAGGCAATAGGCATTGACAAATGTAAGCTTTGCACATATTGTTGGAACGGAAAGGAATAAATGATATGAATACAAAATCTAAATCTGACAGCTACGCAGCAGCGGGCGTTGACATTACTGCAGGCTATAAGGCGGTAGAGCTTATGAAGGCTCATATAGCAAGAACTATGACAGGTGCGGAATATTCTGACATAGGCGGCTTCGGCGGCCTTTTCGAGCTAGACCTTGAGGGTATTAAAAAGCCTGTTCTTGTAAGCGGCACCGACGGTGTAGGTACAAAACTTAAAATGGCATTTCTTATGGACAAGCACGACACGGTAGGTATTGACTGTGTTGCTATGTGTGTAAACGATATTATTTGTTGCGGTGCAAAGCCGTTATTCTTCCTTGACTATATTGCTTGCGGTAAGAATTATCCCGAAAAAATCGCTCAAATCGTTAGCGGTATTGCAGAGGGTTGTGTACAGTCTGGTGCATCGCTTATTGGCGGTGAAACTGCCGAAATGCCAGGTTTCTATCCCGTAGACGAATATGACCTTGCGGGATTTTCTGTAGGTGTTGTAGATAAGGAAAAAATTCTTGACAATAAAACCGTCGTAGAGGGCGATGTAATTATCGCTTTGCCCTCAAGCGGTGTACATTCAAACGGATTTTCGCTTGTACGTAAGGTTTTTGATGTTGAAAACAGCGATATCAAAACCCCACGTGCCGAGCTTGGCGGAAAGTCAATAGGCGAAACCCTTTTAACACCCACCAAAATTTATGTTAAGCCAATGCTTGCTCTCTTTAATGAGGTTAAGGTAAAGGCTGTATCTCACATTACAGGCGGCGGATTTTATGAGAATATTCCGCGTAGTCTTCCTAAGGGCTACAGTGCTAAAATTAATAAGGCAGATGTTAAAATTCTTCCCATATTCAAGCTTTTAGCAGAGGTTGGCAATATCCCTGAGCGTGATATGTTTAACACCTTTAATATGGGTGTTGGTATGAGCGTTGTAGTAGCAAAAGAAGACGCAGACCGTGCTTTAGAAATTTTAAAGGCTAACGGTGAGGACGCCTATATAATCGGTGAAACCGTAAAGAGTAATGACGGGGTAATAATGGTATGAGAAAGGCTAGAATAGCGGTTCTGGTATCGGGCGGCGGCACTAATTTGCAAGCACTTATTGACGCTCAGAAGAGCGGCATTATCAAAAGCGGTGAAATTAGTCTTGTGGTTTCAAACAACGCCGACGCGTATGCACTCGAAAGGGCAAAAAAGGCAGATATTAAATCTCTGGTTATTTCCCGTAAAGAGTACGGCGATAGCTTTGAGGATAAAATCACCTCTACACTAGAAGAAAACGAGATAGATTTTATTGTTCTTGCCGGCTTTATGTGCATTTTAAGTGAAAAATTCACTTCACACTTTAGGGATAAAATAATAAATGTTCATCCGTCTTTGATACCCTCCTTTTGTGGCAAGGGCTTTTACGGTCTTCGCGTTCATGAGGCGGCACTCGAGTATGGCGTAAAGGTAACGGGTGCTACGGTGCATTTTGTAAACGAAATTCCCGACGGCGGCAAAATCATTATGCAAAAGGCGGTAGAAATTCTAGACGGTGATACGCCCGAAGTTCTGCAGCGTCGCGTAATGGAGGAGGCAGAATGGAAAATTCTCCCCTTGTCAGTCGAAAAGGTGTCAAAAGAAATTATTGAAGGTTGAGGAATGTAAAAATGGCTTTGTATGATTTAAAAACACTTTTAAGTGAAAACAGTTATCCTGGCAGAGGTATTGTTGTGGGTAAATCGGCAGACGGCAAAAATGCAATGATTGCCTATTTTATAATGGGTAGAAGTGAAAATAGCCGCAACCGTATATTTGAACGCTTTGAGGGCGGTATGCGAACAAAAGCTTTTGATGAAAGCAAGCTTTCAGACCCGAGTCTTATTATATATAACCCCTACTTGCAAATAGGCTCTACCGATATTATTACAAACGGTGACCAAACAAACACTGTTTATGATTATATTAAGGAAAACGGTGCGGACGGTTTTTCTTTTGAAAAATCACTTCACACCCGTGAGTTTGAACCCGATGCTCCAAACTTTACACCTCGTATTTCGGGAATTTTAAATTATGATTTTGCAAATAAAACCTTTAAATATAAGCTTTCTATTTTAAAGAGCAACAACGGTAACCCCGATGCTTGCCAAAGATATTTTTATAGCTATAATCCGCTTGATAGTATCGGACATTTTATCCATACATATAAATGCGACGGTAATCCAATTCCCTCGTTCTACGGTGAACCTGAGGAAGTAGCACTTCCAAACACCGCCGAGGAATTGGCAGATATCGTTTGGAATAACCTTAACGAAGACAACAAGGTTTCGCTTTTTGTACGCAGTGTACCGCTTGATGGTGGCACACCTACAGAAATAATCATTAATAAAAATAAGTAATCGGAGTGTTCTAAAATGAAAGAGTTTGAATTAAAATACGGTTGTAACCCCAATCAAAAGCCCTCTAAAATATATATGGCAAATGATACCGAGCTGCCTATAGAAATTCTTTGCGGCAGACCGGGATATATAAATTTTTTAGATGCCTTTAACTCTTGGCAGCTAGTAAAAGAGCTTAAAGAGGCTTTAGGTCTTCCTGCTGTTACTTCTTTTAAGCATGTAAGCCCTACCTCTGCGGCAGTTGGTATTCCTTTAAGCGATAAGCTTAAAAAGGCTTGCTTTGTTGATGATATTGAGGATTTAGATGATTCTCCTCTTGCTTGTGCATATGCCAGAGCCAGAGGCACCGACAGAATGTGTTCTTTCGGTGACTGGGTAGCTTTGTCTGATACTTGTGACGTTACTACCGCAAAGCTTATTAAGCGTGAGGTATCCGACGGTGTTATCGCTCCCGACTATACACCCGAAGCACTTGAAATTTTAAAATCTAAGCGTAACGGTAACTATAATATAGTAAAAATTGACCCCAACTATGTTCCCGAAGAAAAGGAAACAAAACAGGTTTTCGGCATTACCTTTGAACAGGGCAGAAACAACTTCAAAATTAATAAAGAACTTCTTTCAAATATAGTAACTGATAGTAAGGAATTGCCTGAAAGTGCAGTACGTGACCTTATAATTTCACTTATAACACTTAAATACACACAGTCTAACTCGGTTTGCTTTGCGGTTGACGGACAGGCTATCGGTGTGGGTGCCGGTCAGCAGTCAAGAATTCACTGTACCCGTCTTGCAGGCAGTAAGGCTGCTACGTGGTTTTTACGTCAGCACGATAAGGTTTTAAATCTTCCCTTTAAGGACGGTATTGGCAGACCCGACCGCGACAATGTAATTGACGGCTACATTAACCGTAATGAAGAGGATGTTTGTGCCGACGGTAATTGGCAGAAATATTTTAAAGAGCAACCATCCCCCCTTACCGATGCTGAGATAGATGCTTATCTATCTACTATTGACGGCGTATCTTTGGGTAGTGATGCTTTCTTCCCGTTTGATGATAATATCGAACGTGCAAAGCGTAGCGGCGTTAAGTATATTGCAGAACCAGGCGGCTCTATCCGTGATGACGTTGTTATAAGTACCGCAAATAAATACGGTATGACAATGGCATTTACAGGAATGAGATTATTCCACCATTAATAAAAAGTTTAAGGAGAGCCTTTTATGAAGGTTATGGTTGTAGGTGGCGGTGGCAGAGAACACGCCATAATAAAGGGACTTAAAAAAAGTCCTAAAGTAGAAGAAATATATGCACTACCGGGTAACGGCGGTATTGCTAAGGATGCTACCTGTGTTAATATAGGTGCTAAAGATATTGACGGAATTTGCAAATTTGCAAAGGACAATAAAATAGACTATGCGGTTGTAGCACCCGACGACCCGTTGGTGTTAGGCTGTGTTGATGCACTCGAAAGTATAGGCGTTTCTTGTTTTGGACCTAACAAGGCGGCGGCTATAATTGAGGGCAGTAAGGTTTTCTCAAAAAATCTTATGAAAAAGTACAATATTCCTACTGCCGACTATAATGTTTTTTCAAATGCAGAGGATGCACTCGAATTTGTTAAAACCGCACCCGTTCCTGTGGTTGTAAAGGCAGACGGCTTGGCACTCGGTAAAGGTGTAATTATTGCAACTACTACCGAGGAAGCGGTAGCGGCTGTTAAGGATATTATGGAGGATAAGGTTTTCGGAGATAGCGGTAATAATATCGTAATTGAAGAATTTTTGACTGGCCCCGAAGTATCGGTGCTAGCCTTTACCGACGGTAAAACTATAGTACCTATGGTGTCCTCAATGGACCATAAGCGTGCACACGATAACGATACAGGACTTAATACAGGCGGTATGGGTACTGTAGCACCAAATCCTTATTACACTGACGATATAGCAAGCGTTTGTATGGATACAATATTTATTCCTACAATGAATGCTATGAATAGTGAGGGTAGAACCTTTAAGGGTTGTCTTTATTTCGGTCTTATGCTAACAGTTAAGGGACCGAAAGTAATTGAGTACAACTGTCGATTTGGCGACCCCGAAACACAGGTTGTATTACCTTTACTTGAGAGTGATTTATTAACCGTTATGCAGGCAACCACTAACGGCACACTTGCTGAAACCGAAGTTAAGTTCTCTAGTAAATCGGCCTGCTGTGTAATAATGGCATCAAAGGGTTATCCCGTGTCTTATGAAAACGGCTTCCCGATAGTTTTCGGGGAGGCAGAGGAAAACATAAGCTACTTTGTAGCAGGTGCAACACTTGAAGATGGTAAGCTTTTAAGCAAGGGCGGCAGAGTTTTGGGTGTTACCGCAGTTAATGACTGTTTAAAATGTGCTGTTGAAGATGCTTATAAAGCAGTAAAACAGGTTGATTTTTCTAACGGATTTTACCGTAACGATATAGGTGCCAAAGCACTAAAAGCACTTTAATGAGGGGTATAAATATGGTATTTAGAATTTTTGTAGAAAAAAAGCCACAGCTTCGTGCAGAGATGGCAGCATTGGCGTTTGATATACGTTCCTTTTTACAGATAAAGGGACTAGAAAGTATCCGCCTTATAAATAGATATGACGTTGAAAAAATTACCGAAGATTTGTTTCTTAAAAGTGTAAATACAGTATTTTCCGAGCCGCAGCTTGACGATACTTACAGTAGTTTTGAGGACGATACTGCTGCCGCAGTATTTGCGGTTGAGTATCTGCCAGGTCAGTTTGACCAGCGTGCAGATTCTGCCGCACAGTGCATACAGATTATCTCAAGAAGTGAGCGTCCTATAGTTCGCACAGCGAGGGTTTATGCACTTTACGGTAGCCTTAACGCCGAAGAAATTGAGAAGATAAAGAAGTATCTTATAAATCCTGTTGAGGCTAGAGAAGCTACACTAGAAGCATACGATACTTTAGAGGCGGATTATGAAATTCCTACCACCGTTAAAACCCTTGACGGCTTTACAAAGCTTGATGATAACGGTCTTAAGGCATTTATTGATGAAAACGGTCTTGCAATGGACTTTGACGATATTAAATTCTGCCAAAGTTATTTTGTAAAGGAGGATAGGGACCCCACTATCACCGAAATTAAGATGATAGATACCTATTGGTCGGACCACTGCCGCCATACAACCTTCCTTACAACTATAGATAATGTGAAGTTTGAAGACGAGCTTTTGCAGAGTGCCTACGACCACTATATTTCTGTACGTAAAGAACTTGGTAGAACAAAGCCTATAAATCTTATGGATATTGGCACACTTGCCGCTAAATATCTTAAAAAGCAGGGTAAGCTTGATAAATTAGACGAGTCGGAGGAAATCAATGCCTGCACCGTTAAAATCAAGGTTGATGTTGACGGTGAGGAGCAGGATTGGTTACTTTTATTTAAAAACGAAACACATAACCACCCCACAGAAATCGAGCCTTTCGGCGGTGCCGCTACTTGTATCGGCGGTGCTATTCGTGACCCGCTTTCAGGTAGAGCTTATGTTTACGGTGCTATGCGTGTAACAGGTGCGGCTGACCCGCTTCGTCCTGTAAGTGAAACACTAAAGGGTAAATTACCTCAAAAGAAGATAGTTACTACCGCTGCTGCAGGTTATAGCTCATACGGTAACCAAATAGGCTTGGCAACGGGTCTTGTTGATGAGCTTTACCACGACGGTTACGCTGCAAAACGTATGGAAATCGGTGCGGTTGTAGCCGCTGCCCCCGCAGAGAATGTACGCCGCGAATGTCCCGAGGATGGCGATGTTGTAATACTGCTAGGCGGCAGAACAGGACGTGACGGTTGCGGCGGTGCTACAGGCTCGTCAAAATCTCATAACCTACAGTCGCTTGAAAGCTGCGGTGCAGAGGTGCAAAAGGGTAACGCACCCGAAGAGCGTAAGCTTCAGCGTTTGTTTAGAAATCCCGAAGCATCACGCCTTATAAAGCGTTGTAATGACTTCGGTGCAGGCGGTGTATCGGTTGCTATCGGTGAGCTTGCTGACGGTCTAGAAATCAATCTTAACGCAGTTCCTAAAAAGTATGAGGGACTTGACGGTACCGAGCTTGCAATTTCCGAATCGCAAGAGCGTATGGCAGTTGTTGTAGAGCCGAGTGACGTCGAAAAATTTATGGAATTAGCCGACAAGGAAAACCTAGAGGCTACCGTTGTTGCAACCGTTAAGGCAGAGCCTAGACTCGTTATGAATTGGAACGGTAAGCGTATAGTTGATATTTCCCGTGAATTCTTAAATTCTAACGGTGCTGAAAAGCATATCGATGTAGCACCTAAGGCTCCAGAAGATTTCAAAAAGCAAACGAGCGGTGACTTTGCGGCTGAATACAAAAAGCTTGCAGGCGACCTTAATATATGCTCAAAGCGTGGTCTTTCCGAGCGTTTTGACTCTACAATCGGTGCAGGCACCGTGCTTATGCCATTCGGCGGTAAGAATCAGTTAACACCTATTCAGGCAATGGTGCATAAGGTATCACTTGAAAAGGGTAATACCGAAACCTGTTCACTTATGGCTTACGGCTACAATCCGTTTATTGCTGAAAAGAGCCCTTATCATAGTGCATATTTAGCTGTGGTTGAATCGGTAGCAAAGCTCATTGCTACAGGTGCTAAATTCGAGGATGTATATTTAACATTCCAAGAATATTTTGAAAAGCCAAACAAGGATGCTTCCCGTTGGGGCAAGCCGTTGGCGGCACTTCTCGGTGCATTTAAGGCACAGACAGAACTAGGTATCGCCGCTATCGGCGGTAAGGATTCTATGAGCGGCTCATTTGAGAATTTGGACGTTCCGCCTACACTTGTATCATTTGCAGTAACCTGTGAAAAGATAAAGAATATAGTATCCCCAGAATTTAAAAACGCAGGAAATAAGGTTGCTATTCTTTATCCCGAATACGATAAAGACGGTATACCTGTAACCGCATCACTTCTTAAAACCTTTGACGAGGTTCGTGCCCTTACCGAAAGCGGCAAGGCAAAGGCAGTTTATACTTTAGGTCTTGGCGGTATAGCCGAAGCTGTACTTAAAATGGCTATCGGTAACGGTATAGGTTTTAAGTATAACAGTGAAATTCCTGTTGAGGATATGTTCTCTTACGGCTACGGTGCGTTCCTTGTGGAATTGGCTGACGGTGTAGATGCAGGCACCGTTATCGGTGAAACTACTGACGATAATGCAATTTCCTATAAAGATATTTCGCTTTCCCTTAGTGAACTTTTAAAGATTTATGAGGATAAGCTAGAGCCTGTATTCTCTTGCAACATTAAGACAGAGGGCAAGGCTATCGAAAAGATTAGCTTTGACGGCAGAAACACAAAGGCACCCGCAGTTAAAACTGCAAAGCCGCGTGTTATTATTCCTGCATTCCCAGGTACTAACTGTGAATATGATTCGGCACGTGCAGCCGAAGCCGCAGGAGCCGAGGCAGAAATCGTTGTTATCCGCAATCTTACAGCTTCTGCTGTAGCAGAATCGGTTGAATATTTTGCAAAGCGTGTTGCCGATTCACAAATGATATTTATTCCAGGCGGATTTTCGGGCGGTGACGAACCCGAGGGCTCGGGTAAATTCATTACCGCATTCTTCCGTAACGATGCCGTGAAACAGGCTACTATGGAGCTTTTAAAGAATCGCGACGGTTTAATGTGCGGTATTTGTAACGGCTTCCAGGCACTTATTAAGTTAGGTCTTGTACCTTTCGGTGAAATAATCGATACCGATGCTTCTTGCCCGACACTTTCCTTTAACACAATAGGCAGACACCAGTCACGCCTTGTTCGCACAAGGGTGGCATCCAATAAGTCGCCTTGGCTTAAGGAATGTGAGGTTGGTGATATCTTTACTGTGCCGATAAGTCACGGTGAGGGTAGATTTATAGCAAGCGATGAACTTGTAGAAAAGCTAAAGGCTAACGGACAGATTATTACACAGTATGTTGATTTGTGTGGTAACCCGACCGACGATATTCGCTTTAACCCCAACAACTCGGTTTGTGCTATTGAGGGTATTACTTCACCCGATGGCAGAGTTCTCGGTAAAATGGGTCACTCCGAGCGTGTTGGCGACGGTCTTTATAAGAATGTTGACGGCAACTACAATATGGGCTTGTTTACAAGTGCAGTTAAATACTTTAAATAATCTTAAAGTGAGGAATTGTTATGTATAAAACCGACATTGAAATCGCACAGGAAGCCAAGATGCTTCCTATAACCGAAATTGCAAAAACTGCAGGTATTGACGATAAATACCTTGAACAGTACGGCAAATATAAGGCAAAGGTTGATTTAAGTCTTTTAAAAGAAAATGATAGAAAAGACGGTAAATTGGTACTTGTAACGGCTATTACCCCCACCCCTGCGGGTGAGGGTAAAACCACCACAACAATCGGTCTTGCTGACGGACTTAAAAAAATCGGCAAAAATGTAATGGTTGCTTTGCGTGAGCCATCTTTGGGACCTGTTTTCGGTATCAAGGGCGGTGCCGCAGGCGGCGGTTATGCACAGGTTGTACCTATGGAGGATATTAATCTTCACTTTACAGGTGACTTCCACGCAATAGGTGCGGCAAATAATTTGCTTGCTGCTATGCTTGATAACCATATTCATCACGGTAATGCACTCGGTATTGATACAAGAAAAATCACTTGGAAGCGTTGTGTTGATATGAACGACAGACAGCTTCGTAATGTGGTTGACGGCCTTGGCGGCAGAATAAACGGTACTCCGCGTGAGGACGGCTATGATATTACGGTTGCCAGTGAAATTATGGCAGTTATGTGCTTGTCGTCGAGTATTACCGACCTTAAAGAGCGTCTTTCTAAAATTATAGTTGCTTATAACTATAATGATGAGCCTGTAACTGCAGGACAGCTCAAAGCAGAGGGTGCTATGGCGGCACTTTTAAAGGACGCATTGAAACCCAATTTAGTACAGACTCTTGAGGGTACACCCGCATTTGTACACTGCGGACCTTTTGCTAATATAGCACACGGCTGTAACTCTGTTGTAGCTACAAAAATGGCTATGAAGCTAGGCGATTACGCTATTACCGAGGCAGGCTTCGGTGCCGACTTGGGTGCTGAAAAATTCCTTGATATTAAGTGCCGCTATGCAGGTCTTACACCTTCGGCAGTAGTGGTTGTTGCTACCGTTCGTGCCTTAAAGATGCACGGGGGTCTTGCAAAAACCGAGCTTGGCAGTGAAAATTTAGAAGCACTCGAAAAGGGTATACCTAATCTGCTTCGCCACGTTTCTAATATTAAAAATGTTTATAAGCTACCCTTAGTTGTAGCAGTAAACCGTTTCCCGACCGATACCGACAAGGAAATTGAGTTTATTATTGAAAAGTGCCGTGAGCTTGGTGTTAACACCGTGCTTTCAACCGTTTGGGCAAACGGCGGTGATGGCGGAGTAGAGCTAGCAGAGGAAGTTGTACGACTTTGCGAGGAGCCTAATGATTTTACCTTCTCTTACACAGATGACCAGTCTTTAGCCGATAAAATCAATGCGGTTGTAACCAAGGTTTACGGTGGCGACGGCGTAAACTTTACCCCTCAAGCCAAAAAACAGATAGAAAGACTAGAGGAGCTTGGCTTCGCTAAATGCCCTGTATGTATTGCAAAAACACAGTACAGTTTTTCTGACGACCCAACAAAGCTTGGTGCACCCGAAGGCTTTACCGTTACTGTCCGTAATGTTAAAATTTCTGCAGGTGCAGGCTTTTTAGTAGTCCTTACGGGCGATATTATGACTATGCCAGGACTTCCAAAAGTTCCTGCTGCTGAGAAAATCGACGTCAATGAAGACGGCGAAATTAGCGGTTTGTTCTAAAATTAAATATTATGAATTAAAACTCTCTGACTTTTTTAAAAAATACTCTTTAAAAAGTCAGAGAGTTATTGTATAATAAAACCATGTATAGATATTTTAATTTTTGGAGGCGTCTATATGAAAGCAAATTTTAGTGTTTCCTTAAAAAAGGTGGTTGACGAATTTTCGCTTAAAGAGCTTTATCCAGTAGAAAATCTTGAAGAAATTAAGGTTACTACTGCCGACGTAAACCGTCCGGGTCTTCAAATGGCAGGCTATTATGAATATTTTGATGCTACACGTATTCAAATAATAGGTAAAAGTGAGCATTGCTTTTTAGAGCGTTTTACACCTGAAAAGGCGATAGATAGAATGAGGGATTTTTTTGCTCATAATCCTGTTGCGGTTGTAATCGCTAGAGGACTACCGCTTGAAGAAGCATATATAGAGCTGGCACGGGAATATAATGTTCCTCTTTTTACTACGAATGATACTACGTCGGAGTTTTCGTCGGCACTTATAGCCTTTTTAAATCTTCACTTAGCACCAAGAGTTACACGCCACGGTGTTTTGATAGAGGTTTACGGTGAGGGTATATTACTGCTAGGTGAGAGCGGTGTCGGTAAAAGTGAAACGGCTATTGAGCTTGTAAAAAGAGGCCACCGTTTAATCGCTGACGATGCGGTTGAAATCAGACGTGTTTCAAGCAAATCTCTAGTAGGCTCGGCACCAGATAATATAAGGCATTTTATTGAGCTTCGCGGAATAGGTATTATTAATGCAAGCCGTATTTTCGGTGTAGGTGCTGTAAAGCTTACCGAAAAAATTAATCTTGTTATTAATATGGAGCCTTGGGACGTTAATAAGGCGTATGACAGAATGGGACTTGAAAATCAAACTACCGAAATTTTAGGCCTTAATATTCCGTCACTTACAATCCCTGTAAAACCCGGACGTAACCTTGCAGTTATTATCGAGGTTGCGGCTATGAATAGCCGTCAGAAAAAGCTTGGCTATAACGCGGCTGAGGATTTACTTAAAAAGCTTGGTATGACAGATGATTTTGTGACTAATACTACTCAAAAGGTAGAGGCGTTTGAATAGAAAGGAAAAATAATATGTACAGACTTGGAATAGATTTAGGCGGAACAAATATAGCAGCAGGCGTTGTTGATGAAAAATTTAATATTATGGGTACTGCATCGGTAAAAACAAATTTGCCACGCCCTGCCGAAGAAATAGCAGACGATATGAAAAAAGCCGCATTTGAGGCTATAAAAAATGCAGGAATTTCGATTGATGATATAGAATCTGTGGGCATTGGAGCTCCGGGTTCAATAAACAATCAGGACGGAACAATTTCTTACTCTAATAATTTAGAGTTTTATGATGTTGACCTTGGAAAAATGATGAGTGAGCGTTTAGGCAAACCTGTTTTCCTTGAAAATGATGCTAATGCAGCAGCTTATGGCGAGTTTATTGCGGGTGCAGGTAAAGGCACCAAAAACTTCATAGCAATAACACTTGGCACAGGTGTTGGCGGCGGAATAATTATTGACGGTAAAATCTATTCAGGCCATAATTTCGCAGGCGGCGAGCTAGGCCATACTGTTATAGCTATGGACGGTGAGTATTGCACTTGCGGACGTAACGGCTGCTGGGAGGCTTATGCTTCGGCTACTGCACTAGTAAGACAGAGTAAGCAGGCTATGATTCGTTATCCCGAAACAGTTATGTGGAAGCTTTGCGGTGACGACATCAACCGTGTTAATGGACGCACTGCCTTTGATGCAATGCGTCAAGGTGATAAAGCAGGTAAAATGGTAGTTGACAAGTATATTAACTATATAGCCGTTGGAATTTCTAATGTTATAAATACATTCCAACCCGAAGTTCTTTGTATAGGCGGCGGAGTTTCTAAAGAGGGTAAAACTCTAACAGACCCCATTAATGATTTTGTTTCGGGTGAGGACTATGCCCGTACAAGTAATAAGCGTACTGTTATAAAAACTGCAACTCTCGGTAACGATGCCGGCATAATAGGTGCGGCATATCTTGCAGATTTGCATTAATCGGAGTTTTTATGGATATAACTTCTTTTTTAAACTGTCTTGATAAGTTTAATATAGAATACAGGCTAAATGAGCCTATGGAAAAGCACACCACCTTTAAAACGGGTGGTGCTGCCGACGTTTTTATATGTGTTAAGGATAGAAAAGAGCTTTCAAATGTTTTAAAGGCGGCAAAGGAAACTTCGGTGCCTTGCTTTATTCTCGGTAAAGGCTCCAATCTTTTAGTGTCGGATGACGGAATAGAGGGTGCAGTAATAAACCTATCCTTGATGGATGAAATTTCGGTAAACGGTACCGACTTGGTATGCGGTGCAGGTGCAAATCTTGCGGCAGTTTGCCTAAAGGCTCGTGATAACAGCCTTTCGGGACTTGAATTTGCTTTTGGAATACCAGGCTCTTTGGGCGGGGCACTCTATATGAATGCGGGTGCTTATGGCGGCGAAATGTCAGAAGTTATAGAATCCGCAGAGGTTATGGATTTTGAGGGAAATGTTTTTGAAATTTTGGCAAAGGATATGTCCCTTGGCTATAGAACAAGCATTTTTTCTAAGAAAAAATATATAATTTTAAGTTTAACTTTGGGTCTTAAGGTTGCACAAAAGAGTGAGATTTCCTCTAAAATGGAGGAGCTTTTGTCAAGACGTAAGGAAAAGCAACCTTTAAGTTTCCCCAGTGCAGGCAGCACCTTTAAAAGACCTGAGGGTTTTTTTGCAGGTGCACTTATAGAAAAAAACAATTTAAAGGGTGTAAGCGTCGGCGGTGCTATGGTGAGCGAACTTCACGCAGGCTTTGTTATAAACTATTCTAATGCTACTACCACCGATATTTTAAAGCTTATACGCCATATACAAGAAACTGTCTATAAAAACGACGGTGTTTTAATGAGAACAGAAGTTTTGTTTGTAGGTAGGCTTCCTAAAGAAGATATTTTACCTTATAGTGAAGAAAAACAAATAATATAAAGGAAGTAATTTATGAAACTGCTTATAGTTACGGGAATGTCAGGCTCGGGTAAATCACAAGCAATAAAGGCACTTGAAGATATGGGCTATTATTGTGTTGACAATATTCCGCCCTCTATTATTCCTGCCTTTGTGGACCTTTCAAACAAGGGTGCTAGTGAGCTTGAAAAGCTTGCCATTGTTACCGATATAAGAGGCGGCGAAATGTTTGGCGAAATCCCAAAGGTTTTAGAGAGCTTTAGACAGAATGATGTTGATTATAAAATACTGTTTCTCGACGCTTCGGACGAAACTATTGTACGTAGATATAAAGAAAACAGACGTACACACCCACTTTGTGAGCGGGCAGATATTACACTTCCCGCCGCAGTTAAAAAGGAAAGAGAGCTTTTATCGAATATCCGCTATGATGCCGATTATGTGGTTGACACCAGCCGTCTTTCTATAGCACAGCTTAAAAACCGTATATGCGAAATGGTGCTAGGCGACATAAACGAGGGTATGAAAATAAGATGCAAATCCTTCGGCTTTAAATACGGTATTGATGCTGAAGCCGATTTAGTTTTTGATGTTAGATGTCTTCCAAATCCCTTTTATATTGAAGAGCTTAAAAATTTAACAGGTCTTGATGAGCCTGTTAGAGATTATGTTATGAGCTTTAAGGAAAGCTGTGAATATAGGGATAAACTAAAGGAGTTTTTTGATTTAACAGTTCCTATGTACGCTAGCGAGGGCAAAAGTCAGCTCATAATTTCTTTCGGTTGTACGGGCGGTCAGCATCGTTCGGTAACCTTTGCAGAGCTTTTTAACAGTTATCTTAAAGAAAAAGGTTACAATTCGTCTGTAATGCACCGAGATATACATAAATTATAAAAGGAGTAGCTTATGTCTTTTTGCAGTGATGTAAAGGATGAATTAGCGATGACAAAAACCTCAAAATGCTGTGAGCCTTCTCTTGCTTACGGCTTTTTGTTGTTTTCACGCTCTTTTTCCTTTAAAAGAATTTCTATGCAAACGGCCAATTTAATAATGGCACAGTTCTTTAAAAGACTTATGTCAAGAGTTTTTGGTGCTGATGTTGAACTTTGTTCGGGCGGCGATAAAAAGACAACCTATAGGGCAACCGTAAATTCCGAAGCAGACCGCCTTAAAATTCTTGCAATTTTAAGCGACGATGAGGGTAGAGGCGGAATTAACAGAGAAATGTTCTCGCGTGACTGCTGTACCGCCGCTTTTGTACGCGGTGCCTTTTTGGCTTGCGGAAATATAAGCAATCCCGAAACTGAATATAGGGTTGACTTTTCGGTAAAGGACAGGCAGTTAGCAGAGCAATTCTCAGAAATATTATTAGAAAACTCTATAAAGGCTAATATATCAAAGCGTGGTAATGGCTTTGTTGTTTATATTAAGAAAAACGAAACAATAGGCGACCTTTTAACCTTTATGGGTGCTTCAAAAATCAGCCTTGAAATGCTTGAAACTGCCGTTTTAAAGAGTGTTAAAAACAATATTAACCGTGCAGGCAACTGTGATAGCGGAAATATTTCAAAAACGGTAGAGGCATCTATTAAGCAGAGAACGGCAATAGAGTATTTTTTGAATAAGGGCATACTTGAAAGCTTGCCTGTAGAGCTTCAAAGTGCCGCAAAGCTTCGGCTTGATAACCCAAACGCCTCTTTAAAGGAATTGTGTAAAATCAGCACTACACCAATAACCGTTTCGGGTTTAAATCATAGACTTAGTAGAATAATAGATTTATATAACAACGCAAAAAAATAATAGGGAGGTACGGCAATGGCTTTTACACATTTACATCTACATACAGAATATAGTCTTTTAGACGGCTGCTGCCGTATTGATAAACTTATGTCGGCTGTAGCCGAGCGTGGACAGAAAAGCGTTGCTATAACCGACCACGGCGTTATGTACGGTGCAATAGATTTTTATAAAGCCGCAAAAAAACACGGTATTAAGGCAATAATCGGCTGTGAGGTTTATGTTGCACCAAGAGGCAGAACAGACAAACAAAAGGGCCTTGATAACGATTATAGCCATCTAGTTTTGCTTTGCGAAAATAATGAGGGCTATCAAAATCTTATTAAGCTGGTGTCATTAGGCTTTACCGAGGGGTTTTATTCAAAACCGCGTGTTGATAGGGAACTTTTGAAAAAATATTCGGGCGGTCTTATTGCACTTTCTGCCTGCCTTGCGGGTGAAATTCCAAAGGCACTTACACGTAAAAATTATGAGGCGGCTAAAAACAGTGCTATCTGGTACCGCGAAACCTTTGGTGAAAATAATTTCTTTTTAGAACTTCAAGACCACGGTATTGAAGAACAAAAATTTATAAATCCGCTTATAGTAAAGCTTTCAAAAGAACTAAACATTCCGCTTGTGGCTACTAACGACGTGCATTATATTGAAAGGCAAGACGCCTTAATGCACAAGGTGCTTTTGTGCGTGCAAACGGGTACAACTATCGGCTCTGAAAATTCGCTTGAATTTAAAACAGAGGAGTTTTATCTAAAAAGCGAGGATGAGATGCGTCAGCTTTTTGGAAATGTCGAGGACGCAATAGAAAACACCGAGCGTATAGCAGAACGCTGTAATGTAGAATTTGAATTTGGCAAAATAAAGTTGCCTTATTTTGATACAAAGGGCGAAGACCATTTAGAATATTTTAAAAAACGTTGCTTTGAGGGTATGCACCGTATCTACGGTCAAAATCCGCCAAAGGAGGTTTTAGACCGCCTAGAGTATGAGCTTTCTGTAATAAACAAAATGGGTTATGTCGACTACTTTTTAATAGTTTGGGATTTTGTAAACTATGCTAAAAGTAACGGTATTTCGGTAGGCCCAGGCAGAGGCTCGGGTGCGGGAAGTCTAGCGGCTTACTGTATAGGAATTACGGGTGTAGACCCTATAAAGTATAATCTTTTGTTTGAAAGATTTTTAAATCCCGAAAGGGTATCAATGCCCGACTTTGATATAGACTTTTGTTATGTTAATCGCCAAAAGGTTATAGATTATGTAACCGAAAAATACGGCACCGGCCGAGTAGCACAAATAGTCACCTTTGGTACTATGGCGGCAAGAGCGGCTATACGTGACGTTGGTAGGGCAATGGATATACCCTATAATATTTGTGATAAAACTGCAAAGCTAGTACCCCACGCTGTTGGTATGACGCTAGAGCGTGCGGTTTCCTCTTCAAAGGAACTTCGCGACCTTTATAATTCCGATAGTCAAATAACCGAGCTTATAGATATGGCAATTAAGCTTGAGGGTATGCCGCGTCATGCCTCTACCCATGCGGCAGGCGTGGTTATTTCAGATAGACCTGTTAGGGACTATGTACCCCTTGCTGTTAATGACGAGGCGGTTGTAACACAGTACACAATGACAGCCCTTGAAGAATTAGGTCTTTTAAAAATGGACTTTTTGGGACTTCGCAATTTAACCGTAATTGATGATACCGAAAAGGAAATCAGAAAAACCGATAAAGATTTTTCAATAGAAAACATTTCGCTAAACGATGCTAAAACCTTTTCGCTTATGGCAAAGGGACTTACCGACGGAGTGTTTCAGTTTGAGTCGGACGGTATGAAAAGCGTGCTTCGTCAGTTCTGCCCCGAGAGTATTGAGGATTTAATAGCAATTCTTTCCCTCTACCGACCAGGACCTATGGACTCGATACCTAAATATATTCATAATAGGCATAATCCTGAGGATATCACCTACGATACACCCCTTTTAAAACCGATATTAGAGGTTACTTACGGCTGTATTGTTTATCAAGAACAGGTAATGCAGGTCTTTCGTAGCCTTGCGGGTTATTCATTCGGTAGGGCGGATATTGTTCGTCGTGCTATGGCTAAAAAGAAGCACGATGTTATGGAAAAGGAACGTAACGCCTTTATTTACGGCGAAAAGGATAATGACGGCAATGTAATTTGCGAGGGTGCAGTAAATAGAGGTGTACCCGAAGAGGTTGCAAAGAAAATCTTTAACGATATGTCGGCGTTTTCCTCTTATGCCTTTAATAAATCCCACGCCGCCGCCTATGCTGTGGTGGCGTATAGAACAGCCTATTTAAAGGCACATTATACCGATAAGTATTTTGCGGCTTTAATGACAAGTGTGCTTGATTCACCCGATAAAATCTCACAATATACCGCCGAATGTAAGCGTATGGGTATAAAAATGCTGCCGCCGTCGGTAAATGAGAGCTTTAATACCTTTTATGCTACCGAAAACGGCATACGCTTTGGACTGATGGCGGTTAAAAATTTGGGTAGAGGCTTAATAGATAAGCTAATAGCTGAAAGACAGTCGTGCGGAAAATACACTTCGCTTTACGATTTTTGTAAGCGTAATTATGGTAGGGATTTAAACCGCCGTGCATTAGAGGGGCTTATAAAAAGCGGTGCACTCGATATAGCAGACGAAAACCGCCGACAAATGCTTTTTAATCTTGATAACGTGCTTTGTGTGGTTGAGGGTGAAAAGCGGTTTTCGGGTGATGGTCAGCTTGACCTTTTTGGTGAAGCGGGCGATATAGCCGAATACAAACTGCCCGATATGGAGGATATGCCCGAAGCCGAGCGGCTTTCTATGGAAAAGGAAGCTACGGGACTTTATCTTTCGGGACACCCCGTTTTTAAATATGAGGGTTATATTAAACGGGCAGGCTTTGCGACGGCACTCGATATACTAAAGCATAAGTACGGGGACGGTAAGCGTATTAGTATAGTAGGCGTAATAAACTCTGTTAGGGTGCGTCAGCTTAAAAATAAAAGTATAATGGCAACTCTAGAGCTTGAGGACGTCACCGCTAGTATAGAGGTTACGGTTTTTGCCACCGCATATTCGGTTTACCGCACAATGTTTAATGTTGGCGATACTGTGTTGCTTTCGGGCAAGGTTGCCGAACGCGAGGACAGAAACCCCGAAATTATATTTGAAAAGGCAGAGCGTGTACCCGACGGTGCAGAAAATATTACCTATTTAAAGGTCAAAGCAGGGCTTTATTTAAGGGTAAAAAATACCGATATTCCCGAAATGGATGAGGTTAAGCGGTTGCTTAAAAATTCCCATGGCAATATACCCGTTTATATTGTTTGTACCGATAATGGTAAACGGTTTGAAGCACCCTCTAATATGCGTGCTAAAAAGGATAACGCTTTAATTGAAAAATTTAAAACCCTTTTAGGTAACGAAAATGTTAAGTTAGTGTAAAATATATATTGTTTTCACGAAATTAAAATTAACGGGCGAACATTGTTCGCCTGTTTTGTTTTCACAAAATGATTAATATATCGTAGGGACCGGCGTCCTCGACGGTCCTTTTAACCGCCTATAACATAACGGACCGTCGAGACGCCGGTCCCTACAATGTTAAAATATTAATTTATAAAGCAGTAATTTCAAACACTTGACAAATATGTTATTATGTGCTATTATATGCATATACTTTGAATGAAAGGTGAGTGGGGCGACCCACTCACTTTTATTATGACATTTAAAGACTTGATAAAACGGAGGGGTTTTGATGGCAGGTATCGCCGATAAGGTGGCGGCAATAATCAAATCTACGGTAGAAAATGAGGGCGTTGAACTTTGGGACGTACGCTATGTTAAAGAGGGCTCGTCCTACTATTTAAGGGTTTATATTGATAAAGAGGACGGCATTAATATTGATGACTGTACTAATGTTTCCCACGCTATTGACCCTGTGCTTGACGAGGCAGACCCTATAAAAGATTCGTATTATTTAGAGGTTTGCTCAACAGGTCTTGAAAGGGAGCTTTTAAAGCCCGAACACTTTGAAAAAATGCTAGGCAGAAAAATAAAGGTCCGCTTGTTTAAAGCACGTGACGGCGTTAAGGAATTTGAGGGTATCTTGGAAGCCTTTGACGGCGGCGTAACGCTTGCTACAGATAGCGGAAATATCCGTTTTGAAAAGGGTGAGATTGCAAAGGCAAATCTTTGTGATTTTGAGTAACATAAAAAATATAAATGATTCGGTAAAAACCGATTTGGAGGTATCTATAAAATGGCAAGAAAAATTAAATTGACAGCGAAAGAGAAAAAAGACAACAAGGAGTTTTTTGAGGCTTTAAGGCAGATGGAGGAGGAACGTGGTATACCCGTAGAGTTCTTGGCTGAAAAGGTTTCAGAGGCTATAATAGTTGCCGCACGTAAGGACTTTGGTAACCAAGATATCGTTACTTGCAACATTGACCTTGAAAACGAAATTTTCTATGTAACTGCACGTAAGGAAATAGTTGAGGTTGTAGAAAATCCCTACACACAGATTTCTAAAGAGGAGGCCGCCGCAATCGACCCCAAGTCTTTGGTAGATGGCTTTGTTGAGATTAAAATCGACCCCAAGAACTTTGGTAGATTTGTAGCACAAAATTCTAAAAACAACTTCCGTCAAGGCGTTCGTGATGCACAAAAGGGTCACGCTATAGCAGAATTCCAACGCCACAACCGCGAGCTTTTAACTGCTGTGGTTGAGCGTATTGACCCAAAAACAGGAAACGCTATTTTAACAATAGGTCACGGCGAGGCTACCTTACCTAAAGCAGAGCAGGTACCCGACGAGATAATCAACGAGGGCGACCATATTAAAGTATATGTAGTTGACGTTAAGGAAACCGAGCGTGGACATCGCGTAATGCTTTCCCGTACACATCCGGGACTTGTAAAGCGTCTTTTTGAAACAGAGGTTCCCGAGATATTTGACGGTACTATTGAAATTAAGTCGGTAGCACGTCAGGCAGGCTCTAGAACAAAGCTTGCGGTTTGGTCGGCTAACGAGGAAATCGACCCCGTAGGTGCGTGTATAGGTCCTAAGGGCGTTCGCGTTAACAAGATAGTTGAAATTTTAGGCGGAGAAAAAATCGACATTGTAAAATACAGTGAAGACCCCGTTGCTTTTGTTTCTGAGGCACTTTCTCCCGCACGTGTTGTGTCGGTTGAAATCGAAAGCACTGAGCCTAAGGTTTGTAAAGCAAGCGTTCCCGAGTCACAACTCTCGCTTGCAATCGGCAATAAGGGACAAAACGTTCGTCTTGCCGCAAAGCTTACAGGTTGGAAGATAGATATTCATCCCGAAAGCGGATTTTTCGGCGAATAATTAACTGTTTTAGTTTGATGATATATTTTACGAAGGGAAGTTGATTTCGTGGCAGTCAAAAAAATTCCTATGCGAATGTGCACAGGTTGCCGAGAAATGAAACCCAAGGTTGAGCTAATAAGGGTTGTAAAAACGCCCGAGGGCGAAATAAAACTCGATTTTAGCGGAAAGCTTAACGGTAGGGGGGCATATATCTGTAAATGTACAGAATGTCTTAAAAAGGCAGAAAAAGCCAATGCTTTAGGCAGGGCTTTTGAAATGCCTGTTTCGGCAGAGCTTTATCAAAAACTTCGAGAGGAGATAGAGCTGCTTGACAAATAAGATTTTGACGCTTTTAGGCTTTGCAAGTAAGGCGGGTAAGCTTTCTTGCGGAATGGACGCTTCTGTTGAGGCGGTCAAAAAAGGTAAATCAAGGCTTTGCTTAGTAGCCAATGATGTATCACCTAAAAGTTTAAAAGAAATCAACTTTTTCGCTATGAAAAATAACGTTCGGGTAGTTATACTTGACGATTGTAATATTGATACACTGTCTGCTGCCATAGGGCGTAAATGCGGAATACTGTCGGTAAATGACAGCTCGTTTGCAGACGGAATAGTCGGTGAGGTTAAAAAATACAGTGACAGCACCGAAACATCGATTCAAGGAGGAAATGCTAATGAATAATAAATATAAAGTAAGTGAACTGGCAAAGGACTTCGGCATTACCGCAAAGGAGGTTACAGCACTTCTTTTAGAGGTTACAGGGGTTGAAAAGAAATCTGCCGCCGCTTTGGGCGAAGAGGAAATAGCCATAGTTTTTAACGAGCTTACAAAGAAAAATGCGGTTAAGAACTTTAAAGAGTATTTTGAAACAGGTGCGGCTTCAAGAGCAGAGGCTGCTAAAAAGCGTCAGGATGAAAAGGATAAAAAGCTTGCAGACCAATTGGCTATATTAGAGCAGTTAAAGGCTGCCGCTGCTGCCGCAAACGGAGAAACTAAAAAGCCTGCTAACAGCGAAGAAAAGCCTGCTAAAAAGGTACAGGAAGAAAAGACAGAAAAAGCAGCACCTAAAAAGGAAGCGGCTGAAAAGAAAGAGCCTGCTGCCAAAAAAGATGATACTAAAAAGGATACCACTAAAAAGGATACAAAGCCTGCTAAAAAGACGGTAGAAAAAGAAATTTACACAGGTCCGCTTGTAGCACCGCCTAAAAAGGAAAAGAAACACGGTGAGGCACCAAACAGAGGTCCTGCCGAAATCCGCCATGTTGATACTAGGTCATCACATATCAATATGGATAAGTATAATGAAAAGTACGAGAGCATAGCTCCTGCAAACTCTATGCGTGATAATTTCTCACGCAAGCAGAAGATTAAGCAAAAGTCACAGGATTATAAACGTCCTCAGGGTGCAAAGCGTGAAACCGAGGCAGACAAGATGCGTCGTATACAGCTTGAGCGTATAAAGAAGACACCTATTACCGTAACTGTTGGTGACGAAATCACTGTAGGTGAGTTGGCTGCAGGTCTTAAAAAGACCGCCGCAGAGATTATAAAGGTACTTTTAAAGCTTGGTATGATGGCAACCGTAAATCAGGTTATCGATTACGATACTGCAGAAATCGTAGTATCCGAGCTTGGTGCTAAAATTGAGCGTGCAGTAGTGGTTACCATTGAAGAGCAGATTATGGATATTGCCGAGGACGCAGCCGAGGATCTAGAGCCCCGTAGCCCGATTGTTGTTGTTATGGGACACGTTGACCACGGTAAGACTTCGCTTCTTGATGCTATAAGAAACACCGCCGTTACCGATACAGAGGCAGGCGGTATTACACAGCATATCGGTGCTTATAGGGTAAACTGTAAGGGACAGGACATCACATTCCTTGACACCCCAGGACACGCCGCATTTACCTCTATGCGTCAGCGTGGTGCAATGGCTACCGATATTGCAATACTTGTAGTTGCCGCCGATGACGGTATTATGCCACAAACTATTGAGGCTATTAACCATGCTAAAGCCGCAAATGTACAAATAATCGTTGCAATTAATAAAATGGATAAGCCTGAAGCTAATCCGGATAGAGTTCTACAGCAGTTGACCGAGCATTCTATTGTACCTGAGGAGTGGGGCGGTGACGTTATTTGCGTACCCGTTTCGGCAAAAACACACGAGGGTATTGATGCCTTGCTTGAAAACGTATTATTGGTTGCCGAAATGGCAGAATTAAAGGCTAACCCCAACCGTAAGGCAAAGGGTGTAGTAATTGAGGCTCGTCTTGACAAGGGTAGAGGTCCTGTTGCAACATTACTTGTTCAAAACGGTACACTTAAGACAGGTGATATCGTAGTTGCAGGTACAGCCGTAGGCCGTGTTCGTGTTATGAGCAACGAAAACGGTAAGGTTGTAGATGTTGCAGGTCCGTCTGTTCCTGTTGAGATTACAGGTCTTGTTGAAACACCTGCTGCAGGTGATAGCTTTGACGCCGTTTCTGATGAGCGTCTTGCACGTCAGCTTGTTGAACAGCGTAAGCAAAAGGCTAAGGATGAGCTTAACAATGCACGTCAAAAGGTAACACTTGACAATCTGTTCTCACAGTTAAGTGAAGGTGACCTTAAGGAGCTTAACATAATTGTTAAAGCTGACGTTCAAGGTAGCGTTGAGGCTGTAAGAGATAGTCTTGTTAAGCTTTCTAATGATGAGGTACGTGTAAATGTTATTCACGGCGGTGTTGGTGCCGTTAGCGAAACCGACGTTGTTTTGGCACAAACCTCGGGTGCTATTGTAGTAGGCTTTAATGTACGTCCCGATGCGGTTGCCAAAGAAACTGCCGAGCGTGAGGGCGTTGATATCCGTATGTACCGCGTAATTTACGATTGCATTGAGGAAATTGAAGCCGCTATGAAGGGTATGCTTGACGCTAAGGTACGAGAAGTACAACTAGGCTCTGTTGAAGTACGTAACGTTTATAAGATTTCAAACTTTGGTACAATTGCAGGCTCTTACGTTACAAACGGTAAGGTAACACGTGCTTGTCAAATTCGTGTTGTACGTGACGGTATAGTTATAGCAGAGGACCAAATCGCATCACTTCGCCGCTTCAAAGACGACGTTAAGGAAGTGGCACAGGGTTACGAGTGCGGTATCGGTCTTGAGAAATTTGCAGATATTAAAGAGGGCGACGTTTTTGAAGCCTTTATTATGGAGGAGTACAGAGATTAATGGCAGGATATAAAATAAACCGCGTAACCTCTGATATTAAAATCGCACTGTCAGAATTGTTAAGGGAGGTTAAAGACCCTCGCGTAAGTCAGCTTTTAAGCATTGTTAAGGTGGACGTTTCGGGCGATATGTCCTATGCTACCGTATACGTAAGTGCTATTGAGGGTAGCGAAAAAACCGTAGAATCGGTTAAAGCTCTTAACAAATCTGTTGCAGGTTATTTGAGAAAGCAGCTTGGTGCCTCGCTTTCACTTCGCAAGGTGCCAGAACTTCGCTTTGTAGCAGACGATTCGCTTGAGCGTAGTGCCCAAATTTCAAGAATTATAAAATCCTTTGGTGATGAGGAATAAAGCAGGCTGTCGGCTTTTTGCCGACACCGCCCGCGTTTTTTCTGAAAGGAGAAACGTTTATAATGCAAAAAAAGATTAAGGACGGTTGCCGTGATTTGTCACTTCGTCGTACAGCACGGTATCTTAAAAAGCATGATAATTATATAATAATAACCCATGCTTCACCCGACGGTGATACCTTGGGTGCGGGCTATGCACTTTATTACGGACTTAAAGAAATCGGCAAGCAGGCTTCTGTTATCTGCCCCGATGTCATTCCGAAAAAATATGATTATTTTGTACATGAAACCGACCATGTTGATATTAATAATGCTACCGTAATATCGGTCGATGTTGCCGACAAGCGTCTTTTAGGCTCGCTTTGTGAGATTTTCGGTGATAAAATTGACCTTGCAATAGATCATCATATATCAAATACCCGTTTTTCAAAAAATCTTTATTTGGATGCGGATGCTGCGGCTACCTGTCAAATAATTTTTGAACTGTTAACACTTATGCGTGTTAATATAAACACTTTGACAGCCAAGGCTTTGTATACGGGTATTGCTACCGATACGGGTTGCTTTAAATATTCTAATGTTACTTATAAAACCCACATTATAACGGCACAGCTTTACGAATACCCCATAGATGCGGCAGAAATTAATAAACTTATGTTTGATATGAAATCAAGACGTTTATTAGAGCTTGAACAAACAGTGCTCAATACCGCCGAATTCCATTTTGACGATAGGTGTATGCTTTTAACCGTTACGGCTGATATACAGGAAAAAACGGGCTGTTCAGGTCCTGACCTAGAGGGACTTTCGGTTATTTCCCGAAGTGTTGAGGGTGTAGATGCAGGTGTCACAATAAAGCAAACAGATGATAACGAATATAAAATTTCCCTTCGCACATACCCACCTCTTGATGCTTCTTTAATATGCAAGAAACTTGGTGGCGGCGGTCATAAGGGTGCCGCAGGTGCATCACTAGAGGGAGATTTAGAAAGCGTAAAGGCACAGGTGCTTTCGGCGGTTAGAGAGGTAATGGAGGAAACGTATGCAGGGACTGTTACTGCTAAATAAGCCGTCGGGTATAACTTCTTTTGGGGCAGTTGCCCGTATAAAAAGGCTTGCAGGCGAAAAGCGTGTAGGACATACAGGCACCCTTGACCCTATGGCTACGGGTGTGTTACCCATATTTTTAGGCCGTGCCACAGCACTCTCTTCCTATTTGCTTGAAGCCGATAAACGCTACATAGCCGAAATAAAGCTTGGCATTACAACCGACACCTGTGATATTACAGGAAATGTAATCTCTCAAAAATCTGTTGATGTCAAAGCCGAAAAACTCGATGCGGTGCTGGGTGAATTTAAGGGTGTAATTATGCAAACACCGCCTATGTTTTCGGCAATAAAGCAAAACGGCGTAAGGCTATATGATATTGCAAGAAAAGGCGGTACGGTTGATATCCCAAAAAGACAGGTTACTGTTTATTCGCTTGAGGTAATTTCACCGCTTTCTCTTGATAACACCTTTAAAATCGATGTTAAGGTGTCAAAAGGCACCTATATACGCTCGCTTGCCCGAGATATAGGTGAAGCTCTCGGTTGCGGTGCTACTCTTACTTCACTTGAGCGTACCGAAACTTCAGGTTTTTCTGTTTCGGACTGTATAGACCTTGAGTCACTTACAGAGGATAATATAGGAGATTATATAGTAAGTGAGGAAAGGGCAATACCGCATATAAAAGAGCTTTTTGTAACGCCCCGTCAAGCAGAGCGTTTTTCAAATGGCGGACAGCTTGCATTTGACAGACTGGGTATAGATGCAAACTTTGCTGACGGTGAGCTTTTTAGGGTGAAAGAAAAGCAAAAGTTTATAGGCATAGGCTATGCAGATTTAAAAAATAGCCAAATTGCTATAAAATGTATTATTAATCACAATTCGAAGGAATGAAAAGGAATGTTAAACGGGGTTGCACTCGGTACCTTTGACGGTATGCATAACGGACACCGTGCCGTTATTGACGCTATAAAGGACTATAACCGAATAGCTGTTACCTTTAAAAGACCTCCAAAGACATACTTGGGTGCAAAACAACAGCTTTTAATGACACCTGAGGATAAATATCAAAGTCTGCTCGATTACGGTGTGAACGAGGTGTTTATGCCCGAATTTACAGAAATCCGCGATGTATCACCGCTTGATTTTTTGGAAATGATAAGGGAAAAATACAAACCTAAAGCTATTTCCTGTGGGTTTAATTATAGATTTGGCAAGAATGCGGAGGGAAACACCGAATTTATAGCCGAATTTTGCCAAAAAAACGGCATAGAATTTAAGTGTGTTCCTGCAGTAAAATATAATGGTGAGGCTATTTCGTCCTCAAAAATACGTGCGATGATTACGGACGGAAATGTAGAGGAGGCAAACACCCTGATTTTTGGGGGCTTTGGCTTTTCTGCCGAGGTAATACACGGCGACCATAGGGGAAGAACAATCGGTTTTCCAACGGTAAATCAAATCTATCCCGTTTGTCTTGTAGAACTCAAATTCGGCGTTTATGCGGTTGAAATAGAGATTGGCTCTCAAAAATTCAGGGCAATCACCAATATCGGTTACCGTCCTACATTTAAAACACCTATTGTAACGGCAGAAACATATATACCTCATTTTACAGGTGATTTATACGGAAAAAGACTTCGCGTGAATTTACTTAAATTTTTGCGAGAAGAACATAAATTTGACTCGCTTGATAATCTAAAAACTGCTATCAAGTGTGATGTTTCATCGCTATTAGGTAAGTAATAATTCAATTATTATAAAATTGGAATATATTATATAGTATATTTAGTTGACTTTTAGCTTTTTTACGAATAAAATATAATTAGTAAGGACCGAAAGGGGATTTAACCTATGATATCAACATATATAAAGAAAGTATCAAAGACAACACTTCTTTTGTCTTTGGTGTTGGTAATTTGTATCGCCTGCGGTTGTGAAAAGCTTGATGAAGATTATGGCGAGAGTATGCCTGTAGAAAGCAGTATATCCGAAACCGAAGAAACCAAGCTTATATATCCCGAAATTAAATCTTTTGATGATGTTATGCCAAAATATTTTGATATAAGTCATTTCGATGAGGAAAATTACTCTAAAATTTATCTTGGTAAAAAGTTTAAGTTTAATATAACCTATGCGGGCAGTGTTATTACAGTACCTACCAGCTATTCTAAAATGCAAAAACTCGGTTGGCAGATTTCACTTCACAGTAAATACGGCGATGATGCCGTAATTATGGCGGGTAAGAATATTGAGGTCGAGCTTTGTAATGAATACGGTAATCTTATTAATGCGGTTTTTTATAATGCTTCAAAATCTTCTAAAAAGCTCGTTAAGTGTAATATCGTAAAATTTATTATTCCTGAAAATTCGCTTAATGTGGATGAGTCCAGTTACGGACAGTTCTGGATAAACGGTATAAATAATCAGTCTGCAATTAATAACGTTGTTGAGTTTTTTGGCATACCCTCGCATTTTTATAGGGTGTCTGCTAATCATTATTATCTTGATTATTTCTTCTCGGATGAAAATAAGCGTAGCGGTATAACCGTTCATGTCGACCCTGAAAACGATATAATTCTTTCGGTTGAATTTTCAAATTACGATTAATTTTAGTGTGACAGAGATAAACTCTGTCACACTACTAGCATAGAGAGGTTTTTTTATGAAAAAAAAGAAGTTGTTTTATCCTGCAGATGTCCTTTTGCCGAAATCTGATTTTGAAAGCTTTTCGGTAATCGCTTGCGACCAATATACAAGCGAGCCTGAGTATTGGCAGGAAGTTAAAGAAAATGTTGGGGATAAAAAGTCGGCACTAAATATCGTTCTTCCTGAGGTTTATTTAAGTGAGGACGATTCTCCCCGAATCGACCTTATAAATAAAGCCATGGGTGAATATTTGGCTGACGGAACTTTTGTCGAGTATAAGAATAGCTTTGTTTATCTCGAAAGAACACAACCTGACGGACGTGTGCGTCACGGACTTGTCGGTGCTATAGACCTTGAGGATTATGATTACCAAAAAGATACAGATGCAATGGTGCGTGCTACCGAGGCTACCATTTTAGAGCGTATTCCGCCGCGTGTTAAAATCCGCAATAACGCACCGCTTGAGATGCCGCATATAATGCTTTTGGTAGACGACCGTGATAATAAGCTTTTAGGCGGTCTTAAGTCTAAAAAGGATAGTTTTAATAAGCTTTATGATTTTACGCTTATGCAAAACGGTGGCAGTATCAAGGGTTGGCAGGTAGGTGAGAACTTGTATGAGGATATCGAAAAAGTTTTAACAGAACTTAAAGAAAACTCAAATGGACTTCTGTTTTGTGTGGGCGACGGCAATCATTCACTTGCAACCGCTAAACAATGCTATAAAAACAACCCTACAGAAATGAACAGATATGCACTTGTTGAGGTTGTAAATATCCACGACCAAGCTCTTGATTTTGAGCCGATTTACAGAACAGTTTTTGGCGTAAATCCAGAAACACTAATAAACGCTTTTGTAGACTACTGTGGCGGTGAATATAAAGGTGCTGATGCACAAAAATTCATTTGTTACTATAACGGCGAGGAGAGAGAGGTATCCGTAAAAGGCACAACACCTATTGCCGTTGGTACGCTTCAGCAGTTTTTAGACCTTTATATGACCGATAATAACGGTGTTACAATAGACTACATACACGGTGAGGACTCACTTAAAAAGATTGCCAATAGGGAATATACGGTCGGCTTTTTGTACGAAGGTATTAAAAAAGACGGACTGTTTGAGGCTGTAAGACTTGGAGGCTCACTTCCAAGAAAAGCCTTTTCTATGGGCCACGCAGACGATAAACGCTTTTATTTAGAGGCAAGGAGAATTAAATAAAAACAAAAAGGAAGTCGCAACCTAAAGGTCACAACTTCCTTTTTGGCACGCAGAAAGAGATTTCTTCTCGGTGCTGCCCGCACCTATCGCCTCGCTTCGCTCGTTGCCACGTCGGCGAAAACAACCATTTAGGTTGTTTTCTTCCGCTTCGCTCCCTCCTTGTTCGAATCCCTTTCTTTTATATACAAAATTAAAAAGGAACCAATCCTTTGGACTGGTTCCTTTTTAATTGGCACGCTGAAAGGGATTCGAACCCCCGACCCTCTGCTTAGAAGGCAGATGCTCTATCCAACTGAGCTATCAGCGCGTATACTATGGGAATTCCACAGCGGAAAACATTATATCACACTGTTTTAAAAAAATCAAGCAAAAATTACAATAATTAAAAATTAAACAAAGCAATAAATCGTTGCAAATCCTTCGTTGCAAAATTCTGTAAACTAAACCTGTCTTGACAGTAATAATATTTTTGTGTACAATTAAAACAAAATAAAATAAAATGTCTTTTAATTTAGAAAGGGGTAAATCTATGAAAAGAATTTTTTCACTAATTCTTTCGGTCTGCCTAATTGTGTGTGCGGCACCCATAACAAACGTTACCGCTACCTCGTGGACCATGACCGAAAAGACAGGTTATAGTGAAGATGTAACAACACTAAAAGCCAATCAAGCATCGATTGATAAACTGCTGGAAAATGGCGAGGGTATTCTTTCGGGGTTGATTCCTCATACTTATGATTATATTAATAATGAGGTAGATCAAACACCGAATTGGACCTACGCTACTGATGGGATTTTAAACGAGTTTTATCCTTGGACGGGACTTTATTCCTATGTGACCTTCCAGCTTAATGATGTTTACAAAATAAACGAATTCGGTTTGATTTTAAAAAATTCCACTTATAGAAACAGCTATGAGGTTTATATCGGTTCGGATTATGACACCCTTTATAGCGGAACGCCTGTATATGTGTTTGACGGTACTGCCGAGGGCTACACCTCTTCAATGGGTCAGTATGTCAAGTTTACTGATGACGGAACATATTCGTTGCCACAGGGTTCATTAATTGGTGTAAAGTTTACCGAATGTATGGACAGTTCGGGAGTTATTGCGACTAAAAACCGTGCTGTTCGTGTTGCCGAAATTTTTGCTAACGGTACCGCCACAAATACCGACGTTGAGGGTATTGGATATGATCCGTATTATGCCCGTTTCGGTGCAATAAGTGAAAATAATATTCTAGCAAACGCTACACTGCATTCATATACTGGGTTTAATATATATTATGCTAGCAAGCCCTTAGAATATTTTGACGGTGATGCAAAAACCGAAGCATACATATCGTGTACAGGCGAACACCCGACAATAACTTATTCTTTGCGTGCTAATACCGAAATTGATAGCTTTATGATGTATCAGACAGACCCTACTCTCCATTCAAGCTATAGCGTTTATTTAGGCGATGATGCGGATACGCTTTATACCGATGCCAATAAAATATATTCGTGGGATGCTGCAGCAAGCACCGAAAAAATACAAGAATACTATTTTAACGCTAATCGAAAAACAGGAAGATACTTGGGTATTTATTTCGATGATATCGTTGCAAATTCGGATAATGTGGGTATTAGAATCGGTGAAGTGTTTATAGGAGGTGCTGAATTGAATTCAGAAACATATAACAGCACCCGTGATACAGTAGAGACACGTATTTCTGCCGATAACAACCTTTTAAAAGGCCGCACACCGACAGTTTCTATGGCTTATGTAACCTCTAAAGCTAAGTACGGTTGTTCAAGCGGTAAGAATTTTTCCTATTTGACCGACGGCAGTGTATTAAAAACAGGTCACGCCGATATTTACGGATACGGTCATACATATGATGTGTTTGTTTATAGCTTGGGCGGTACTGCTTTAGTAGAGGGCTTTGAACTATATAACAGAAGTGCGGCACAAAACACAAGCTATGAGGTTTACCTCTCTGACAGTCCAAACGGTATATTAGAGGGAAAAAATAAAATTTATTCTTATGACGGCTCAACAGATATAAGTGCCTCATATCGTTGTCAGTACGTGCATTTTGCTACACCTAAAACGGGTTCGTATATTGCGGTTAAGCTACTGGGGACCTACGGTGCAAATTCTTCTTCCAATAACTACAGAATTTCCGAAATTGCCGCCTACGGCACAGTTATTAATGCTCATCCTTATGAAATATATAGCACAAAAGGCATTAATGCTTATACCGAAAACAATCTTTTAAAGGATATTTTGGTTGAGCGTACAGGTAGCAACGGCGGAGACTCAGGCTGGGATGTTGCCTTAACCGACGGTGTTGTAAGTACCAAAGCTGATATTACTAACCTGTCGGGTGACGGTAGCACTTATTTAACTTGGGATTTAGGTTATACTGCGGTTTTTGATAGCTTTATTGTCGCACAGTATCAGAACTTTGCTACAGGATTTGAATACTATGTTTCGCACGAAAAAGATACCCTTTATAATGCGGAAAATCACGTCGCCACCTATAATATAACCGAACTTTTCTCTCAATCATCTGAGAATTACGAAGAAACGGTTGTATTTAATGATGGCTCAAAACCGGTAGGAAGATATGTAGGCGTTCGTATCATTTACCTTAGCGGAAATGAAACAAGACTTCGCTTATATGAAATTTCTGCTATCGGTGAAGCTGCACCGCCTGAGCTTATACCCCATAATTATAATGGCTTTGCTACAGGCTTTGAAGATGGTGACTCCATAAACGGTATCGGCGGTACTGCTTATAATCAGGCAGACAATACAGACACTAATGTTCACACAGGCTCTGCTTCCCGCGTTCATACTGTAGGTGCCGAGAGTGATGAATGGTCGGTAGACGATTATGCTTTGACAGCGTATAGAACCTACAATATTTCGTTCTGGTATAAGGCAGATTCTGCTTCTGATTTAGGCTATGTTACACCGTCAACTGCTCAAAACGGAAATGTTTTTGGTAATTCAAACGGTGAATGGAAGCAATATACCGAAACAGTTACTGTTTTAGAGGATACAAATGTCAAATTAAACTTCTATTCCGCAGCAGATAGCGGTATACCTGCAGGTACTGCAGTTTATATTGACGATATTTCAATCGTTCCTGTAATAACAGTTATAAACGACGGTGTTGTAGGCGGAACGGGTACAGTTTCGGTTGATACGGTTGATGATGTTTTAACCGCAACCTTTACTGCAAATGACGATTTTGCATATAACCTAGAGTATTGGGTTGATTTAGAGGGCAATATCCTCTCGGAAGACTCGGTTTATACCGTTTATAATCCTTGGCCTGGACTTACCTTAAAGCCTGTGTTTGAAAAACAACGCATGGTATTTGATTTTGAAAAGGAATTAGACTTTACTGCCGACGGTGCTTTGTGGTACACCCCCGAAACAGACGGATATACAGCAAGATATGTACATTCGGGTAACAAGAGTATTGAACAAACGGTTGTTTCAACCGAAGATAGTACATACTCTTTACCTGTAGATTTGTATTCGGGTACTGAATATGAGGTTTCCTTTAGATATTTTCTACAGAATAGTGGCTCTACAGTAGATGCATCAGTTGGCTTAAACGGTACTGCTGCTAGTACTGCAACACTTGCTTATGCTGACTCTTGGCAGACATATTCTTCAAAAGTAAATGCAACTGCCGATACTGATAGAATTACTATTGCTTTTGGCGGTGCCGATACGGTAGTTTATATTGATGATGTTTGTGTAGAACCTACAGATGATAGCGGTAAAATAACCGTTTCGGTAGGTGCTTGCGAGAATGGTACTGGTACTGTAAGTGACAGTAAGATTGTTTTAGGAAAACCTGTTATATTTACAGCAACCGCAAATAAGGATTACGTTTTCGATAAATGGATAAATGCAAATAACGAGACCGTTTCTAATGACCCCGTTTATGTTGCAATGGGTATCAGTGAGGATACTGTTTTAACACCTGTTTTCGTTCAGGTCCCTGAAGATACTGTAGAATACGGTTTTGAAACTGCAGTTGATGCTAATTACAGTGATTTAGCGGTTCGCTACACACCAAATACTGCATATTATGACAAGGCAAATGTCCATTGGGGTGAAAGCTCTCTGCGTTTGGACGGTTACGGTAGTTCCTACACCCATCCGGTAACCTTAAAAGCAGGCGGAAACTATAAGATATCCTTCTGGTACTTGTTACGTTCATCTGATATCGGTACAATAACAATTAAGTTAGGTAACAATACATATAACGGTTGTTCTGCAAACACTTTATGGTATGAGCGTTATCTAGAAATTACACCTACAACCGATATGCAACTTACAATTGAGGTTTCTGGCGGTGCAGGTCCTGTTTATATTGATGATATCAGAGTTCTGCAGTATCATACCGCATCAATAGCAGATAGCTTGAACGCTTTAATCTCAATTCCCACAACTGAGCCTGCTCATAATGATACTGTTGAGGTTGCTGTTAAAAAGATAAACAGCAAAGGAAAGCACTTCTTTGGCTGGCTTAAAGATGGCGTAGTTACCGAGGCTGACAGTTATGTTAAAGAAATTACGGTGCTTGAAGATTTGACTATTGATGAAAATCTTATCGGCACACCTGTTTATGCTGACACATACGACACCAACTTCGACGGTAAATCAAACGTGCTTGATTTTATACACACCAGTAAAAAGATAGACTCTACCGCTGGTTATGTAGTTGGCAGTGATGTTGACAAATCAGGAAGTTTTGATGCTAATGACCTTACAGCAATTAAAAAATCCCTTTTAGGTATTCCATCGCAAAGTAAACGCGACGCATATTTATCTCAGACAAAGATTGATATCGTTGGTTCAAGCGATGATTTAAACACTTGGATTTATCAGTTAGGCACTGACGGTGTTATGGTGCGTGAGGCAGTCTTTGATTCGGGTAAAAATGATAATAACCCCGTTGAAATCGTACAGATTTCGGATACGCATTTTAACTACCTTAACGATAGGGATTTTGAAGAAGCCAATCCTACAGTTTTAAGCACCTATGAAAAGCGAGATTTCCAAAAAGACGCCTCATCGGTTGCTAATGCCGAAAAATGTATGGAATATGCAAGTTATTTTAATGACCAGACGGTTATAACGGGTGATATATTGGATTATCTCTCATGGGGTTCAATTGAGTTGCTTCAAAAGGTTATTTGGGATAAAGACCCATTGGCACTGGTTACTCTTGGTAATCATGAGATGTTTATGCAAATGCAGGGCTTGGTAGCAGAAACAACCTCATTAGAGGCACGCTATAACAGATTAATAGATGCTTGGCGTCATGATGTTTACTATACCTCAAGAGTTATAGACGAAAAGGTAATGGTTATTCAAATGGATAATGCGTTAAGTCATTACTGGGACGGTCAGGAAGAAAAGCTTGCTGCTGATATACAAAAAGCACGGGAAAACGGCTATATGATTTTACTATTCCAGCATGTTCCGATTATGACTAATAACCCTGCTGAAACAAACCTTGCACCTATACGTCAAAACGGTGACGGTGCTTACAATTTCTATGCAAAGGGTGTAGGTGCCAACGCAAGCGGCGTAACAAAAGAGGTTTATAACCTTATAATCTCTAATGCGGATGTAATTAAGGGTATATTTGCCGGACATTTCCATAGCGATTACTATACCGAAGTTATTGCAAAAAATAGTGATGGCACAGATGCTATAATTCCGCAGTATATATTAACTGGTGCTGCTTACGATAAAGGTCACGTTCTTAAAATTACGGTTAATTAAATTACGGGTTCTGCTTCATAAAACGAGGCAGAACCCATACTTTATGCAATATTGTTTATAAAACAGTAAAAATAATGAATAAATGTAAAATTTTGCAAAGTGATCAGTACAAAATGTTGTAAACTTCCCTTGACAAGTATAACGTTTTTGTGTATAATATGGATACAATGAAAAGTTTTCGCTTTAGAAAGGGAGTAAATGTATGAAAAGAATGAAAAAAGTTTTTTCACTAATTCTTTCGGTCTGCTTAATTGTGTGTGCGGTTCCAATAACAAACGCCACCTTTATGACTATGGCTGAAAATGGAGGTACTGGAGTGGATACCGAAACATATAACAGTACACGTGCCGAGGTTGAAGCACGTATTTCTGCTGATAACAACCTCTTAAAAGGTCGCGAAGCGACCGTTGCTTTGTCACAGAAAACTACTGAGACAATTTACCGTTATTCAAAAAATTATAATAATAAATTTAGTTTTTTAACTGACGGTACATTAAGCACCGCTCATGCTGATATTAGCGAAGGCGATTGTACTTATAACGTATTGGTTTATAGTTTGGGCGGCACTGCTTCGGTAGAGGGTTTTGAACTCTTTAACAGAAATGCGGCACAAAACTCAAGCTATGAGGTTTACCTTTCTGACAGTCCAAACGGTATTTTAGCCGAAGAGAATAAAATTTATTCTTATGACGGCTCAACTGATATATCTGCATCAGACCGTTGTCAGTACGTGCAATTTGCCACTGCTAAAACAGGCTCTTATGTTGCTATTAATCTTATTAAGACCTATGGTGCAGATTCTTCCACCAACAATTTCAGAATTTCTGAAATTGCTGTTTACGGTACAATTACCGATGCGAATACTTATGAAATATACAGCACTGATGGTGCTAGTGCTTATACCGAAAACAACGTTTTAAAGGGTCGCTTGGTTGAACGCACAGGTAGTAGCGGCGGCGTTGACGGTTGGGATGTTGCCTTAACCGACGGTGATGTAAGCAATAAATACGACCTTTATAATGTGGGTGACGGAAACACCTGCTTGACATGGGATTTAGGTTGTAATGCGGTTATTGATAGCTTTATTGTGGCACAGTATGGACACTTTGCTACAGGTCTTGAGTACTATGTTTCATACGATAAAGATACCCTTTATAATGTGGAAAATTACGTAGCTACATATAATATAACCGAAGACCTTTTCCCAGGAACATATTCACAATACGAAGAAAAGGTTGAGTTTAATGAAAACTCAAAACCGGAGGGAAGATATGTCGGCGTTCGTATTAGCTCCCTTAGCGGAGGCGAAACATCACTTCGCGTATATGAAATTTCGGCTATAGGTTCTAAACTAGGTACCGAAATCTATAACAGCACACGTGCCGAGGTTGAAGCACGCATTTCTGCTGATAATAACCTTTTAAAAGGTCGCACAACGACCGTTGCTATGGCACATCAAACTTCTAATGATAAACATCTTTTTTCAAAAACATGGGCAAATTACCCCTATTTGACCGACGGTACATTAAGCAGCGGTCACGCTGATATTAGCGGAGGCGATCGTACCTTTGATGCTTTGGTTTACAGCTTAGGCGGCACTGCTTTGGTAGAGGGCTTTGAACTTTTTAACCGTAATTATGCACAAAACACAAGCTATGAGGTTTACCTCTCTGACAGTCCGAACGGTATTTTAGCCGAAGAAAACAAAATTTATTCTTACGACGGTTCAACAGATATAGATGCATCAGACCGTTGCCAGTATGTGCAATTTGCCGAAGCTAAAACAGGCTCGTATATTGCAGTTAAGCTTCTTAAAACATACGGTATGCAAACCGAATCTAACAATTACAGAATTTCTGAAATTGCCGCTTACGGTACAATTACAGATGCGAATTCTTATGAAATATATAGCACAAAAGGTGTTAATGCCTATACCGAAAACAACGTTTTAAACGGTCTTTTGGTTGAACGTACAGGTAGCAGCGGCGGAGCTGACGGTTGGGATGTTGCCTTAACCGACGGTGATGTAAGCAATAAATACGACCTTACAGGCATATCAAGTGACGGTAGTACCTGTTTAACATGGGATATAGGTTACACTGCGGTTATTGATAGCTTTATTGTAGCACAGTATCCTTTCTATGCTACAGGTGTTGAATACTACGTTTCGCACGATAAAGCCACCCTTTATAATGCGGAAAATCACGTAGCAACTTATGATATAACCGACCTTGTAAGCGAGCAATACGAACCTTACGAAGAAAAGGTTGTGTTTAATGAAGACTCTAAACCTGTAGGAAGATATGTCGGTGTACGTATCGTTGATCTTGACGGTGAAAGTTCACTTCGCATATACGAAATTTCTGCTATCGGTGAAGTTGCACCACCAGAACTTACACCCCATAATTATAAAGGCTTTGCTACAGGCTTTGAAGAGGGTGACTCCATAAGCGGTATCGGCGGTACTGCTTATAATCAGGCAGATAGTGCAGACACTAATGTTTACACAGGCTCAGCCTCCCGCGTTCATACAGTAGGGGAAGCGGGTGCTGAATGGACAGTAGACGATTATACCTTGACAGCTTATAGAACCTACAATATTTCCTTCTGGTATAAGGCAGATTCTGCTTCCAGTTTAGGCTATGTTACACCGTCAGCTACTCAAAACGGAAATGCTTTCGGAGCTTCAAACGGTGAATGGAAGCAGTATACCGAAACGGTTACCGTTTTAGAGGATACAAACCTTGCAATAAACTTCTATTCCGCAGCAGACAGCGGTATGTCAGAAGGCACAGTAATTTATATTGATGATATTTCGATTGTACCTACAATAACGGTTATAAACGACGGTGTTATTGGCGGAACAGGTACAGTTTCACTTGCTACGGTTGATGATGTTTTAACCGCAACCTTTACTGCAAATGACGATTTTGCATATAATCTGGAGTATTGGGTTGATTTAGAGGGCAATATTATTTCAGAAGATTCAGTTTATACTGCTTATAATCCTTGGCCCGGTCTTACCTTAAAGCCGGTATTCGAAAAGCAAAAGTTAGCATTTGATTTTGAAAAGGAATTAGACTTTACTGCCGACGGTGCTTTGTGGTACACCCCCGAAACAGACGGATATACCGCAAGATACGTACATTCGGGCAATAAGAGTATTGAGCAAACAGTCGTTTCAACTAAAGAGAGTACCTATACTTTACCTGTAGATTTGTATTCAAGTACTGAATACGAGGTTTCCTTTAGATACTTTGTACAGAAGAGTGGCTCTACAATAGAAGCATCGGTTGGCTTAAACGGTACTGCTGCTGATACTGCAACACTCGCTTATGCTGATAATTGGCAGACTTATTCCTCGAAAGTGAATGCAACTGCCAACACCGATAAAATTACTCTTGCTTTTGGCGGTGCCGATGCGGTAGTTTATATTGATGACGTTTGTGTAGAACCTGCAGATGATAGCGGTAAAATAACCGTTTCGGTAGGTGCTTGCGAGAACGGTACTGGTACTGTAAGTGACGGAAAGATTGTTTTAGGAAAACCTGTTATATTTACAGCAACCGCAAATAAGGATTACGTTTTCGATAAATGGGTAAATGCAAATAACGAGACCGTTTCTAATGACCCCGTTTATGTTGCAACAGGTATCAGTGAAGACACTGTTTTAACACCTGTTTTCGTTCGGGTACCTGAAGCTACGGTAGAATACGGCTTTGAAACTGCAGTTGATGCTGACTATAGTGATTTAGCAGTTCGCTACACACCAGCCACAGCATATTATGACAAAGAAAATGTCCATTGGGGTGAAAGCTCTCTGCGTTTGGACGGTTACGGCAGCTCGTACACCTATCCGTTAACCTTAAAAGCAGGCGGCAACTATAAAGTATCCTTCTGGTACTTGTTACGTTCATCTGATATCGCTACAATAACAATTAAGTTAGGCGACAATACATATAACGGTTGTTCTGCAAACAGTTTATGGATAGAGCGTTATTTAGAAATTACTCCTACAACAGATACACAGCTTACAATTGAGGTTAGTGGCGGTGCAGGTCCTGTTTATATTGATGATATCAGGGTTTTGCAGTATCATACTGTATCAATAGCAGATAGCATTAGCGGTTTGGTTTCAGTTGATAAAATTGAGCCTGCTCATAATGATACTATTGAGGTTGCTTTCAAAAAGCAAAACAGTAAAGGACAATACTTCTTTGGTTGGCATAAAGACGGTGTTACTACCGAAGCTAATATCTATACTACAACAATTAAAGTAGATAAAGATTTAACTATTGATGAAACACTTATCGGCACACCTGTTTATGCAGACACATATGACACCGACGGCGACGGTAAAACAAACGTTCTTGACTTCATATACACCAGTAAAAAGATAGAGTCTACTGCTGATTATGTACTTGGCAGTGATGTTGATAAATCAGGATGTCTTGATGCTAATGACCTTACATCAATTAAAAAGACCTTATTGGGTATTGCAACAAAGAGCGAACGAGACGCATATTTATCACAGACAAAGATTGATATCGTTGGTTCGAGTGATGATTTAAACACTTGGGTTTATCAGTTAGGTACTGACGGTGTTATGGTACGTGAGGCAGTTATTGATTCGGGTAGAAATGATAACAACCCCGTTGAAATCGTACAAATTTCTGATATTCATTTTACCTACTTTAACGAAAGAGATTTCAAAGAAGCTAATCCTACAGTTTTAAGTACCAGCGAAAAGCTAACCTTCCGAAAAGACGGTGAGTCTGCTCCTAATGCCGACAAATGTATGGAATATGCGAGCTATTTCAATGACCAAACGGTTATAACGGGTGATACATTGAGTTCTCTTTCATGGGGTACGATTGAGTTACTTCAAAAGCATATTTGGGCTAAAGACCCATTGGCAATGGTTACTCTTGGTAATCATGAGATGTTTATGAAAATACAGGGCTTGGTAGAAGAAACAACCTCACTAGAGTCACGTTATAACCTATTAACAGAGGTTTGGCGTCACGATGTTTACTATACTTCAAGGGTTATAGACGAAAAGGTAATGGTTGTTCAAATGGATAATTCGTTAAATTATTACTGGGACGGCCAGCAAACAAAGCTTGCCGCTGACATAAAGAAAGCACGCGAAAACAATTATACCATTTTACTTTTCCAGCATGTTCCTATTATAACTAAAAACCCTGCTGAAACAAACCTTGCAGCCATATATCAAAACGATGGTAATTTTGTGAATTTCTGTGATGGCGTAGATGGGTTGACCGTATTCCCTGACAGAACTAGTGTAACAACAGAGGTTTATGACCTTATAACCTCTAACGCAGATGTAATTAAGGGTATATTCTGCGGACATTTACACAGCGATTACTATACCGAAGTTATTGCAAAGAATAACGATGGCACAGATGCTGTAATTCCGCAGTATGTATTGACCGGTGCTGCTTACGATAACGGTCACGTTCTTAAAATTACAGTTGATTAAACACAAAACTAATAAATTGTAAACAAACTAAGGGTTCTGCTCTTTTGAGCAGAACCCTTAAGTTTTAAAAAGTTATTTATAAATTTTATTAAAACCCAAATTATTCGGGCATTTCCCAGTTGTGCCAAATTGCCTGAACGTCGTCATTTTCCTCCATCATATCGATAAGCTTTTCCATTTTAGCAATCGATTCCTCATCGTCAAGGGTAGAGGTAGTTTGCGGAATGTACTGTACTTCGGCAGATAAAAAGCCGTAGCCCTTTTCCTCTAAAGCATCACGTACCACACCTAAATCATTCGGTTCGGTAGTGATTTCGTAAACGTCGCCGTCAAAATTAAAGTCCTCGGCACCTGCCTCTAAAGCAGCTTCCATAACGGTGTCCTCGTCAAGTCCCTCAGCCTCAATTTCAATTACGCCTTTTCGGTCGAACATAAACATAACCGAGCCGCTTTGACCCATATTACCGCCGCATTTATCAAAATAGTGACGCATTTCGCCTGCAGTTCTGTTGCGGTTATCGGTAAGTGTTTCAACAACAACGGCTATTCCCGAAGGACCGTAGCCCTCATAAATTAACTCTTCGTAATTAGTAGAGTCGCTGTCGCCGGCGGCTTTTTTAATTATACGCTCAATATTTTCGTTAGGCACATTTGCCGCCTTTGCTTTGGCAATAGCATCTTTGAGCTTGCTGTTTTCGGCAGGATTAGGTCCGCCGTTCTTTACTATAACCGCAATCTCTCTACCCATTTTGGTAAAGATTTTTGCCTTTGCGGCATCGGTTTTCTCCTTTTTACGCTTTATATTACTCCATTTGGAATGTCCTGACATAATTTTTTCTTCCTTTCGGCATTTTTCCAATCAAATATTTTACCACAATTCTTTGTTATCTTCAAGTGCTTTTTCGCATATTCTTTCAATATCTTCAAAGCAGCTTATTTCGCCGCACATACGGCGAAGCTCGGCGGCACTTTTAAGACCTTTCATATACCATGCAGTATGTTTGCGTGATTCAAGAATTGCATTATGTGGGTCTTTATAGTTGCACATAAGCTTAATTTGTCGCTTCATAACCTCAAAACGCTTATTGAGGGTTGGATATGAATATTCTTTACCCTCAAAATAAGCGTTGATTTCCTCAAATACAAAGGGGTTACCCATAGCAGCTCTGCCAACCATTAAAAAATCACAGTTTGTAATTTGCTTAATTTCCTTAGCTGATTTGCCGTCTACAATATCACCGTTTGCAATAACAGGAATTTTAAGCCGACTTTTAACCTCGGCTATTGTGTTATAGTCAACAGGTGGGGCGTACATTTGCTGTCGGGTTCTGCCGTGTACTGTAATTGCCGCCGCACCTGCTTTTTCACAAAGCATGGCTAATAGGGGGGCGTTTATGCTCTCTCTATCCCAACCCACACGCATTTTAACCGTTACAGGCACATCTACTGCCTTTACTACCGCCTCAACAATGCGTGCGGCGTTGTCGACATCAAGCATTAAGGCACTGCCGCCACCGTTGCCCGCTACTTTCGGTGCAGGGCAACCCATATTTATATCAATAAAATCAGGGCTATAGCTAAGAGCCGCTCTTGCTGCCTCTGCCATAACCTTGGGTTCACTGCCGAAAAGCTGCGATGCACAGGGCTTTACAGTACCCTTAGTTGTAAGCAATGCTGCGGATTTTTTATCTCCGAGGCTTACTCCTTTGGCACTTGTAAGCTCACCCACCGTAAAGGCGGCACCCATTTCGGCACATATTTCCCGCATAGCCCTGTCGGCAACACCTGCCATTGGTGCTAATGCGGCATATCCGTCAAGTTCTATATTACCAATTCTCATAACTTGATAATTATATATTAAAAATTAATTTATGTCAAATATAGTTTAGGCAACTTGCTTGACATAAACTTTATATACAGGTATAATTATTACAATATAATTTTTATATTAAGTTATAAGGAGAAGTCTATGCAAAATAAATTTAAGTTTTCGGTACCCGCTACGGTTTTGTTGGTAGCAGTTGTTACGGTGGCTATAATTTTAGGCATAATTTTTATACCCAATTATAATAAAGAGAAGGAAAATTTAAGTTTTGGAAATCTAACTGCCTATGCGGTAAGCGAGGCAAAATACCCTGAAACTGTCGATTATCCCGATATTAAAAGTCCCAACTTTTATGAGGAAGAAACAGCGTGGGAGAATAGAAGACTGGAACTTTTAAAGGATTATAACAGTAAAACTATGAATACCGATGACTTTTTTAAAAATAGTCTTCCAGTTTTTCTGTCTGGCAGTAAGGGTGAAAACAAGGTGTATTCACCTCTTAACATGTATTTTGCACTCGGTATGTTGGCTGAAATCACCGACGAAAACTCTAGAAATGAAATTTTAAAGGCACTTTCAGTTAATGATATAGAAGAACTACGAAAAACCTCAAACGCACTTTTTAAAGCCAATTACTATAATGATAAAAGGGTAAAGAGTATTCTTGCAAATTCACTATGGCTTAATGATAAAGTGAAGTTTAATAAAGAAACACTCGAAAAAATTTCTGATGTTTATTACGCTTCCTCTTATAGCGGTGAAATGGGCAGTAAAGAGTTTGACGGTGCTATTGCAACTTGGATAAATGAGAACACAAAGAATTTATTAAAAAACCAAACAGGTGACATTAAAACCACAAAATACACTATAATCTCACTTGTAAGTACCATATATTTTAAGGCATGTTGGACAGATAAATTCAATGAAATCGCAACAGAAGAGCAGACCTTTTATGCAGAGAATGACGAATATGAGTGCGATTTTATGAATATGTCTCGAGGGGGTACGGTTTATTACGGAAAAGATTTCAGCAGTGCAAGGCTCTCGCTTGACGGTAGCGGATATATGTATTTTATATTGCCTGATAAAAATTCGTCGGTTGATGAAATATTGCGTGGCGATGACCTAGTAAGAGTTATTTCCTCGGGTGATAGCTGGCAAAACAAAACGCAGGCTACTGTGAATTACTCTGTTCCGAAATTTGACGTTTCTGCTAGTATGGATTTAGAAGACGGGCTTAAAGAGCTTGGAATAAAGGATGTATTCAGCAGATTAGAGTCTGATTTTTCACCCCTTACCAGTGAAAAAAATCTAGCGGTTTCATCGGCACAGCACAGTGCTAGAGTAATGATTGATGAAGACGGTTGTACGGGTGCAGCTTATACTATGTTTGCAGTAGAAGGTATGTCGGCACCGCCACCAACCATAATAGATTTCACGCTTGACCGCCCCTTTATTTTTGCGGTAACCTCAAGCACAGGCGATACACTGTTTGCAGGGGTTGTAAACAAACCGTAAATATTTTAGCAAAATAACACTAGGCTTTCTAAAAGGAATGTAAAAATGGATTATTTAACCTTACGAAAAAAGATAATTGAAAAAGAATTCGGCAGAATGAACGACCGTCAGTTTGAGGCAGTTGTAACGGTAAACGGACCTTTGCTGGTTCTTGCGGGTGCAGGCTCGGGTAAGACAACCGTGCTTGTAAACCGAATTGCAAATATAGTAAAATACGGTAACGCATATTTTAGTAATGAAACAGGATTTTATACCGATGAGGATATACGTTTAGGTGAGGATTTCTTGGCGGGCAAACGTGAAGATTTGCCGACAAATGCCTTTTCGGTATCCCCGCCACGTCCTTGGGAAATTTTAGCAATAACCTTTACAAACAAGGCGGCAGGTGAGCTAAAAGAGCGTATTTCCGCGAAGCTAGGGGAGGCAGGTCTTGACGTCTGGGCAGGCACCTTTCACTCGGTTTGCGGAAAAATTCTTCGTCTCAATGCCGAGCATATAGGCTTTACTTCTCATTTTACAATTTATGATACCGATGACCAACGCCGTCTTATGAAAGAGATAATGAAAAGTGCCAATGTTGATGAGAAAATTTTACCGCTTAAAAGTGTGCTTTCGGAAATTTCTCACGCAAAGGATGAACTTATATCTCCTATAGAGTATGAAATGTCGGCGGGAAGTGACCTTCGTAAAAAAACCGTAGCAGGACTTTATAAGCTTTATCAAAAAAGGCTAAAGGAAGCCGATGCTATGGACTTTGACGATATGATTGTAAATACAATCGAACTGTTCGAACAAAACGAAGAGGTTTTAAGCCGTTATCAGCACCGTTTTAAATACATAATGGTGGACGAGTATCAAGATACCAACCATGCACAGTTCGTGCTTGTAAGTATGCTTGCAGGCAAAAACGGCAATCTTTGTGTTGTGGGTGATGACGACCAAAGTATTTACCGTTTCCGCGGTGCTACTATTGAAAATATACTTAATTTTGAAGAGCAATTTACAGGTGCTAAAACTATTAGACTTGAACAGAATTACCGTTCTACTTCAAATATTCTTGATGCCGCAAATGCGGTGATTGCAAACAATTTGGGGCGTAAGGGAAAAAATCTTTGGACCGAGAGCGGTCAGGGTGATAAAATCACAGTTTATACCGCTTTGGATGAACGCGGTGAGGCAAGATATATTGCCGATAGCATTTTAGAAAGTGTAAGAAACGGCAATAGCTTTTCAAATCACGCTGTGCTTTATAGAATGAATGCACAGTCAGCCTCGCTTGAAGGTGTTTTTGCACGTAGCGGTATTTCGTATAAGGTTATCGGTGGTTTCCGCTTTTTTGAGCGTAAGGAAATTCGTGATGCTTTGGCATATCTAAATCTTATAAATAACCGTAACGACAATGTACGACTTCGCCGTATAATTAATGAGCCAAAAAGAGGAATTGGTGAAACCACCGTAAACAATGCTGCTGATATTGCGGCACAGTTAGGTATTCCGCTTTTTGAGGTCTTTTCGCGTGCTGATGAGTTTGCGGCAATTTCTCGTGCCTCGACTAAGCTTAAAGAATTTTCTAATATGATAAACGATTTAAGGGATTTTTACGAGCAGACAAGCATATCCGAGCTTTATGAAGAAATGCTTTCGCGTACTGGCTATAAAACCGCCCTTATTGCCGCTGGCAAGGATGAGCAGGACAGACTTGAAAACGTTGAGGAATTAGGTACCGTAATAAAGCAGTACGAACAGGAAAATGATGAGCCGTCGCTTTCCGCTTTTCTAGAAGAAATAGCCTTGGTAAGCGATACCGATTCGCTTGACGAGAGTGACGATAAGGTTGTGCTTATGACGGTGCATTCTGCAAAAGGACTTGAGTTTAAAAATGTATATATCGTCGGAATGGAGGAGGGAATATTCCCAGGAAACCAATCTATTTACGGCGGGCAAAGTGAAATTGAGGAGGAACGCAGACTTGCCTACGTTGCAATAACAAGGGCAAAGCGTAATCTTACAATAACAAACGCTTCTACACGTATGCTTTACGGGGCTACAAACCGTAATCTGCCCTCACGTTTTTTAAAGGAAATTCCCGAAGAGCTTTGCGATATATCCTCTGCGTCGGTAAACTTCTATGGTGGCTTTGGCAGTCAACAAGGTTCTTATAAAGATTTTGGTAGAAGTGATAGCTATAATCAAAAAATCGCGAGTGATTATAGTTTTGGAACTCCCAAAAAATCAAAACCGTTTGGAACCGCCTCTGCGGCGGCACAAAAACCAAGCACATCACAAAACTATGTGTCGGGACAAATGGTTGAGCATAAGACATTTGGCAGAGGTATGATAATGTCTGTTATACCTATGGGTGCCGACAGTATGCTCGAAATTGCTTTTGATACCGTAGGTACTAAAAAGCTTATGGCAGGCTATGCAAAACTTAAAATTATTTAAAAATTTTGGAGGAAAATTATGGCAATCACAGCTGACGTTACAAAAAAAACCGCTAAAGCGGCACTAAAGGGTAATTGGGTTAAAGCCATAGCAATAGGTGCTGTCCTGATTTTTTCGGGATTTATTATTTATATAGCTCTTTCTTTTATAGGCACTGTTTTTCCGAGCGTTGTAACTGCCTTAATAACACTGTTAATTACAGCACTTGTATTTATACCTCTTTTAATGGGTGCATTAAGGTCTTATTGGCGTATAATGTGGGACTCATCCGATACTCTTGATTCGGTTTTTTATTACTTTGTTTCGCTTGAGCGTTATAGTAGAGTTGCAAAACTGGTATTGGCATTGTTTTTAAAAGCGGTAGGGGTGGGAATTTTACTTTTTATTCCCGCTATTATAACCGACCTTTTTTCCAAAGCGGCATTATATGAGTTCTTCGGCATTTCGGCACCTGCGTGGGTGGGCAATCTTTGGATAGCTTCGGGATTTTTAAAGGCTGTGGCACTTGTAATTTTAGCGGCTGTAATGCTTAAATACTATCTGTCTTTTTTCTTAGTTATTGCCGACGAACAAATGGATGTATATGAAGCAATCCATAAATCCACCTTACTGTCGCGTGCTACCGCAATCGACTTTTTAGGACTTATTTTAAGCTTTTTTGGTTGGATTTTGATATCTTTAATAGCAATTCCGCTTATATTTACTCTGCCGTATTTTTTGACTTCCTATATGGTACATTCAAGGTTTGCGGTGGCAAATTATAATAAGGTAGTAAACCAAATGTCTTCAGTAAATGAGCATCAGTTTTCGTCAGACGATATGTAATTTAAAGATGTTTCGGGGTATGTATGAAAAAGAATGATATTGTTGAGCTTTATATAGATGCTATGTCGTCAGAGGGTAGCGGTATCGGTAGATATGACGGTATGACCGTGTTTGTGCCGCTTACCGCAATCGGCGATAGTATTAAGGCACGAATAGTAAAGGTTAAAACGAGCTACGCTTACGGTATTATAGAAGAAATTTTAACACCGTCAAGTGATAGGATAATGCCAGACTGTAAGTCATTTAAGCAATGCGGTGGGTGTGTTTATAGGCATATTAGCTACGAAAGTGAATGTAAAATAAAACAAAATAAAGTTTATAATGCCGTAAAACGAATAGGCGGTGTTGATATGTTGCCGAGGCCCATTATTTCGGCAGAAAATACCGAAAGATACCGTAATAAAGCACAGTATCCCGTAGCGGATACGGGGGATTGCGGTTTTTATGCTACCCATTCGCATAGAATAATACCTACAAGCGATTGTCTTTTAGAGCCAAAAGAATTTAAAGCGGCTACAAATTTCTTAAAAAAATTCATAAATGATAATAAAATAAGAGTTTATGACGAAAAAACAGGTAAAGGAATCATACGCCATTTTTATATGCGGTGTGGCTCTCTGACAGGCGAATTAATGGCTGTGCTTGTAATAAATTCTGATAGCTTTAAGTTTGAAAAAGAACTAGTAAACGGCCTTTTAGAAGTGCTTGGCGAAAATCTTAAAAGTGTATATCTTAATATTAATAAGGCCGATACAAATGTAATTTTGGGCAAGGAATGTAGGCTTCTTTACGGCAAGGAATATATAACCGATATTCTGGCAGGCGTTAAGGTTAGAATTTCGCCGCTTTCCTTTTATCAGGTCAATAGAACAATGGCAGAAAAACTTTATAATAAGGCTATAGAATATGTAGAGCCTGACGGCAAAAACATATTAGACCTTTATTGCGGTGCGGGTACTATAGGTCTTTCTATGGCTAAAAGGGCAAAATCGGTAATCGGCGTAGAAATTGTGCCTGAGGCTATAAAGGACGCTAAGATTAATGCTAGTGAAAACGGCGTAGATAACGCGAGATTCATTTGTGCAGATGCAAAATCGGCGGCAAAAATGCTAGCACAAGAGGGTATAAAGCCTGATGTGGTGATAGTAGACCCACCGAGAAAGGGTTGTGACAGTGAGGTTATAAGCACAATAGCAAACGACTTTAAACCCGAGAGTATAGTTTATGTTTCATGCGATGCTGCAACCTTTGCACGAGATTTAAAACTGTTTTGCGAGCTAGGCTATAAATTAGTTGAATATACGCCTGTGGACTTGTTCCCGAGGACAAGCCATGTTGAGTGTGTATCTTTGCTTTGCAAGGATACACAGTGATATAAATTCCTAACGGAATTTGCGAGATATAATGTATGCGATGAAATATCGTATTTAGAGTGGAAAGGTTATATGTCCTAATTGTTGGACAATGCATATGATATAATTAAACAAAGGATACTTAAAAACACGAGGTAGAATGAAATGTTTAAGAAACTAAAGTTTATTGACTTGTTTGCTGGTATTGGCGGAATAAGATTAGGATTTGAACGTGCGGGTTGTGAATGTGTGTTTAGTTCGGAAATTGATAGACACGCTTGTGAAATGTACGAGGCAAATTATGGAGATAATCCTTATTGTGACATTACAAAACTTGATGCAAATGATATCCCAGACTTTGATATATTATGTGCAGGTTTTCCGTGTCAATCCTTCTCTATTTGCGGAAGACAAAAAGGCTTTTATGATGAAATACGAGGTACGCTCTTCTTCGATATATGCAGATTGTTAGAAGCAAAGAAACCGTCGGCATTTATGTTGGAAAATGTTTTTAACCTAGAAAAACACGATAAAGGGAAAACTTTATCAGTTATGCTTGATGCCCTCAATTCTCTTGGTTATTCGGTGTCTTACAATGTTTTAAATGCTAGAGACTTTGGCGTTCCTCAAAACAGAGAGAGAATAATTATTGTAGGCAATAAAAAAGGTAGGTTTTTCGATTTTAAAAAACTACAAAAAAACAGGATATCTTCAATGCAAGGCTTTTTGGATAAAGATGGTGTTTTCGAAATATTGTCACCCGATTCCTATACAATACTTGATAATTCTTTAATAAAAACCCAAAATAAATCAGGGTTGAGATTTTGTGGCTACAGAAATAAAAAAATTAGAACTACAGGAGTTAGACCAGGAACCGAACATTTATCCAGAGTACATAAGCAACCCAACAGAATATATGATGCAGATGGAACACATCCCACATTGGCTTCACAAGAGTTTAGCGGTAGATATTTTATTAAAGTAGGTGATACTGTTCGTAAACTTACAATGAACGAATGTTATCGCTTTATGGGTTTCCCAAATAATTTTAAAAGGATAGGAACAGACGCACAACTATATGCACGTATAGGAAATAGTGTTTGTGTTCCGATGATTGAGGCGGTTGCAAATCAAATTGTAAAACAATTATTTACAGAAGGAGTGTATGATATGAATTCAACAAATACTTTTCTCGAAAAAACTTATCAAGAAGCAATTACATTAAAGAGTTTGAGTTCTTTGAACCTATCAAACGAACAACTTTCTAGATTAGATGTAATAGCACAGAAAGAAGAAACTTTTAAAGGTGTTTTTACGGTTCTGTTTACAAGTTTAACCTATAAGGCATTACATCCTAACCAAGATGTAAGAAGACATCAAGCAAATATGTACGGTGGATATAGCGGAAGAAGCTTTGATACAAAATATATAACCCCTTTCTTAAAACAAAAGAGATTTCTTGGAGCAATGAAAGAATCTGGTTGGTTAACAAGAAGCCTTGAACAGAATATTCCCTACGGATTGGACTTTCCTGGAAAAATTCAGAGCAAACAAGTCAAGGATGCTTTTTTAAAAACGCTTCACGATGTCGAAGAAAATGGTGTGGATGCAACCTCTCTTTTGAAAGGGTTAATCTATTACAGCAACAAATACAAGGGCGATAAAAATGTAATTTTGATTAATCCGATTGAAAAGGAAACTAAAATTACAATAGAAGAAATAATTAGTGCTTTAAAACAACACTTTTATTTTAAATATAAAAGTCGAGGTGCTTCTATTCTTCCGGTAATTGCTCTTTATAGTATCTATGAGTGTATCACTGACGAGTTGAGGAGATTTGATGGTATGACTTTAGATGAAAAAGAATCTCACAATAGTTCTGACAGAAGTAGCGGCGAGACGGGCGATATTGTTGTCAGGGATGCTAACGGTGAAATTTACGAAGTAGTAGAAGTGAAGTTTGAAATTGCTGTAGATTCAATAATGATTGAGGATGCATATAAGAAGATTGCGAATAAACCAGTACAAAGATATTATATTTTAAGCACCAAAACACCTTGTGAAGATGAACTTGTGAAAATGAATGAAATTATTAGTCGCATAAGAGAAGAACATGGTTGTCAAGTAATTGTTAATGGTTTAATACCGACTATGAAATATTATTTAAGATTACTTGATGATACTGACAAATTTGTTTCTAATTATATTAAAAATCTTTCTAATGATACTGAAATCAATTATGAGCATAAAATTGCATGGAACACCATTATGAATGCGTAAAAACAATCCAATTTAATAATATTAACCGTAGCGAGTCAAAATAGTGATAGCATCTATTATTTTTCGAGAACGAAAAACACTAAAGGACCTGATAAAATGTGTACGGCACTCACATATAAAACAGAAAATCACTATTTTGGCAGAAATTTAGATTTAGAGCGGGGATACGGTGAAGAAGTAGTTATTACTTCCCGTAATTATCCTTTAATGTTCCGTCATACCAAGGTTATAAAAAACCATTATGCACTAATTGGTACGGCGGCGGTAGTAGACGGATATCCGCTTTATTTTGAGGCAACAAACGAAGCGGGCGTTAGTATGGCGGGGCTTAACTTTCCGCAAAATGCCGTTTACTATGACTTAATGGAAAAAAAGACAAATATTGCTTCGTTTGAACTGATACCGTATCTTTTAGGCACTGCCGACAGTATTGATAAAGTGAGGCAAATGCTTTCGAAAATTAATGTAGTAAATACAAGCTTTGCTGAAAATTTACCTGCTTCACCGCTTCATTGGATTATTGCTGACAAACAAGAATCGGTGGTTTTAGAGTGTACAAAAAACGGTATTACCCTATACGATAATCCTTTTGGCGTGCTTACAAACAATCCGACCTTCGATTATCACCTTACAAATATAAATAATTATATGGGGCTTTTTGAGGGTGCGGCAGAAAATAAACTTTGTCCCGAGCATCAGCTCAACAATTATAGTTTAGGGTTAGGGGCATTGGGGCTTCCCGGAGATTTTTCAAGCGGCTCGCGTTTTGTAAAAACCGTTTTTTTAAAGCAAAAATCGGTTTTATGCAGTAGCAATAAGGATAGTGTTAATCAATTTTTTCATATTTTAGATGCCGTTGCTATGCCAAAGGGATGTGTTATGACTAGAAACGGCGAATATGAATACACACGATATTCCTGCTGTATAAATACAGATACAAAAGTTTTTTATTATAAAACTTATGATAATAGTACAATAAGAAATGTAGGTATGTATTCTGTCGATTTAGACGGCGATAAACTGTATAATTATAAAATGGAATGATAAAAAATTCGCAAATCCGCTAAAAGCGGATTTGCGAAAAAGGTCATAACTAAATTTTATATAGGTAAAAAAAGTAAATTGTATAACAAAAATAGTTTTACATAAATTTAAATTAAGGGGAAATAAAAATGAAACTTAATACCAAACGCACTGTTCTTGTAGGCTTTGCATTTTTGGCTATAAGTGCATTTTGGCAAATGTACGATAGTCTTGTACCTATGATTTTAACAGGTACATTCAAAATTTCCGAAACCGTTTCGGGTACTATAATGGCGGCGGATAATGTTTTGGCACTGTTTTTATTGCCGCTTTTTGGCGGTCTTTCTGATAGGTGCAAAAGCAGACTCGGTAAACGCCGTCCGTTTATACTTTTCGGCTCTCTTTTGTCGGTTGTTTTAATGTTAGGATTACCCTTGCTTGATAATAGCTATTTTTCGGCACCAAGTGAAACTAAAACCTTGCTGTTTATAGTAAATTTAGGTCTATTGCTTATTGCTATGGGTACCTTTAGAAGTCCTGCTGTAGCACTTATGCCCGACGTTACTCCAAAACCGCTTCGCAGTAAGGCTAATGCTATTATTAACCTTATGGGTGCTGTTGGCGGTATTATATATCTTATACTTACAAGTGTACTTTATAGTAAAAGCCGTACCGAAGGTCTTGAGCATATAAATTATCTCCCTATATTTTCTATAGTAGCTGGTATTATGCTGGTTGCTTTGGCGATAATAATGTTTTGTGTTAACGAGCCAAAGCTTGCAGCCTTACAGTCAGAATACGAAAGGGAACACCCCGAAGAAAATCTTTCTGTCAAAACAGATGATGGCGAAAAAGAGGTTATGCCTAAAGATGTTAAAAAGAGTCTTATTTTCCTTTTGCTGTCAATTGCGTTTTGGTTTATCGGATATAACGGCATAACTACTTGGTTTACAACATATGCTACAAATGTCTGGGATATGGCAGTAGGTCAAGCAACTATGTGTTTGACTGTTGCTACCGCAGGGGCTATTGTTAGCTATATTCCTGTAGGTAATATTGCAAGTAAGGTTGGCAGACGCCGTACAATTAAGTTCGGTGTTCTTTTACTGGCTTCCTGCTTTGCTGCGGCATTTTTGTACACACTTATATCGGAAAAGTTTAGCCCGTTACTCTATTTACTCTTTGCACTTGTGGGTGTTGCTTGGGCTGCAATTAATGTAAACAGTCTTCCAATGGTTGTTGAAATGTGTTCGGGCAGTCAAATAGGCAAGTTTACAGGTCTTTATTATACCTTTAGTATGTCGGCACAGATTGCAACCCCTATACTTGCAGGCTGGTTACTTGAACACATAGGCTATAAGGCTCTGTTCCCGTATGCCGCAATTGCTGTTTCGTTGGCATTTGTTACTATGAGCTTTGTTAAACACGGGGACAATAAAATTGAGGCAAAAAAAGGACTTGAAGCCTTTGACACGGACGATTGAGAGGAAATCTGATTTTATGGTAAAAATCTTTGCTGTTTGTTTTGTTGCTGTCCTGATTTTTGGCATTTTTTATATAATATCACTTCGGGGTAGAATAGGTTATACCGATTGGAAATCTTTTAAAGGATTTTATTTTGCACACAGAGGACTTCATAATAACTCAACTGCACCTGAAAACAGTATGGAAGCCTTTAGACGTGCCAAAGAAAAAGGCTACGGTGTTGAATTTGATGTACATTTAATGGCGGACGGAAATTTGGCTGTAATACACGATAATTCGCTTTTACGTACTGCAGGCGTAGATGTTCAAATTGAAGATTTAACGACTGCCGATTTAAAGAATTATTTTCTTGAGGGTACTGCCGAGACAATTCCGACGTTTTCACAGGTTTTATCCTTTTTTGACGGAGCGGTCCCGCTTATAATCGAGGTAAAAACAAACGGAAAAAATGCAGCCGCCGTTTCTCAAAAGGTTAGCGAACAGCTTGAAGATTATAAGGGTAGCTACTGCATAGAAAGCTTTGACCCAAGGTGCGTATACTGGTTCACTAAAAATAAGCCTGAGGTAATAAGAGGTCAGCTTTCAGAAAATTATTTCAAGAATGATAAAAGTGTATTGTCGTTTCCTTTAAAGACATTAATGACGGGGCTTACTACCAACTTCTTAACTAAGCCCGATTTTGTAGCATATCGCTTTGCAGATAGAAAGCATATAAGCTATAGGCTTTGTCGAAAGCTTTGGAAAATGCAGGGCGTTGGTTGGACCATAACCGATGAAAAGGATTTAAAGACTGCAAACGAGGAAAATATTTTCCCGATTTTTGAAAATATTAATCCAAAGGTTAGAAAATAGTTTTGAGTTTTTAAAAAGCCTCGGTGGTTGACATTAATAAATTAGTGTGTTACACTTGTATGGTTAATAGCGTTTAAAACTTTATTTGTAAGTAGGTTTTATTTGTATGAAAAGGTTTGAAAACAAGGTTTGGTTAGCGTCTCCCACAATGCATGGGGAGGAAATTAAATATATCAACGAAGCTTATGAAACAAATTGGATGAGTACGGTAGGTGCCAATATAAACGAGGTTGAAAAAAGCATTTCTGAAAAGGTAGGCTGTAAATATGCTGTAGCACTGTCTTGCGGTACTGCTGCTTTACATATGGCAGTAAAGCTTGCAGGCGTTAAAAGAGGGGATAGGGTGTTTTGCTCTGATTTAACCTTTGCAGCAACACTTAATCCTGTGGTTTATGAAGGCGGAATTCCCGTATTTATTGATACAGAGTATGATACTTGGAACATGTGTCCTAAAGCACTTGAAAAAGCCTTCCAAATTTATCCTGAGGTAAAGGTTGTGGTTGTGGCACATCTTTACGGAACGCCTGCTAAAATGGACGAAATAAGAGCTGTTGCCGACCGGCATAACGCGGTTATTATTGAGGACGCGGCAGAATCTTTAGGTGCTACATATAAAGGTGTTCAAACAGGAACTTTTGGTACATATAACTGTATTTCATTTAATGGAAATAAAATCATTACAGGCTCTTCTGGAGGTATGCTTTTAACCGATAGTAAGGAAGCTGCCGAAAAGGTGCGTAAATGGTCTACCCAGTCGCGTGAGAATGCACCTTGGTATCAGCATGAGGAAATCGGCTACAACTACCGTATGAGCAATGTTATTGCAGGCGTGGTAAGGGGTCAAATTCCATATCTTGAAGAGCATATTGCTAAAAAGAAAGCAATTTTTGAGCGTTATAAAGAAGCCTTTAAGGATTTACCTGTTAAAATGAATCCGTTTGATGAGAAAAACAGTGTGCCTAACTATTGGCTTTCTTGTATGATTATTGAGCCAGACGCTATGTGCCGTCAGGAAAGAGTCGACTGCGAGGCTTCTTATATCAGCGAAAATGGTAAATCTTGTCCGACTGAAATTTTAGAAAAGCTAGCAGAATATAATGCAGAGGGCAGACCTATTTGGAAGCCTATGCACGCCCAACCTATTTTCAAAAATCACGGTTTTGTAAATTGCGACGGTAATGACGTTGGTATGGACATTTTCGGTCGCGGTTTGTGTCTTCCAAGTGATATTAAAATGACAACCGATGAGCAGGATATAGTAATAGAAATTGTTAAGAGTTGTTTTAATTAATAATTTTATGCCCCGTCAAAACCTAAACAAAGGTTTTGACGGGGCATTTCTATGCTTTTACCTACTAATTTCTATATTCACGCGGAGATTTACCGTAATGTTTTTGGAATTGCTTAGCAAAATAGCTAGTGTTATTAAACCCTACAGTAAAGGCTATTTGCTGAATTTGAAGTGTAGAACATTTTAATAATTTTGCAGCCTGTGTTATTCGTTCTTTGTTAACGAAATCTATAAAGCTAATTCCCATTTCCTTTTGAAAAATTGTTGATAAATAATTTGCATTTACATTAAGTGCAGCAGCAGTTTCTTTAACCGAAATATTGTCGGATAAATGGTCTTTTATATGGGTTACTGCTAAATGAACAAGCGGTTTTAGGTTTGGATAGGCGTTTTCCTGTACAAGTCGGCAATAGCTTTTAAGTATTTCGGTAGTTAAGGACTCTGCTTTTTTTAGTGAATCAAGCTGTTCAATTTTAATACCTATATTATTTGAAATACGGTCAAGCTGATAGGGGTGAATATGACATTCCTCAAGAGCGTGGCGAAGCTGTGTGTTAAGAATAATGCAATAATTTTGAAAATTTCTTAACGGTGAGCTGTTACGATGGGAAAAAGCACCCGAAAAATTATACTTTGAAAGAATATTTATTGCCATAGAAAAATTGCCCTGTTTTACTGCTTCTGTTAATGCGGCACTTAACTCATATCTTTCTTCAATTTCGCGTATTGATGCTGAGGTCAAGTGAACAGGCGATTCCAATAAATTGGGAACATTTTCCTTAAATAAATTAACCGTCTGAAATGAAATAGGAACATTTGACCCAGTGATTTTCTGGTAAAGCAATAAGCTTAATCTGTTAAGGGTGCTGGTTGGAATGACGGGGAGCGAGGCACCAAACATTAATAGTTGCCTGCTTAAATCTGCGGGTATGCCGATTTTATGTATTTTTTCAAGTGCTTGATATTCGGAAAAAGGCTCGTGTAATAAGGGGCCTAATGAATATACTTTACTTGTTTCTTTTGAGTAAAAGAGAATATGTGCTACACCGAAAAAGGAATTAAATTCATAAATACAATTAGGTCTAAGGCTGCAAAGATGCAATAGGTCATCGGGATTTTTGTAAAAATAATTTATAAAGTTTTGATTTTTTTGATTTATATGGTCAAAAATATCTTTTGGGGAATTATTTAGGGTTTTAAATTCAAACCCTGCTATGCATTTTATAATATCATTTATAAAATCAAATTCCATAGAAATAACCTCTCTAGGTGAATATATGAGTTTTGTTTTATAATAACAGAGTTTTGTTGCTTTTTCAAGTGTATATTATATGGTAAAATATAAAAAAGAAACTAAAAGGTTAGTTTTTTTTGGAAAATTTGCATATATTAAGAGGAGGATTCTTTCATGGAAAAGAAAAACGGATTTAGAAAATTCGGTATCCGCGATAGTGTAGCCTATGCGGCAGGCGATTTAGGCTGTAATATGAGTTTTGCACTTAAGGGTACCATGGCACTTTTCTGGACACAGGTTATGGGACTTGGACTTTACTATTCACTTCTTTTAGTAATAGTTCAGGTTTGGGACGCAATTAATGATCCGCTTATCGGCTCTATTATTGATGCTGACAGACGCAAATATAAACGCAACAAGTTTTTAACATATATTTGGTTTGGATCAATAGGTCTTATAGTTGGCGGTGCACTTTGCTTCCTTCCTTTCCCGGGTCTTCAAACATGGGCAAAAATTATAATCTTTATTTGCGGTTATATTATTTGGGATGCTTTTTATACAATAGCCAATGTTCCTTATGGCTCACTGCTTTCGCTTATCTCTAAAGAACCAGCTGACCGTGCTTCTCTTTCGGCATGGCGTTCTATCGGTTCTATGTTAGGTAATATGGTACCTATGGTTATTCTTCCATTTATCATTTATGAGGCTGACGGTAAAACTCTAAACGGACCGCGTGTTTTCCTTGCAGCACTTATTATGGGTGTGCTTGGTTTCTTCTGCTTCCAATTTATGATTAAAAACACCGAAATCCGTGTAGAAGAAAACGTTACTTTAAATGAAGAGCAACCGAAATTTAATGTGCTTGAAGCACTTAAAAACTTTGCTAAAAACCGTCCCGCTGTTGGTGCTACACTTGCAGCTATGGGTATGTTCATTGGTATGCAGGGTGCAGCTACCGCTGTTTCTGTTGTTTTCCAAATTTATTATAACAACGCAAAAATTTCGGGTATAGTTCAGCTTTTTGCAATGATTCCAATAGTAGTATTCACACCTTTAGCGCGAAAAATGGTTTCTAAATACGGTAAAAAGGAGCTTTCTGTTTTAGGTGCTATTTGTTCTATTATAGGCGGTATTGCTTTGTTTGTTATTACCCCACAAAATAAGAGCCTTGACCTTGTACTTTACATTTTGGCACAGCTTGTATATAGCCTTGGTCTTGGTATTTACTCTACAGTTTCTTGGGCTATGATGGGCGATGCCATTGACTATAACGAGTGGAAAACAGGCAAGAGAGAAGAGGGCGTTGTTTATTCACTTCATTCCTTCTTCCGTAAGCTAGCACAAGGAATCGGTCCTGCAGTAGCTTTAGTTATTATGTCAACTCTAGGCTATGTTAATAATGCTGTTGATTCTAAAACAGGTGAAGCTTTTATCGATGTAGCACTTCTTTCCGACGCAGTAGCTTTAAAGCTTCGCATTTTGGTTGCAGTATTGTTCCTAGTAGCTGCTGTTATGCAGTTTGTAGGTCTTGCACTTATCTATAATCTTGATAAGAAAACACTTGAAAAAATGAATTCAGAGCTTGAGGCACGCAGAACAATTGGTGCTGAATAATTTTTGACTTTATAGGGAGAAACATATGAGAAATATTTTAAACATAAATGAGGGCTGGTTTTTTTCAAAAGAAGCCACAGGTGTTCCTACTACTGTAGGCGAGGAGTTTATAGGCGTAAATCTTCCTCATTCATGGAACGCTACCGACGGACAAGACGGCGGTAATGATTACGTTAGATGCACCGCATATTATGCAAAAACAATATGTAAAAAGGATATGCCCGACGCTGACCGCTATTATCTTGAAATCCGCGGTGCAAACTCTTCGGCAGATGTTTATATAGACGGTAAGCATTTAGCACACCACGACGGTGGATATTCTACATGGCGTGTAGATATTACCGACTCATTAACCGACAATAGCTTGCTTGTAATATCGGTTAATAATGAACCTAATGATTTCGTTTATCCTCAAATGGCAGACTTTACGTTCTATGGCGGTCTTTACCGTGATGTAAATATTATTGCCGTAAACAACACCCATTTTGATTTGGATTATTATGGCACACCCGGTATTAAAATCACACCTGTAATTGACGGTGCTAACGCTAATGTAGAAATTGAAACCTATGTTACAAACGGGACAGATAATAATCAAATCAAGTATACTGTTTATGATGCTGATAAAAACGTTGTAGCTACTACTGTTACAAAGGATACAAAATATAACTTTGTAATTGAGAATGTTCATAAGTGGCATGGAAGACGTGACCCGTATCTTTACAGTGCTACTGCCGAGCTTTTAGACGGCGATAATGTTATTGATAACATTTCTTCTGATTTTGGTTGCCGTAGCTTCGAGATTGACCCCGATAACGGATTTATACTCAACGGCGAAGAGTATGCACTTCGTGGTGTTTCAAGACACCAAGATAGACTGGGTATCGGTAACGCTTTGCTTCCTTGTCATCACGAGGAGGATATTGACTTAATTATGGAGGTCGGTGCTACTACAATCCGTCTTGCACACTATCAGCACGACCAGTATTTCTATGACCTTTGTGACCGCAAGGGACTTGTAATTTGGGCAGAAATTCCTTATATTTCAAAGCATCTTCCAAAGGGTAGAGAGAATACAATAAGTCAAATGAAAGAGCTTATAACCCAAAACTACAACCATCCTTCAATCGTTGTATGGGGACTTTCTAATGAGATTTCTATGAACGGCTCTGATGCTGACCTTATCGATAACCATAATGTTCTTAATGATATGGTACACGATATGGATAAAACACGTCTTACCACTATTGCCGCAGTTTCTATGGCAAAGATTGATGACCCGTATATTCATATTTCAGATGTTGTTTCCTATAACCATTACTTTGGTTGGTATGGCGGCGATACCTCAATGAACGGTCCTTGGTTTGATAATTTCCATGAAAAATATCCTAAAACACCCATTGGTGTCAGCGAATACGGTTGCGAGGCACTTAATTGGCATACCTCAAACCCCGTTCAAGGCGACTATACCGAGGAATATCAGTCCTATTACCACGAGGAATTAATTAAGCAACTCTTTACACGTAAATATATCTGGGCAACACACGTTTGGAATATGTTTGACTTCGGTGCAGATGCACGTGCCGAGGGCGGTGAGAACGGTCAAAACCATAAAGGCCTTGTGACTATGGATAGAAAGTATAAAAAAGACTCTTTCTATGCCTATAAGGCATGGCTTTCAGACGAGCCGTTTGTTCACCTATGCTCAAAGCGTTATGTTGACCGTGTTGAAGACGTAACAAAGGTTACTGTATATTCAAACTTGCCTGAGGTTGAGCTTTTTGCAAATGGCGAGAGCCTTGGCGTACAAAAGGCAGACGACCATTTCTTCCGCTTTGAAGTGAAGAATGTTGGTGAGACAACCTTAGTTGCTAAGGCAGGCGAGTTTACTGATGAGGGTAAAATCCGTAAGGTAGACGAAATGAACCAAGACTACATTCTTAAAGAAAAGGGTGCGGTGCTAAATTGGTTCGACGTTGAAGCTCCAGAGGGTAGATACAGCCTTAATGATAAAATTTCGGATATTATGAAGTCTACTCGCGGTAAGCTTTGGTTTGCAAAGCTAGGACTTAAGATTAAAAAGTCTATGTCGGCTAATAGTGAAAATAAAGGCAAGGGTAAAGGCAAAAAGACCGAGGCTATGGGCTTTGAAATTGGACCTGAAATGATGCAAATGATGGGCGGATTTACCGTGCTTCGTCTTACAAGCCTTATTGGTATGATGAATATCACCTTTACTAAGGAAGACCTGCTTAAGATGAATAAGCAGTTAAATAAAATTCGCAAACCTAAGTAGTTTGGGAATTTTAAAAACAATATTATAATAGAAGAGGCGGTCGATTTCGACCGCCTCTTCTATTATACAAAAAACAAAATTATTTTTTAACAGTTGCTTCGCCAAGTGAAATATCGGCAAATACCTCTTTAGCTTCATAGTTGCCAAGCATAGTGCCTTCACCGTCAATGGTTATTTTATACTTGTTGTCTGATGATGGCTTTTTTACTTTAAAATTAAGGGTTATAACAGTACCATTCTTATTAACATCTTTATTATCAGAAGAATATACTAAAGAAGAAATTTTATTATCCTTGACAGCAACTTCGTGTTCTGTATGGATTTCACCATCTTCGTAATCTACGTAAGTAAGAAGTTCAGTATCATACTTAAATACAAATGTACCTGCACAAAAACCTGGGTTGTCGTTTATTTTTACAGGTATTGAAATAATTGAGTTTTTCTTTGCTTTTTTAGCCTCAACTGTAACCTCGGTATTCGGCTTTTTGTCTTCGCTTGAAGCATTTTCTGAAGAATCGCCGCTTGAAATAACGCTGGAGGACGGTGTGCTGTCATTATCGTCCTTATCAGTTTTTCCAAAGGTGCCTGTAATACTAAAAATTGCAATAACTACTGCTAAAAGGGCAAATACGCCAACTACAATTCCTAAAACTAGCTTTTTGTTCATTTTGTTTTCTCCTTAATTTAAAATGTTTTTAGATATTATCATATTCGCCATTGTTGATTTTCTCTTTTATTGCGGCTACAACGCTTTCCTTGTCTTCTTTATACGTAACGCCATACCATTTATCTTCAGCAATAAGTACCTCTACAGCCTTTTCGCCTGTGGTTATGAGCTTTGAAACTACGCTAGGTAAGTAAAATTCAGATTTTGGAACATTTATCTTTTCGCCTAAAAATTCTTTTAAATCGCGGTCTATATAGCTGAATATATCGGTTGAAAATCCCCACATGTTCATAGATACGACTGTATCGGCAGGTAATTCTATCCAATTTTCACCGTCTTCGGTGTATTTGCAGTCTATAATTTTTGTGCGTTCAACAACGCCCAGAAGCTTATTGTTCTCTATAGTGCATACTCCGCGTGAAACCGAGCCGTTTTCGGTTAGAGTATTCACAAGACGGAAGCCGACCATACAGTAATCCTTTGACTGTTGTTTTAAATGCTCATAAATCTTTTTAAATGCATCGGGACCGTAGTAATCGTCAGCATTAATAACAGCAAAGGGTGTATGGACCTTGTCTTTTGCACACCATACTGCGTGAGCGGTACCCCAAGGCTTTTCGCGGTCCTTGGGACAAGCAAAGCCATCGGGTAGCTTATATGTTTCCTGAAAAGCGTATTCTACATCAATCTGCTTTTCGATACGCTTGCCTACAAGCTCTTTAAACTCTTTTTCGATTGCTTCTTTAATAATAAATACAACCTTATTAAAGCCTGCTTTTTTAGCATCATAAACCGAAAAGTCAAGTATAGCCTCTCCGTTGGGGCCTACAGGCTCAACCTGCTTAAGACCGCCGAAACGGCTTCCCATACCTGCCGCCATTACCACTAATGTGGCATTAAATTTATTATCCATAACAACTACTCCGTTAATTCATATATATAATATAAGTATATATTCATATAACACCAAATGTCAAGCAGTATTTTTTTAAGTAAGGCTATTAACAGTGTATAAAAAAATTACCCCGTAGCGTTTAAACTACGAGGTAATAAAATTACTCTAAAATATAAATTTCAACGTTTCTTCTACCAAAGGCTGAACATTCACCACGAGAAGAAAAGAATAAATCCACATTGTTAGGATATTTTTTTGTAAATCCGCCGGTATCGGCTGCAACGGCATAACCGTATATAAATTTACCGTCACTTGACTTTATATACATCTTTGTTCCGTAAGGTATAACGTTAGGGTTAACCGCAATATAACCAGGCTGTGGTGCTACACCGGTTGCACAGTTATGACCGGTATATGTGTAAGCAGTAGCCTGTACGGTTATGTGCTTTTTATAGTTGGTTGGAACACCGTTCATATCAAGCTCAATGCTAGAGGGGGGAACAAGAGTAGATATTGTTTTAACCGAAGCACTGGTGGTAACAGCAACACTCGTTTTAACCGAGGTTGTTTTTGTGCCTACAATCTTTTTGGTGTTAACGGGTGCGGTAACAACTTCGCTACTGTCAATTATGGTTTCAACGGTTTGACCGTTAACTACCTTGTGTGTGCAGTTAATCTGCTGTACACCGTCTGAGCCTTGCTCAATTTTTTGGGTGCCGTTTTTGTAATCAGAAGAATAAACAGTTATGGTTTTTGCGGGAATGGTTTCGGTATAGCTGTCAGTAATATAATCGATATTTGTATAGTCGATATATATTGTATTCTTAACAACCGTATCAAGTGCGGGTTCAACCATATCGTAACTGTCAACCGTATAACCTGCATTTTTAAGAATGCTTTCAACGGTTGTATTACCAGTTACCTCAACCGTTTCGGTTTTATCACCTATTGTAACATAAACAGGGTAGGTATATGCTATGTTGATTTTTCCTGCATTTACTTTAACAATCTTATAATTGTTTGATTTAAGGCCTGCTGAATTAAGTTTGTTTTCAAGTCCGGCAAAAAAAGAATTAACTTTGTATGTGCTTTCACCGTCAAATATAACGTATGTTCTTATTGAGTAGCTAATTAATGTAGTAATAATCATAACTACCGCAGTAAGAAAGGCAATGCAGGGAATTCGCTTCTCGTTTAGCTTTTCATAAAGAGAACAAAAAGCGGTTTTTATTCCTTTTAACATTCAATAACTCCTTTAAAACTTGTTTGAACTTTTTAAACTCTTCAAAACGCCTTGCTATTATATATGCTAAAAAACACTATGTCAAGGACATCGAAAATCAAAAAATTATTAAAAATGACGAAAAAAACTCAAAAATTCAAAAGGTTACAAAGTTGTAACCAATTTTATTTGTAATTAAATGTCATTTTATGTTAAAAAACTTGTGCAAACCGACGATTTTGCAGAGTTGGTAATAAACGGGTAGGGTACTCACATCTATATTATATTCGGTTTTTTAAAGAAATATGCAAAAACATCAAGGTTTTATAAAATAAAAACTTTACAAAAGTTGTCGAAAATGGTATTATTAATTTTAATGGTAATTTATATGTTATCTACTATAATTATTTGGAGGATGAGAAAAAATGAAACTTATCTATGGCGTTAAGGACAAACCGGCGTTTGGACAAATGATTGTCTTTGCAATTCAACAGTTGCTTGCAATTATGGCGGCTACCATTGCTGTTCCTGCTATTGTTGGCAATGGTATGAGTGCTTCGGCAGCACTTTTCGGTGCAGGTGTGGGAACTATTGTTTACCAGCTTTTCACCAAATTTAGAAGTCCAGTATTCCTTGGATCTTCTTTCGCGTTTATCAATTCTATGCTTGCAGCTTTTGCAGGCGGCGTTTCAATGAGCCTTGGTATGCTAGGTCTTGTTATCGGTGCTATTTTAGCAGGTCTTGTTTATGTTTTTATAGCGATTATTGTAAAACTAGTAGGTGTTAAGTGGATTAATAATTTAATGCCACCCGTTGTTATTGGACCTACAGTTGCTATTATCGGTCTTTCTCTTGCAGGTGCCGCTATTAACGATGTTTTCTCCTATGGTGAAAAAAGTGGAGCCGGCGGATTTATTATGAACGGCTTTACTTGGGTTTCTTTTATTTGTGCATTGGTTACCTTGGTTGTGGTTGTTCTATGCTCAACCTACGGTAAGAAGATGGCTAAGCTTATTCCTTTTATTATAGGTATTCTTGCTGGTTACGCATTAGCACTAATTTTTACACTTATTGGTAGTGCTACAGGAAATGAATCTCTTATGATTTTGGATTTTGCTCCCTTTAAGGCTCTGGTTTCTGACGGCGTAACTCTTAAGACCTTCCTTTCTGTTCCTGAGTTCACATTCTTAAATGCTTTTGACGGTATTAAGGAATTCAAGTGGTCTTATGTTGCAACTATTGCTGTGGCTTACGTTCCGGTTGCATTTGTTGTTTTTGCGGAGCATATTGCTGACCACAAAAATCTTTCTTCTATTATTGAAAGCGACCTTCTTGAAGACCCAGGTCTTTCAAGAACCCTTTTAGGTGACGGCGTAGGTTCTATGGTTGGTGCTTTCTTTGGCGGATGCCCTAACACGACATACGGTGAGTCTGTTGGATGCGTTGCTATTACAAGAAACGCCTCGGTTGCTACCATTACTTCAACAGCTATTTTAGCAATTCTTATCTCTTTTGTATCACCTTTCGTTGCTTTCCTTGACTCTATTCCAGGTTGCGTAATGGGCGGCGTTTGTATCACCCTTTACGGCTTTATTGCTGTTTCAGGTCTTAAAATGCTTCAAAAGGTTGACCTTGAGCAGAATAAGAACCTATTTACCGCCTCGGTTATCCTTATTGCAGGTATCGGCGGTATGGCAATGTCTATAGGTAAGGTTACTATTACCTCAATTGCTTGTGCTTTAATTCTTGGAATTATTGTTAATATTATACTTTCCATCAAAAAGACTGATGCAGAATAATTAATTCCTAAACAGTTATAAATTAAAGGCTCACACCGAGGTGTGAGCCTTTTGCTATCTACATATATATTATCCTAATAACATAGTGAACAAAGCGTACATTATAGGCATTGTAATTATTGAAAAAGTGTGGGAAATTATCGACATTGAGGCACCAAGTGAGGCGTCATGACCTGAGCTTGCTGGGTAAACTACCGTGTTAAGACCGTGCGGTGCAGAGAATGCGAATAATATTAATAAAAGAGCGGTTTTACTACAGCCTAAAACTGCAAAAACAGCAACAATAATTGTAGGGGCTATAATCAATCTCATAATCGATGCATAATAAGCTTTTTTATTTGTTAATATCTCTTTTAAATTGTACTGACCTACAACTACACCTAAAAGTAACATCGCTATAGGCCCCATACAACCGCCGAGACTTGAAAGCGTTTGACTGATGAATTGGGGTAAAACATTAATAAGTCCCGTTATACCGATTAAGACACCTGTAAGAGCCATTACCGTGGGGAATTTTACGGCATTTTTAAGAAATAGCAGCTTGCCTTTAACTCTTTTCGTGGGTATAAGTATCGAAACACCCCAAGTGGTAACAAGAATTGTTAATGGCATTGTGAAAACTATATATTTATATAACATTTCGTCGCCAAAAATAGCAAGAACCAAGGGCTGACCCATATATGCAAAATTCCCAAAAGCAATAGCATATTTATAAACGCGGTTTTGGTAGCCATCTTTTGCAAAAAAACCTGCCACCAAATAGGAAATAAATATAGCTAATATACCTGCTGCCAAACCGTAAAGGATTAAAACATATTCCTTTGAGATTGACTCTGGTGTGCAGTTTTTTGAAAGAGAACTAAGGCTTAAAGCGGGTCCTAAAATATAGTATTCAAGTCTTGATAGAGCGGTAGCGGTATCCTTGGGTAAAAGCTTAAATTTAGACATTGCATACCCAAACAAAATGCATGTAAATAATACAAGCATAGGGGATAAAGTAGCATAAAAGGTTGACAACATATATTAATACACCTTTCATTGTTGTAAAGAAATTCATTTTAAACAAAATTATACAGTAATAAGCAGAGAAAAGCAAGCCAAAAGAATTAAAAACAAATTTATAAAAAAGTTTAAATTATTCTAAAAAAGGTCTTGCAATATTTAAATGTTTATGCTATAATAATTTGGCAGTAAAAAGCATAAACTAAATATCGCGGGGTAGAGCAGATGGTAGCTCGTCGGGCTCATAACCCGGAGGTCGCAGGTTCAAGTCCTGTCCCCGCAACCAACATTGCGAACCGAAAAAGATATCGGTTCGGAAAACCCAGAAACCACAACGGTTTCTGGGTTTTTTCGTGCCATTTTTCAAGGTGGAATTCAAAAGATATCATTTCCCAAAAACGA
>SVPV01000002.1 GCA_015065725.1 Oscillospiraceae bacterium
GAATCTGCATGACGCTCTTGTAACCAAACTTTGTCATCAATGCAGGAGCGATTGTTTTCTTATACTCGTTCCCAAGAATTGACATGTCATGTCCTCCTTACTCTTAAAAAGTTTCGCCGCACTTTTTACAGCAGCGGTCTTTTTTACCATCCTCATAAACCTTTGTGCCTATGCGGGTAGGTTTGTTGCACTTAGGACAAACAACCTGTACCTTGCAAGCATAGATAGCACTCTCGGTCTCAATGATACCGGACGGGTCACCGGCCTTGCGGGGTTTAACGTGTTTCTTAACCTTGTTAAGACCCTCAACAATAACCTTACCCTCTTTAGGGCTTACTTCAAGTACTTTACCGGTCTTACCGCGGTCCTTTGCATCTCCTGTGAGAAGAACTACGGTATCGCCTGTTTTAATGCGAAGATTACTCATATTCAGTTTACCTCCTCATTAAAGCACTTCTGGAGCAAGAGATAGGATTTTTGTGTAATCCTTATCACGAAGCTCACGGGCTACCGGTCCAAAAATACGGGTTCCTCTGGGGTTCTTATCCTCACGGATAATAACAGCCGCATTTTCGTCAAATCTAATGTATGTGCCATCATTACGGCGAAGACCTTTTGCGGAACGAACCACAACAGCCTTAACTACGTCGCCCTTCTTAACAGTACCGCCGGGAGCGGCCTTTTTAACAGAAGCAACGATAACATCGCCAATGTTGGCATACCTCCTTCTGGAGCCTCCAAGAACACGGATGCACATAATTTCTTTAGCACCTGTGTTGTCGGCAACCTTGAGGTAACTCTGTTGTTGTATCACAGTGGTTTCCTCCCTTTGACTACTTAGCCTTTTCGATAATCTCTACCACACGCCAATTCTTATCCTTGGAGAGCGGTCTTGTTTCCATAATAAGAACTCTGTCGCCTACGCCACACTCGTTGTTTTCGTCATGTGCCTTAAGTCTGATAGTGTTCTTGATAATCTTCTTATAGAGTGGGTGCTTAACGTTGTCTTGAATAGCAACTACAACAGTTTTATCCATTTTATCGCTTGCAACGATACCTACTCTTGTTTTACGAAGGTTTCTTTCGCTCATTTAAGCTTTCCTCCCTTGTTTAAGCATTGGTGCTGTCGTTGTTGATCTCTTTTTCACGGATAATTGTCTTTACACGTGCGATATCTTTCTTGACAGCAACAATACGATTCGGGTTTTCAAGCTGATTAATGGCAAGCTGGAAACGAAGATTAAATAATTCTTCTTTGAGCTTAGCCAATTGTTCATTGAGCTCAGGCAAAGTATTTTCTCTAATTTCCTTAGCTTTCATTACTGCTCACCACCCATTTCCTTAGTAATAAACTTACACTTAATCGGAAGCTTATTAGCTGCAAGACGCATAGCCTCGCGAGCTAGTTCCTCAGATACACCACCGATTTCAAACATTACGCGACCGGGCTTAACAACTGCTACCCAGTACTCAGGAGAACCTTTACCTGAACCCATTCGAGTTTCAGCAGGCTTCTCTGTAATTGGCTTATCGGGGAATATTTTAATCCAAACCTGACCGCCACGCTTAATGCAGCGAGTCATAGCGATACGTGCAGCCTCAATCTGATTGGAAGTAATCCAAGCCGGCTCAGTAGCCTGAAGACCGAAATCACCGTGAGATACGGTGTTACCGCGTGTTGCTACACCGGTCATTCTACCGCGATGTACTCTGCGGTATTTAACACGTTTAGGCATTAACATTAGCGGGCTCCCCCTTCCTTCTTAGCCTTGTGGTTGCGGTTGTCACTTAAAACCTCACCCTTGTAAATCCAAACCTTTACGCCAAGCTTACCGTAGGTGGTGTCTGCCTCAGCAAAACCATAATCGATATCAGCACGAAGTGTTTGAAGCGGGATTGTTCCCTCGTGATACTGTTCGCTTCTTGCGATTTCAGCACCGCCAAGACGGCCTGAAACCTGAGTTTTGATACCCTTAACGCCAAGACGCATTGCTCTGCCGATGCAAAGCTTCATAGCACGACGGAAGGATATACGCTTTTCAAGCTGAGCTGCGATGTTCTCAGCAACTAAAGTAGCGTTAGTGTCGGGACTCTTAATCTCAACAATGTTGATTACAACGTTCTTGCCAAGCATTTCCTGACAGGTTAGACGGAGCTTTTCGATTTCAGCACCGTTGCGTCCGATAACCATACCGGGCTTTGCACAGTGAATGTGTAATCTTACACGCTTATCGTCACGTTCGATTTCTACCTTTGCAAGACCGGCAGTTGCCAATGTCTTTTTAAGGTATTTGCGGAGGTTGTAGTCCTCAACCAAGGTGTCGCCGAATTTTTCGTCCTTGGCAAACCAACGTGAGTCCCAGTTCTTAATTATGCCCACACGCATGCCGTGTGGATTAACCTTTTGACCCATATTTAAACCTCCCTATTAGTCTTCACGTTCTTTAAGAACGAGTGTTACATGGCTTGTTCTCTTTAAAATGCGATGAGCACGGCCGTGGTCTTTAGCACGGATTCTCTTTAAGATAGGTCCGGGAGACACAAAGCACTCAGCAACATAAAGTTTCTGAACATCCATATTATGATTGTTTTCTGCGTTAGCCATTGCAGAAGCTAAAAGCTTCTCGAGATACTCACAAGCGGACTTAGGAGTAAACTTGAGTATAGCCATAGCTTTGTCTGCGTCCTGATTACGAATCAGGTCGAGAACTATCTTCACCTTACGGGGTGAGATACGGGCGTATTTTAATGTAGCCCTTGATTCCATAGTTAAACTCTCCTTTCAGCCGCTTACTTACCGGTTTTAGAGCCAGCATGGCCTTTAAATGTTCTTGTCGGTGCAAACTCACCGAGCTTGTGACCTACCATATCCTCGGTAACATATACCGGAACATGCTTGCGTCCGTCATGAACTGCAAAAGTATGTCCGACGAAATCGGGGAATATGGTAGAAGAACGACTCCAAGTCTTGAGAATACGCTTCTCGCCTGCTTCGTTCATTTCCTGAACTCTTTTTAGCAACACAGGTTGCACATAAGGTCCTTTTTTAATGCTTCTTCCCATTATGAAATCTCCTTTCGTCCGACTTACTTACGACGCTTTACGATATATTTATCAGAGCGTTTATTCTTCTGACGGGTCTTATAACCAAGTGCAGGTTTACCCCAAGGAGTAACAGGTCCTGGACGACCGATTGGGGATTTACCTTCACCACCACCGTGGGGGTGGTCGCAGGGGTTCATTACAGAACCGCGAACTGTAGGTCTCCAGCCCATGTGACGCTTACGTCCGGCTTTACCGTAGTTGATGTTGCTGTGTTCAGGATTTGAAACAGCACCTACAGTTGCCATGCAGCGTTCAGGTACGTTACGAAGCTCGCCCGAAGGGAGTCTAAGTAGTGCCATACCGTTTTCCTTAGCCATAAGCTGTGCCATATTTCCGGCAGAACGTGCAAGCTGTGCACCTTTACCGGGGTAAAGTTCAATATTGTGTAAGAAAGTACCTACCGGAATATTTGTGAGCGGTAAAGCGTTGCCGGGTTTGATGTCGGCATCGGGACCGCTTACAACTACGTCGCCTACCTTCAAATCTTGAGGAGCGATGATGTAGCTCTTAACGCCGTCTTCATATTGAATAAGGGCGATGAAAGCAGAACGGTTGGGGTCGTACTCAAGAGTTTGAACTGTAGCGGGTATACCGAAACGGTTTCTCTTGAAATCGATTACTCTGTACTTTCTACGATTTCCGCCACCTCTGTGACGAACTGTGATTCGGCCGTAGCTGTTACGACCTGCATTCTTTTTAATGGGCTCAAGCAAACTTCTCTCGGGTGCCACTTTTGAAAGCTCGGAATAATCCATGCTTGTCATATTACGGCGACCGTTAGTAGTCGGCTTGTAATGCTTTATTGCCATTTTGTTTCACTCTCCTATATTGGCTTAGCGAAGCCCTCTTGGGCTTCATACATCACCGGAAATCTTTGATTTCCAACAAAAACCTAATTACATTAATCCGTCAAAGAACTCGATAGGCTTGGAATCTGCCTTTAAAGTAACGATTGCCTTCTTCCAAGAAGCTGTGTAACCCTCGTAACGTCCCATGCGTCTAGCCTGACCGCGAACGCTCATAGTGTTAACCTTAGCAACCTTAACCTTGAATAATTCCTCAACTGCCATAGCAATTTCTATCTTGTTAGCATCTTTGTTAACCTTAAAGGTGTATTTCTTGTCGGCAATGCCGGACATGCTCTTTTCGGTAATTACCGGAGCAATAATGATATCCTGTGCGGTTTTCATTATGCATACACCTCCTCTAATTTAGCAACGGCACCCTTAACCATAACAAGTGTGTCTGCGTTAATGATGTCATATACGTTAATTGCGTTAACCTGAGCTGCCTTAGCACCCTTGATGTTAGCAATGCTCTTTACTGCAAAAGCATTGTTGTCCTCAAGAACGATAAGTGTCTTCTTGCCGGCACCGATTGCCTTTAGACAATCAACAACGGTCTTTGTTTTGTAGGAATCCATATTAAGTGCGTCAAGAACTATCATGTCGCCTGTAAGAACCTTGTCAGACAAAGCAGACTTCATAGCTAACTGACGAACCTTCTTGTTGAGAGAATAAGAATAATCTCTCGGCTTGGGAGCGTGGACAATACCACCATGTCTCCACTGAGGAGCTCTTGTGGAACCCTGTCTTGCATGACCTGTTCCCTTTTGTCTCCAAGGCTTCTTTCCGCCACCTGATACTTCTGTACGGGTGAGGGTGGATTGTGTGCCCTGTCTTCTGTTTGCAAGGTAGTTTACAACTGCCATGTGCATTACAACAGCGTTAGGAGCAATTCCGAAAACGGCATCGTTTAGTGTGATTTCACCAACGCTTTTACCTGCCATATCAACTACTGCTATATTCGGCATATTAAAAACACTCCTTCCCTTAAGCCTTTACGCTATCGAAAAGAACTACAATTCCGCCCTTAGGACCTGGAACAGCACCCTTAACTGCGATTATGTTCTTTTCTGCGTCAACCTTGACTACGCTCAAGTTCTGAACGGTTACGCGTTCATTACCGAGGTGGCCAGCCATCTTCTTGCCCTTAAATACTCTGGCGGGGTCGATAACACCCAAAGAACCGCCATGACGATGTACAGGGCCTGTACCGTGAGACTCTTTAAGGCGGCTGAAGTTCCAGCGTTTAACAACGCCTGCATAGCCTTTACCTTTAGATGTGCCTCTTACGTCTACTGAATCGCCTTCAGCAAAAATGTCAGCCTTAATGATGTCGCCTACATTCATAGCACTTACATCTTCAAGACGGAACTCGCGAAGTACCTTCTTCGGTGCAACGTCACCCTTTGCAAAATGACCCTTCTGGGGCTTGCTTACCTTAGAAGCCTTCATATCGCCGTAGCCGATTTGTACTGCTTCATAACCGTCGTTCTCGATTGTCTTCTTCTGTGATACTACACAGGGACCTGCTTCAATAACAGTAACCGGAACAACATTACCGTTTGCGTCAAAAAGCTGAGTCATGCCGAGCTTTTTGCCTACGATACCTTTTTTCATTTCTTTTTCCTCCATTTCGGTTATTGGTCAGCTGTGCTGACTTGACCTGCGGTTTGAAAATCGCCTAAGCCTACATATTAATATATATTAAAGCTTGATTTCGATTTCAACACCGGCGGGGAGCTCAAGACCAGTTAAAGCCTCAACAGTTTTGTTGGAAGGTCTTATTACATCGATGAGCCTTTTGTGTGTTCGCATTTCAAACTGCTCACGGCTGTCCTTATACTTATGAACAGCACGGAGAATAGTTACAACTTCCTTTTCGGTGGGTAGCGGTACTGGACCTGAAACCCTAGCTCCTGTACGTTTAGCGGTTTCCACAATTTTTTCTGCGGACTGGTCTACAAGTGCGTGGTCGTAACCTTTAATACGAATACGGATTTTTTCTTTCACTGCCATGTGAATTTTCGCCTCCTTAATTGGTTGGCGGGCAAAACTTACACCGTGCCGTGTTTTTCTTTTCGGCACAATATAAAACCGGTATTGCTGGGGTCACAGTCAATTCCGGAGCAGCGACTCGCATCGCCGCAGCTTCAAGATTCGCAAGTATCCTAAAGCCTCCAAAGTTCTTTCGCCCGGTTTAAAATCGGACATACTCCGCGGAAATTTCCCCATTCTAGATGGGCCACCTCCCGCATCAACGCATGTATCAACGCCGCATTTTCGCAGCGTACCTGTGTATAATATCACATATCAAAACAAATTGCAAGCATTTTTTTAATTTTTTTTAAATTTTTTAATGCATAGACAAAATCCACTTTTATTATTAATAGTAGGTACTATTATATATAGGTATATATTATACTATCATTTAACATCAAAAAGGCTGTCGCGTTTTGCGACAGCCTTTTAATTAATTATTTTCCATTATTGCTCTAAACTCGTCACCCGAAATCTTTTCGGTTTCAAAAAGAATTTTGGCAACCTCGTGAAGTTTAGGCATAGCACCGTTTAAAAGCTCAAGAGCTTTTTTGTACTGTGTCATAACAACCGTTTCGATTTCTTCATCGATTAAAGCAGCAGTCTTTTCGGAATAGTTAGGTGTAGATGAGAAATCACGTCCTAAGAACACCTCGTTATTATCGTTACCGTAGGCTACTAAACCTAACTTATCGCTCATACCGAACTTGGTAACCATTTTGCGTGCTAGGTCGGTTGCACGCTCGATATCGTTAGAGGCACCTGTGCAAACATCGTTTTGAGTTAACTGTTCGGCAGCTCTTCCGCCTAGCAGTGAACAAATCTGTTCAAGCATCTGATTTTTAGAGGTATGACCTTTTTCCTCGGTGGGCAGATACATTGTATAGCCTGCCGCCATACCACGCTGAATAATAGAAATCTGATGAACAGGGTCTTGGGTTGGCAAGAAGTAGGATACTACCGCATGGCCTGCCTCGTGATAAGCCGTAATCATCTTATCTCTATCCTTAACTACATGGGATTTCTTTTCTGTACCCATAACAACCTTAATTGTAGCTTCCTCAATCTCGACTTGTGTAATTGCCTTTTTACCATGACGAACAGCAAGTAAGGCTGCCTCGTTCAAAAGGTTAGCAAGGTCTGCACCTGTAAAGCCCGAGGTGGATTTTGCTATTGTAGCAAGATTTACATCAGGACCTAACGGCTTACCGCGGGAGTGTACCTTTAGTATTTCCTCTCTGCCCTTAACATCGGGGTAGTTTACAGTAATCTGACGGTCAAAACGGCCAGGACGTAAAAGAGCCTTATCAAGTATATCGGGGCGGTTGGTAGCCGCCATAACTATAACGCCCTCGTTCATACCGAAGCCGTCCATTTCAACAAGCAATTGGTTTAAGGTCTGCTCACGTTCATCGTGTCCGCCGCCAAGACCTGCACCTCTTTGTCTGCCGACAGCATCAATCTCGTCTATAAAGATAATAGCGGGTGCATTCTTTTTAGCTTCACCAAACAAATCACGTACACGCGAAGCACCGACACCTACATACATTTCAACAAAGTCAGAGCCTGAAATTGAGAAGAACGGAACGCCTGCCTCACCTGCAACGGCACGGGCAAGAAGTGTTTTACCTGTTCCGGGAGGGCCTACAAGCAATACGCCCTTTGGAATTCTAGCACCCATTTCATTAAACTTTTTAGGTGCTTTAAGAAAGTCTACGATTTCAACCATTTCTTCCTTTTCTTCATCGGCACCTGCAACATCAGCAAAGGTGGTTTTCTTTTTGTCATCCGCCTTTTTAACGTTTGCCTTGCCAAAGCCCATTGTTCTGTCGCCGCCCATAGCACCGTTCATACGACGCATTATAAACACCCAGAACAATACCATAAGACCAATCATTATAATTGTGGGCAACATATTTAAAATCCACGATGCCTGACCGCCGCTTTTATAATCGTGCTTAATCACCTTGTCGGTGCCGCGATTTTCCTCGTTAATTTTCATAACCGCTTCATTTACGTCGTTATAGAAAATTGACGGATCAGCTACGGTGTAACGGTAGGTTTTACCGTCGTCACGCTTAACGTAGGTAAGGTCTCCGTTATATAGGTTTAGCTGATATTCCGATATTTCGTTGTTTATTACCATATCAACTATCTGGTAATACTTTGTCTGTGCAGAGTTTTTTGTAAATCTTTGAACCATCATTATCGAAAGTATAAGCACTATCGGAATAGCAAGATACAAAACTATGCTTTTAAAATTCTTTTTCAAGGGTTTTTCTCCTTTCCTATTTGCCGGCGTAAACCTCGCGTTTCAGCACACCAACATAGGGTAAATTTCTGTATTTTTCATTATAATCAAGGCCGTAACCTATAATAAACTCATCAGGAACAACAGCACCTACATATTCAGCCTTAATATCAGTCTGACGGTTTGCAGGCTTATCCAAAAAAGCACAAACCTTAACGCTTGCAGCATTACGGTCTATTAGCACCTTTTTAAGATAGGAAAGCGTTATACCCGAATCAAGAATATCCTCAACTATAAGTATGTCCTGTCCGTCGGGGTCTACATCCATATCTTTTTTAAATTTTACTACACCTGTAGTTTTTGTACCGCTATAAGACGAAACAGCCATAAAATCAATTTCACAGTCACAGGTAATTTCACGCATAAGGTCGGCAAGAAAAACTACACTGCCCTTAAGCACGCTTACAAGAAGTAATTTTTTATCCTTGTAGTCCTCTGAAATCTGTTTTCCAAGTCTTTGACAAACTTCTTTGATTTCTTCCTTTGAAACCAAAATCTTTTCTACATCCTTATTTATTTCCATAATTCTCTCCCAAACCCTCATATACCTTAATTTTAAGTATATTAGTTGAATTACTGTCGGTTGCGGCACGCTCAGCAACCCCAACCTTATAAATCCACACAACACCGCAGTCATCCGCAATCACGGGGAGCGTATCCCTAATACTTGCAGGAATACGGTACTCGTTATAAACCTTTGTAAGCGGTTTTGTGCCGTTTTTGTTTTTAAGCTTTATACTGTCGCCGCTCTCTCGCGTGCGGCAGACCAATTTGCCTTTTATTTTATCACAATCTATATAGTTTTTTAATAACAAATTGTTAATTTTTTCAAAATCTTCAATTTCGCTTTTTTGAACTTCAACCATCTCTACCGAAAAGCTTTTGCTGTTCCGCTCCGATTTTAAGTGAAGCTTTCCTGATTCCGATTCGAACACCGCCTTTGGAAGCTGTGCCTCACCGCCCGAAAGAGCCACGTTATAAAGCAGATTTAAATGACTGCTACTGACGTCACCCACCCGAACTGTATCGCAAAACCGTTTTAAAACACGAATAGCCACCGCATTATGTAAGTTTTTAAAACCCGAAAGTGATAAAACATTATCCTCTAAAATTCGGTTTTTAAACTCTGCTTCAGCCTTTTCTTCAAGATAATCGCTATCGTGTGAGAGTGCCTCACCCATTCTAAGCACCGCATATTCTATTGAGGGGTTTAATTCACGAAGCAAAGGCACTATATTATGGCGAATTTTGTTCCGCGTATAATCGTCACAAAGATTTGTGCTATCGGTAACAAATGTAAGACCCATATCCTTACAGTATTCCTCAATTTCTGCCCTTGAACAGAATATAAGCGGACGGATAATATCCTCCCTTATAGCAGGAATTCCCGTAAGTCCCTTGATTGCAGTACCTCTTGTTAAATTAAAAAGCACCGTTTCAAGATTATCACCCGAATTATGAGCGGTTGCTATAAGACCGCCGCCAGCTACACGCCGTAAAAATTCATAACGCAGTTGTCGGGCGGCAAGCTCAACGCTTAAAGAATTTTCTTTAGCATATTTGGGTACATCAATACGCTCACAAAAAATCGGAACGCCTAAATCTCCGCAAAGCTTTTTAACGAAATCTTGGTCGCGGTCGGCTTCTTCACCCCTTATCATATGGTTAAGGTGTGCCGCCGAAAGTTCAATTCCAAGGCGTTCTTTTAAACTAAACAAGGTGTGCAAAAGGCATACCGAATCAGCACCGCCCGAAAGAGCAACGGTGACCTTTTTGCTTTTTTTAAGCATATTAAAATTCTTTATTGCCTCAAGCACCTTGTTTTCTATCATCGAAACACATCCATAGAAGTAAATCTTGTAAACTGACCGTCCCAGTGAAGTTTTACTGTGCCAAGCTCGCCGTGGCGGTTCTTAGCAACAATACACTCTGCCTCATTAGGATTTGAATGGTCGTCATCAGGATTCTTTTCATTATCATAATAGGTATCTCTATAAAGGAACATAACTATATCTGCATCCTGCTCAATAGAACCCGAATCACGAAGGTCTGCAAGGGCGGGACGGTGAGATTTTCCCTTTGCCTCTGTAGCACGTGAAAGCTGTGCACAGGCAATTACAGGCACCTTTAATTCCTTTGCCATAATTTTAAGACTTCTTGTGATTTCGGAAATTTCTTGTACACGGTTATCGGTATGCTTTGCCGAATGCATAAGACCTAAATAATCTATAATTACAAGGTCAACACGCTTCATACGTCTAAGCTTTGCCTTCATTTCCGGCACAGTAATTGACGAGGTTTCGTCAAAATATATATTAGCTTTAGACAGAATGTCACCTGCTTGAGCAAGCCTTGTCCATTCGTCAGCATCAAGCTCACCTGTGCGAAGCTTTTCGCTTTTTATGCCCGCCTCACTCGAAAGCAGACGCTGTGCTAATTGGTCGCGTGTCATTTCAAGTGAGAACATACACACCGTTTTGTTAGCAGTAAGTGCCACATTACGTAAAATATTAAGTGCAAATGACGTTTTACCCATACCTGGTCTGGCACCCAAAATAATAAGGTCGGATTTATTAAGACCTGTTATCATTTTATCAAGCTGACCTATACCGCAAGGTATTCCTATGTAATCGTCGCGGGTTTCGGGGTCTGCCATTTTTGTAAGGCGGTCGTAGGTTTCAGCCTCTATTACCTGCTTTATGTGGGTAAGACCGCTGATTTCCCTACCCTCGCGGATTTCATAAATTCTCTGCTCGGCAGAATCAAGCAGCTTGCCCGAATCCATAGCATTTTCATTTATATCGTGGATAATACCCTTAGCCGCATCCATTAATGAGCGTGCGTAATAACGCTCTCGCATAATTGCAACGTGGGTAAGCACATTTGCCGCAGAGGGTACAGTATCTACAAGCTTTGCAATATATGCCTTGCCGCCCGCGTCATCATAAACACCGTCACGCTTTAATTTTTCAAGCAGTGATACAAAATCTATTGTCTGATTTAATTCAAACATAGAAGAAAGTGCCGTATAAATATCCCTATGCTGCGGAATATAAAAATACTCGGGCTTAATTTGAGTTGCTATTTCATTAAGACTTTTAGGGTCGATAATTATAGCACCCAAAACCGCCTGCTCGGCTTCAACAGAATATGGCTGGCGTGTACCGTCTAAATCGTAAAGTCTATCGTCACTCATAAATTACTCCGTAACCACTATGGTAACCTTAGCAGTAATTCCGGTATAAAGCTTAATTTCTGCGGTGTATTCACCGAAATTTTTAATGTCAGCCATAGTCATTTTCTTTTTATCTATCTGAATGCCTAGGGTCTTTTTAATTTCCTCTGCAACCTCTTTAGAGGTAACACTGCCAAACAACTTACCCGCCGAGCCTGCCTTTGCTTTCATAGTAACTGTTTTACCGTCAAGCTCTGCGGCTGTCTTTTTAGCGGCAGCAATTTCCTCCTCTTTATGATGAGCCTTTGCTTCCTCGCGGCTCTTTAGCTCTGACATTGCGGCATTATCAGCCTCGATTGCTAACTTTTTTGGAAAAAGAAAGTTTCTTGCGTATCCGTCAGATACGTTGCAAAGCTCTCCCTTTTTGCCGTGACCTTTTACATCAGCTAATAAAATTACCTTCATTTTTATTTTCTCCTTTACCTCGGATTAAAATTCTTACACTTCCATTATTATGGGCAGTATCATGGGTGAGCGGTGGGTTCTGGTATATAGATATTTTGCCGCACCGTCCTTGATTCTCTGTTTTATTGTAGCCCAATCTCTAACGCCTGCTAAATAGCAACGCTCTAAAATATCGCAAACATGCTCGTTAAGACCGGCAAGCAGTTCCTCAGATTCCTTAACATAAACAAATCCGCGTGATACAACGTCGGGACCCGATATTATTTCTCTTGTAACCGCATCTACAGATACGGCAACCACTATAATACCGTCGTTAGATAAGGTCTTACGGTCACGTAGAACTATGCTTCCAACATCACCAACGCCAAGTCCGTCAACCAGAACTCTGCCTGCCGTTACGCTGTCAACACACTTAATACCCTTATTTGAAAGTTCCATAACATTACCGTTAGAGCCTATTAAAATATTATCCTCTGAAATTCCCATTGCGTTTGCAAGGCCCGCATGCTTACGCAGATGCCTTTCCTCACCGTGAACGGGAATAAAGTATTTCGGCTTTACTATGCTCATTATAAGCTTTAGTTCCTCTTGGCAAGCGTGGCCCGAAACGTGTACGTCATACATTTTTTCGTATACGACATTAGCACCGCGTTTCATAAGCTCATTAATAACCTTGCCAACTAGCTTTTCGTTACCTGGAATTGGTGTTGCCGATATAATAAACATATCCCCAGGTATAATTTCAACCTGCCTATGCTCCGAAAAAGCTATGCGGTGAAGTGCCGAAAGCGGCTCGCCCTGACTACCTGTTGTAACAATTACAAGCTGGTCGGGACGGTAATTTTTAATCATATCTATATCAATAAGCACACCGTTCGGTAAATCGATATATCCAAGCTCGCTTGCAACATTTACAACATTAAGCATACTTCTGCCCGAAAGTGCTACCTTACGGTTACAGTTTGCAGCCTCATAAATAATTTGCTGTATGCGGTGAATGTTAGAAGAAAATGTTGCAACAACTATTCGATGACCGTCTGCCCTTTTAAAGAGGTTAGAAAGCGACTCGCCAACAAGTCTTTCTGATGCAGTATAGCCTACACGCTCAGCATTAGTAGAGTCGGAAAGTAACGCCAAAACACCCTCTTTACCAAGCTCTGCCAAACGGGCAAGGTCTATTACATAGTCGTCAATAGGTGTAGTATCTATCTTAAAGTCACCCGTATGCACCACCGTGCCTGCAGGACAGCTTATAGCAAAACCTGCTGCATCAGGTATAGAATGGTTAACGTGTATAAACTCAACCGTAAATTTGCCCAAGCTTACTGTGCTACCAGGTGCTACTACATTTAGGTTTGCATCGGCTAAAAGCTTATGCTCCTTAAGCTTACCCTCTATAAGTCCGATTGTAAGCCGTGTGGCATAAATAGGCAAATTAAAATTGCGTACAAGATACGGTATAGCACCTATATGGTCCTCGTGACCGTGGGTTATTACAAGTCCCTTAATTTTATCCTTATTTTCAAGCACATAGGTAAAATCGGGTATTACGATATCAACACCTGGGGTGTCCTCGTCAGGAAAGCTCATTCCGCAATCCACCAAGAACATATCGCCGTCATACTCATATGCGGTGATGTTTTTACCTATTTCACCAAGACCGCCAAGCGGAATTATATGAAGCGGTTTTATATCTACAGGCTTTGATATATTTTCACGTTTTGCCTTGCTTTGATGATTTTTATAACCGTTAGTTTTCTTTTCAAACTTTTGATTATCTTTGGAACTGCTTTGTTGTTTTGATTTGTTGCCAACAGATTTTGAAGCTTGTTTAGCAGTTATATTTTTTTGTACAGCACCGTAACCCTGCTTTTCTAGAGCAGAGTTATGCTTTTGAGATTTAGATTTATTTTCTTGCATTAAGTTCAGTTTCCTCCAAGTTTTTTATGTATTACAAAGGTGGAACACACGCCTGCCCAACCTTAAAAAAGTCAACAATAAATATATAATAAATATTCAAAAACGTATATAAACCCAATTTATAATATTGTACCCTTTATATACCGTCTTTGTCAAGTTATTTATTATTAATTTAATATTAATAATATTCATATTTACGCCTAATTAATATTCTATGTAAAAATTTCAGATTTTAATCACTTTTCCATACCTTTTTACAAAAAATTAAATGGGGAGGCGTTTCGCCTCCCCTACAAAATTTATATTTTTTATAACCATCTTTAAAAATCACCCTCAAAAAGTGGGGTTGAAAAATATCTCTCGGCAGTATCGGGTAAAACGGTAACCACAGTTTTACCTTTACCTAATTTTTTAGCAAGCTTTATTGCGGCGGCAACATTAGTTCCGCTTGAAATACCGCACATAATACCCTCAAGTCTAGCTAAATCCTTTGCAGTGCTTATAGCTTCCTCATCCTTTATTATGCAAATATCGCTATAGATTTGTTGGTTAAGTATTTTTGGTATAACGCCGTCGCCTATGCCCATTTGAATATGTGTACCGATTGAGCCACCCGAAAGTATAGCCGCATCTTCGGGTTCAACCGCCCAGATAGTAATATCGGGATTAGCCTCTTTTAATATTTCACCAATGCCTGTAATTGTACCGCCTGTACCAATGCCTGAACAAAATCCGTGTATCGGACCGTCAACCTGTTCTAAAATCTCTTTAGCGGTAACAAAACGCTGTACATCGGGATTTGCAGGATTTTCAAACTGTTGCGGAACAAAAACCCTTTTATCCTCTTTCTGCATAGTCAGTGCGGTTTTAACACATTCATCAATGCAGTCACCTATATTGCCCGCATCGTGAACTAAAATCACCTCTGCCCCATAGTGACGAACTAGCTTTCGTCTTTCTTCACTAACCGAATCGGGCATAATAATCTTGGTTTTATAGCCCCTTACAGCACCCACCAATGCAAGACCTATGCCTTGATTTCCGCTTGTAGGCTCAACAATTATTGTATCTTTATTTATAACTCCGCGTTTTTCGGCATCAAGTATCATATTATAAGCCGTTCTTGTTTTTATAGAGCCGCCAACATTCAGCCCCTCAAATTTAACAAGTATCTCTGCAGAATCACTATCGCACATACGGTTAAGCCTGATTATAGGCGTACTACCGAGTGCATCTAAAACATTATTGCAAATCATCAATATCCTCCAAAAAGTATACGACTGTTACTAGTCATTATATTCTTTTATGAAAATATTGTCAATCAAAATAAGATTATATTTAAAAAATATTATAAAACCATTGACAAATTGGCATTATAAGAATAAAATTTTTATATGGCATTTTTTTGAAAGGACGATCAAAATGAAAATCGCAATTTACGGTTACGGTAATTTAGGCAAGGGTGTCGAATATGCCGTTGCACAGAACGAAGATATGGAACTTTTCGGCGTATTTACAAGAAGACCGCCCGAAACTGTTAAGACAGTAACGGGTGCAAAGGTGTACAGTGCTGAAGAAATCAAGAATTATAGAAACAATATAGACGTGCTTATAATCTGCGGTGGCAGTGCTACCGACCTACCCACTATGACCCCCGAACTTGCGGAAGATTTTAATGTGGTAGACAGCTTTGATACCCACGCCGACATACCAAAGCATTTTGATAATGTTGATGCAGCCACCAAAAAGAATAACACTACTGCCCTTATTTCTTGCGGTTGGGACCCAGGCTTGTTCTCACTTAACCGCCTTTATGCCTCGGCAATACTTCCAAATGGAAATGACTACACATTTTGGGGCAAGGGTGTAAGCCAAGGTCATTCCGATGCTATAAGAAGAATTGAGGGTGTGCTTGATGCACGTCAATATACCTGCCCTGTAGACGAGGCACTAGAGAGGGTTAGAAGCGGCGAAAATCCCGAGCTTACAACTAGGGATAAGCATACAAGGCTCTGCTACGTTGTAGCCGCAGAGGGTGCAGACCTTGAACGTATTGAAAACGAAATCAAGACAATGCCCAAATATTTTGCCGATTATGATACCACAGTAAACTTTATAAGCCAAGAAGAACTAGACCGTGACCACAAGGGTATTCCACACGGCGGATTTGTAATAAGAACAGGTAAAACGGGTGAAAACAACGCCCACAACCATATTATTGAATATAGCTTAAAGCTTGATTCTAACCCCGAATTTACCGCGAGCGTGTTGGTAGCCTATGCCCGTGCAATTTATAGGCTGTGGCAAAAGGGTGAGGTTGGTTGCAAAACCGTCTTTGACATTCCCCCTGCTCTATTGTCACCTTTAAGCGATGAGGAACTAAGGGCTCATATGCTTTAATTTTGTACTACACATAAAAAGTCCGTTAAGCTAAAACTTAACGGACTTTTTTAGTTTTCTATTAATTAGTACATTCCGCCGGCTCCAGCAGCAGCTGCAGCAGCGGCTGCGGCATTAGCAGCGTCATCCTTAATATCAGCAACAAGGCTTTCTGTAGTAAGCACCATAGCTGCTACAGAAGCGGCATTTAAAAGTGCTGAACGTGTAACCTTTGTCGGATCTACAATACCTGCATCTATCATATCTGCGTAAGTTTCCTTATAAGCGTCATAGCCGTAATTTACCTTACCGCTATTAACAATCTTATCAACTATAACAGAGCCCTCGATGCCTGCATTGTAAGCGATTTGACGAATTGGTGACTCAAGTGCCTTAAGAACTATGGAAACACCTGTCTTTTCGTCGCCGTCGGTAGCCTCTAAAAGCTTTGAAACAGCAGGAATAGCGTTTATAAGTGCTACGCCGCCGCCTGCTACGATACCCTCTTCAACAGCAGCTTTAGTAGCAGAAAGTGCGTCCTCAATACGAAGCTTTTTATCCTTCATTTCGATTTCGGTAGCAGCACCAACCTTAATAACAGCAACACCGCCTGCAAGTTTTGCAAGACGCTCTTGAAGCTTTTCACGGTCAAATTCAGAGGTTGTAGTAGCAACCTGATTACGTATCTGTGCTACGCGGCTTTGAATCTCGTCTGAATCGCCTGCACCGTCAACTATAATTGTATTTTCCTTTGAAACCTTAACCTGACGGGCACGGCCTAATTGGTCGATAGTTGTATCCTTAAGCTCAAGACCTAAATCAGCAGAAATTACCTGACCGCCTGTAAGAATAGCAATATCAAGAAGCATCTCCTTACGTCTGTCACCAAAGCCGGGAGCCTTAACTGCAACACAGTTAAATGTACCTCTAAGCTTATTAACAATCAAGGTAGAAAGTGCTTCACCCTCGATATCCTCTGCAATAATTAAAAGCTTACCGCCCGATTGAACAATCTGCTCAAGCAAAGGTAAAATTTCTTGAATGTTAGTAATCTTCTTATCTGTGATAAGAATAAGTGCATCGTCAATTACAGCTTCCATCTTATCAGAATCGGTTACCATATAAGGTGTAATGTAGCCTCTGTCAAACTGCATACCCTCAACAACCTCAGAATAGGTTTCGGCAGTTTTTGATTCCTCAACAGTGATAACACCGTCAGCACTAACCTTATCCATAGCCTCTGCTATAAGCTTGCCTATAACCTCATCACCCGAGGAAACGGTAGCAACACGTGCAATATCTTCTGTACCGCTTACCTTTTTAGAGTTAGCAACAATAGCCTCTATAGCGGTATTAACAGCATTCTGTATACCCTTTTTAACAACCATCGGATTAGCACCTGCGGCAACATTCTTCATACCCTCTGCAATTAAAGCCTGTGCTAAAACTGTAGCGGTTGTAGTGCCGTCACCTGCGGCATCGTTAGTTTTAACCGATACCTCTTTAACAAGCTGTGCACCCATATTTTCAAATGCGTCCTCAAGCTCAATTTCCTTTGCTATTGTAACACCGTCGTTAGTGATAAGGGGTGAGCCAAACTTTTTATCAAGAACAACATTTCTTCCCTTTGGGCCTAGTGTTACCTTTACTGCATTGGCAAGCTTATCAACACCGCTTTGTAAAGACTTACGTGCTTCCTCGCCAAAAATAATCTTTTTAGCCATAATAAAATACCTCCGTTAATTACTCAACTACTGCTAAAATGTCTGAAAGACGAACAACGGTATATTCTGTGCCGTCAAGCTTAATATCGGTACCCGAATACTTTGCGGCTACTACCTTTTGACCAACCTTTACGGTCATTTTAATCTCTTTACCGTCTACAAGTCCGTCGCCTACAGCTACAACTTCAGCAATCTGCGGCTTTTCTTTACCTGCGGCGGTAAGAACGATACCGCTTTTAGTAGTTTCTTCTACCTCAACCGACTTGATAACCACGTTATCGGCTAATGGTTTGATAGTCATATTAAAAACCTCCAATATAAAATATACTTTTTTAGGAATGTTAAAAATTCCCTGCAAGTAACTATTATACGTAAATAATTCCAAAAGTCAAGGAAAGTCAAAAAAATTTAACAATTTATATTATATTACTTAAAATTCGAGTTATTTTGCCGTCGCACCGACTTTGTTTTTCCACTTTAAATCAATTGGTAAAGTATTAGGCATAATAAAATTAAGTCCGTTTTTAACAATGCTAAAGCTCATTCTATCGGTTTCAACTATTTCGCCGTCAAGGTTTACGGGTAGCTTATAGTCGCTTTCAAAGTACATTTTTTCACAGTCGGTATGCTTACAACACTCAATACTGTCGTGCTTACCGCTTTTGTATTTGCCTAGAAATCCTAAAACTGCAAGCTTTGAAATAACGTCAACCTTTGTAAAATTGAGCTTATTATCAAAGGGTACCGCATCGGGTGCCCCCATATATCCGCCGCCGTAATATGCACCGTTTGCTATTACTGCAAAAAGACAATTTTCATTATTTAATTCTCCGTCATCTATCTGAAGCCGTATTTTAACACCGAATTTTTTAAGAAATGTCTTTACAATAGCAAGATTGTAAGCAAGCGAACCGCTTACAAACGGAAGGCGTTTAAAAATCCCCATATCTCGTGCTACCATGGCATCCATACCAACAGAACAGCTATTGATACAATATCTATCATTGGCTTTTATAAGGTCTACAGGAACTACACTACCATTTACTTGTGCAGATATATCACGAAAATGTGATATGTCGCCGAGACCCCTTACAAAATCATTGGCACTTCCGCAAGGAATTATTCCATAAGATACATTTTTAAAGCCGTATATACCGTTAATAACCTCATAGCCTGTGCCTTCACCACCGCAGGCAAACATATTAAACCTTCCGCCGCTTTGTGCATATTCGCGTGAGACCTTTTCGGCATAGCCTTTATTTTTGGTAACTATAATTTCATAGTCACCGTCATCTTTAGCAAAATATTCTTTGATAGAAGCTATTACTTTCTTTTGCTCCTTGCCTTTGCCTGCCATTGGATTTACAAAAAATATGTTCTTCATAATTTTTTAAATTCCTTTTTGTTTATTTAAAATACATATAAACCTGACATTTTATCATTCCATTATAAAGCTTGCGGCGTTTATCAGCCATTTTGCCAAAATGCTTTTCAAACTCATCATGCGGACTAATTACAAACGCCTTTACACCGTTGCCGATTTTAAAGTTCTCCCCCATAGTTTTATAAAGAGCCTCTGCCTCGCGTACATCAAGCAACCTTTCACCATAAGGTGGGTTTGTAATAATAAGGCTACGCTCACTCGGACTTACAAAGTCCTTAACGTCAGCCTTTTTAACCTTTATGTACTTACCTACTCCTGCCTTGGCGGCATTAGCGGCGGTAAGCTCTAAAGCGTTATCGTCAATATCAAAACCGTATCCCATAAAGTCAATATCACGAAGAATTAAATCCTGTGCTCTGGTTCTTTCCTCATGCCAAACAGATGTTGGCAAAAAGGAAAACCTTTCGGCTGCAAAGTAGCGGTTTAAACCTGGGGCTAGTTTTTTAGCCATCATAGCCGCTTCAATTAAAATCGTACCGCTACCGCAAAACGGGTCATAAATATGTGTATCGGGGTAAATGCGTGCCAAATCACACATTGAAGCCGCAAGCGTTTCCTTGATTGGTGCACTGTTTGAATTGCGTCGGTATCCCCTTTTATGAAGCCCGTCACCCGAGGTATCAATCATCATAGTAACGCTGTTTTTATGTATTGAAAAGCGAATTTTATATTCGGGACCTGTTTCCTCAAACCAAGAAATTTTATACTTTTCTTTTAGCCTTTCAACCACTGCCTTTTTAATTATTGACTGACAGTCGGGTATGCTGTGAAGCTGTGAGTTAATACTCCAACCGTTTACGGGAAATGTATCCTTTGCACCGATATAATTTTCCCACGGAAGAGCCTTTACCCCCTCAAAAAGCTCGGTAAAGGTAAGAGCGGTAAATTCACCCACATTTATTAAAACACGCTCGGCAAAGCGAGAGTTTATGTTTGCACGTGCAAGGGTATTAAAATCACCCTCATATAACACCCTACCGTTTTCTGCCGATACATTTTCTATTCCCATTCGGCGAAGCTCATCTGCCAAAATACTTTCTGTACCGAAAAGGCAGGGCGACACTAATTTTATCTTATCCATCTGTTCACCTTTATTTTATTACTGTACTACTGTGTCTTGTTACGTGACAGCCTATATTAACCGCTACAGGAAGTCCTGCTATGTGGGTAGGTGCCACCTCTATATTTACCGCTAAAGCGGTGGTTTTTCCGCCAAAGCCTTGAGGACCGATATCCAGTTCATTGATAAGTCCTAAAAGCTCATCTTCAAGCTCGGCATAATAGCTATCCTCATTACGCTTATCTGTACTACGGCAAAGTGCCTTTTTAGAAAGATACGCACACTGTTCAAAGTCGCCGCCGATACCTACCCCCACCACCATTGGCGGACAGGGATTATTGGAGGCTTTTTTAACAATCTCCAGCACCGTGTCGATAACGCCTTTTCTTGAATCAAATGGGGTCAGCATTTTAATGCCGCTCATATTTTCACTACCAAAGCCTTTTGGTGCTACGGTTATTTTAATTTCGTCACCGTCAACTATACTTGTGTGAATTACCGCAGGTGTATTATCGTCGGTGTTTACACGCCTTAGCGGGTCAGATACTACAGATTTTCGAAGCAACCCCTTAGAGTATCCCTCTTTAACACCCTCATTAATAGCGTCATAAAGCGAGCCGCCAACAAGCTGCACCTCTTGACCGATTTCAACAAACACAACCGCCATTCCCGTATCTTGACAGATAGGAATATCCATAGTTTTTGAGGCTTCAATATTTTTTTCTAAATCCTCAAGTACACTACATGCTAAAGGGTTACATTCAAAGCATTTAGCTTCCTTTATACGCTTTTCAATATCATCGGGTAATTTTTTATTAGCCGTTATACATAATTCTGCTACCGCGTCGGTAATTCTTTTGACGTCAATTTTATTCATACTAAAGCCTCCTTTACATAAAATCGGGCAGTCCTATTCCGTGCACCCGCACAGTAAACAAGTCTGCCCGTAAATTTTAATTATCTAGCCCCGCCCGCACCGCGTTTTGTACGTCTAGCTTCGGGATTTTTACGCTTTAAGTCGGAAAACTTTTCATCGCTTGTCTGCTTAAAGCGGTTCATCATTTCTTCAAAAGATGCCGGCTCTTGCTTTTTAGGCATCCAAGTAAACGAATTATCAGGCTTTGGCGGCTGATAGGGTTTACGCTCACGCTTTACGTGAGGGCCCTCGTCCTTTTGCTCTGCCTCCAAAGCACGCTTAATGCTAAGGCTTATCTTTCCCTCTTCTGAAACGGTAAGCACCTTTGCTTTAACCTGGTCATTTTCCTTAAAATGTTCACGAATGTCATTAACGTAGGTGCGTGCCACCTCTGAAATATGTACCATTCCTGATTTTCCCTCACCGATGTCCACAAAAAGACCAAAATTGGTGATTCCGGTAATTTTACCTTCTACAATGTCTCCGACCTTTAACTGCATAAACGCTGTTTGTCCTCCTCAAACACAATGAATAAATATATTATTTTCCTGAAATGTCTATAAAGATTTGTTCATCAGAATAGACATAGCCAAGTCTTTCCCTTGCAGCCCTTTCAACAAGCTCATCGTGTGAGTCGCTTTCAAGCAGGCTTTTAAGCTCGTCAATATCGGTCTGCTGAACCGAAAGCTGTGCTTCAAGCTCTCGAAGCTCGGCACGGCTATCATTAAGCGTAGACCAAAGACCGACAAGTGTTGCTATCATATAAACCGAAATACCTATAATTAAAAGTCGCCAAAGTACACTTTTCTTGCGTTCCCGAGCCATATCATTTGACACTCCGATTTTTTAAAAAATTTCCCTTACTATACCGTTTAGTATACAACAACCCACACACATTTTTCAAGCCTTTTTTCTCTTTATAAAAGGTTTTTTTAATGTTTTTTTAGAAATTTTAATTCTTTTTAGGGCAAAACGGGTGAACCGCCTGAAAAACGCCCTTAATTTATTACCTAAAACCTTAAATATCTTAAAAAGTCCCAAAAGCAAAAAAAGAAAAACTCTTGAAAGAGTAAGCCTTGAAAAAATGAACCCTGATACCGAGCCTAAAAAGACATACATTCTAATCTGCCCGTTTGTAAAGACCATAAAAAAAGTAAAATAGATTATAGCTAGTATAAGCCAATACAAAACGTCAAACAGAAAAACCAGAGGTGCTTTAGGCTTAAAGCTTTTATTTAATGCTCTTAAAAAATCATACAAAAAAGCCGCCGTTATACCAAGCGGCAACGAGCAAACAAGCCCTAGCATTTGAAAGCCAACGTCTATTTCCCACATTTACCTAAACACTCGCTTTAAAAAGCTGCCCTTGTTATTAAGCGAGGTGTATACCGCAGCATGTATTTTCCCCTCTGCTAAAAGGTCGCCCGTTTCGGTGTTAAAGCTTATTATATGAAGTCCCTCGCCCTTTACTGTAAGACCACCCAAAACGGTATCAAGAATAAGCGTTTCGTCATCAAAAGCCTTGACCTCCAAAACGCCCGAAATATTAAGATTTTTTCTTTCATCAATTATAATTTTATGTGCAAGATTTAATTTTTCATCCAAAACAAACACCTCTATTTAAAAATATTAAACAGAGGCGTGTTTTATTCTATATTGAGCTTGATTAAGCTATTATTTCGTAAAGCAATGCGGCATCGTCCTTGCGGACAACCTCAGTAACCTCGGTAATTTTCAAGGTTACCGTTCGTGTACCGAATGTAATTTCAACCACATCGCCCACCTTTACGTCATAAGAAGCACGGGCTACCTTACCGTTAACTGTAACTCTGCCCGCATCGCAAGCTTCATTTGCGATAGTTCGCCTTTTTATAAGACGTGAAACCTTTAAATATTTATCCAGTCGCATAATTTTTCCCACTTTGTAATTTAGAAAATTTTAGGACTGCCACAAAAAGTGACAGTCCCGAATTAATAAATTTAATTACTTAGCAACGGTATCCTTTAAAGCCTTACCAGCCTTGAATACGGGATTCTTGGAAGCAGCAATTTTGATTGTCTGCTTTGTCTGAGGATTGATACCTGTTCTAGCTGCACGCTCACGTACCTCGAAAGTACCAAAGCCTACAAGTTGAATTTTGTCACCCTTCTTAAGAGTATCTGCAACTGTGTCTGTGAAAGCTGCAAGAGCCTTTTCTGCGTCCTTTTTAGAAAGATTTGCTTTTTCAGCAATAGCTGCTACTAATTCTGTTTTGTTCATAATAAGAACCTCCATAAATTTTTATACAACACTTAAGTTGTTAATATACGCTTGTACTTTAGGACAAGCCTACATGTACTATATAAATCTAACATATAAATTTAAAAAAATCAATAGATTTTAGTAAATTTTAGCCTTTTTTTGCTATTTTTTTGAATTTTTGTTAATTTTAACGAATTATTTTAAGCTTTAAACACCATTTTAAAAGCATTTCACCCTTTGGAAGAGCCAAAACATCCTCCTCTTCAAAGGTGTTAAGGGCTACTAAAGCCACTAAATATACTACTGCCGCAGCAGCTATAGCTGCCACAGTTATAAGCTTGGAGGTGCCGACTGCAGACACCGCATAAGCTGCAATTCCGCAAGACGCTGCCGCCAAAAACGGTTTTAAAAGCACCTTTTTAAAGGACGGCTTTACGCCCGTTGCCCTTATAAGTGTTATAAGGTTTGCTATAAACACAAACAAATAACAAGCAAAGGTTCCTGCCGCAGCACCTTGAATATTAATTGACGGTATGCCTACAAAGATAAAGTTTACTATGATTTTTAAAGCCGCTCCTATAGCGATATTGCGAAGTGCCGCAACCTGATAGCCTATTGCCTGAAGCATACTTGTCATAGGAATAGCAAGTCCTGCAAAAAATGCCGCAAACCCAAAAATACGCATCATAGGTGTACCGATTTCTACCGATGCTACACTTTCATAAAGAAGTGACATTATGCCGCCGCCAACCGCCACAAAGCCGATACCTGCAGGCATAGCAATGAGTGCGGTGGTTTTAATCATAGAATCAATATTACGCTTTATAAGCGGTTTATCCTTTTTAACCCAAGAGGACGCAAGCACCGGAAGTGCACTAACACCCAAAACCGAGGTGATTGTAGGAATAAGATTATAAACAGTAAATGCCTTACCCCTTATACCGTAAAGGAATGTCGGAACAGCCTCATTTGTAAGTATTTCCGAGGCGGTAGCATTATAATCCGCTATAGAAGCACTATACATATCGGTTATTATATGGCCGCCCGATTCCATAAGATGCGATAGCTGCCACTTTACCATAGAAACGTCTACAAGCGAGGCAATATTATTTGCAAGCGAAGCCACAACCACAGGGATAGCTATCGATATCAGTGCCTTTAAGGTGGCTTTTGATGCCATCGGCTCGGGACTTGAAGCTAATTCTTCTTCGGTAATCATATCGCCCTTAAATTTGTAACGGAGTCGCAAGAAGAGTGCTGACGCCGCCGCACCTACCGTAATACCGAGCATAGCACCTGCCGCCGCAAGAGCCACATTGTCGGTGATTTTCATTACAGCATAGGCAAAGCCTAACCCTAGCACCAGTTTACCCATTGCCTCTATAATATCGGAGGCGGCAGTTGGGTACATATTACGAAGTCCCTCATAATATCCCCTATAGGTTGACATTATACAGCAAAACAAAAGCGAGGGTGCTATTGCAAACAGACTGTATACTGTTTTTCCCGTTTGGTCGGTTATTCTAACAAACGGATATATCAGTATAAGCATTAATAAAAGACCTGCAAAGCCGGTTACAAAAAACGCCTTTTTGGTAACAGACAGACTTCGTCTTACATCCTTATATCTGCCCGCCGCCATATGCTCTGCCACAAGGCGAGATACCGCAATAGGCAGTCCCGCCATTGAAAGTGAATATATAGGTGTAAACAAATCGTACGCCGAGGAAAAATAGCCAAAGCCCAAATCACCTATAAGATTTGAAAGGGGTATTTTAAAAATCGCACCAATTAGTTTTACTATCATTGTAGAGCAAAGCAGAATTACAGCACCGTATTCAAAGCTTTGCTGTTTTCTTGTTTTATTAGGCATTTTATTCTCCTAAAACTTTTTTGAATTAATAACCGAAAGCACTATTCTTTCAAATATATCGGTAAGTACGGTCTCCCCCGATGTATTCATTTCGTTATAGCTGTCAACCGCACTCTCCCCTGCATCATCAGATATACGGCGAAGTGCAATAAAAGGCACCGACATCATATCACAAACCGAGGCAATAGCACCCGTTTCCATATCGCAAGACATTGCACCGAAATTATTTTTAAAGAAATCCCTGTCCGCCGCACTGCATATAAAACGGTCGCCGCAAACAGCTGTACCCTGCTTCATTTTAGGATATAGCGAAGATATAATTTCTTTAAGATTCTTATCGGCTTCATAGATATACTTCTGTCTTGGTTTTTCACAAGGTGCATAGCCAATTGTAGTTAAATCAAAATCGTGTTCTAAAAACCTGTCGGCTACTATAGTTTCACCACGGCAAACACCGCTTATACCGCCCGACAGACCATAGTTTAATATAACCGAACAGCCTTTATTTATAAGATACATAGCGGCAGCTGCGGCATTAACCTTGCCTATGCCGCAATTTATACACAAAACCTCTGCCTCGCCGCTTTCGGTTTTCAAAAGATAACTGTTATTATCGCGTTCAATTTCCATTTTAGAGGGTATTTCACTTTTAGCCCAAAGCTCACAAAGGGGCTTGTACTCCTCAACGTCGGCAACTACAACACCTATTTTTAAATTTCCCATAATTCTTATTATTCCTCGCTGTCTATTATCAGCTTTTCGCCGCAATTATTGCAGAATTTTGCATTTTCAGGCACAGCAGCACTGCAAGCAGGGCATAAACGCTTTGCCTTTGCAGCTAAAATTTCAGCATTAAGCTTTTCAATTTCGTCAAGCTTTTCCTTTATAGCCTCTACAGTGTCCTTAACATTTTCGTCAGCCTCACCGTTTGCTAAAACGGTTTCAAAATAGTACTTGCCAAGCTTCGCATAATCCTTTTGAAGCTTTGCTTTAAGGGAATTCACGTCAAACTTCTGCTTTTCGGTGGTAACAATTTCCTCCGTTTTTTTAGAAACCACGCCAAAAGCTTCCTTTGCCTTAACAATTGCATTATCCAAAAAATCCATAACCATTCTCCTTTTTATTTATAATTTTATTTTCTAAAATAATTTTAACACACAAATAAGCTTAGCTCAATACGAAAATTGTAAACATTTATTTTAGCGGTTGTATTTTCCGTCGCCTATAAACTCACGTATCAGTGAATTTTCCGGCACTGCCGAATAGGGTAAATCCACAAAATTTTCTACACCCTTTACGGTCTCGTAAAAATACTCATACCCCCTATGCTCTCGGTCTACTTCACCCAACATTTCGCTAAAGCGTTTTTTATAAAGAGCAGGCTCATACCTATGAAATGTTTTAAAAATCTTATCAGCAGTACCTTTAAAGCAATAAAGATACTTCCTTTCACCCTTTACAACATCCTCCCATAAGGTTAAGGTGTTGTTTATATCGCTATTTCTATAAACCTCGTCACGAAGTGCTCTTCGCATAAGTCTTATCTTTCGGCTTGAAAGCAGTAGCTCTCCCTTATCATCGGTAACACCCGAATTTACACTTATATAAATTTTATAAATGTTTTTTTGGGGTACTAAATCGGTAATAACAGGATTTAGTGCATGCAAACCCTCTACAATAACAATACCACGCTTGCCGATATCAACGCTTTTTGCTCCCTTTTTCGAGGTACGGGTTTTAAAATCGTACTCGGGTAGGTCTGTTTTTCCCGTTTCTACTATTTCATTAAGACATTTTTTTATAAGGCTTATATCAAGCGAATTTACCGACTCAATATCCTTTTTGCCGTCGGGCAAGGTGGGTAATTCGTCATAAGAATAATAAAAATCGTCAAGGGAAACTATAATAGTCTTTTCACCAAGGGCTGTCAGTCTTTCGGCTAAAATATGTGCCGATGTCGTCTTGCCCGAAGCCGACGGTCCTGCCAATGCCACAATTTTTATATCGTCATTATCGGCAATTATTTGTGCGGTAGAAAAAATCTCATCGTGATATTCCTTTTCGCAAAGCTCTATAAAAGCCTTACTGTCAGATAAAATCGCCTTGTTTATTTCATTTAGAGTACTCTTCATAAAATTCCTTGATACCGTCCTTTCTTGATAATTGCTCATCAAATCGGTTTATGTATTCATAAGGATATTTAAAGTTAAAAATTCTCGAAATATAATCGCCCTTTGGTTCTCGAAGCTTTGTAACCGCCGAGGCACCGCAAGCTAAAATTGTATGGGTTTCGTCCATAATGTATACATTATAAAGTCCCTCAAAGCCCTCTTTTGCATAGCCTACATTTTCGAGATTTCCCACCGTTTTGCTTTGACGATACATATAATAGGGTATTATACCCCTCTGGCTTAAAGTTTCTCGTGCAAAATCTACCATTTTTGCCGCCTCAATTCCCACCTTGATTTCGGGCAAATTGTCATTCACACTTAAACTCGACGCCCTTTTCATAGAAAGCGAGTGTACAGTAACACTCTCGGGATCTAGCTTTAAAATTCTCTCTAGGGTATCTTTAAATCCCTCAAAGGTATCGGTCGGAAGACCTGCTATTAGGTCCATATTTATATTGTTAAATCCTAGGCTTCTTGCAAGCAAAAATGCCGCCTCACACTCGTCTGCGGTGTGACGTCTGCCGATAGCCTCTAGCACGCTGTCCTGCATAGTTTGGGGATTAATGCTTATTCGTGTAGCACCGTTATCTCTTATAGCCACAAGCTTTTCACGGGTTATGGTGTCGGGTCTGCCCGCTTCTACAGTATATTCAAGCAATCCGCTTGTGTCAAAACTTTTAGCCACAGTTTTCATAACGGTATCTAACTGTTCGGCTGAAAGAGTTGTAGGTGTACCGCCGCCTATATAAACCGTAGAGAGTTTTAGACCTAAATCGGTTGCAAATTTGCCCGTATACTCTATTTCGCGGCACAAAAGTTCGACATATTCTGGAATTAGTTTTTTCGCCTGTTCTACAGAATGTGATACAAATGAGCAATAGCTACACCTTGTAGGGCAAAAAGGCACCGATATGTATAGACTAAAGCTATCGGCTTTTGAAAGAGAGGTTATAGCCGACTCACCGCGTACCGCGTCCATACAAAGTGAAATTTTGTTTTTGGAAACTTTAAGCTCGCGTTCAAAATAGTCGCAAGCCTCCGGCACACCTAGCTTTTGGGAAAGGCGTGAAAACAGCTTTGCAGGGCGAACACCTGTAAGTATTCCCCACTCGGGCTTATAGCCTGTAATCTCTATAAAGCAATCGAATAATGCGGTCGCTAAAACACGCTCGCAAACCTTTGAAAATTCCTCATCAGTTGGATTGATTTTTAAAGATTTTTCCGCACTCTTACCGTCAAGAAAAAGCTTTGCATTGGCGTAGTATGTGCCATCTTTTTCTAACTGCTCAACTACCGCATAACGTTCAGCCGTTTCTAAAAAGCCGAGCATCTCAATCTTCTCAAAGGGCAGAAAAATTCTTGCTAATTTTTCAAGCTCATATTTAAAATTTTGTCCTATACAACAAAGTTTCATATATCCCTCGCATAATGTGATACATAAGGATTAAATTTCTTCTCGTGACCTATCGTGGTAGCTTCACCGTGACCTGCGTAAACAGTAACGCCATCATCAAGCTTATAAAGCTTTTTTATAGAATTACTCAAGGTTTTAAAGTCACCACCCGGGAAATCGGTTCTGCCAACACTTTCAAAAAACAGTGTATCACCGCTGAAAAGTACATCATTTATAAGATAGCAAACGCCACCCACAGTGTGACCTGCCGTTTCAATCACCCGAAATTCAAGGTCACCTACTGATAAAACCTCGCCATCGCTTAAAAAAACATCTGCACTAAACGGCTCTATCTTTGCATGAAAGCGGTTAACAAGGTTTAATTCACCGTCAGACAGTGCCTCCGCCTCATTTTTACCTATTGCAATTTTGACACCTGTGTTTTTACGCAGTATATCAGCACCGCCTATATGGTCAAAATGAGCGTGGGTTAAAAGTATAAGTCTTTGCTTATCCCTATTTTCCTCTAAAAAGCTCTCCAAAAGCGGTGAATATTCACCTGTATCAATAAGTACGGCACCCGTGTTACCCGTTATCATATAACAGTTGGCACCTATCATACCCATCGGTAAAACCTTAATCTCCATGCTTACACCAAATTTCTGTATCGTAAAGAATTGTTACGGGGCCGTCGTTTACAAGGCTTACCTTCATATCAGCTCCAAAAATGCCTTTTTCCACCTTTTTAACACCTAAATCCCTTAGCAAGTCGCAGTATCTGTCATAGTATTCGCTAGCCTTTTTAGGCTCCATAGCCTTAATAAATGAAGGTCTGTTGCCCTTTTTAACATCGGCACAAAGGGTAAACTGTGATATAACCAAGACTTCACCGTCGGTGTCAAGAAGTGATAAATTCATTTTATCGTCACTATCGGTAAAAACCCTTAAGTTTACAGTCTTTTTAGCAAGGGTTAAAAGGTCTTCTTCGGTATCGCCCTCGGCGGCACCCAAAAGTATCATAAAGCCTTTTCCGATTTCACCGACAACCTTGCCGTCAACCTTTACACACGCCTTACTTACCCTTTGAATTACTGCTTTCATTTTAAAATTCCTTTACTGATTAATTCTTTCAACGTTAAATACGCCCTTAACCTTTTCGATTTTAGCTATTATGCTTCTTAAATGCTCAACGCTTTCGGCACTTATAGTAAGGGTTATAATACCGTTTCCGCTTTTAATAGGTCTTGCATTTACCGAATGTACGGGTACTCGCATATTTTGTATAGCGGTCATAACATCTATCAAGAGACCTTCGCGGTCTATTGCGTACACCTGAAGTGTAGAAACAAAGTTTTCACTGTGGCTATTACTCCAATGTGCAGGTATCCAACGGTCAGGCTCTTCGCATTTTTTAATTTCACGCGGCACGTTATTACAGTCACGCTTATGAACAGAAACGCCATGTCCCCTTGTTATAAAGCCGATAATTTCATCCCCAGGCAGCGGTGCACAGCATTTTGCAAGCTTTATAAGGCAATTATCAACGCCCTCTACCACTATACCGTCAGAGGATTTTATAATTTGGGGTTTAATTTCGGTAATTTCAATCGGTTTTGCCGCCTTTGCACGCTTCATGTACTCGTCTTTAATACGCGGCATAATTTTAGAAACCGAAATTCCGCCATAGCCGATAGCGGCATAAAGCTCCTCTACATTCGGGAAGCGTAAACGTGTTGCCGCCTCTTCTAGAAGATTGTTACATTCCTCTTCACTAAAGTTTATATTATTGCGGTTAAGCTCACGCTCAATTTCAAGCTTACCTGTAGCAATATTTTCGGGCTTTCTTTCCTTTTTAAACCAGCTACGGATTTTAGCCTTTGCCTGATTTGTAACGGCTATTTTCATCCAATCTCTGCTTGGTCCGTGACCTGCTTGATTGGTGGTTAAAATTTCTATAACCTCGCCCGTTTTAACCTCGTGGTTTATAGGCACAATTTTACCGTCTACCTTGGCACCCACCATCCTTACGCCTACAGCCGAATGTATCGCAAAGGCAAAGTCAACTACAGTAGAGCCAACAGGAAGATTTATAACGTCACCCTTTGGTGTCACGGCAAAAACGTCCTCTTGAGAAAGGTCAACCTTAATGCTTTGTACAATTTCCGAAATATCACCAGAAGATTCTTGGTTGTCAAGTATCTGTCTTATCCAAGCAAGACGATTTTGCATCTTTTCGTTGTTTTCGGTAATGCCCTCTTTATATTTCCAGTGTGCCGCAATACCGTACTCGGCAGTGTGGTGCATTTCAAAGGTACGAATTTGAATTTCAAATGGTATACCTTCTCGGCTTATAACGGTAGTATGAAGCGACTGATACATATTAGGCTTCGGCGTCGAAATGTAGTCCTTAAACCTATTAGGTATCGGACGGAACATATCGTGCATAACACCTAAAACGTTGTAGCAGTCGGCTACCGTATCGGTAATAATTCTTATAGCGTAAACGTCGTATATTTCATCAAAATCCTTACCCTGAACATACATTTTTCGGTATATTCCGTGTATGGATTTAACACGGCTTTGAAAGGATAAGTGAACGTTTGGCATTTCTTCCTCTAGACGTTCCTTAATACGCTCTCTAATCTCGTCTAAAATCTGTTGTCTGCCATCACTACGCACATTTATAAGCTGTTCAATTTCAGCATAAGCTACGGGGTCAAGGTGCTTTATAGCTAAATCTTCAAGCTCTTCCTTTACAGGACGAATACCAAGCCTATGTGCAATAGGGGCGTAAACCTCTAACGTTTCAAGCGATTTATCTCTCTGCTTTTGCTCTGGCACAGCGTCAATAGTACGCATATTGTGCAGTCTGTCGGCAAGCTTTATAATTATTACTCTAATATCCTTACCCATTGCAATAAGCATTTTGCGAAGACTCTCTGCCTGCTCCTGCTCTTTAGAATTAAAGGAAAGCCTACCGATTTTGGTAACACCGTCCACAAGTAATGCTACATCGTTACCAAACTCTTTTTTAACAAATTCTATAGAGGTTTTGGTATCCTCAACAACATCGTGCAAAAGTGCCGCCGCAATAGACTGCGAATCCATACCAAGCGATACAATTATCTTCGCAACGTTATAGGGGTGTATATAATAATCCTCTTTAGTCCAACGCTTTTGTCCCTCGTGTGCCTGCACACAGTATTTAAAAGCCTTTTCAATAAGCTTTAAATCATATCCCTCGCCCTGTACTTTTATGTACTCAAGCAAATCGTTATAGTCCCTTAATGCAGCATCATTCACACCATGTTCCCCCCTTCTGACAATTGTTTATATATTGCCGAATTCATTAAATCGGTTTTTGTGGCAGTCTTTACCGCCGTTAAAAATCCCTTTTGAGAGTTTATTAAACCCAACTCACATAAAACATCAATAGCTATCTCTGTTTTAGCATATCCTATATCTTGGTTTTTAAGCGATAAATAGCCAATTCGGTCACGTAAAACGGGTGCTGAAGATATAGTTTTATATACCTTTCCTACCTCTTGCCTTGTAGGCAAAAGTCCATTAGAATTTACCGCTAGCCCCGATTTATAATCGTTATAAAGTGCAAGCTCACTTTCGGCCAAATCCTCGTTTATGCCGCTAAGTCTTAACGCCTTAATTTGCACCGAAAGTGTGTAGTTACCCTTATAAAGATTACTTTCAAGCGTAACCGCTAAATCGAGTACATCGCCGCATGCAAAACAAAATTGTTCGGGTGTTACGCCGAAAAGTAAAGCTTGGAAAGTGTTATTACCCTTTGTAAATAAAAGTCTTAAATGCTTACCATTGCCTATCGGTGTAATTGTCGAAAGCGTTGCCTCAAAAATCCCAAATATCGGTGACGGATTTCCGTTGCCAAACGGCTCTAAAACCTTTATTGAGTCTGCCATATCAACCGACATTCCTGCAGGGTTAATTCTGCAGTCAAGCCTTAATGTAGGCAGATTGTAAGCAAACCGTTTCGCGTAATCGTTAATACTTTTTCTAAACTCATCTATTCTTGACGTTTCAAGCGTTATACCGCCCGCAAGGGTGTGTCCGCCGAATTTTACCAATGTATCACTGCAAGCATTCATAGCGTCATAAAGCGAAAAACCGTCAATACTTCTGCCCGAGCCGTGAGCTATATCGCCGTCAATTCCCACAACAAAGGTAGGTTTTCCAAAGCGTTCCATAAGACGCGAAGCTACAATGCCAACTACACCCAAATTCCAACCGTCGCCCGAAACAACTATTACTCGGTTATACTTATAGCCACAAGTTTCCACCTGTAAAATGGCTTCCTCTAATATTTTACGCTCAACACCCTGCCTGTCGGCATTAAGGGTATCTAACTCGTTAGCAATTTTAAGTGCCTCAAGCATATTATTTGAAAGCAAAAGCTCTAACGCACGCTGTGCCGAGCCCATTCTGCCCGCCGCATTTATACGCGGCACAATACCGTATGCTATCTTGCCTGCGGTTATTCCTGCCTTTTCAATACCCGAAACACTTATAAGTGCAGCTATACCCACACGTGCATTATTCTTTATTTTATTAACACCTGCACGCACTATGCTTCTGTTTTCGTCGGTTAAAGGCATAACATCGCCTATAGTTCCCACAGCCAATAAATCTCCGTAACGGGAGATAAGTTCCTCAGGCTCCTTGCCATCCATTACACAAACCAACTTAAAGGCTACACAAACACCGCAAACCTCTTTAAAAGACGAAGGACAATCGGCTCTGTGTGGGTCTACAACCGCCAAAGCGTTCGGCAATTCTTCGGGTGGCAAATGGTGGTCGGTAACAACTGTTTTTATGCCTAAACCTTCGGCAAATGCAATTTCTTCTTTAGAGCTTATACCGTTGTCAACGGTTATTATAAGCTCTACGCCCTCACCCTTTAGCTTTTCTATGGCAGATTTATTCATACCGTATCCTTCGAGAATACGGTCGGGTATATAGCTTATAACATTAGCACCGCGAGAGGCTAAATAATCGTAAAGGAGTGCCGTTGCAGTAACGCCGTCACAGTCATAGTCGCCAAATACGGCAATTTTTTTATTCTCACGAATAGCGGTATTTACTGCCTCTGCCGCTTTCTCTATATCTATTAGCTCATAAGGGTCACAAAAACAAAGCTCACTAGATACTAACTGCTCTATTTCTGAGGGGTCACTGTATCCCCTAACCGAAGCGATAAGAGCAACAAAAGGGTCTATATCACATTCCTCGGCTAAATTTTTAGCAAGCTGTCTATCGGGAGTACCTACCAGCCATTTTTTAAATGTCACTCAAATCACCACCCTTACTCCTAACTATAATATAAAATAGTAATTCATTTTATAATATCATATTCTGCTACTTTTTTCAATGTTTTTATAGCACATAAACCGCATAAAATATTTTTAAACTATTTGAATAAAAACCTTGACAAGCGAATACATTTATGATAGAATACCATTTGCTGATTAAAAACTATATATGGCACCATAGCCAAGCGGTAAGGCAGAGGTCTGCAAAACCTTTATTCCCCGGTTCGATTCCGGGTGGTGCCTCCAAAAATCCCGTTCACGAAAGTGGGCGGGATTTTTACTTATTACCTTTTCACTCTTCACTTTTCACTAAATAAAACTTTGCAACGGGATTTTTGGAAAGTAATAAGTAAAAATTAAGATATAATAAGTAATTCTACAAAGCAATCATCACAAAATTAATCACTAAAACATATTGATAAAATGTGAACCGATACTTCGCTTAAATAAAATTTCGCAACATTATTTTGACAAAACTTGCGTTTTATGTTAATATTATCGTGAGGTGGAATATCATGAACTTTATAAAATTTGTTGAACAAATACCTAACATAACTATTGCTAAAAGAATCGCCTCTGCATATGTTGCTGACTATAGACGATTAGAACTTGATGAAATTAAAGAGTTTTTAATAAAAACTGAAAAACAATACACTTCTTTTGAGAATATTTCTAACCGCCTAAACGAATTAAAGCTTGATAATAATAGAGCGGTAAGGATTATAGCACCTATTTTGCTGCGTGATTATTTACTCGACCAAGACGATTTTATATCTTCTTGCAAAGAAACAGATTCTGCTATTCTTAACTATGAAAAATCAATAATTGACGAATCCAATAATTTTGATATTGCTAAAATTTCAAAAGAATTAGCATTATTTAAGCATATGCTTGACACTGCGTGGTCACTTAATGATGATATTTCTATTGACGAAAAGAATTTGCTTGAATCGCTACGAAAATATTTATCTATCACCATTAAGGAACAACAAATTTTAGAAGCAAAATCCGGTAGATTCCCAAATTTTGAGAATGTATTACATACATTCGACGATATTGATGCAACAAGAAAAATTCTGCAATCAAAAGGTTTGCTTGTGTGCGTAAAAAATTCAGATGGTGTTATGTGTGATATGATACCTGATGACATAGCGGGTGAAATTCGCAAATACTATAATATTGAAATTCGCTCTTATGGGTATGAAAAGTTAGTTGAATATGTTGTCAAGAAAACCAAAAAGCAGTATCTTATTGATATAGTTGGAAAAGCAAGCAAGCACTATGAGAAGGCAAATATCGAAATTTCAAATAACCCCACTGTTAATGAGTTAAAGACTATTATATTGAAATCAATACAACCTTCTAATTTAGTTGGTGGTTTTTCGGCTTATGATGGAATGAATGTAGAAGAACTTTCAGCTTGGTGTGGAAATTTAGGTTTAAGCGTTTCTGGTACAAAGAAAGCTTTGATTGAAAGAATATTAGAATATTACGATTCTATACGCCGTATTGAAATAAAAACAGAAGACTCGCGAGAAAAATTTATTTCCGTCTATAGCGAATTAGCCAAAAGGGATTTGAAATTTCTACGCTCAAGTAATATCATAGAAAAAGATTTGCAATGTGAGCATTATTTCGAAGATGCAACAAACTTTATTTTTGAAAAAATGTTATTGAATAAACCATTGACATTAACTGGAACGGAACATCCCGATGGCAAATTATCTTTTAAAGACAAATACATAATGTGGGATAACAAATCTAAGGAAACTCCCGTTAATCTCAAAGACCATATTCAACAGTTTGATAGGTATATTAAAATGTCGGATAAAGATGTTGTTGTGTTTATGGTAATCGCCCCTGACTTCACACCCCAAAGTGTACAAGAATGTGTTGACTATTCTTTGAATAATGATACTCAAATACTACTTATAACTGCAGAAGAATTAAAAACTGTTGCAGAATTATGGAATAAAAAGCATAGTGGCGAAATATTTAATTTAGGTTACTTTAAGCAAAACGGAAGGTTTGATATTAAACTTCTAAATTTGTGATTTTGGAGGATAGATATGAGCGAGTATAGCAAAATGGCACTAGGCGTATTTGAATTAGACAGCGAATGTGCCTGCTTTGTAGCATTAGATGCGGCGGCAAAGGCAGCCAATGTAAAAATTCAATCGGTTGAGAGAAACCGTTTAGGTGCAGGTGCGTGTGTAAAAATGCGTGGCACCGTTTCGGACGTAAAGGCAGCAATGGAGGTTGCTTTGAAAACGGCAGAACCTATCTCAAAAATTGTTTCACACACTATTATTGCGGCACCCGACGATGGAACTGAAATAGCAGCCGCTATGACAATAAATAAGTAGGAGAAAAAATTATGGTATACGGTGCATACGGACTAGTAGAAGTTCTTGGAGATATAAACAGTGTGGTTGTAGTTGACCAAATGCTCAAGACTGCCGAGGTTAATTTTGAAACCGTTGATACAAAATGCGGCGGACACGTGCTGATTTTTGTAAGCGGTGAGGTATCGGCAGTAACCGCGGCTGTTGAACGCGTTACTAACAATCCGCCCTGTAAAATTTTTAATTCTGCGGTTGTTTCAAATCCGTCAGAGGAAATGATAAACATTGTGGAAATGTTCAAAGCAAGAAGAGCTAAAAAATAATATTTTCGCTTAAAATACATATTTATATTTGTCTATATAACATACTAAACCCCGAGCCTATAAAGGCTCGGGGTTATTGCTTTTATCTTGATGTTCTAAAACACAAAAAACGCGTCTACAGCTTTTGGTAGACGCGTTTTTAAAATCATATATAGATAAGTGTAAATATATTAGAACTTGTACTTATCTCTTGCTGTATAGGTTGTGTGTAGGTCGTGGTGAGCCTTATGACCGCCGAAGCCGTCGGTATACCACTCACTATAAAGTGCCTTTACAACAGGAGATTCGTGTGACTTACGAATAGCCATAGAAGCATCCTGCTTATAAAGTGCCTGTGCACGAACAGCCTTTAGGTCAACTGTATCACGAACGCTTTGAGGTTGAATTGGCTGACCGCCGCCGTTTACACAACCGCCGGGGCAACCCATTATCTCAACGAAAGTCCAACCCTTCGGGTTGCCTGCTTTCATTTGGTCCATAACATACTTAGCAGCAGCCGCACCCGAAGCTACAGCTACAACGATGTCGCTACCTGCTATATTTACGGTAGCTTCTTTAAGTCCTCTTGTACCGCGAACTGCCTCGAACTCGATTTCGGTGTTATCCTTACCTGTTAGCCAGTCATTAGCAGTACGAAGAGCAGCTTCCATAACGCCGCCGGTTGCACCGAATATAACAGCCGCACCGGTATCTTCACCCAAAGGACTATCAAATTCTTCATCAGGTAGCATATTAAAGTTAATGCCCGAACGCTCAATCATACGAGCAAACTCTCTTGTAGTAAGTGCGATATCAACATCTGCATAACCCGAAGCACTCTGGTCATCTCTGCCGATTTCAAACTTCTTTGCAGTACAAGGCATAACAGATACAGAAACGATATCCTTAGCATCAACGCCAGCCTTATTAGCCCAATAGGTCTTGATTACGGCACCTGCCATCTGCTGAGGAGATTTACAGGAAGAAAGATGATTAAGCATATCGGGATAATAATACTCACAGAACTTAACCCAACCTGGTGAGCAAGAAGTAATCATCGGAAGTGTTCCGCCGTTCTTAATACGCTCAACAAGCTCATTAGCCTCTTCAACGATTGTAAGGTCAGCCGCAAAGTCGGTATCGAAAACCTTATCGAAACCAAGTCTTCTAGCAGCGGCAACCATTTTACCCTCAACATTTGTGCCAACAGGCATACCGAAGCATTCGCCCAATGTTACACGAATAGAGGGAGCAGCTTGGATAACAACAGTCTTTGTAGGATCAGCAAGTGCTGCCCAAACCTTATCGGTATCGTCCTTTTCGGTTAAAGCACCTGTAGGACATACAGCAGTACACTGACCGCAAGAAATACAAGGAACTTGGTCAAGTGTCATATTAAAGGGAGAGCCGATATTGGTATCAATACCACGGTCATTAGCACCGATAACACCAACATACTGCTCGTTACAAACAGCAACACAGCGACGGCAAAGCACGCACTTGTTGTTATCTCTTACAAGGTGAGGTGTAGAAGTGTCAAGCTCATACTCAGGCTTAAAGCCGCCGAAAGCATTCTCGTCTACGCCATAGTCACGGCAAAGCTTTTGAAGCTCGCAGTTAGTAGAACGAACACAGGAAAGACATTTCTTTTCGTGTGTGGAAAGAATAAGCTCTAAAGTAGTTTTTCTTGCCTTATTTACCTTTTCAGAGTTGGTAATAACCTCCATACCCTCTGTTACAGGATATACGCAGGCAGTAACTATTCTAAAGCCTCTGCCCTCGTTAACCTCAACAACACAGATACGGCAAGCACCGATTTCGTTCTTTTCTTTCATAAAGCAGAGTGTTGGAATTTCAACACCTACTGCACGGGCAGCATCCAAAACAGTGGAGCCCTTTGGAACGCTTACTGCAATTCCGTTAACTTTTAAATTAATCATATCCATTATAAATCGGCTCCTTTCTTAATTTTTAGATATAGCCTTAAACTTACAGTTACCAATACATACGCCGCACTTAATACATTTAGCGGTGTCGATTTCGTAAGAAGGAAGCTTATGGCCTTCAGCAATATAGTCAGTCTTTGTGATAGCACCAACAGGGCAGTTTCTAGCACACATACCGCAGCCGATACACTTATCCTTATCAACAACGAAGGACAAGAGGTCTTTACAAACGCCTGCAGGACACTTTTTATCAACAACGTGAGCTACATACTCATCACGGAAGAAGCGAAGTGTAGCAAGTACAGGGTTAGGAGCAGTCTGACCAAGACCGCAAAGTGAGTTTTGCTTAATATAGTTACAAAGTGCTTCAAGCTCATCAATATCTTCAAGTGTGCCTTTGCCCTTTGTTATATCATCAAGCTTTTCAAGCAAACGCTTAGTACCAACACGGCAGGGAGTACATTTACCGCAGGACTCGTCAACTGTAAATTCAAGGAAGAATTTAGCCATATCAACCATACAGTTATCCTCGTCCATAACGATAAGACCGCCTGAACCCATCATACAACCGATAGCGGTAAGATTATCATAATCAACCTCGGTATCGATAAGGGAAGCAGGAATACATCCGCCCGAAGGACCGCCTGTTTGAGCAGCCTTGAACTTCTTGCCGTTAGGAATACCGCCGCCGATATCATTAATGATACTGCGAAGTGTTGTACCCATAGGAATTTCAACAAGACCTGTATGCTCAATATTACCGCCTAGTGCGAATACCTTTGTACCCTTTGACTTTTCGGTACCCATAGAAGCAAACCACTCAGCACCCTTAAGGATAATCTGTGGAATGTTAGCAAAGGTTTCAACGTTATTCTCAACTGTAGGAGAATTGTAAAGACCCTTAACTGCCGGATAAGGAGGACGAGGACGAGGCTCACCGCGGTTACCCTCGATAGAGGTCATAAGTGCAGTTTCCTCACCGCAAACGAACGCACCCGCACCAAGACGGATATAAAGGTCGAAATCAAATCCCGAACCGAAAATGTCTTTACCTAAAAGACCGTATTCACGAGCTTGGTTGATAGCTATCTGCAAACGGTTAACTGCGATAGGATATTCAGCACGAACATAAACATAACCTACAGTAGCACCGATAGCATAACCTGCTATTGCCATAGCTTCGATAAGTGTATGGGGGTCACCCTCCAAGAGAGAACGGTCCATAAATGCACCCGGGTCACCCTCGTCAGCATTACAAACAACATACTTCTGAGGTGCCTTGTTAGGAGCACAAAGTGACCATTTAAAGCCTGTGGGGAATCCGCCGCCGCCACGGCCGCGAAGACCAGAATCTGTAACAACCTTAATAACATCTTCAGGCTTCATTTCGGTAAGCACCTTACCAAGTGCTGCATAACCATCCATTGCTATGTATTCATCGATATTCTCAGGGTCGATAACACCGCAGTTACGAAGAACTACGCGGTTTTGTGTTTTATAGAAAGCGGTATCGTTAAGTGATACTTTTGTCGGGTCCTCAACAACCTCCTCACCTGTATCGCTGTAAACCAAACGCTCAACAATACGGCCCTTTAAAAGATGCTCTTCAACAATTTCCTTTACGTCTTCGGGTGTAACGCGGCTATAGAATGTTCCCTCAGGGTAAACAATTACAACCGGACCCAAAGCACAAAGACCGAAGCAACCTGTCTGAACAAGCTTAACCTCTTCAGTAAGGCCACAATCAGCTAAATTCTTCTGGAATGCTTCTTCAACCAACTTACTGCCCGAGGATGTACATCCTGTACCGGCACAGATAAGCACATGTGCACGAATCATATTTCTACCTCCAAAAATTATGCCTTATCGGCAATAGTGTATTCAGCTACTACTTTTCCGCCCTTAAGGTGTTCTGCTACGATTTTCTTAACCTTATCGGGTGTCATCTTAACATAGGTAACCTTTTTATCAGCATCGAAAACCTCTACAACCGGCTCAAACTCGCAAATACCTATGCAACCTGTTTGAGATACGGTAACCTGTCCCGAAAGACCTGCATTGTTAACCTCTTCAACAAAGGCGTTAAGCACGGGACGGGCACCGGCTGCAATACCGCAGGTAGCCATACCAACTACAACGCGAATGTCCGAGCTGCCCTCACGAAGTACAACCTTGTCCTTCATTTTGTCTTTGATAGCTTTAAGTTCTGCTAAAGATTTCATATTTTCCTTCCTCCTTAAAGTATTGTTTACGAATTATACTGCTCACGCAGGTTTTCCCCTATCCACACGATAACCTCGTATGTATTTAAGGGAACATCTTCAAGCACAGCCCGAAGCTCTCTCGTGTCAAGCTCAACCGTTTTATCGTCATAGGTATGAACAAATCTAAAATCGGTATCGGGATGTCCTTGTATTAATGTTATCACCGTGGAAACAATGTCACCAAGCGGTGTATAATCAATGTGTTTTTTATCGAAAACGGCTGTAACCTCGGTTCCGTGGGTATCAGGATATTCTTCTATGCTTTTTGATACTATGCTCATACTGCCGCCCGTCTGCTCTGCTGCGAGCTTTAAAAGCGGGAGACCTAGTCCCACATTTCTTGTGGTTCTTGTGGTGTAAAAGGGATTTGTGACACCCTCTACTACCTCTTTTGACATTCCAAAGCCGTTATCCTTTATAATAAGCTTTAAACTGCTATCGGTTTCAAAAAGCAATATTTCTGTAAGGGTAGCCTTTGCTTTTACCGAGTTTTCGGTAATATCAAGAATATTTAGTGATATTTCTTTCATAGCTACACCTTATTACCCTTTAAATACTCAAAAACCTTTTTTCTGACAAGTGCACTGCTGTACGGCTCGTCATCAATTAAAAAGCTATCGTTTTCGTCACGCATATCACCAAGATAATGCGTATCCGAGCTTATAATAATTTTTTTACCATAAAGCTCGTATTTTTCACTGTATTCGGTAATTTTTTCAGCACTATGGAACTCAACACACGGGGCAAAGCCTTTTATATCCGGCAATGTACCCAGCACCGAAATTATGCCGTTTGCCTGCCTATCAATATGTGCGGGATAACATATTCCGTTATACTCGCCGACTATTTTCGGTACATCGTCTACCGAAAGTGTGAGTGCATTTGAAAGCAGGTTTTCTACAACCTCTATAACGTTATCCTCATCGTCCATAACCATCTGCTTACCGTAAATATCCTCCCTGTTTTTTACAGGGATACGATATTTTTGGAGAGCGGTGTCAAACCGAAGTGCATCAGACAGCTCCTCAAAAAGACAAATAATATGTATATCCTCACTTGTAGTAAGTTCCATACCCGCAATAGCTATTATGCCATAGCGTTTTGCCGCCGCAAAAAATGCAGGACAGTTTTTTGTTGTATTATGGTCGGTAAGTGCTACAATATTTAGTCCGCAAAGAGTTGCCATACCGGCAAGATTGTTCGGTGTGTTATCATCATCAGCACACGGCGACAGACACGAATGTAGGTGTAAATCGTAATAATACCTATTCATTCAAAAGCTCCGTCAATAAAACCGCCGTATCATAGGCTGAAAGCGGTGAAGAAATTATATTAATCTCCTTTTCCTCGGCAGTTTTTAAAACATCTGCCTCCATAGTAACAGCCTCTGCTAAAATCACACACGCCACATCTGTAAGGGACGCCACTGCCGCTACGTTTATATTGGACATAATAGTTATCCAAGCGTTGTCGGCTTGTGCCTTTCCCATAACCCAGCTTAATAAATCACCGATATATATACCCTCTATCTCCCTATTTGGAAGCGGAAGAGTCAGTGCTGTAAATTTGTTTGTTGCAATTAATTCCTTAACTGTCATACTATTCTACCCCACTATTGTCGGCTAGTTTTAGCAAAACGCAATTTTCTATCTTGGCGGTCTTTTTAACAACATCCTCTGCAAATGCACGGCAATTAGGTGCACCGCAAGCACCGCAGTCGATACCCGGCAGGGTATCTTTTAGACGCTGTATATCAGCCATCATACGCATAGACTCTGCCATATTATCGCTAAGACGCGATATCGGATTATAACGTGGCAGTTCGTTAAAGAAATAATCTGCAGGTATATAACGCTCATCCTCTTTTGAAAGAAGATTTCTGGAAATTGGTAAATATCTTCTAAGGCTTTGAAGCCTTGCCCTTGCTATAAAGGGATTTTGCATTGCCATAACTCCGCCGACACAACCGCCGGGGCAGGCATTAAGCTCAATAAATTCAAGCTGAGGAATATTGCCGTTTTCTATTTGGTCAAGCACACGTATTACATTATCTATGCCATCAGCGGCAAGATAGTTCTCGTTAAAGACGGCACTTGATTCACCGCCCGAGCTTGCCCAACCTATGCCGATTATGCCCGAATCAGATAAAGATTCAATATTTTCGTCACGCTTCATTTCCCCTATTAAGAGAAAATAAATATCGCTTATGGATACTACCTCATCCACTTGACTTTTATAGTCGGCAAAGCCGTTTTTTACATAGCTTGCTTTAGCGGGACAGGGTGATATAAAGCAGACACCTATATCTTCATCTTTAAGCTCGGGATGCTCACGCTTTGCCTTTTCTCTAGAGAGCCTTGCGGCAACCTCCATAGGCGGCAGCATTCGCATAATATTATCATTAAGCGACGGAAAGCGAAGACCTATAAGACGAACAACCACAGGACACGCAGAGCTTATTACTGGAAAGTTAACGCCGTCGGTTTTAAGATAAAGCCTTGTGTATGCCGATACAAGCTCGGCCGCCTTAGACACCTCAAAAACATCGTCAAACCCGATTTTTAAAAGTCCGTCTAAAACATAGTCGATATCATCAAGATTATCAAACTGACCGTAAAGCGAAGGGGCAGGCAGTGCAATTTTCCACTTAAACCTATCCATAGCCTCAAGCTTGCTTGAAACGGCACGCTTTGCTTTATGCGGACAACGTCTTATACACTCACCGCAATCAATACAGCGTTCTTGGTCGATCACTGCCTTTTGGTCCTTGATTCTTATAGCCTCTGTAGGACAGTGATGAAGACAGGTTGTACAACCCTTACACTTTGAAGCGTCCAGCTTAACCGAATGCACATAGCTATTCATTAACGCCACCCGCCTTTGGATCAAGATACACACGCATTGTAACCGTAGTGCCAACGCCTACTTCTGTATCTATTTTCATAGTATCGGTATAACGCTTCATATTAGGCAGTCCCATTCCTGCACCAAAGCCTAAAGAACGAACCGAGTCGGGTGCAGTAGAAAATCCCTCCTGCATAGCCTGTTCGATATTCTTAATTCCGGGGCCCTTATCCTCAAGCACAATATCAACATATTCCTCACAAACCATAACAGTTGCAACTCCGCCGTTTGCATGGATTACCATGTTGATTTCGCCCTCGTACATAGCTATAGAAATTTTCCTAATAATTTCCGACGCTATTCCAAGCTGACGCAAGTTTTTCTTTATCATAACCGAGGCCTGACCGGCTGATGTGAAATTTTCTCCGTCAACTTCGTAGCGGAAAACTAACGGTTCACTCATTTTTTAACGTAATTACCGACCAATCCGTTTGTATACAAAATACCGCAGGCCTCATACATACGTTTATCGGTCGATAACAGAACCATTCCGCTCTCACGAGCCAGCTCTATCATTTCCTCTGTAGGCTGTTTAGAACGTACAAAAACAATGCATACCATATCCATCATTTCAGCAGTGCGAATAACTTGAGCATTTACAAGTCCTGTAAGCAACACCGCTTGGTCCTTTACGTAGGCTAAAACATCGCTCATCATATCGCTTCCGCAAGCGGAATAAACCTGATGCTCCAAGTTTTCCTCACAGCAAAGCACTTTGGCGTTAAGTAGGTTCTTCATAGTGCTGATTTTCATAACGGTTATTTCCTTTTAAGCTAAAATTTAGTCTTGATATTTTGCAAGGATACCTTCAACATCGTCAACAGAAAGTCTGCCGTAAACGTCGTCGTTAATAGTTAAAACGGGAGCAAGTCCGCAAGCACCTATACAACGGCAGGCTGTAAGTGAATACTTGCCGTCCTCTGTGCATTCGTCTGCACCAATGCCTAATTTTTCACTGATTTTGTCGAACAAGTCGCCCGAGCCCTTAACATAGCAGGCAGTACCTAAACATACAGAAATGTTGTACTTGCCCTTGGGGGAAAGTGAGAACTGTGCATAGAATGTAGCAACACCGTATACTTTTTCAAGCGGTACTTGCATACCCTCAGCAATCATATTCTGCACTTCAAAGGGCAAATAGCCGTAAATGTCCTGAGCCTTCTGCATTACAACCATAAGGTTGCTTTTGTCGTGACAGTTCTCAGCGATTACAGCTTGAAGCTCACGCTCCTGCTCGGCTGTTCCCTTAAAGGGAAGCTTACTGATTTTCTTTTTCATTAACCGAATTCCTCCTCTAAAGAATTGCATACATTGAAAACAAACATTGTCGAAAAAACAACATTTAATTCATATACCTCGTAAGTATAACACACTTATCTAAAAATTTAAAGTCTTTTTTAAGAAAATTTTAACTAAAGATTTAAATATTTATAAATACATATATATAAACATTGTTAAATTTTTGGCAATTATTTATTTTCAAACACCGTTTTTCAAAAAAATTGTCAATTTTTTGCTGAAATTATTCTTGTTTTTCTCCTTGTTTTGCGGTGATTAATTTGCAGTATTTGACAATATTTTCCTCAAAATGCGATGATTTTTAGTTGAATTTTTTGCCGATTTTTTTACAAAAAACAGACGTTTTTTGAGTTCGTTTTCACTCTTTTTTAATAAAGCGTTAATTTTTTAAAAAATATAAAAATTTATGATGACAAAACGATTGTTTAGTGGTACAATATATCGTGTATGATTATGATTATATATTTATATATCTTATATTTATTGCGAGGTGCCTTTATTGAAACTGCTTGCTATAGACGGTAACAGCATAATAAACCGTGCTTTTTACGGCATAAAACTGCTAACCACAAAGGACGGTCAGTACACCAATGGTGTTTATGGCTTTATAAATATTTTAAATAGATTAACCGAGCTTGAAAAGCCCGACGGAATTGCGGTTGCATTTGATGTCAAAAAGCCGACCTTCCGTCACAAGCAGTACGCAGAATATAAGGCAGGCAGAAAGGGTATGCCAGAAGAACTGCATTCACAAATGCCGATTTTAAAAGAGTGGCTAACCCTTGCAGGTCACACCTGTATAGAATGTGAGGGTTTTGAGGCTGACGATATTTTAGGTACCCTAGCTAATAACTGTGAACAAGACGGACACGAGTGTGTTATAGCTACAGGCGACCGCGATTCACTTCAGCTAATCTCCGATAAAACGCGTGTACTTCTTACTGCTACAAAAATGGGCAAGCCCGAAATTATAAACTATACCAAAGAGGTCCTTTATGAAAAATACGGTCTTACACCCGATGAAATGATTGAGCTTAAGGCACTTATGGGCGACAGCTCGGATAATATCCCAGGTGTTGCGGGTGTTGGCGAAAAGACTGCTACCGACCTTATAACACGCTACCACAGTATTGAATACATTTACTCGCATTTAGACGAGTTAGAAATAAAATCGGGCGTTCTTTTAAAGCTTAAAGAGGGAAAAACTTCGGCTTTTTTGAGTAAAGAGCTAGGTACAATCTGCAAAACCGCACCCATTAATACCCACATTTCCTCATATAAAACACGTGATATAGATAAAAATGCACTTGCAGGGCTTATGACCAAGCTTGAATTTTTTAAGCTTATGGAGCGTATGAATTTAAAGCCTGTATCTACAGTAGATACCGCCGAACAAAGCAAAGAAAAGGCTAGGCTTAAAGCCCAGAAATCCGACATTGAAAGCGGTAGCACCGTAGACCTTTATATAAATGACAACGAAAATACAGTTGTTAGCAACGGTTGTATTTTTACAGTATCAGAAAATGAGCTTTGCTCAATTCTTTCAAATTCCGATATTAAAAAACGTGTTTATGACTATAAGTCACTTTGTAAAAAATATCCCGAAAATCAGTCGGTTTGCTTTGATGCTATGCTTGCAGGCTATCTTGCAAATCCGTCTGCGAATGAATACACTATAGAACGCCTTGCCGCAGAATATTCGGTAGAAGAACCTTTTATTGAGGGTGATTCCAGCGACGCTTTAAAGTCGGCAGCACTTTTCTCGGCTGTATGTGATAAACTAACACTTGTTTTAAAACAAAGCGGTGCCGATAAGGTGTTAGAGGAAATTGAAATTCCGCTAGCTAAGGTGCTTTCAAGTATGGAAAGCGTCGGCTTTTTAGTTGACCGAGAGGGACTTATATCATACGGCGAGGAATTAAAACAAAAAATCACTGCACTGCAAGAACAGATTTATGAGGCTGTAGGTTACGAGTTTAATATCAACTCACCAAAACAGCTTGGTGAAGCCTTGTTCGTAAAGCTAATGATACCCACAAAGAAAAAGACCAAAAGCGGATTTAGTACATCAGCTGAAGTCCTAGAAAGTCTTAGATACGATTATCCTGTAGTTGAATTAATACTGGAATACAGAAAGCTTGCCAAGCTTAATTCAACCTATTGTGAGGGACTTGTAGACTCTATAGCAGAAGACGGTAGAATACACACCACCTTTAATCAGACCGAGGCTAGAACGGGCAGAATAAGCTCGCTAGAGCCTAATCTTCAAAATATACCCGTAAGAACCGAAGAGGGCAAAAAACTACGTTGCTATTTTAAAGCCAAAGACGGCTGTCTGCTTATCGACGCTGACTATAGCCAAATAGAGCTTCGTGTGCTTGCCCACATGGCAAACGATAAAAATATGATTGCCGCATTTAACGAAGATATGGACGTTCACACCGTTACTGCATCACAGGTTTTTGATATTCCAAAGGATATGGTAACTCCCCTTTTACGTACACGTGCAAAGGCGGTTAATTTCGGTATAGTTTACGGAATAGGTGCCTTTTCGCTTGCTAAAGATATCGGTGTTTCGCGTGCCGAGGCTGATAAATATATAAAGGGTTATCTTGGGGTTTATGCAGGCATTGCCGAGTATATGGAAAATGTTATAGCCACCGCTAAAGCCGATGGATATGTTACCACTCTTTTTGGCAGAAGAAGATATCTGCCCGAGCTTTCGTCATCAAACGGTATGCTTCGTGCCTTTGGCGAAAGGGTTGCGAGAAATGCACCCATTCAAGGCACCGCCGCCGATATTATTAAAATTGCTATGATTAAGGTTTACGAGCGTTTAAAGAACGAATTGCCCGAGGCAAAGCTTATTTTGCAGGTGCATGACGAGTTAATAGTTGAATGTCCGACCGATAAAGCCTTAATTGCTAAAGAAATTTTAACCAAGGAAATGGAAAACGCCGCAAAGTTAAGCGTAAAGCTTTTGGTTGATGCACACACTGGGGACAACTGGCTTGACGCAAAGGAATAATAGGCGTAAAACACTTATGAAGATTGTATTTGTATGCACAGGTAACACCTGTAGAAGTCCTATGGCAGAGGGGTATTTAAGCTCTAAAAATCTGCCCTCTTTAGAGGTTTCTAGTTTCGGAATATTTGCAGACGGCACACCCGTTAGCCATAATTCCGCAGAAGCTATGAATGAGCTTGGAATTGATATTTCTACTCATATTTCAAAGCCTTTAGATAACGGTATTTTCTCCGCCGACCAAATTTACTGTATGTCACCATCCCACCGAGATATGCTCTTGTCGGTAGGTGTAGACAGTAAAAAGCTTTTTGTTCTAGGCGGCGGTATACCCGACCCCTTTGGCTCTGATATTGAAGTCTATAGAAACTGTCGTGACTGTATTATCGAAGAAATTGATAAGCTTATAGAAAACGGAACTTTTTTACCGTTTTTTATAGACGAGTTAAAACCCGATTATGTAGAACAAATAGCCGAGCTTGAAAGAACTTGCTTTAGCGAGCCTTGGTCGGCAGAGGCCATACTTGACTCTTTCCGTAGCGGTACAGTGTTTTTTGTAGCACTAAAAGACGGCTTGGTTTTAGGCTATGTAGGCATAAAGCCTGTGCTTGACGAGGGTTATATAACCAATGTGGCGGTCTTCCCCGAGTATAGAAATTCGGGTGTTGCTAAAGCTCTTATGAATAGGCTTGACCGTTTTGCAAAAGACCGAGAGCTTTCCTTTATAACCCTTGAGGTAAGGGAATCCAATACCCCCGCAATTTCACTTTATAGCCGATTCGGTTATAAAAACGAGGGGCTTCGTAAAAACTTTTACAGAAGTCCTTTAGAAAACGCAATTATAATGACAAAAAGGTTTGTTTTAAATGAAGATAATTAGTATTGAGTCATCTTGTGACGAAACCTCGGTAGCTATAACCGAGGGCAGACGGGTGCTTTCAAACATTGTAGCAACCCAAATACCTGAACATAAAATTTATGGCGGAGTAGTACCCGAAATAGCCTCTCGCCGCCACGCCGAAGCCATTAGTGCCGTTTGTCAAGAGGCTCTCTGTGAGGCGGGCGTTACTCTAGAGGATATTGATGCCGTTGCAGTAACCTTTGCCCCAGGCCTTATAGGTGCTTTGCTTGTAGGGGTAAACTTTGCAAAGGGCTTGGCGTTGTCGCTAGACGTACCGCTAATACCCGTACACCATCTGCGTTCGCATATAGCAGCTAACTATGTTGATAACGAGGAATTAAAACCACCGTTTTTGTGCCTTACTGTATCGGGTGGCAACTCTATTATTACAGAGGTTACCGATTACACCAAGTTTAAAACTCTGGGCGGCACCCGTGATGATGCCGCAGGCGAATGTTTTGACAAAACTGCCAGAGCTTTAGGTCTTGATTATCCTGGCGGTGTTTATCTTGACAAGGTAGCAACCGAGCCTGATTTTAAAAAATACCCCCTACCCCTGCCCCACACCGACGGTGAATATGACTTTAGCTTTTCGGGACTTAAAACCTCGGTTATAAATCTTATACACAATTCAAAGCAAAAGGGTATAGAAATAGATATCCCTGTACTCTCTGCAACCATACGTAAGCGTGTTTGTGATATCTTGGTTGATAAAACCGTAAAAGCCGCTCAGAATAAAGGTTATAAAACGGTAGCCCTTGCAGGCGGTGTTTCGGCAAACAGTGAGCTTAGACGCCGTATGAGTGAGGAATGCGAAAAACACGGTATTAAGCTTTATTATCCTCCCCTTAAATATTGCGGTGATAATGCCGCAATGGTGGGTGTTCAAGCATATTACGAATATTTAAGCGGCAATATAGGTGATGTTTCACTTAACGCGGTTGCCACTTTACCTATAGACTACAACTGTCAAGACTAAACGGCTAAAGGTGTGTTTTTATGGAAACTAAAAAGTTACTTCTTATAGTAAATCCCTGTTCGGGCAGGGCAAAAATGCGTGGTGAATTGCTACGCGTAACAGAAATATTATCGGGCGGCGGTTATGACGTAACGGTCTACCCCACCAAAGCAAAATCTGATGCTACCGAGAAAGTAAAATCTATTAAAGACGGCGAATATGAAAGAATCGTTGTTTGCGGCGGTGACGGCACTTTAAACGAGGTTATTACGGGTATGATGCTGTCGGGAATTAATTGTACGCTCGGTTATATACCCGCAGGTACATTGAACGAATGGTCAACAGGACTTCATATTTCAAAAAGTATACCTGTAGCCGCAAGGGATATAATAAATGGAAGCCCCGTACAGCTTGATATCGGTAAATTCGGGGATAAGTATTTTTCTTACACCGCATCCTTCGGTGCTTTTACAGAGGCGTCCTATTCAGCCCCGCAGGATATTAAAAACGTGCTAGGTCAAGCGGCATACTTTTTTGAGGGTATAAAAAGCCTTGCAAACATAAAGCCCATAAGCCTGCAGCTTGAGTGTGACGGTAAACAAATTGAGGGTGATTTTCTTTTCGGTGCAATATCCAATTCAATGTCGGTAGGCGGTATAGTAAAATTCCGCGAAGCTATGGTAAAGCTTAATGACGGACTTTTTGAGGTAATGCTAATAAGAAGCCCTGCAAACATTTCGGAATTTCAGTCGATTGTAGACGGAATTCTGCGTCAGGATTTAGACCGTAAAGGAATTGAATTTTTACGTACTGACAGCCTTAAGGTGTACGGCGGAAGTAAGCTTTCGTGGACACTTGACGGTGAATTTGCTGAGGGCAGCAGCTGTGTTGAAATTAAAAATATTAAGAGGGCAATAAACTTTATTGTGCCTAGTACACTTAATGTTTTGGAATAAATTAATTATTGAGGAGTTTTAATCTATGTTTACGCGTGATATAGGTGTCGACCTTGGCACCGCTAATACACTGGTTTGCCTTAAAGGTAAAGGAATTATTATGAGGGAGCCGTCTGTTGTGGCATACGACGTTAGAAGTGACGCGGTACGTGCCGTAGGTCAAGAGGCTAAAGAAATGATAGGCAAAACACCCGGCTCTATAGTAGCTGTGCGTCCTTTAAAAGACGGTGTTATTGCCGACTTTGATATTACTGCCGCCATGCTTAAAAGATTTGTACGCCAAGCCCTTAAAGGCTCATTTTTCTCCCGCGTACGTATGGTAGTATGTATTCCTGCAGGCGTTACCGAGGTTGAAAGCCGTGCCGTTTACGATGCTGCAAAGCAGGCAGGTGCTACCGACATTGATTTGGTTGAAGAACCAATGGCAGCAGCAGTAGGTGCAGGGCTTCCCGTTTGGGATGCTACGGGCAATTTGGTTGTTGATATCGGCGGCGGTACTAGCGAGGTTGCCGTAATATCACTGGGTGATATCGTTACCGCACAGTCGGTAAGGGTTGCGGGTGATGACCTTGACGAAGCCATTATAAACTACGTTAGAAAAAAGTACAGCTTGCTTATAGGCGAGCGTACTGCCGAGCAAATTAAGATAGATATAGGCTCTGCAAAGCCTTATGAAAACGAAACCTCAATTGAAGTAAAGGGACGAAATTTAGTAGACGGATTACCCAAAAACATTACCCTTTCCTCCGAGGAGGTACGCGATGCTATGGCAGACCCGATTTCACAAATAATAAATGCCATTAGGACAACCCTTGAGAAAACTCCGCCCGAATTATCTGCCGATATAATTGATAGCGGCATAACACTAACGGGCGGCGGTGCATTACTTCGCGGTCTTGCTGAGCTTATTTCGGAGGAAACAGGTATGCCCGTTTCTGTAGCGGCAAATCCGCTCGACTGTGTAGTGCTTGGAACTGCAAAGCGACTTGAAGTGGGCAGTGGCTTTGATAATTATGTTTTCCGCAGAGGAAGAAGATTTAGATAGGAATGAGAATTAATGCGTTTTTTCTTTCGCAGTAAACAGTTTAAAATAATTCTTGCTGTTTTTTTGTCAGTAGTACTTTTGACTGTTGTTTCGCGATTTGTGGGTCAAAAAATGGCACCTACCGCAAATATTGCAGGCACTATTGTAGCTCCTTTTCAGTCACTTGCTAAAAATGTTTCGGATTTCTTTAAAAATCTCGCCGTTATTTATACAAACGGCAACGAGGCAACACTCGAAAACACAAGGCTTGAAAGTGAAATAAACGAGCTTCGCGGACAGCTTTCCGACTATGAAAAAATCACAGCAGAAAATGAATTTTATAAAGAATATTTGGGTCTTAAGGAGGCAAATCCCGATTTTAGCTTTGCCCCTGCCACCCTTATTTCTGTAGACAGCGATGACCCTTATAAAGGCTTTCTTATAAACGAGGGCTCATCTGCAGGGATTGAGCTTTACGACCCTGTAATAACAGAAGCAGGCGTCGTAGGCTACATAAGCGAGCTTGGCACCTCTACCGCAAAGGTTACAACAATTTTAAGCCATACGCTTACAATGGGTGCTCTTGATAACCGTACAAGCGATTCGGGACTTGTATCAGGTACTATACGCTATGCCGAAAATAACCGTTGTAAATTTTATAATCTCTCACGCTCGTGCAGTGTGGCTATAGGCGATTATGTAGTAACCTCGGGTGAGGGTATTTTCCCAGACGGTCTTATTATCGGCGAAATTGAATCAATAGGCAGTAACGAGGTTGATAACTCCATTTACGCCGTTGTTTCGCCATTTGTAGACTTTTCTAACATTAAAAACGTTATGGTTATAACTGAATTTGACGGTCAGGGTGGATTAAACGCCAAATAATTCACTTCTTTATTTTTAAAAATATAAACTAAGGAATTTTGTTATGAATCAAAATCGCTCCCGTCGGTACTTGGTCGCATTACTTAATTTTATTATTTTTGCGTTTCTTTTACTGGCTCATTATTCGGGTGCTTTCCATATAAGTGCTATTCGTGCTAATCCTGTAACGCTTATCCCCTTTTTAGTCGCATTTTCTTTCTTTAACGAGGAATGGGCATCTGCCATCACAGGAATGACTGTAGGAATTTTTATGGACTGCACGGTTACACGCTTTAGCTTTTTTAATACTGTTGTAATTATGCTTATAGGGCTTTTCTCTTCGTTAATTGTACGTCATTTATTTAATAACAATCTTCGCAGTGCTATTGCCCTTTCGCTTATTTCTACCTTCTTTTATTTTGTTGTTAGATGGATTTTATTCCACGCAGTAGGCGGCAGTATTGAAGATAGCATTTTTTACCTTATGTATTATGCGTTGCCATCGGTTATATATACAACCTTGTTTGTAATACCTTTTTATTACTTACAGAAAAAATTTTATGAGATAAAAATAGGGTGAACAAATTGCCTTTTAAGAGAAAAAAACAAATTCATCTTACAGTTATATCAATTTTACTTATAACGGTTCTTCTTTTGTACACAGCACGAATATACTCCTTGCAGATATTAAACGCAGAAAAATATTCGGTTGCCGCTAAAGGAAGCACCGTGCTTACTGCTGTTTTAAAAGCACCGCGTGGTGAAATACTTGACCGCTACGGCAGACAAATAGCAATAAACCGCGACGGCTATAATATAGTTTTTAATAAGGCGTATATAAAAGATGGATTAAATGATGTTATACTGTCCCTTATAAATCTTTTAAAAACACAAAATGCAGAATGGGTAGACGAGCTTCCGCTCGAGCAGACCGCTCCCTATAGCTTTAAAGCTGACGGCGATAAAGAAAAATTGCTTAAAATTTTAGAGCTTGCACACTACGCCACACCCGAAAACTGCCTTGACAGAATGGTTGAAAAATACTCACTTGAAAACTATTCAGCCGATGAACAGCGTCTTATAGCAGGTGTTCGCTACAGTATGGAAATTTCAGATTTCTCAATTTCATATCCCTACACCTTTGCTGAGGACGTGTCTACCGATATAATGCGAAAGGTGTCGGAATCAAACTTCTTCCTTTCGGGTGTTACGGTTGATGTTGTACCGTTTCGCGAGTATGTTGATACCTCTCTTGCGGTAAATATTATAGGCACCGTAGGTCCTATTTTTAAAGAGGATTGGGATGACCCTAACGGAGAAAATTATAAAAAAAGAGGTTATTCATATAACGACAAGGTAGGTAAAAGCGGAATTGAGTACCAAGCAGAAAAGTATCTAAAGGGTACTGACGGTGAAATCACCTATTATCTTGATGCAAACGGAAACATTCTTTCAAGTGAAATAACCAAAAAGCCCATTTCGGGCAAATCGGTTATGCTTACCCTTGATAAGTCGGTTCAGCGTGCCGCACAAAATTCGCTGGAGACTACAATTAATAATCTAAAATCGCAAGGCTCAAGTGTTGTGGCAGGCTCAGCTGTTGCTGTTGACATTAATAACGGCGGAATTATATGTGCCGCTAATTATCCTACCTATGACCTTGCCACAATGAGCAAGGAATATGAAAATTTGCTTAAAGACCCCGCCGCTCCTCTTACTAACCGTGCCTTTCAGGGTGTTTACCCTATAGGCTCGACCATAAAACCTATTGTAGCTATTGCCGCAATGCAAAACAGCAAATATAATATAGGCGAATCAATATACTGCTCGCATACATATAGGGCATTCGGCGACTATCAGCCGTCCTGTATGGGTACACACCGAAGCATAAATCTTAAACGTGCTTTAGCAGTAAGCTGCAACTATTTCTTCTTTGAACTAGGCTACAGAGTCGGTGCCTTAACCCTTACCGATTACTTTAAGCAGTTCGGTTTAGGTGTAAAAACGGGTGTTGAGGTTGATGACGGCGGCGGAATTTTGGTAGAACCCAAAAGCAACGGCGTAGGCGGTGACACTTTACAGATTTCAATCGGACAGATGAACGCTTTTACACCCTTGCAGGTTGCAAATTATGTTGCCACCCTCTCAAACGGCGGCACAAGATATAAGGCAACTCTTTTAAATAAGGTTGTATCCTACGACCTTTCGGAAACCTATGTAAAAAATAACACACAGGTACTTAATAAAGTACAGATAGACGACGCTTATCTTTCGGCAGTTAAAGAGGGTATGCTGTCGGTTACGGTAGACGGTACAGGTCAAGCTGCTCTTGGCGATTACCCAATCAAAATCGGCGGTAAAACGGGTACCTCTCAGGTAGAAGGCAAGGCTGACCACAGTATTTTTATGGTCTTTGCACCCTTTGAAAATCCCGAAATTGCAATATCGGTAGTCTTAGAGCACGGCTCGTCGGGTTTTTCGGCAGGTAGTGTCATAAGAGATATACTTAATGAGTACTTCTTTTCAAGCGGTAACAAAACCGCTACCGACGCCCCCTTTACAGTGCTTGACTAATACTTTTTGTAGGTAAAATTTGTTTGACATAGACCGTAATGTATGATAAAATTTTATGATGTAAAAATATGTTATTAAGAGGTGTTTTATGGGCTACTGCTATGCTATTACCTCCGGAAAGGGAGGTACAGGAAAATCTACCATTGCGGCGTGCCTTGCTTTAGCCTTTTCAAACAGCGGTAAACGCACACTGCTTATAGATATGGACGAAGGACTTCGTTGCCTTGATATTATGCTTGGAATTGAGAGCGAAATTGTTTTTGACCTTTCGGATATCCTTGAAGATAGAGATATTGATGACGCCGTTTACTCGGTTCCAAATGCGGACAACCTATGGCTTATTCCAGCACCCAGAACCACTGGCAAAATAGATTCCGAAAAATTTAAAGAATTTTGCAGTAGCGTAATTAAGGATTATGAGGTTTTGATTTTCGATTTTCCTGCAGGTATGGATTTTTCGCTTTATAGCCATCTGCCAAAAAGCACTGTTGTGTTGGCAGTTTGCAATCCCGACCCTGTATCTGTAAGGGATGCTGCCGCAGTTTGCGAAAATCTTCCGTTTGATAGCTTACACACAAGGCTCATAATAAATAAATTCCACTATAAAACAATCTTTAAGGGAATATATGAAAACATCGACAATATAATCGATAATTCGGGCTTTAGGCTTGTAGGCGTTGTGCCAGAGTCAGATGAGCTTTCGTTTTTTTCAATAAATCACAAAATCAAAAAGAAAGGAAGAGCAATGTCAGCATTCAGGCGAATAACCGACCGATTATGCGGTATGCATATTGCACTTCCGAAACCTAAAAAAATATAAAGGGGTAGAAATTATGAACATTGCAATTATTGCACACGACTCTAAAAAAGAACTTATGGTTCAGTTTTGTATTGCTTACTGCGGCGTTTTAAGCCGACATAATCTGTTGGCAACCGGTGCTACAGGTAAACTTGTATCCGAAGCTACAGGTCTTGAAATCGCACGCTTTTTAAGCGGCTCACAGGGCGGAGCTCAACAAATAGCCTCAAGAATAGGCTGTGACGAAATTGACCTTTTACTATTCTTTAGAAATCCGCTTGACAGAAAGCCTAACGAACCTGATGAAAATGCACTTTTACGTCTTTGCGACGTGCATAACATTCCTGTTGCTACAAATATTGCTACTGCTGAGGTTTTAATACACGGTTTAGAGCGTGGCGACCTTGATTGGCGTGAAATCGTAAAGAATTCTTAAAGTATAATTGGTGATACTACTATGGCAGAAATTAATCGTGCCGTTAAAGGCACAAATGATATACTTCCCCCGCTTAGCTATAGCTGGAGAAACATTGAAAATACGCTTTTTGATACCGCTAGACTTTACGGTTTTAGCGAGATAAGAATCCCTGTATTTGAACATACCGAGGTTTTTCGCCGCAGCGTTGGCGATACTACCGATGTTGTTCAAAAGGAAATGTATACCTTTGACGATAAAGGCGGACGCTCTTTAACTCTCCGTCCAGAGCTTACGGCAGGTGTTATAAGAAGCTGCATTGAACATGGTCTTGTAAACGGTGCATTACCTGTAAAGGTTTGTTATGAGGGCGGTTGCTACCGCTACGAAAAGCCTCAAGCGGGCAGACTTCGTGAATTCCACCAGTTCGGTGTTGAATGTTTGGGTGCGGCGGCACCCTCTGCTGATGCTGAGGTAATTTTGCTTGCAAATAATCTTTTATCGGCAATAGGCGTTAGGGATATTTCGCTTGAAATAAACTCAATCGGTTGTCCCGAGTGCCGTAAAAAATACCACTCCGCTCTCAAAGAGTATTTTAAACAGCATACTGACACTCTTTGCGGCACCTGCAACGAAAGGCTAGACCGCAATCCCATGCGTATACTTGACTGCAAATCGCCCGTTTGTTCAGAAATTGCGGCAGATGCACCCGTTGTTCTCGATTACCTTTGTGACGACTGTGCCGAGCATTTTGAGGGCGTTAAGGCTCATTTAAATGCGGCAGGTATAAAATACACCGTTAACCCACATATTGTAAGAGGTCTTGACTACTACACACGCACCGTGTTTGAATTTGTTTCGGGCGGTATAGGGGCTCAGTCTACAATTTGCGGCGGCGGCAGATATGACGGACTAATATCTCAAATGGGCGGTCCGCAAACAGCCGCTTTAGGCTTTGCTATGGGTCTTGAAAGACTTATGCTTGTACTTAACAGTCAGCAGACAGAACTGCCAAAAGAACCCGAGTGCGATATTTACCTTGTTACTATGGGTGATGCTGCTAAAATTAAGGCAACCGAACTTTCTGCAGCACTTCGTTCCGACGGCTTTAAGGTACAAACCGACATTTGTGGCAGAGGTATTAAAGCACAAATGAAATACGCCGATAAAATAGGTGCAAAATTCACCGCTGTTATCGGTGATAACGAACTCGAAACCAATACAGTTAATCTTAAAAATATGCTTAACGGCGAAGTGGCTGAAGCTTCGCTTGACCGTATTGTAGATTTTTTAAAGTAAAATATATAAATTTTAGAGGTGTAGCTTTAAATGAAGCTTGACAGAATGAACTCACTTAAGCGTACCGACTATTGCGGTACTGTTACTAAAGAACAGATTGGAAAAGAAATCACCGTTTGCGGCTGGGTACAGCGTCAGCGTGATTTAGGCGGTCTTATATTTGTAGATTTACGTGACCGTACAGGAATTTTACAGCTAGCTTTTGATGACAATACCGATAAAACAGTATTTGAAAAGGCTTCAGCACTTCGCAGCGAATATGTAGTTATGGCTACAGGTACCATTCGTATGCGTAGCTCTATTAACCACGAAATTCCTACAGGCGAGCTAGAGCTTGAGGTTACAAAGCTTTTAATTTTGGGTGAGGCTATTACACCTCCATTTGAAATTCTACCCGAAACCGACGTTAAGGAGGATTTACGCCTTAAATACCGTTATCTTGATTTAAGACGTGCCCCTCTTCAAAATAATATTATGCTCCGCCATAAAATAGTTAAGACTACACGCGACTATTTTGACGAAAACGGATTTATTGAGATTGAAACCCCCACCCTTATAAAATCTACCCCCGAGGGTGCAAGGGATTATTTAGTACCCTCACGTATTCATAAAGGCAGCTTCTTTGCACTTCCGCAGTCACCGCAAATGTATAAGCAACTTCTTATGCTTTCGGGCTTTGACCGCTATATGCAGATTGCACGCTGCTATCGTGATGAGGATTTGCGTGCCGACCGCCAGCCCGAGTTTACACAAATAGACCTTGAAATGTCCTTTGTGGAAATGGAGGATGTATTCAGCATTGCCGAGGGTTATGTTAAACGCTTGTTTAATGAGGTACTAGGCGTTGATATAAAAACTCCTCTGCCCCGCCTTACTTATACCGAGGCTATGGAAAACTACGGCTCTGACAAGCCCGACACCCGTTTTGATATGAAAATCAAAGACATCACCGATATCGTAGCCGACTGTGGTTTTGGTGTTTTCTCTGATACAGTTAAAAACGGCGGAGTTGTAAAGGCTATTAATGCTAAAAATGCCGCAAGCGTTTATACACGTAAGGAAATTGATAAGCTTACCGAGGAAGCACGCGGTATTGGTGCTAAAGGTCTTGCTTTCATACGTTGGGTTGAGGACGAGCCAAACTGCTCATTCGCGAAATTTATGACCGAGGACGAAATGAAAGCTATTTACGAGCGTGTAGGTGCCGAAAAGGGCGACGTTGTACTAATAATATCGGACAAAAAGAGTACTGCTCTCTCTGTTCTTGGTGCTTTACGTCTTACCGTTGCAAAACGTCTTAACATTATACCCGACCAATTCAACTTCCTTTGGATTACAGAATTCCCGTTCTTTGAGTATAACGAGGAAACAGGTAATTGGGATGCTATGCACCACCCCTTTACCTCACCGCTTGATGAATGTATAGAATATCTTGATACCAATCCCGAAAAGGTATTTGCAAAGGCTTATGACTTGGTGCTTAACGGTGTTGAGCTTTCAAGTGGCTCTATTCGTATTACCGACCCCGAGCTTCAGGCGAAAATGTTCTCGGCTTTAGGTCTTACCGATGAGGAGGCAGAGCAAAAATTCGGCTTCCTTACCAACGCTTTCCGCTACGGTGCTCCACCGCACGGTGGTATGGGTATCGGTCTTGACCGCCTTGTAATGCTTATGGTTGGTGCTGAATCTATACGTGACGTAATAGCATTCCCGAAGGTTGCGAACTCTAGCGAGCTTATGTCGGGTGCACCAGCACAAGTAGACGAGGCACAGCTTCGCGACCTTGCAATTATCACCGACACAGAAAAAGCTGATTAAAATTTATAAACACTTAAAAAGGACTGTGATAAAATTATCACAGTCCTTCTATTTTATATAGAAACGATTTCTTCTCATCAAACCATAATTTATCTTTACTTTTAATCACCACTATGATAAGATAAAGGTACCACACAAAACTGAATAAATAGCAACACATACGGGAAGTATTTTTATTTAGGTAAAAATGCATTCTCTATTTTCACATTCTCGTATGAGTTGCTGAAAGTTTTGTGTGGTAGCAAATTGGAGTCATGCATTTTTCGGTGTGTGTGGCTTCGGTTGCACACACTTTTTTAATTTTGGAGGAATGAAAAAATGTATGAAAACATTGGAGGAAAAATCAAAGGATTGGCATTCGGCATATTCATTGTTGAAGCGATAGCAGTTTTTATTTCAGGCTCTTTAATTATGGTTCTTAGCTATGATAATGGTTATTTAATTGGGCTATTGTTGGTAATATTAGGACCCATCGTAGCGTGGCTATCGTCGTTGGTTTTATATGGATTTGGTGAGTTGATTGTAAAGGTTTCTAAAATTGAAGAAAGCCTTTCTATAAGTTCTAAAGAATCAAAAGAAAGTATAGAGCATGAATTATACTTAAGCAAATAAACCTACGAAAAAATTTAAGGCTACCTCAAATGAGGTAGCCTTTAAAATTTAACTTAAATAGAATTACGCACCAAACTTTGCAACGTTAAGCTTTACGCCAGGTCCCATTGTAGTTGCGATTACGCAGGACTTAATGTACTGACCCTTTGTTGCAGCAGGCTTTGCCTTAACGATAGCACCCATAAGTGCATCAAAGTTTTCCTGAAGCTTCTCAGCACCAAAGGAAACCTTACCGATTGGGCAGTGAATGATGTTGGTCTTATCAAGACGGTACTCAATCTTACCTGCCTTAGCTTCAGTAACAGCCTTAGCAACGTCAGGAGTAACAGTACCAGCCTTAGGTGTAGGCATTAATCCGCGAGGACCTAAAACCTTACCAAGACGACCTACAACACCCATCATATCAGGTGTAGCGATAACTACATCGAAATCAAGCCAGTTTTCGTTCTGAATCTTAGCAACTAATTCCTCAGCACCTACGAAATCAGAACCTGCCTCTTCAGCAGCTTTTGCATTGTCACCCTTTGCGAAAACAAGGGTTCTAACAGTTTTACCTGTACCATTAGGAAGAACAACCGCACCTCTAACCTGCTGGTCAGCGTGACGAGAGTCAACACCCAAACGTACGTGAATTTCAACTGTTTCATCAAATTTTGCAGTACCTGTCTTTACAGCAACAGCAACTGCTTCTTCTACATCGTAAAGCTTACCGGTTTCAATAAGCTTTGCACTTTCATTATATTTTTTACCGTGTTTCATTTTTTACCTCCAAGTGGTTAAATCGGAAATTTCCTCCCACGAGAGAGAGAATTAATCTACTACCTCAACACCCATACTACGTGCTGTACCGGCGATCATGCTCATAGCACTCTCGATAGTAGCAGCGTTAAGGTCGGGCATCTTGGTTTCAGCGATTTTTCTTACCTGCTCGCTAGTAATTTTGGCAACCTTTGTTTTGTTAGGTGTACCGGATGCAGTGTCGATTCCGCATGCTTTCTTAATAAGAACAGCAGCAGGGGGAGTCTTTGTGATAAAGCTGAATGAGTGGTCTGCATAAACGGTAATAACAACCGGAATGATAAGACCAACATCGTTCTTTGTTCTTTCGTTGAACTCCTTAGTAAAAGCCATAATGTTTACGCCATGCTGACCAAGAGCAGGACCTACCGGTGGAGCCGGTGTAGCTTTACCTGCAGGAATCTGTAATTTAATGTAACCTGTAATTTTCTGAGCCATTATTAGCACCTCCATTATTCGTGGTAACCGCATTACTTTCGTATGCGTGGCGGAACGGTCATATTCCGTCCCTCCCACCGTGACACATACTATGTGTCGGGGTCAATAAGCAGAAAAAATATATATTAACTGCGTATTAACTGATTAAAATTTTTAGTCTGCACGGGAAATCTGGTCAAGCTCTAACTCAACCGGTGTTTCTCTGCCAAACATTGAAAGGACTACGCAAACGCTGTTATTAGCTGTATCAAGCTCCTTAACAACACCGCCATAACCCTCAAGCGGACCGCTGATAATATTTACATTATCGCCAACCGCATAGCCTACCTCAACGCTGTGCTTCTCAACGCCGAGTGCCGCAACCTCTTCATCGGTAAGCGGTACGGGCTTTGATGCCGGTCCAACAAATCCTGTACAGCCGCGTATATTACGTACAACGTACCAAGAATCGTCGGTGACAATCATTTTAATTAAAACGTATCCGGGGAAAATTTTTCTTTCTACCTCACGTTTTTGGTCATTTTTTATTTCTGTGACCGTTTCGGTAGGAATTTTAATGTCGCATATAAGGTCCTGCATACCGCGGCTTTCAACCATAGTAGCAAGGTCGCTTGCAACCTTATTTTCATATCCGGAATAGGTATGGACTACATACCATCTTGCCTCTTGTGTTTCAGCCATTTGCTACCTCCGTAACTTAAGCTCCCAAGATTAGCTCGAGTAATTTACCCAGACCAAAGTCCAAAAGCCAAATAAAGATACCGATTAAAAGACACATAATAAGAACGATACCTGTGTTCTTAAGAACGTCTTTAATATTCGGCCACACGATTTTCTTAACTTCACTCTTATAATCACGGAAGAAAAGAACAATACGCTTTAAGATGGTTTTCTTCGCACCCTTAGAAGCCAAGACTTCAAGATAATCGTCTATCAAAAGATAAGCAATACCTACAACCGCAAAAGCTAAAAGACAAATAGGAATTAGCAATGCAGACGTTGTATATTTAGCACCTGCTGCTGCAAAGGGACGGAAGTCAACAAACTTAACGGGTTCAGAAAGAGCTACTACCAACATAAAGATGCCGGCACCCAAGCCAAAGGCTGGAGCTACATATCTAAACTTTTTGGATTTGAATGACAGGGCACTTGAAACAACACCTATTACTGTAAGCCAGAAACAGAAAAGAAGCTTTACGGAGTGAGCTAACTGATAGCTTTGACCGTCAACCTCTATCTTGTTACCGAAAGCCAACTGTGCGGCAACGGGGGAAACGGTATTACCGTTTGCCTCAAAGCTTACAAAGCTTGTGAAGAAAAGCACCAAAGAAGCTACTGCTAAAACGATGGAAAGAATTTGACAAATTTTATTTGCAATTTTCATCATCCTGCCTCCTACTTTGTTTCTTTGTGTAGGGTGTGCTTCCTGCAGAACCTACAGTACTTGTTCATTTCAAGCCTATCAGGGTCGTTCTTCTTGTTTTTCATTGTGTTGTAGTTGCGTTGCTTGCACTCTGTACAAGCCAATGTGATTTTAACTCTCATAACGGCACCTCCCGCTTTACGGAAATATTTTTTGCTTTTACCCATGCACTGTAAAAAAACAGTTGTAAAAGTAAACGCCTCCCTCTTGGCAAATGCTCTCAACAGATACGGACAAAGGTCCGCAAAGCACATCAAATATCAAACATTTAGCCAAAAATTCTTAATGCAAAAAAAAAGAACCTTTCAGAGGTGATAGAATTATACCACAACCAGTCCCAAAGGTCAAGCATTTTTTCCATATTTTTAAAATCAGCATTTGGTCGGTTACTCATACGCTACATATAATATGTATATGCCTGTACTATCTTTACTTAATTATAAATAATATGCTAGCACTAACAAAAATATTCATCATCATTAATTCTAAGACTTGTTTTTCGGCAAAACCGATGAAGTTAACGAAAAAAATTATCAAAATTGTAATTTTTTATTACAAGATTAAAAAAGAGAGGAATCCCCTTAACAAAGCCATTTAACAAGGTTTTGAAACAATTATATTATAGTGTTTTCACCCTACATTTTAGGATTTTTCAAAAAAAGTGTTGCAATTTTGTAACTTTTTGATATAATAGTATTACAAACTTGTAACTTTTTGAAAGGGGTTCGAATTTTATTCTATTACGCAGTTTAAATTCCGCATTAGGATACATTAGAACTACATTTAAAAAAATAATCAATATTTGTACAAAATCTGTTAGAAGCATCTTTACAAAGATAGCCCACTCAACAGTTCTTTTAAATATATACAGATTTTTCACTACAACAATTGAATTGATTGTTGATAGATTTAGGGCCACAAACCTATATGTATATATAAAACGTAGAGTTAGGGACTATAACCGTAGCCATAGTCTTATAAAGGTAGCATCGGTTGCAGCAACAGCTTTTCTTATGATAGTAATAGGATTTGTTTCTTCGGGTGCCACAATCGCTTATGCCGTAAATTACGACGGACAAGTAATAGGCACTGTAGGAAGCAAAAAAATCTTTACTGCAGCCGCAGGTCTTGCAATGGATGAGGTTGGCAATGATGCGACCGGTGAAATTTCTTCTCCTAAATACTCTGCAGTAGTAACGCTTAAGAGTCATTTAGCTTCAAAGGAAGATATTAAAACCGCTATTCTTGAGAATACCGAAAACATATTTTATGCATCACTTTTAAAGGTTAACGGAAAAGAAATAGCTTACATTTCAGATAATACACTTACACAGTATTTAAAAGATTATTGCAACAGCTTTAATTTAGAAAATTGCGAGTCTAAATCCTCTTTTGTAGAAACCGTCGAAGTACAAACGGGTTATTTTTCTACCGAAAAGCTTTACACTCTGGAAGAAGCAAAGGAGCTTATACACTCATCTGTTAACGTTAAAACAGAGGCTACCGTTTCGAGCGAGCAAACCGTAAAGTTCGGCACAACTACACAAAAGACATCTGCACAGTCGGTAGGCTACTCACAGGTAATTAAATCAGGTGTGAACGGAAAACGTGTTAATACCGATTCTGTAGTTTTAATAAACGGTGTAGAAACCGAGCGTACTAATATTTCAAGCACCATTACAGAGCAACCCGTAAACCAGGTCGTTTTAGTAGGCACCGCAAAAGTTATGGCATCTGCCAGCCAAAGAGCAGAAGCTTATGCTCAAGGCTTTATATTCCCCCTTGATAAATCTGCTAGGTGGGGCGTTAGTGCATATTACGGCGACGGAAGAGGACATAAAGGTATTGACCTTTATGCACCAAAGGGCACAAAAATTTATGCTGTAGCCGCAGGCACCGTAACCTATGCAGGATATAACGGTAACTATGGATATATGGTAATAGTAAGCCACGCAAACGGAACTTCTACCGCTTATGCACATGCAAGCTCGCTGTGTGTTAGCAGTGGTGACTCTGTAGTAGCAGGTGAAACCATCGCACTTGTAGGTTCTACAGGTTATTCGACAGGCAACCATCTGCATTTTGAAGTTCGTAAAAATGGTACTAACGTTAATCCCGCAGCCTATATAGGACTTGATTAAAATTTAACAACAGCAATAATTTAAAAGACCTCACTTATTTAAGTGAGGTCTTTATCTATTTGACTTCATTCGTTTGTAGACATTATTTTTCTTACAAATTCCTTTATAACATAAAGCTCGCTGGGTTTTGCGCCTGAAAGCCATAATTTTTCGTAGCACTCAAGCCACTTCTCTGATTTGGCAATCCACTCTTCCCTATCCTTATCATTATAAATAATATCAGCGGCTTCGTTAAGAAGTGCCACACCTTCAGTCGCATTAACGATATGCCCGATAATATTCTTTTTGTCAGGAATAACCTTTAATTGCTCGGCTATTTCAAGACATTCCTTTGCATACTCTGCCGCATTGGTATAATCCTTGAAATAATCCTTGCTCTTCCAAGATACCCAAGAGAAGAAGGAATACCATCCAGCACTTTCAAGATGGATATCAGCAACCCTTGAAATTAAAGGTATGATATTAGTTTCGCTACCGTAAACGAAATAAGAAACGGCCTTCTCAAATTCCTCGTTTACTTCTGTATCAACCGTCCATCCGACACAGGCACCTAATGTAGTACCATAAAGTGCAGCTTCTGGCGAACATGGGTGACCGTAATCTCCCCAGTTAGTATTAAGAATACCCATTCCACCATGATTATTGCATTGGTGAGCAAATTTAGTAATATTAGGTATTGCAACGGCAGGTAGCTCAATAAGTCTTGTCCAAGTAGTAGTACCGGGACAAACTATTTGGTTAAAGCCCTGTTCCTTAATACGTATAACATTTTCTTCATTTGGGTTAGCATCGTAGCCCCAATTAAGAAATATTGTATCCTTAGGAATCCTATTAAGAGCATCAGGATGTTCAAGTGCGATATCGCCCCACATCATAACCGTTTTGCCCATAGAGGTTACGTGCTTTATAATCTTATCTACAAAGTCACAGTAAAGTTCTCCTATTTCCTTACCTTTATTTCTTCCCTTACCTAAATCGAAGGTCTCATCACAACATATATTGAAATATTTTGAGCGGAAAAGAGGTAGATACTGGTCAATAAGAGAGCAAACAAGCTCAAAGCTTTTGGGATTAGTGGGGTCAATAGTATGATGCTCCATACGCTCTTTCCAAAAATGATCTTTGGATTCAAAATTTTCAAGCTCGCATAGATCCTTATACTCCTCTTTCATAAGCAGATGATAAAGGTGACCGAAGCTTGAAAGCGATGGCACAAAATCAACAAAATTATCATAACAGTATTGGTCGATTTCTAAAATATCCTCAACCGTTAAATACTGTTCCTCGGATTTATTTTCATTTTTAAACTCAATAAAATCAAATGGATGCTCAACATAAAGCTGCAAGGAATTAATCTTAAGCCCTGCCAAGCGGTCAACCATTGTTTTAACACCCTCTACCGACGGCACTCTGCCCCTTGTAGCATCGTGATAAAATCCGCGGTATTTCATATCGGGGTAATCCCTAATCTCAAGGCAAGGTAAATTTTTGCCGTAAGCTTCAATAATCTGCTTTAAGGTAGCAATACCGTAAAAGCAGGCTGCAGCATCTCCGCCACAAATTTCAATACCTTTTTCGCAAATTACCAAGGTATATTCCTCAGTTTTTAAGTTTTCATTCAAAGCAATACTTACTGCATTTTCTAAACTACCGTCTACCCTACAGAATTTATGCACACCGCCATCAGTGTTAACTAAAGCATTTCTTAAAGAAGCTGCCGCTTTAACAACACGGTAATCGTTATCACCTTTAAGCTGAACAGAACAGCCGTTTATAGCAAAAAAGCCTTCTTTTTCTGTAATCGTTTTAGGTTTCGGTAAAATTTGGTATTTCAACATTAAAAATCCCTCTCTTAAATTTTTTTATTACAATTATTCAAGAATAATAACTGTTTTCTCTTAAAAAGTCTATACAGATGATATAACCATTATAAATACAGCATTGATATTGCACTCCAACCGTGGCAAAGGCTACCGGCATTATCAAATGCATCAGCACCGCCTATCACTTCCCACACGGCAGTAGCGTCATTGTTTAACATGATTTTATATGTATCACATATTTCGTCAACAATGTTTTTGTGATATTTTTTATTCACCTTTAATAATGCATCATATTTAAAACATTTCATACTTAACGAGCATTTTTCCAAATCGTCGGAAATGAGCTTTTCTGCAATTATTTCACTTTCCTCCCCATTGGTAAGCCCTGAAAGTACGGCAATTGAATTTCCAAGCTCGGTGAATTCTTTACCACCCACGAACATTGAAAAAAGACCGCTTTTACTATCGTAAAAGTTGTTCTTTATATTTATCCTTAGGTCGTCGATTAATTCTTGATATTCAAATGCTTTGTTTATCTTGTTGGATATAATCTTAAAATTTTCTAAAGCAATAATGAACAAACAGTTTATCATTAAATCGGCTTTTGTATCGATTATTCCTATATCTTCATCCATAAACGGAGACCAATCATAGAAATTCCAATATTGGCTTTCCTCGAAAGTGTACAAAAGGCCTCCTTTAATTTGGCTTTTAAAGACCTTAACAATTTTTAATAATTTATCGTAAACCTCGTGTGCTAATGATAAATCATTTGTGTTTTCAATATATTCTTTTACAGCAGTGAAAAAATGTAATGAAAACGATGGAATAGCCAATGTAACACCGCTAGGGTAGGTTATAGACAAAAGGCCATCTTCTCTATTATCCTTACTAATAAGAATTAGATTTGCACGAGCATAATCTCTATTACCGTTTTCAAACGCCTTATAGCCACACAGCATCTGGTTTCTTGCGTCGTATGCGTATAAGCATTGTTCACGCCACGGTGTGTCCACATAATGTTCCATTAAACAAAGCTTTAATGTATTCGCACAGATGTCGTATATTTTTTGCTTAAGAGGCACGTTAAAACTTTTGGGAATAATTTCAACAGGATATGTTTGAGGAATGATTCCGATATAATCCAATTTAATAGGAGCTTCACAAAATACTTCTATATAACGACATCCGAGACGTAACATATAGTTGGTAAATTTGTTTTCGCCTTCTTTTGCAATATATTCGAAACTGAAATCTCTTTTTTCAATTTTTCTACGCACATTTCCGTCGATAATATGCTCGCCCCAACATACTGTGATTTTTTGAGAAACTTGAGTGAAAAAATTCAGGGTTGGCAGTCCGACCGTTTCTTCACCAAGGTCTAACAGATAATGATTACCTTCATTTATAAGTATGGTTGGCTCTTTTTCTTTTAATAAAAGCGATTTTTTTATAGGACGAGGATACATACTACAAGTTTTATTTACGATGAAGCTATTATGAAATGGCATATCATACGGTTTTGTAGCATCGTACAAAAAGCTTTGACCTAACTGCAAAGATATAAATTTTTGGTAGTTGCTCTTGTAATTAGGATTTTGCCGTGCGAGAGTTTGGTTATCACTTTTACAAATAGTTTTACCGCCACATTCTACTTTGTATATAAGTCCGGCTTTTGCAACCTTGTATCTCGAAGAATTTATACCTAAATGCCATACAGTAACACAAATAGTATTTTTACCAATGGTGAGATTCGGGGTTATATCGATACTGTCATAAATTTTATAATGTTCAAAATCCCCGTATTGATTTGACGCGACAAAATTTCCGTTTACAAACAGAGTGTAGTCACCGTCACAAGAAATATGTATAATGGATTTATCTCCGGTATATTCGAAACTGTCGATAAAATCTCCGTATGAGTCCGGCTCTTCAGATTCGGTGTACCAAATCCATGATGCGTCACTAAAGGTCGTATCCATAAGTTTATCCTCTCCTCTTTTCCGCATTTAGTATAGCACATGAAAAATTTTAATTCAACTCATATTTCTCATATATTAGAAAATACGTGTGGTAATATGTTTGTTATAATGATTATAGAATGTCGAAATCGGCATTTTGCGAAATTCTTCACTATTACTTCTTACTTATTACCTCAAAATTCCAAGGACTTTTTTAGTGAAGAGTGAAGAGGTAATAGGTAATAAGTAAAAATTCCAAGAACATAATGTCCTTGGAATTTTTGGCTGGGGTGGCAGGATTCGAACCTACGAATGCAGCAGTCAAAGTGCTGTGTCTTACCGCTTGACGACACCCCAATATTCAGTTTGTTTTTCTGCCACCGTGGCAGGATACGGTGTGCTCTCGTTTTAGGCGACACCTCCGAGGTGTTAACGCCAAAAACTTCGTGCTCCCGACTTCATAGTCGTGAAAGCCTATCGCGGCTTTCACGCTACTTCGACGAACCTACGAATAAAGCCCTCAAAGTGCTGTGTCTTACCGCCCCGCGACACCCCAATATTTAATTTTGAAAATTCAGATTGTTTTTACAGTGTTTGCACGCGAGATTTAAAATTGTAAAAAAAGAAGAGCCTCAATTACGCGTTTGCGTGTCGAGGCTCTCGACTGGGGTGGAAGATGGGACTCGAACCCACGGTCTCCAGTGCCACAAACTGGCGCTTTAACCAACTAAGCTACATCCACCATAACGCAAAATTTATTATACCATAATAATGTGATTTGTCAACTAATTTTTTTGAAAAACTGCTCTATTTTCAAAAATAATTAGCAAAGCAAAATATATGTTAATATTTTGACAATTTTTTTAAAAATATCTTGCATTTGAAACCCTTATACATTATAATATATAAGGAGAAAATTTGAAATTATACAAAGGAGAACTTATTATGACTACTAACAAATCCGTATTAAAGTGGCTTGATGAGATGAAGGAATTGCTTAATCCTGACAAGGTTGTTTGGATTGACGGTACCGATGCTCAGCGTGAAGCTTTACGCGAAGAAGCTGTAAAAATCGGCGAGCTTCACAAGCTCAATCAAGATAAACTTCCCGGTTGCTATCTTCACAGAACAGTTCCTAATGACGTAGCACGTGTAGAGGACCGCACATTTATATGCTCAAAGCGTGAAGAAGATGCAGGACCGACAAACCATTGGTGCGACCCTGAAGAGATGTATAAAAAGCTCTACAACATTGCACGCGGTAGCTACAAAGGCAGAACAATGTATATTATCCCCTATTCTATGGGACCGATTGGCTCTCCTATTGCCAAGGTTGGTATTGAGGTAACCGATTCTATTTACGTTGTTCTTAATATGCTTATTATGACAAGAGTATCTACAAAGGTACTTGAAGTTTTAGGCGACAGCAATGACTGGGTTAGAGGCTTACACTCACGTTGCGATATCGACCCTGAAAACAGATATATCTGCCACTTCCCCGAGGATAACACAATTATTTCTGTTAACTCAGGTTACGGCGGAAACGTACTACTCGGCAAAAAGTGCTTTGCACTTCGTATTGCTTCTTACCAAGGCTGGAAAGAGGGCTGGATGGCTGAACACATGCTTATTTTAGGCCTCCAGAATCCTAAAGGTGAAGTTAAGTATGTTGCAGCTGCTTTCCCGTCTGCTTGCGGTAAGACCAATCTTGCAATGCTTATTCCGCCCGAGTATTTACGTAAAAAGGGTTATAAGATTTGGACTGTTGGTGACGATATTTCTTGGATGAAGATAGGCCCCGACGGCAGACTTTATGCTATCAACCCCGAAAACGGCTTCTTTGGTGTTGCCCCCGGAACAAATGAGCATTCTAACTTCAACGCTCTTGAAAGCACCAAGAAGAACACCATCTTCACAAACGTATGCCTTAACAAAGACGATAACACTGTTTGGTGGGAAGGTCTTGATAAAAATCCACCCAAGAATGCACTTGACTGGATGGGCAACGAGTGGGACTGCACAAAGTTCAACAAGGCTGACAAATCAACCTACGGTGCACACCCCAACTCAAGATTTACAGCACCTGCTGAAAACTGCCCCTGCATTTCTGATGAATTCAATAAGGGCGAGGGCGTGCCGATTTCTGCAATCATCTTCGGCGGCAGACGTGCAAAATGTGCTCCGCTTGTATATCAATCAAAGAACTGGGTTAACGGTGTATTCGTAGGCTCTGCTATGGCTTCTGAAACCACCGCTGCTGCTGCGGGTGCTGTAGGCGTTGTTCGCCGCGACCCGATGGCTATGCTTCCCTTCTGCGGTTACCATATGGGCGACTACTTTAAGCATTGGCTAGATATGGGTGAAAAGCTTGGCGACAAGGCACCCAAGATATTCAATGTTAACTGGTTCCGCACTGATGACGAGGGCAACTTCATTTGGCCGGGCTTTGGCGATAATATGCGTGTTCTTAACTGGATTATCGACCGTTGCGAAGGCAAGGCTGACGCTGACGAAACCGCTATCGGTTATGTTCCAAAGGCTGATGACATTGACCTTACCGACCTTGATATGAACAAAGCAACACTTGAAGATATCCTAAAGGTTGACAAGGACGTTTGGACCCGTGAAGCTGCTGAGATTGAAGAGCATTACAAGAAGTTTGGCGACAGATTACCTGCTGAGCTTCGCACAGAGCTTGAAAATCTTAAAGCAAACCTTGAAAAAATGTAATTAGATATTAAAACGCTGTTAAGCAGTTGCTTAACAGCGTTTTTAATATAACATGTAACAATTTCTAAATATAATTGCGATAGAAGTATGAAACTCGCCTTCTATCGTTCTTTTTTTACTCAATACGTTCAAGATTTATAATAATATAATACATATTAAAACAAAGTTTTGGCCATAACACAAATATATCTTTATTCTATAACAGCAAGGCTCTAATTTGTGTGAGATGAGTTATTAATCGTTTGGAATATATTTTGCTATATCCCCTATATCACAATCAAGAATTTTGCAAAACATTTCTAATGTATGTGTACTCACACTCTCGTTTCTTTTTAAACGAGTGATTTGTGCCGGACTTATATTATATGTTTTAATTAATGCATATTGCGAAATTCCCTTTTCTTTCATAATTTTCCATAAATTTTCATAAGTTATCATAATTATTTTCCCCCTTGACATATTAACCGAATTTGGTATATAATAATATTAACCAATATCGGTTATTACATTCATGAGGGGGGAATTGTTTTATGCAGTATTTATCTGTTAAAGATGTTGCACTTAAGTGGGGATACAGTGAAAGTACCATTAGAACATGGTGTAAAAAAGGTCTAATAAAAGTTACCGTTGGTGCAGAAAAAAGAAATGGACATTGGCAAATACCGTCTAATGCACAATGTCCAAAAAAATTAAAGATTTAATTATATAAGTTTTTTGTTAGGAGATAAAAAAGATGAAAAAAATAATTGCCTTATTTTGTGTGACATTGTCAGTATTCCTTTGTGCGTGTTCTGGAACTTCCCAAAAAGAAGACCAAGGAAGTAAATACCAAGGAACTTGGGTGTATGACAAATATTCAAATAGCATGGGTTCGGTTAAAGATATATTAACTATCGATGGTGAAAAGGCAAATTACACAAGAGAAACTACGTTTATGGGTGGTAAAAACACAACGACATATGCCAATTATGAATTCAAAATTCAAGATGGTGTAGCAACTCTCTCATACATAGAAGGACATGGAATCAGCGTTGAAAAATGGGAATTAACACTCTCCGAGAATGAGTTAATAGCCGATTCAAAGGAAGAAACTGTATATTTTGAAAAGCAATAATATTACAAAAATATTCAGATGATTTTACAGTTTCTATAGAATAATAAAGCAAAAACAAAGTATTGAATGATTATTATTTATAAAATTTCAGAAGGGGATAATTATGAAATATTGCCAGAAGTGTGGTAAAGAGCTTGTAGACGAAGCTGTTATATGTATCGGTTGTGGATGTGCGGTTGCAAAAGATACTATAAGTAATCAATCTAATGATGCACCAGACAGCGGATACGCAATAATTAGTTTTTTAATACCGATTATTGGTCTAATTTTATATATAACAAAAAAAGATACTATGCCCTTAAAGGCAGCTTCTGCCGGAAAAGGAGCTTTGTCTGGTTTTATTACTTGGTTAGTTCTTTACTTTCTCATTTTCTTTATTTCTGTTCTATAATTAGGTGGTGAAATTATGAAAAAAAATTTTAAGTTAATTTTAATAGTATCTGCTATTATATTTGTCATTTCTATAATAGGAACAATTGCCACAAAAAATGAATATAATGCTCGAATGGAGGAAACTGGACTCCAATATAAATTAGGTCAATACAGTTATAGCTCAGTGTATAGCGATTTAAATTCATTTCTTGCATTAAATAAAACATTAAAGATGTTTTATGCTTTTGATGTAATAAGCGGTATTGCAATTTTAGGAAGTGCAATAGGCTTAAAAGTTGTTAAAAATAAAGAAGAACTTCAATAACATAGTGCAAAACGCACTGCTCCAAAACTTGGAACAGTGCGTTTTTTACATAAAATACTGTCACATCATTCAATTTGTATATGTATCGTTTATTAAGACCGCTACTACCAAATATCTTTCGGTATCAACATTAGTACAGGTGCTTAAGGCTATAATTCTATCGTCAGTAGTAACCTTAACATCCTTTCTTATGTTTTTAACATTAGTATCGGGGTTAAGCGTTATATCAATAAACTTTTGATAATCTTCGGCTTTACTAAAATCAAACTCATTTAAAATATGCCTATCGTTATACACAAAAGCTGAATAAATTTTATATTTAAGTATTTGTTTGTCTGTGTATATGTATATAGTATCGTTTTCATTAAAAAAGTCGGCATTTCTAAACTTTTTCAAACTGCCAAACATACTGCCGTTTCGCATATTATGCCCGTAAATCAAGGTGTTTTCGTCAGTAAAATCCATAGAATTTATTTTTTGTATATAAATAGAGCCTTTGGTTGACTTTTCTTTTTCCAGATTTCTACTAAGATAAAAATCCTCGTCGGTATCAGCACCGCTTTGCAGTATAGGATAATCGATAACTGTATTGGGAATTTGTATCCAACCAACAACCTCGTTATTGCTCTCTTTAAGTGCCTTAAAATCTATAGGATTTTGTAATAAAGACTCTTCATTAGAAGCTATGCTACTATTCTTACTTTGGTTAGTAGGTTGAATTTTATATGCATCATAATCTTCTTTCATAGGAACAAAGTTTATAACTAAAGCTATAGCCGTAACTAAAAATATTGCGGCTAAAATTATAAATAAAGCCTTTTGTTTTTTATTCATACAAACCTCATAAATCACTAACATATTCGGTCTTGCCGAACACGATTAAAAGACAGCCTTCTTGAACCTCTATCACGGACTCTATACCTTTAAACGAATTGCTGACCCCTAAGGGAAAAGTCGAGTCGAATGTAGCATCGTGAATTTCATAAAAAAGTCCGTTAATATTTACATTTTGTGCCTTGCCGCCAAAGCTAAAAACCGAAACTGTGCCGTAAGCCTTAGCGTTAAAACTGATTGAGCCGTTTTTTACTACAGTCAAAACCTCATCATCAGATACAAGGTATCCCCTGCCACCCTTCTCGGCAATCAAGCCGAGGGTTTGTATATTTGCAATAGTATGGTCGGTTCTGCCACCTAAACCGCCGTAAATAAAAAAGCTTTTAAAGCCGCGTGAAAGTCCTAGCTTTACGGCATAAAGCGTATCGGTGTCATCTTTACAAACGGGCAGAGTTATAACCTCACTGCCGACAGGGATATAACCCAAAGAATCAAAATCTCCAAGTATTACATCAGGCTTAATACCGCTTTTAAGTGCTGCTTTGTAACCGCCGTCAGCCGCTATAATTAAATCGCCCTCGTTCTTTAAAAAACTAATTTCACCGCAATTAGCACCGATAATATAGCATCTATTCATTTTTAAAACCTTGATGCCGTACGGTCGAAAAAGCTTACCGCACTACGATATTCACGCTCCATAAGTGAGCGTTTTGTGTATTCGGAATTATCAGAAGAAATTATATCAAACACTTCGGTTTTTACCGATTCCATTCGCTCAAAAATATCGGCTATTGCCGCGTTTAGCCGTTCCTCATCGTCAGACGCCATTCTGCCGCAATACTCCGCCGCCGACATTACTACCTTACCTATTATAACGGCACCGTAGTTTAATATATTTTCCTTTTCGTCGGTCACTTCTTCTACAACTCCATCCTCGGTTTCTAATATAACATTTTCATTATCACTTATATTGTTTGCCATAACAAGTTCTTTTAATTCCCTGATTTCATCATTTAAAAGGTTTATTTGCTCGGCTTTCTTTTGAAGCTCAGCAATTAAATCACTGTTACTTTGACGCTCTTTTAGGAGTTCTTCGGTTATAAATCTGTTTTCATTAACAAGTTCTTTTTTACGCATTTTCCGTTTTCCTCCCTTTTTCAACCTGACCTTATTTACTATAATCACAACTATACCGCAGAACAAAAGCCCCACCAAAACTCCAGCGGTATCAATTAACCAATCGCGTAGCTCACAGCTTCTGCCTAAAACGAATTTTTGGTGATACTCGTCACTTGCGGCATAAAGTGAACTAAAGCAAAACGCCAGCACATTTTTTGTAAAGTACCGAACCTTAAAAAAATTAATATTTAAAAAAGCCACAGATGAAAGTCCTGCAAATATGCAAAAATGTGCCGTTTTCCTTATAGGAAAAGACATTTTTTCAATAATTTCCAACTGTTCTTCTTGTGTTTTGTCCTCAAATCCCTTTATAAAGAATGAAGCTAATTTGTAAGAAAAACCGCCACTTACATCTGAAGATTCGGTGGCGGTTTGTGCCGAAAGATTAAAAATCAGCAGCATCCATGCTATTAAAAGCAAAAGGGATAATATCCTCAAAAATGCTTTCATTTGTTAAAAGAAATATCCGGTGGGGTTTACCCAATTTCCCCTGCCGGTACCGTTTATAGAAATTCCAAAATGTAAATGGTAACCTGTAGAATCACCCGTTGTGCCTACATAACCTATTACATCACCCTGTTTTACCGATTTGCCGACATATATACCGCTAGCAACCGTATCCATATGTGCATACATAGCATAGTAATCGTTACCCTTAATCACACCGTGATAAAGGCGAACATAGTTACCCCAACCGCTACCGCAACGGCAACGACTTTTCTTATCTCTATGAGGACAACCGCTATAGGCATTATATACTGTACCGTCGGTAATAGCAACTATGGGTTTTCCGTAAATTCCGCCTTGAGAAATATCAATACCGTAGTGCATACCGCCCGAACGGTTACCCCAACCAGAATAAATATTAAAGTAGCCAGGTACGGGCCACATAAAGCCTGACTTTGGATTTATAAAGCTTTGAATGTTGCCTGTACCCGCACTGCTAAACAGTGCGGCTTCTTTTTCTTTTATAAGTTTTTCAATATAAGCCTTGTCCGACTCGGCTGCCTTTTGGTCTTTATTTATGCTGTTATAAAGTTTTTCTGCCTCAGCCTCTTCACCCTCAAGCCCTTTAAGTGCCTCTTCAACAGTTGCACGTATAGAAACCTGATTTTCAATAAGCTTTTCGTTTTCCTTATTCTTTTCCTCAAGTGCCTTTACAGCATCAGCTATTTTTTCAATAATAGCCTTATCGTGTTTTGATACCGTAGCGGTCATTTGTGCTAACTGCAAATAATCGGCAAAGTTTTCGGCACCTAAAAGAATCTTAACCGAGCTATCAGAATTGCTCATATAAATAGCACGGATTCTTTTCTTAAATTCCTCTTTAGTTGACGCAATTTCAGCATTATTTTTATCAATTTCTGCCTTGTTTTCATTAATTTTAGCGTTTATACTACTAATTTGGTTATTGCATGCCCTAATTTGAGCCTGTGTATTAGCAATTTTCTTTTCAATAGCATTTAAAACCGACTGCTGACTTGCTTTTTGCTTTTTAAGGTCGTTAATTTCAGCTTGAATTTCCTTTGACTGCTGTTGAAGCTTAGCAATATCACCTTGTATATCAGCAGAAACTGTAAAATCGAATGAATATGCCGTTACAAAAAGAACAGCACACATCATAACCGAAATAACACTTTTAAAAATTTTGTACATAAATTTCTCCAAATAAAGTTAGTTGTGAAGATTTATATTGCGGCAAATTCGCTACCCTCTTTACGAAGATATTTGCCAATCATTATAAAGCTTCCTATAGCACCTGCAAAGATGCCGATACCCAAAAATACCGCAAGTAAAACCCAAACCATATCGCCGTATTTTACGATATCGCTGGTGCCAAGTGTAGCTATAATGGTTTCGGTTGCTACACGGTAGCAGAAATAAAGCAGTCCCTCAGCTATTAGTGCTGATACTACACCGATTATAACGCCCTCTACCACAAAAGGAATTCTTACGAAAGCGTCGGTAGCACCCACAGCCTTCATTATGCTGATTTCAAGCTTGCGGTTATACATAGTAACCCTAATAGTGTTAGAAACTATCACAAGTGAAATTATCATAAGTATAGCTATTATCCAAACACCTGCTACAGTAACACCCTGTTCGATAGCCGAAATTTTATCAGCCAAATCGCCGTGGGACTGTATAACATCAACACCGTCAAGTTTTTGTATTTGCTTAACCGTATCGTCAAACTTGGACATATCAAGCATAGTAACCTTTGCAGCTGCAGAAATAGGATTACCAAACTCATCATCAAGGAATGTAAAATATTGCTCTTGACCCTCAAGCATAGAATTTTTAACCGTTTCAAGACCTGCTTCGCTGGAAACGTATACTACTTCCTTGACATTGTCAATTGCTTCGATTTTTTTGCAAAGCTCTTTAGCTTCTTCCTCGTTATGAATTACGTAATCGGTGCTTAAAATTCCGTTTTCATCGGGCTGTTCTGCATTTTCTTCGGCACCGTCTTCGGAATTTTCCGCATTAGCCTCTGTACTGTCAGATACCGTTTCATTTTCGGAAGCAGTATCCTCCTCTGACTCACCATAAAGAGCCCAATTATAGTCCTTCATATAAACCATAATTACATTTTGCTGTTCGAGGTTGCCTATTGCTTTATTGACATTTTCAGAAATCAACAACGCCAAGCCGATAACCACCATACATGCAACAAGTACGCCGACAGATGCCAAAGTCATAAGGCGGTTTGCCCATGTATTTTTAAAGCCCTCGGCTGTAAGATATCTTATACTTCCAAGCTTCATACGGCATCACCTCCGGCTGTATCTGCAACAATTTTACCGGAATCAAGCATAATTACACGATGATTGAAATCACGAACAAGGTTATGGTCGTGTGTTACCATTAATATAGTAGTTCCCTTTTTGTTAATTTCGGTAAGCAGTGACACGATTTCATAAGACATATTAGGGTCAACATTACCCGTAGGCTCGTCCGCAATAATAAGACTTGGAGAATTAACAAGTGCACGGGCAAGACCTACACGCTGTTGCTCACCGCCTGAAAGCTGCATAGGCATAAAGCGTGCCTTATTACCAAGACCAACCTTGCTTAACGCCTTTGATGCCTCACGTCTTATAACCCTGCCTGTAGCACCTACAACATGCATAGCAAAAGCAACGTTATCAAAAACGTTCATTGTAGGAATAAGTCTAAAGTCCTGAAAAACTATGCCCATAGTTCTGCGAAGCTTGGGCACCATTTTTCTTGGCATATTGGTAAGGTCAAAGCCGTTAACCTTTATAGTACCGGTGTTTGCTTTTTCTTCACGCATAATAAGCTTCATAAAGGTACTTTTACCTGCACCCGACGAGCCTACTATAAAAACAAATTCACCGCTGTTGATTTTTATATTCACGTCATTAAGGGCGTGTGTACCTGTAGGATAGGTTTTTGAAACGCCGCTAAACTCTATAACAGGTGTTTCGGAAGCCGACGATACCTCCGAAGCAGTTAATATCTCATCAGACATTAATGTTCTTTCACTCTTTCATTAGCCAAAGCATTTAAACCCGAATCAGATTTTGGGATAAGGATTTTGTGCTGTGGCTTTGTTAAAATACTCGCAAATCCATCAGGATTTGCTGCGTTTTGTGCCTCGCCACACCCTAAATCCTTTAACCACAAAATTCTGCGACCTAAAAGGTGCGGTTTTATGAGCGGATTTTGGTAATGCGAAGTACATAAGGCTGTCGCCTATGTGCGACAAAGAGCCAAAAGATGCCTTAAAACCGCCCTTTTAGGCTGGTTCGGGCTTGAATGCTTTGGCTAATATTTTACCGGATTGCTTTTTAGGTACTTATTAACCATTAAGGCAATCTTGAATATTATAGCGTGGTCAAACTCACGAAGGTCAAGACCGGTTATCTTTTTAATCTTTTCAAGACGGTAAACAAGTGTATTTCTGTGTACGAAAAGCTTACGTGAGGTTTCGGACACATTTAGATTGTTTTCAAAGAAACGTTGGATTGTGAAAAGAGTTTCTTGGTCAAGATTCTCAATAGCACCTAGCTTAAACACCTCTTTAAGATAGGTTTCACAAAGGGTTGTAGGAAGCTGATAAATAAGTCTTGATATACCCAAATTATCATAAGAAATTATATTTTTCTCATTGTCGAACACCTTGCCAACCTCAAGTGCTGTTTGTGCTTCTTTGAAAGAACGGGCTAAATCCTTAAGATTGTCAACAGTAGTACCAACACCGATAACCGCACGTACAAAGAACTCACCCGAGATAGTATCAGCTATAGTAGAAGCTAGCTTTTCAATATGCTTTGATTCAATATTAGGTTTAGTTTCCTTAACAAGTGCAATATCGGTTTCGTTTATGCTGATAATAAAATCCTTTGTTTTGTCGGGGAAAAGATTTTGAAGAATATCATAAACCGAAACATCGTTAGGCTCTAGTGTACGGATAAGTATAACGGTACGCTGAACATCGCTGTTAAAGCAAAGCTCACGTGCCTTAAGATAAATATCACCGGGAAGAATGTTATCAAGAATAATATTCTTTATAAAATTACTTCTGTCATACTTCTCATCATAATAGAACTTGATGTTTGCAAAAGCTACTGCAAGCACCGAAACATACTTACCTGCTAAAATATCATTACCCTCAACAAAAATTACGTAATTAGGAGTTTGAGATGCACCTGTAACGGGCTTGAAGGTGAAACCGTTGTAGGTAAAAGCATCCTGAGTAGTAGTGGGTATTAAATGTAGGTTTTCACCTATACGGCCAAGCTCACTGCAAGCAATGATAATACCGTTTTCGTCTACCACACCGAAAACACGATCGATAGCATCCTTCATTTGATGAATAACACCTTGGAATAAGCGATTTGACATAAATAAACACGTCCTTTATCTAATAGAATTACTTACCTACATTTTACACAAAAACACTCAATAATGCAAGTATAATGTTGAAATTTCCAAAAAAAGTTACAAAACGTTTACAATATTATTTCATACCATACGTTAAAGCTTGATTTAACGGGATTTTTATAGTATTATAAAATAAATTTAAGGCGAGGTGTGATACTATGAAAATAGCCGTAATTACAGGTGCATCATCAGGTATAGGGGTTGAATTTGCAAAGGCGACTCTGTCCTCACACCCGTTTATTGATGAAATTTGGGTTTTAGCAAGACGCGAGGACCGTCTTTTAGAGCTTAAAGACCTGCTTGGTGATAAAATACGCCCTATCGCTATGGATATCACCGATACTGTAGCTATCGAAAATTATAAAAAGCTTTTAACCGAAGAAAACGCCGAGGTTTCGTTGCTTATAAACAATGCAGGCTTTGGAAGACTCGGTAATTTCGACGAGCTTAAAGCCGAGGATAACGCCGCTATGGTACGCCTTAACTGCGAGGCACTTACCCTTATGTCAGCAGTGACACTTCCCTTTATGACAAGGGGTAGCGAGATTATAAATGTCTGCTCAATAGCCTCCTTTGCACCTAATACAAGAATGGCGGTATACAGTTCTACAAAAGCTTATGTAATGAGCCTTTCACGTGCTATGCGTGTGGAATTAAGACCTCGTAAAATCAATGTTATTGCCGTATGTCCAGGGCCTATGGACACCGAATTTTTAAAGGTTGCAAACATTGAAAAAGGCAGCAGCCACACCTTTGATACCCTGCCCCGTGTAAACGCCGCCAAAATGGCAAAAGGCTCGCTAAAAGCCTCTAAAAAAGGCAGAGCCGTTTACACAAACAGGTTGTTTTATAAATTCTACCGCTTGCTTGCAAAGCTTTTACCCCATAGCCTTGTAATGAAAATGGCAAAAACCTAAAAAGATAAATTTTAAGGAAAAAATTATGGACAACAGAACATCAAGACGTAAAAAAGCAATTCGCCGAAGAAGAATATTTTTAAGTATTTGTGCCGTTTGTTTAGTAGCAGTAATAGCCGTTCTTGCTATCTCAATTTCGGCTATTTCAAAAGCACTTAAAACTGACAAAAACAAAACAGAACCGTCCTCACCCTCTAGTTCGCAATCTGAACCAAAAGAGCCGTATATTGTAAGCTCTGTTACAGTAGTTAATACGGGTGATGTTTTGGTGCATAGTCCCGTTTTAAGCGGTGCCAAAACCGCAGACGGCGGATATGATTTTAGTAGCTTTTTCGGAGAAACTTCACCCTATTTTAAATCTGCCGACCTTTCGGTTATTAATTTAGAGGTTACATTCGGCGGAAAAGAATCGGGCGAATTTTCGGGATACCCTATGTTTAATTCACCCGACAGCCTTGCAGATACCATTAAGGATGCGGGTTTAAATCTGATACTCACCGCCAATAACCACAGCTACGATACGGGACTTTTCGGTATGAAACGCACCGTACAGGTGCTAAAAGAAAAGGGACTTGCTTTTATAGGCACTAAAGAAAGTGAGTCAGACCCCACCTATTTAGTTAAAAATGTAAACGGTATAAAGTTAGGTGTTGTTTGCTACACCTATGAAACCTCCTGTTCTATCGATGGCAGAAAAGCCTTAAACGGCGGTATAATTTCAGCCGAAGCTAACCCGCTTATAAATTCATTTTCGTATGATAGAATTAACGATTTTTACAGCGAGGCACAGTCGGTGATATCCGCCATGAAAAAAGACGGTGCCGATGCCATAATCTTTTATATGCATTGGGGTGACGAATATAAGCTGTCGCCTAACACTTGGCAAAAATCTATTTCTCAACAGCTTTGCAATTTTGGCGTAAACGTAATAGTCGGCGGCCACCCTCATGTATTACAGCCTATGGAGGTAATATATTCAGAGGATAGCCAAAATACCGCCGTTTGCATATATTCTATGGGAAATGCCGTTTCAAATCAGCGTCAGGAAGAAATGGATAGCTGTCCGTCAGGTCACACAGAGGACGGAGTTTTGTTCTACTATACCTTTGATAAGTATAGCGACGGTAAAACAGTGCTTTCATCGGTTGATTTAGTACCGACTTGGGTTAATAAATATAGAGATAACGGTCGTAACCAATACCAAATTATACCGCTTGAAAATGCCACCGACGGTGCCGATAAGTACGGTCTTACAGGAGTTACCGCACAACGTGCCGAAAAATCATATAACCGCACGAAAGTGCTTATGGAAGAAAGCCTCAGTAAATGTCAAGAGCATTTAGGCTCCGAAATAAGATTTGGCAAACCAACTAAATAGGCATAAAAAAAGGACTGTGAAAACAGTCCTTTTTTCAACTTAATCAGTCACAGCAAACATCTTTTTTTGATGGCTTTTTAGCTTTTGGTGCTTCGGCGGTAACATCGCCTATACCCGAGGTTTCAGAGAAAATTACATTAGACTTTATCATTTCTACTGCATCGGTAGGAATGATTATTTTAGAAGCAGTACCGTTTGAAAGCGATACCAAAGCTTCATACTTCTTAAGTTCTAAAACGGCTGCATCTACCGCTGCCGCCTTTAATGCCGCAAGACCGTCAGCCTCTGCCTCTTTAGCAAGCAAAATCGCCTTTGCTTCACCCTCTGCCCTTGCAATTCTGGCGTCTCTTTCACCTTCTGCCGCCAAAATCATAGCCTGCTTATCACCTTCGGCACGGGTAATAACAGCCGCTTTGTGACCTTCGGCTTCCAAAAGTGTTTCACGTCTGTCACGCTCTGCCTTCATTTGCTTTTCCATAGCATTTTGAATCTCGGCAGGCGGAATAATATTCTTAAGCTCAACGCGGTTTACCTTTATACCCCATTGGTCCGTCGCACTATCCAAAATCTCGGTCATTTTTCCGTTTATGGTATCACGCGAGGTCAAGGTATCATCAAGCTCGAGTTCACCTACAATATTGCGTAGTGTAGTTGCGGTAAGATTAGATAACGCACTTATAGGATTTACCGCACCATAAGAAAACAGCTTTGCATCAAAAACCTTAAAATACACAACTGTGTCTATCTGCATCGTAACATTATCTTTAGTAATTACAGGTTGTGGCGGAGAATCAAGCACCTGCTCCTTTAAAGTGACCTTTTTTGAAATACGGTCAATTACAGGAATTAAAAAGTGTAGTCCTGCTTCCCAAGTTTTATTGTACTTACCAAGACGCTCAATTACATATTCGGTAGCTTGCGGCACAATTTTTAAACTGATAATTAAAATAAAAAGAACTACTAAACCTACAATCCACATAAAATCACCCTCAAATATCTTTTACACAATTCCTTGTGTTTATTTCATTTTAACATAGAAAAATATATGCTGTCAATAAATTTTAGTCGTGTCTTAAACAATTAGTTTTAAGCCGTCTTCCACATTTTTAAAAGTAATACCAAAACGACTGTTTTTCGACCTAAAAAGACTAAAAAATTATTTTTTTGCTATTGAGATTTAAAGTTTTGTGTAGTATAATATAATAGATTATTGTGGGGAGGTTTGCAGTTTATGGAAATAGTATATCTTGATAACAGTGCTACAACTAAACCCTGCAAGCTCTCTGTAGAATATACACTTGCCGCTCTTAATGAGTTTTGGGGCAATCCCTCCTCACTTCATCTCTTGGGCTTTGAGGCTGAAAATAAACTTAATGAAGCAAGGCAGACGCTTGCAAGCTTTATAAAAGCACGCGAAGATGAAATTTATTTTACCTCCTCGGGTACGGAAGCCAATAATACTGCTCTCTTCGGTGCGGCGTATTCCCGTCAGAAAAGAGGAAAACGAATAGTCACCACAAAAATCGAGCATTCATCGGTGCTTGAGGCTATGAAAAAATTAGAAGACGATGGCTTTGAGGTTATATATCTAAATCCCGATAAAAACGGATTGATAAGTGAAGACGATATTAAATCGGCTATAAATCAAGATACGATACTAGTAAGCATTATGCTCGTAAATAATGAGCTTGGCTCTATACAGCCTGTAGAGGCAGCGGCTAGGGCTATAAAACAGTCGGGTGCTACTGCACTTTTGCATTGTGATGCCGTGCAAGCACTGGGCAAAATGCAAATCAGTCCCCAAAAACTAGGTGTCGATATTATGAGTATGAGTGCACATAAAATTCACGGTCCTAAAGGCGTGGGTGCACTTTATATTAAAAAAGACGTTCATATAAAACCGCTAATTTTAGGTGGCGGACAGGAAAAGGGCATGCGTTCAGGCACAGAGGCTTTGCCTCTTATATACGGTATGTGCGGTGCTTTAAAAGCCTTACCCAACACAGAAAAACAGCTCGAAACACAAAAAGAAATCTGGCAGTATGCAAAAGATACTCTTTTAAGTACAGGGCTTGTAGAAATCAATTCTCCCGATAATTGCCTACCCTATATTTTAAATATTTCGGTTATGGGGTACCGCTCGGAAACCTTGCTTCATTTTTTAGAAAATGAGGGTATATATGTGTCTTCAGGCAGTGCTTGCTCAAAGGGTGTAGGCAGCTACGTTCTGCTTGCTTGCGGATTTGATAAAAAACGGGTTGACAGTGCACTTAGAATCAGTTTTAGCCGAGAAACCTCAAGGAATGATATAGACCGCCTAAAAGAAGCATTAAAAAAAGCAGCAGAAAAGCTTAGAAAGGCATAAACATGAAAGAAATTATACTTATAAAAGACGGTGAGTTAGCTCTTAAGGGGCTTAACCGCAAAAACTTTGAAAACACACTTATATCTAATATAAAGCGTCGCCTCAAAAGTTTAGGCGAAGTTAAAATAGAAAATTTGCAGTCTACCATTACAATTGAACCGATAGAAGAAAATTATGATTTTGAAGAGGCTTTAGAGCGTGTAAAGCTAATATTCGGAATAGCCGCATTTAGCCGTGCGTGTGTTTGCGAAAAAACGGTAGAGGATATTTACAGTAAGGCTCCCATTTACTTAAAAGACACACTGGAAGCTGTTAAAACCTTTAAGGTTGAAGCAAAGCGTGCAGATAAAAGCTTTCCCCTAACCTCACCTGAAATTTGCCGTGAGGTTGGCGGACTTTTGCTTAAAAACTATCCTCATCTAAAGGTTGACGTGCATAATCCCGATGTTACAGTTGTGGTTGAGGTGCGTGACCGCTACGCTTTTATAAGGGCGGGTCAAATACACGGTGCAGGCGGTCTGCCTGTGGGTACTGCAGGCAGGGCATCTATACTCATTTCAGGCGGAATAGATAGTCCTGTTGCAGCTTGGACTATGGCAAAACGCGGTTTAGTGCTTAATGCAATCCATTTTGCAAGCCCACCGTATACAAGCGTACGTGCCGAGCAAAAGGTTAAAACTCTTTTGTCAAAGGTAGCACGTTATAGCGGTGTTATAAATCTTTCTATTGTTCCCTTTACAGAAATTCAAGAGGAAATTGGCAAAAACTGTCCCGAAGACTATTTTACGCTTATTATGCGTCGTATTATGATGCGTATTGCCGAACGTATTTCAAGAAATCAAGGCTCTCTAGCCCTTATAACAGGTGAAAGTTTAGGTCAGGTAGCAAGCCAAACCCTGCCCGCTATAGCCGAAACCGACTCTGTAGTAACAATGCCGGTGCTTCGCCCGCTTATAGGTATGGATAAGGAGGAAATTATCCGTATTTCAAAGGAAATCGATACTTTTGAAACTTCTATTCTTCCCTATGAGGACTGCTGTACAGTCTTTACGCCAAAGCATCCAAAAACAAAGCCAAAGCCAGGTCAGTGTGAAATTGCCGAGCAAGGTCTTTTGATGGAGGAACTTATAGAGCGTGCAATTAGTAACACCGTTCACACCTATATTGATTAATTGGTGATTTTATGAGAGAAAAACTGCAAAGCCTTGCCGCAGAGCTTGTGGCGGTTTTAAAACAAAAGAATCTAACTATCTCTTGTGCAGAATCCTGTACAGGCGGTATGCTGGCAGAAATTATAACCTCTGTTTCGGGTGCTTCTGCCGTTTTTGAACTAGGCGTTGTGTCATATTCTTCAAGAATAAAAAATAAGGTTTTGGGGGTAGAAAACGATACCCTTAACACCTTAGGTGCTGTATCTGCAGAAACCGCTTTGCAAATGGCAGAAAATGTACGTCTGCTTTCAAATGCCGACATAGCCCTGTCAGTGACGGGCGTTGCAGGTCCCGAACCGTCAGAAAATAAGGCTGTAGGTACGGTTTATGTTGCACTCTCAGCAGATAACTATATTTATCACCAAAAGCTTAACATATCCCCTAAAGGACGCGATTTTGTACGCGAATCCGCTTGCGAGCAACTACTCTTAATGGCATACAATTTCATTAAAAATAATAACGAAAGTGTTTAGAAAGGAATCGCAAAACAATGATACAAAATATAAAGGTTGATGCAATTTACTATCTTACCAATTCCGATTTTGAAATGGAGTTTAATCTGTGCGGATGTTGTAAGATGCGTTTGCTTACCGACAAGGCTGAAAATCCTAAAAATTTAGTAGGACTTTTGTCCCGTGCGGTTTCTCGCAGTCAGGTAATAATCTGTTGCGGCAAGCTTTTCGATAACGACGGCCTTATTAAAATAGTGTCACAGGCTATAAAAAGACCGCTTTGTACAGTTAATAATTCCGATTTCGGCATAATGGACGAAAGTGAGATTAATATAATTGACGGTTCCCTTCCGCTTGTTAATTCAGACGGTTGTTTTTGCGGTTGTATTATCGAAAGCGGACCGCAATCTATAATACTTCTAACCGATAATAAGAGCATACGTAAAACTGTAATGAAACAGCTTATTCACCCGTATATTGAGGAATTAAGTATTGCTCGCAACACAAATGATACTAAAGCTGAAGAAACAAATGCTTCTGATTTAGAAGAAGCCGAAATTGTAACAGAGCCGGAAACCATTCTAGAAAACGACTCACTAGAGGAAACGGTAGACGCTGAAAACCTGCCCCAAAATGACGAGACTTTACTTGATAGCGAACAGACCGAAATTGTTGACGAAGTGACATCGGACGAATCAGCTGATAATGATACTACAGACGAGGTTATAGAAGCTTCTGATGATGAACTTATAGAAAATCAACCCGATGAACAAACAGAAGAACCGGAATCTAACGAAGACGAAGAAACCGACACATCTAACACCGAAGACACCTCTGCAGACATAACACTTCCAGAGGTTATAATGGACGAAGAGATAGTTGATGAGCCCGAAATATTTATGGACCCCGCAGAAATTAATAGCGGTTTTGAACTTTATCTCGAGCCTGAGCGTGTTAAATACAGCAAAAAAAGCCACTATGAACTCAATTATGTTCCATCTGAAAGAGATAACGATTTTATTTCAGAAAGCTCTGATATAGAATACTTTGAGGAGCCTAAAAATAAATTTATGAGTCTTCCGATATTAATAATATCAATCGTTCTGCTAGTTGCATTAGCTGCCTTGGTTTATTTGTTGGTTTTAGTACCTATGAGTTCTGATTACACCTTTTCTGAATATGTAAGAGATATATTTTCAGTTTCGATAAATCTTCCTTTTAGACTTATTTGATTCAAACGATAAACTCATGCGGACACTAAATTTTTAATTTATGTGTCCGCAAAATCACTAAAAATAAAATTAAATTTTAAAGAAAAAACATTGACATTCTGATAAGTTGTAGTATAATAGTTAAAGTGTAAATTTAATATTTTAAATATCGAGGTGTCGCCCAGTTGGTAGGGCACTAGTTTTGGGAGCCGTGAGTAACGAAAACCAAAAAAATTATACACCCGCTTGAAAGCCCTCAACACTGCGGTTTTCGTGGCTTCACAAAAAATAAAAAAGCGGTCAAAATTAAATTTGACCACAGTTTGTCCCACAATTGAAAATTTTTTCAAAAATCGGGACGCAAAAACAATTTAATATCGAGGTGTGGCGCAGTTGGTAGCGCACTAGTTTTGGGAACTAGATGCCGCAGGTTCGAGCCCTGTCACCTCGACCAAACAGCCTATGAGATCATTGATTTCATAGGCTGTTTTCATGCTTCTTATAATGTTTTATAAATGCACTTGAAAAATGTCGAAAAATGGATTAAAATGGAAATATAAACTGTAATGTTGAGGTGTTTTTCGTGTTAAACACATTTGAAGAAATTATTGAGGTAGTTGCTTCGCAAGTCGAACAAATACCAAATTTTCCTGAATCAACAAATTTTTGGATGGTTCGCTCAAAAAAAGGAATTTTTTATCGTGAATATCTTGAAGATGGATTTATAGCAATCGGTTGGAATGCATTAACAAATGATATTCTAAATAGTAACGATGATAAAAGATTAAAGGATTATTTAACAGAGCAAGGCTATAAAGATAAAATGCCAGGAACCGCTATAAATAAGTGTCGCCGTTTTATATCCGAAGTTAAAAAGGGCGATATAGCAATGATTGTTGGAAGTTATGAAATAGCTTTTGCTATTATCGGCGATTATTACGAATACGAAAGTCAATCAACTACCACAACCAAAGAAATCGATATAATTGCACAAATAGATAATGGTACATACTTTGGCGGTTATTGCCCCTACAAAAAAAGAAGACACATTACCATTATATCTACGATAGATATAAATAATGTATCACCCTCTATATACAGATGTATGGTCGCTAACCGACACAGTTTAAGTAACCTAAACGAATATGCTGATGCTATTATTAGTGCAAGTTATGATGTCGCATATTACAATAACCGTCTTATAGTTAAATATCATATTGGCCAACTTAAAGATATAAACCCAGTTGACTTCTCTTTATTCACACTCAACACAGTGCGATTGCTTGCTGAAGACGAACGTAGTATTAGCGGAAAATACAATATAAATTCCGAAGGTGATATTGTCCTTCTATTAGTAAATAGCGGAAAAGATATTTATGAGTTTATAAGAGACAACATTGCTTCACTATGGCTTATCTATGCTATCCTATTTGGCACTAAAGGTTTTGGATTTGAACTGCCTTCAGCAGTCGACAAGATAAAAGATTGGGTTGCAGATGCTCTTTGTTGGAAAGATAAACGCCTTTCACAAAAAACAGAAATGGATAAAGCAAAAGCAGAGATAAAGAAAATTGAAGCTGAAACCGAACAAATTAAAATCGATAATGAAATCAAAAAACTCACTCTTGAAACCATGAGAAAAGAGAAAGAAGAACAAGCTTTGCAAATTGTTCAACAACTTCAGCAAACGGCAGAGCCGCTTGACATCAAAGAACCCTCGCCAAAAATTATTAGTCTCGTTAATGTGCTAAATAAAGAAACTGTTGATTAATAGCTATAAAATAGGATACTCACTTTGAATAGTGAGTATGTTGGTGACTCAACTCTTTGATATAATGCTATACGTTTAGCTTCTCTTTGTGATTTTAAATTACATCCATCTCCACAATCTCTCCATTTTTTGCTCAGAAAAAGCTCTTTAGAACCAAAAAATTCTCTGCCACACTTACATTTAATTTTATATAATTTTCGATTTTTTTCATCCTCAATTTGTCTATCAAATGTTTCAACTGAATCAAAATTTGACCAAGAACTTTTTTCTCCATTAATAAACTTTTGTTTTTCTTCTTTAAGCTTTGCTATACGTTCACTTGCGCACTCTTTTTGATACGCATCAAACCCAGCAATTACGGTAAAACATCCATTTTTTTGACCAACACTTAAAACCTCGATGACTTTATCATTTAACTTCATCTACAATTTCCTCTATTTTACTTTCCAACTTTTCTTTTTAATTATTATAACATTTCTTTAGTTTTATCTCAATCCCTTATTCGTTAATTGCATCACATCAATTTTTATACGAACAATGACATTGGAGCAGATATATCGGTACCAATATAAATGATTAAAACCGCTGAAGTTTTACGCTTCAGCGGTTTTTCATAATTACCAAATAAACGGTATTAAGCGGTATTTGACCTTTTGTTTATACTCACGGTAACCGTCGAGTTCTTTTTCTAGGAATTTTTCCTCATCCTTAATCCTTTTTGCTATGATAAAAGGATATGCGAGGAAAATTAGAAACGAATATATGGAGCCTAGTACTAACGGCATTGATAAAAACAAAAGCAAGGTTACGCTGTACATTGGGTGCCTAACGATACCATAAAGTCCAGTATCTATTACTTTTTGGTTTTCCTGTGCTTCGATAGTGCGGCTTAGGTATGTATTTTCTCTAAGCACCTCGGCATAGAGAATATATGCCACCAAAAACACCACCGCAGCACCGATGGAAACACCCTTTGGCAAGGTGTATAAGTTAAAGCGGAAGCCAAGCCCTGCAACAATAAACCCAAGCAAAAACATAAGACCGCTTAATTTCACGACAAGACTTTGTTCTTGTCTTTTCTCTTTTGCGTTCAGTCTGCTTTTTAATAGTTCGGGGTTTTTGAGCATCATTACAATTCCCGCAAAGAACATTGGAATAAACAAAATTCCTAGAAGCAACCAACCACCAAAGAATGAAAAACTACCTGCGGACAAGAATATAAGAAGACCTACTAAGCCTATGCCTAATAAGAATTTTGTTATAGCTGAGATAAATAGTTTTAAGGTCATCGCAATACTCCTTAAAAATAGATTTTATTTACTGCAACAAACTTTTATTGCTTCACCTATAAACTCTGCCGTACCGACAGCGTGTTTATCGATATTGTTTTTAAAGCGTTCATCGGCTACATACATTTGGCCGAGTCCTGCGAGGATTTCGTTTGTGCAGGTGTAGTAATTATCGGTGATATAGTCTTGCAGTTCTTTTGCAAGCATCTGTGCCTCGACAGAGTCGGCGGTGTTGCCGTTTTGCTTACACTCGGCAAATTTAGCGAAAACTGACATTAAACCATCGTTTACCTCTTGCCATTTGTCTGCGGTGTAGTTTGCAGTTTTTTCTGCGTGTTCTTTATAGGCATCGGTATTACCGAAGCGCTGTTTTACTTCTTTATCATAACTATTTTTATAATTCATTACTAATACTCCATCTTTTACATAAGAATTGGTGAGTTCAAAATCTTGGACGGTGCTGTTCATAAAGAGCAGTTTATCGTCCTTGTCTGCGACAATAGGTGCTACGACAAGGCTTAATTCATCAATTGCGTTGGCACGCTGAAATGCACCGTTTATGATGCTTCCGCCCTCTAACAGCAAGGTATCGATTCCTACAATGTTTTTGAGCTTTAAAAGCGCAAGTTCAACGTCAATTTTATCTTTGCCTGCAAATATGTAGGGTATTTCCAAATCTTTAAGGTAGCCGAGGTATCGCTCGTCAACATTTTCGGATAATACCTCAATAATCTGTGCGCCGTCATAACCTGGGTCGCCGTCGGGGTCGATAATGCGGTTAGATTTCCAACCAAGTTTACCGTTGGTATCAAAGGCAACAGCATAAAATCCTGACATATACTCTTCATCAAGCATAAAATCCATTCGCACAGGGTCAGGTTTTACAGGCTTGTATTTGGTTAAATCGGGATAGTATCCGCCTGTGAAACTGCTTTCCATAGTAACGCGACCGCAAATAAAACCGTTTGATTTTAAATTGCGGTTGATTTCATAATATATTTCGCATGCATTTTCACACACAGGACTGCTTAAAAAATCGCCCGTAACCTTACCGTCAATAGAGGTTACCATATGGCAGATTATGTATGGTCTGTTCATAAAATCACCATTATTAGTCAAGTATTACCGACTTTTTCTTGCCGTTTTTGTTTTTGGGATACTCGCGTATTCTTACAATAAAATCAAAGTTTACAGCTTCTAAAGTGCCGGATTTTTCAATCAAAATTCCGCCCTCGTTCACTTCTTTAATTGTTCCCGTAAACTGTGAATTAAAGGTGTAAATAATACATTCTTTATTTATAAATTTTTGTGCAAGCTCAAACATTTCGCTGTCCTCCGTTTTTCTTTTTTTAATTATGTTTTTTAAAACTGCTTTTTCATTTCGCTGAGTTATAAGGATAATTATAAGCAGTAAAAATATCGGGATATAAGAACTCATTTTTATCCCCCTATTTCAGCATATAGTGACCTGGTTTCTTGGTTTCTATATTCGTGCTTTTCATAATAGCCGATAAGTGTACCGTTATCGTCACGCAAAGCCACCATATAAACGTCCTTATTTTCTTTATCGTTACGCGAAGTGTAAACTATGTTATTTTCTTTACTCTCAGTAAACCAAGCGACTACGCGGTCAATTTTTGCATTAGAATCGGCATTGTGGCAAGCCTTTAGGCTTTTACCTGTAAGGTCGGTATGATAACGCGAAATAGAGGCAGGATTCATATAGACCACCGTATGCTCTAAATCGCAAATCACAATCGGTGCTGTGTCCTGTTCTAACACACTTTTGAAAAATTTTGATAGTTCCATATTATTTTAACTTCTTTCCGTCAGAGAATGCATTGCCGACCTTTTCGCCGAGTTTAATGTAGGTGTGGTGCACAGGGTCATAAGTGATAGCCTCTAACTTTTCGGGGTCGATTTGTCCGTCTGAACCAAGTACCGACTCATCCGCACTAACGTTTACAATCTCACCAATGCAGATACCGTCTTCATTAAACTTTAAGAGTTTGCATTCAACGGTCATAGGAAATTCGTTGATTATGGGTGCATTTACAAAAGCGGATTTTGTGGTGGTAAGACCTGCTTTTGCCATTTTATCGGGAACTTTGTTGCCCGAAACAACGCCGACATAATCAGCCTCTATAACGTGTTTTGCATCAGAAATGCTTACCGTAAAAGCACCGCTCTCGATAATGTTTTTAGTTGTCTTATGGTCGTCGGCAAGACAAACCATAATTTGATTTGTATCGTAAATACCACCCCAAGCCGCATTCATACAGTTTGGCTTTCCGTCTTTATCATAGGCTGCAACGATAAATACAGGCATAGGATAGGCCCAGGTTTTTACTCCAAAATCTTTACGCATAAAAAACACCTCTTTATTTAACAATTTCATACGGCCAGTCGATAATACCGCCGAATTCTTTTACATTGGTGTAGCCTAAGTTTACAAGTTCTTCGGATGCGATTTTGCTTCGTCTACCGCTACGGCAGTAAACAAGAATTAAAGCATCTTTGTCGGGCAGTTCTTTTTCTGCTCGGCCTTTAATCTCATATTCGGGAATCAAAATTGCATTTTCAATATGTCCCTCGACGAATTCTTCCTCAGTTCTTGCATCTATGATAATATAATCCTGTTCGGTATCCATAATCTCTTTGGCTTGCTGTGGTGTTATTTGCTCGTAGGTGGCATTATTCCCACCGTCCTGACAAGCGGTTAAGCCAAATAACGAAAGTGAAATTATAAGCATTATAATCAATCCTTTAACTTTTTTCATAGTATTTGCACCTCGTTAAATAGTATAACATTTTCACCAACATTTCTCAATCCCTTATCTTTGTTTACTGTATATCAAAATTTGATATGCTTACCACCACCAAACAGCCTATTAAATTGACTCAATATATGGTAAACAAAAACCGCCGAAGTTTTTACGCTTCGGCGGTTTAGTTTTCACTAGTTCAATTGTTTAAGATTATTTATGTGTATTATTCCAAAATTCAATCATTTTGTCTATGATATTTTCGGGGTCAAATATTGGTGTTGGAAAATTGCTCTTTGACATTTTTCCTCCATTTGCTCTTCCAAGTTCCGTTAATTTCCAGCCTATCGTATCTTTTACTATGTATCCCATGTCTTTTAATATTTCATATACATCGTTTGTTGTATAATTTTTAAGATATTTTGCAATTATACTGGGCGGACATCTCATAATAACACCTTACTTTCTTAAAAAATGATTGATAATAAATTAAAATCATTACTCATTAACAGTATCTAAGGCAATAGCCATCATAACGGCTACTTGCTTATCTTTTTCTTCTTTATATTCGAGCACATATCTATCTACAAAACCATCTTTAAGTTTCATCGGTAGTTCGTGTAACTCCGCTATTTTCTTTCCCTTATGATATATTGAGAAATTGCCATTCGATTTGATTTTAATCTCAATTCTTCCATCAAATGCCTCAATTTGCAAATCACCAAACGAAACGCATTTCTTTAAGTCGCACAACTTTTCGTTTCCCATTGTGACAGTGCATGTCTTGGCTTCTTTCTCAAATAATGGTATACCACCGGATATTAGCCACTGTTTGACAGTGCCTATTCTTGTTTTACCATTCCTTGTGTCATATACTGTTAATATATCTCTATCCGTTAAAAGTGTTGTTTCCATATCAGATGCAAACTCTTCTGTTCCGTCTTTAGTAGTGATTTGATATTGACTCTTGCTGCCTACAGCCATTGCACCAGAAACACCTAACAATGTTTTAGCCATCGTACCTACAGAATAAGACTGCATTTTTACAATTAAAACATTCTCTGTTTTGGCTTTTTGAATAATCTTATTTGCTGTCTTATCTAGACCCGCTTCCTTTTTAACTGCAGCAACGCTTTCTTTAAAAGATTCTTTCGCCTTGTCCAATTTGTGTTTGCTGGCAATTAGTTTGATTATTGACATTTTTATCACTCCGTTTTATGTATTTCATTATACACCTTGTAATTTTCGAGAATTAATATTTATTATATCATTTATGTTTTATTTTCTCAATCCCTTATTCTTTGTTTACTGCGTATCAAATTTTGATATGCTTGAGTGTTGCGTGTTTATATGATATAATTTATCTTGACAGATTAAAAAAGCGTAGTATAATATAATGATTTAACGTGCGTTAAATGGTCGGTTAGGGAAAATAAATTGCGGAGGAATAAATATGTATAATTTTGAATTTGTAAGCAAGAAAAAACGCGTACCAATTAAGAAAGACCTTATTGCAATTCTTAACCAGGTTCAAGACATAGTTCGTAAAGATTTTACATTTCGTTATGATTTCGTAGGTAGTGATAAGCGCAATATGGTAACCTATGATTTCAAAAGCAACATAGGGTTTGATTTTGATGTCAATATTGAAGTTAATGATGAGGACAATAGTTTTTCTGCAAAGGAAATAAAAATTAAACTCATAAATGCTCTCAACAAAATCGCTCGAAAATATGGATATGATTTTGCAGAGGATTCCACGCGAGTAATTACTATAAAGGTAAAAGATAAAGAAAACTCAAAAATTTTACATAGTTGTGATTTTGCTATCGTAAACAATTATGTTGACGAGGACGGATACCACCGACAAGAATATATTTACTTTAATAAAAAGCAAAATAGTTACTATTGGCAAGAGCAATCTGGCGGTTATTATATGCTTCCCGAAAAAGCGGAATGGATAGAAGAAAATGAATACCAAAAAGAATTGCGAAATCTATACTTAGATAAAAAGAAGAAAAATTTTTCTGGTAAACATTCACGTACACTTTATGCAGAATCAGTGCATGAAATTTGCCAAAAATACGGTTACTATGATTAAATAATTTTCTCATAAAACCATCCCAAAACACAACTTGACAAATCTCATTTCCCAAGTTAAAATGCGACAAACAAGAAACTCCCCGAAGTGATGCGTAGCATCGCTTTCGGGGAGGATTTTTTTGACCACAGTTTGTCCCACAGACAACTCTGGAGTAGGTGGAAACAGTGGAGTAAAGAGTGCTAAAGAGTATGTAAATCCGAGCGGAAAGGGTTAAATAGTGCTATATGTAGCCAATATAAAGAAAATATAGCCATTTGGGAACACATATACACGCCCTTACTTGAGTTTGCTAGAAAGTGCGGTATTTACTGGGTTTCATTGTTTTAATTTTCATTCGAACCTGTCAATACTTTTCGTTTTGACCACAGTTTTTACTGTGTTTTGGCCTCTTTTTCTCCTTTGCAACACAACATTACCACAAAGGTTTTCAAAAGTCCAGCGAAATATCAAATATTTTTTTATTAATTATTATTTGATAAACGTTCTAATAGTGTCGTTATCAATGGAATTTTGTGCATGGGGTCTGAATCAATAATTTTCAAACAAGTAATTAATTTTTTACATAATTTATTTGAAAGAAATTTGAAATCGGTTATATATTGTTGGCTCACTAACTCGCATTCGCAAATTTTATTTAATAACATTAAAACAATAGACAAAACTGAAACCGTTGCTATCAATGTGGGGTCAAGTTCATCATAAATATCTATTATCGAATAATACTGTTTAGCACTTAAAATATCAACATGAACATATTTGCATGTGTCCTCGTAAAACTCTTCATAAAGCTGAATATCCGCCTCTATATTTAAGTATTTTTTCATTTGAGAAATTATAACCTTAATATTAATTTTTTCTCCTGATGATTTTTCAACAACTTTTTTTCGTGATATTTTACCATTAGGCTCAATAACAAAATTATATTTTTCACTATCAATTATCGGAAGTAGTTTTTTATTGAAAAAATCTAAATCCGCGTTAATTGCAGACATATACATATAATTTTCAAAGAAACTACGACCAAGTGAATATATACATTCTGGCAAATGGTTTTTTTGTAATTTTTCAATACTTTGTAATGTTTTAACTGTTTTGATTACAGAAAAAACACAAAAATCCAAAGGGTCTTTAGTTGTAAAAGATAACGCTTCATCAGGATTTGTGTGTCGACGAATAAAATCATTACAAGTTGCAAGCAAAGCTTCGAAAATATAATCAATTTCATCAAATAAAAAACTGTTTGATAACATAACAAACTTAAGAGCGTTCATACCATCTTCTTTTGATTCATTCATTAACTCGAGATATTCATTGCAAAAATCATTAAACTCTTTTAAATCCTTGTCCGGTATATAATCTATATTAAAATTAGTAGGTAATAATCCATTTGTTTTATAGTAAGCATAAATTTTTTCTTCTGGCATTCCGCTTTCTCGCATAGCATAAATTATTTGCAAAAGAACCTCATCATTAAAAGAAGGAGCAAATGAAACTAAAAAATCATCTTTTCCTGGTCTCCTATTATAATACTCTTCGAACTGATTTTCTACATCTTTTATTGTTTCAAAAAGTTCATCGGACATATGCACCTTTTGAATAAGTTTATCGCCATCAATCTCATATTTAATTTTTTTCTTTTTGCAACATTCACCATAGGATTTTCCACTTCCGCAAGGACAAAGCGTATCATATGATATTTCTTTTGTTTTCTTAACTTTTACTTTCAAAAAAATCACCCCCAACTAGCATTTAAAAACTGGGTAGAGTTTTGTTCTTTTCAATTTAGAAGTTTTATATTTTATTTTTCCGAAACTCTAAAATAATCATCTAATCTTTCACTAATATACTCAGCAATTAGTTCTGTCATAGGCATATGGTCTTTATCTTTATAAAACGCATCAAATGCATCGTAATAGCGTTTGCGGTCAGTAAATTTCACATTGATAGGAGGAAATCCGTTGCGAATTAAATCAAGATTTATAAGCAATCGTCCCGTTCTTCCATTGCCGTCAATGAAGGGATGTATTCCCTCAAACTCAAGATGGAAAAGCGCAATACGCTCAACAATATGCAATGTGTTTACGCGGTCTTCATTTATCTTAAGCAATTCAGTCATCTTCGACTCAATCAAATAAGGCTGTACAGGCTCAGTGTAAGCACCTAAAATACGAACAGGAATACGACGGTAAACACCCTTATCATCTGGTCGATTCATCAGTACAAGTGCATGAATATTTTTAATCACAGTTTCTGAAATAACTGTATTATTTTGTGCAATATCTTGAACATAAAGGAACGCATCTCTATGGCCCACTGCTTCAAGGTGGTCTTTAAGCGGCTTTTGGTCGATAGTCATACCCTCCAAAGCCAATGCGGTTTCTTTAAGAGTTAACGTGTTACCTTCAATCGCATTGGAATTATAAGTAAACTCAACCATAAACTCCTCACGCAAACGCTCAACTTCACCCTCTGTCAGAGGTCGCATTTTAGAAAGACGCTCTTTTTTAGCATCTATGATAGAGAATATGGCAGGTCGAGCCAAACGACCATCAGCGGGCTTGATAGCATTTTCAGGAATCATATAAAGCTTACCTTTGCGTATAACACCGGGAATTTTACCTTCGGCACAAAGAATTCTCACGCGACGAGGAGAAATACCCCAATTTTCAGCGGCTTTTGATACTTTTATATAATTCATTTAGATTTACCTCCTGTTTATCATTCCCATTATAGCGTTAGTATAGCATTTTTTAGGAATAATATCAAGAGTTTTTGCGTAATTGAAGCATTGGTTTTTATTCCTGAAACAGTATAAACTTTTGAATTTATTTATTTTATGCTTAACACATTTAAAAATTCTACTATTTTTACATTGATTTTTCACTATCTTTCACTAGTAAAAATTTTCTCTATTCTTTGTTTACTGCATATCAAATTTTGATATGCTAAATGCTTGACAATATGATTATTATAAGTTAATTTTCATCAGTATAAAACACCCTTGATAAATGGCATTACGCCATTTATCAAGGGTTAAATTTTGACCACATTTTGTCCCACAGTCACGACCGGAACATATGGAAACAATGGACTTAAGTGGTCTATAAAGTATGTGATTTTGAGCGGATAGTGTTATATGTAGTGGAAATAAACGGAAAGTAGGTTTTCATAATCATTTGGGAATACGTGTACACACCCTTACTTAACTGTGTCAGAAAGTGCGGTATTTACTGGTTTTTTTAGTTTTAATTTTATTCGAACCTATTAAATTTTTTGCTTTAACCACAGTTTTTTATTATCTTTTGCTCCTTTGCAACACAACATTACCACAAAGATTTTCAAAAGTCCAAAGAAATATTGAATATTTTTCATATTTTTCAGATTGCTAAATCATCTTTGTAACTAACTTTGAATTTTGCTTTTTTGTATTTTTTCATTAATATAAATTTTTTGTTCTTTATTTAATTAAAATTGAAATATTATCAACAACAACTATAAACACTACAATTTAAGCATTTTTTATGGCAACCACATATTAAATCGTATTTATTACAAGAATGAATATGATATCCTTTTTGTGTACAAATAACTCTATTGCATTTATCGAAAAATCGACTATCAATTTTTCTGTTTTTATAACCTGCGTTAGAGAAGATATATGTTTCTCCATTGGGAGTATATTTAGTATAATATCTAGCAGTTGCATGATGTTGAATTTTAACAACTTTATAGCATTTTTCAAAATCATGACTTATATATTCTATAACATTAGGCGGAACATCACCCAAAAAAATAAACTTATCCTCACATGCAGAAACCAAACTAATTGAATTCATTGTTGTTATCAAAGAGTTATATCTCTGATAATAATACCGCTTAATTATCTTACCATAATATGATGAATAATTAATCTCTTTATATGTTTCTCGGTTTCCAATCAAATCACCAAACGAACGTTCAAATCGAAATATTATGTTATTGTCTCCATTTAAAATCCTCTGTTCAACCGTATGTTCAGAATTATTCTCTTCTTGTAAATTAGATATGTGAAAAAGATAATTATTAAAAGCATCTTCGAAATCATTAATGCTTTCAATTAAATTTTGTGACATATCTATATCATAAAAATCATTTTGTGTTTCCCATATTGAACTCATTTTTTTACAAACATATTCAATTTCAGGCCATAAAATTTTCAGTTCTTTTCCATCAAACTCAACACTATCTTTTCTTTTTAAAAACTTAATATTACCAGTTATTTTAGGTAGTTTTCTAAACAATTCGACTATTTTTTTCGATAATTTAAATCCCCAACTATTTTTCGGTGCAATAGCTAACAATACAGCAATATCTTTAGTATAAATTGATTTTCCTTCTACAATGCTATATGGCAAGTAGATATTTTTAAACTTATAACTATCTGGGATTTTAAGAATTCCGTTAAAATGGTCTGTATGAAAATGTGATATCATCAAATTATCTATTCGATTACATTTTATATCATCCTCAATTTTAGAGAATGCAAACCCCGATGAATTTAAATTCATCTCTTTGTTTTGATTTGCACTTCCACAATCTACCAACAAATTCTCATTATCACCTATAATTAAATTGCAATCCCCAAACTTGACATTTTTTGTTTCGATTTTCATAAACCTGTTTTCCTTATTCATTTATTTTAGAAACTATCTGCTTATCGTTCTTTCTTGCAAACTCACTAAGCGAGTATGAGCGAATTCTTTCTTTAACGATATTAGGAATTAAGAAACCGTTATTAGTGAGTCTAGCGCAACGATTAATAATAGTCTTGTTTGTAACGCCAATCTTTTTGCTTACTTCAATTGGAGTAAACTCAAACATACGGTTTTTAAGAAGATACGCGAGCAGTTCTTTTTCCTTAGCGTTCAAATATGATAAACTGCCATCCAACTCATCGTCAGTAGAAGCCTTTGACAGTTCACATACTTTCTTTGAATAAAGTTCCATCATTCTAAGGAAATAGTTAATCCAAATTTCAGGGTGAGGAGGATTTTCTCTACCTGAATAATATAGTACCGGTAATCCCATTTGAAGAGATGCGTAATATTCATCAGGGTCATAAGCAAAATATTCTTCGAGCGAGCCAATACCATTAAATCCATAACCGTTAAGGTCAAGAATATATCCCGACATTAGTCTTGCAGTACGTCCGTTACCGTCTTCAAAAGGATGTATAGTAACTAACTGATAGTGTACAACAGCAGCAATAATTAGCGGATGGTCATCAGTAGTATTTACATATTCTACAAGTTCATCAAGCAGCGTTGGGATATCGGTATACTCAGGTGGTATATATTCAGGCGTACCCGTTTCAGAATCATAAACTGCAAATAGCACACCTGGCGGCATTTCCCCTCTAAGACCAATCTTTTCTTTTGATGCACCTTTTTCAACCATTGCCTGAACCTCAAGCAACAGCTTCTTTGAAAAAGGTTCTTTAGCCTTAAGTTTTTCTTCAAGCAAATTAAGAGCGAGAAAATAATTTCTCACCTCTTGCTCAGGTTTTAAAAAATGCTTATGTGCATCTCTTTCCATAGCTTCATTAGCCTGTGCCTCAGTTAAAGGATTTCCTTCAATTTTATTAGAAGCATAAGAACTTTTCTTCTTAGAATTTTTCCTAAGTCTATTTTTAATTACTTGCGGTAATTCTATTGTTTTAAGTGAAAAACGGTTTTCATCGATAGCGGATATTTTCTTTAAAATATCGTTTGTCAAAGTAACCTTAATCATAAAATCATTCCTTTGTTTTTACTGATTATATTATACCATAGCAAATTTGAAAATTCCACTATTTTTACATTATTTTTTCACTATTTTTCATTAGTGAAATTTTTCTTTATTCTTTGTTTACTATATATCAAATTCTGATACAAGAAAAGGTGTTAACAAACTTTGCAACGGCTTGAATTTTGCGGTGAAATGTTATATAATATATGTTGAAATTTTTGATTTAATGGAGCGAAATTATGAGCGATAACAAAGAAATGCTCGGCTCTGCACCGATTGGCAAACTGCTGTTTAAATTGGCGGTTCCGACGGTGGTTGCCCAGCTTATCAATATGCTATACAACATCATTGACCGCATCTATATCGGTCACATGCCAGGTGACGGAAGCCTTGCGCTTACGGGTGTTGGCGTATGTATGCCGATTATTATGATTATCTCAGCATTTGCAGCACTGATTGCCTCGGGCGGTGCACCAAAGGCATCTATCTCAATGGGCAAGGGCGACAACGATTCCGCCGAAAAAATTATGGGCGGTTGCTTTTCTTTACAGCTTATCATCTCTGCCGTACTGACCGCCGTTTTGCTGATTTGGAATAAAGACCTACTTCTGATGTTCGGTGCAAGCGAAAACACCATCGGTTACGCCACCGACTATATGAACATCTACGCTATCGGTACAGTATTCGTTCAACTAACACTCGGTATGGGTGCATTTATCACCGCACAGGGCTACACCAAAATCAGTATGATCACGGTGCTGATAGGCGCTGTCAGTAATATCATCCTTGACCCGATTTTCATTTTCGGATTTAATATTGGCGTTAAAGGTGCGGCACTTGCTACTATTCTTTCTCAAGCAATCTCTTGTGTTTGGGTGCTTCTGTTCCTTTGCGGAAAGAAGACTTATCTGAAACTCAAAAGACATAATCTCTGCATAGACGGAAAACTCGTTTTTCCTTGCATTGCACTTGGAACAGCGACCTTTATTATGCAAAGCAGTGAAAGCGTAATTTCAGTCTGCTTCAATTCTTCGCTGCTTAAATACGGCGGCGATATTGCCGTTGGTGCTATGACCATACTTACAAGCGTGATGCAGTTTGCGATGCTGCCGATGCAAGGCATTGCTCAGGGTGCACAACCGATTTTAAGCTATAACTATGGTGCTAAAAACACCGAGCGTGTCAAGAAAACCTTTAAGCTGTTACTTATATCTTGCCTTACGTACTCCTTTATCATTTGGAGTGCTATTATGCTGTTGCCACAAATGTTTGCAGGGATATTTACACCCAATGCGTCACTTATTGAATTCACCGCAACGGCACTTCGGATCTATTGCGGAGTAATGTGCATCTTCGGTATTCAGATCGCTTGCCAGATGACCTTTGTTTCCATCGGCAATGCACCTTGTTCCATTATTGTTGCCATTGTTCGCAAGTTTGTTTTACTCTTGCCGCTCATCTACATTATGCCGCAACTGATTGCAGATAAAACAATGGGTGTTTATACGGCAGAGCCCGTTGCCGACGTGATAGCCGTAACCTTTACCGCTATCCTTTTTACCATACAATTCAAAAAAGCATTAAAATCATTATCTTAAAAAATTAATAGTATTGCCTTTATTCTTTGTTTACTGCGTATCAAATTTTGATACGCTAAACGCTTGACAAAGTAAATTTTATGAGTTAGTATTCAAGCAATAGAAAACACCCCTGATAGATGGCTGTTTACCATTTATCAGGGGTGTATTTTTGACCACAGTTTGCCCCACAGTTACAACTGGAACATATGGAAACAATGGACATAAGAGGTCTATAAAGTATGTGTTTTCTAGCGGATAGTGTTATATGTAGCCAAAAAAAGCGGAAAGTAGGTTTTCGCAATCATTTGGGAACTAGATGCCGCAGGTTCGAGTCCTGTCACCTCGACCAAAAATCCTCATTCGCAAGAATGGGGATTTTTACTTTTTCACTCTTCACTTTTCATTCTTCACTATTCTCTGCGTTTTTTGATAGAGGATTTTTGGAAGTAATAAGTAATAGTGAATAGTTAAGAAGTTTGGTCTCTGCTTCGCAGACTAATTTATAAACGCTTGTTTATACATTTTCACATTTCCCAGTCTTTTTACCGATTTTAAAATATATTCTTTAAATTTCAGCTTAAATGTGTTAAAATTAATTATTCTGATTTTTTTGGGGGTTATGATGAGAAAATCATATTTCAAATACATTTTTTCTATGTTGCTTTTCGGCAGCAACGGAATTGTTGCAAGCAATATAGGTCTTTCAAGTTATGAAATTGTGTTTTGGAGAACACTTATAGGCAGTTTTTTTCTTGCTCTTATATTTTTTCTTACCAGACAAAAGCTTTCATTTTATAATCACATAAAAGATACAGTTTTTATAGCTTTATCGGGCATATCTATGGGTGCTAGCTGGATGTTTCTTTACGAAGCCTACACTCAAATAGGGGTGAGTCTTGCTTCACTTTCATACTATTGCGGACCTGTTATAGTGATGATTTTATCACCTATATTATTTAAGGAAAAACTTACCGTGACTAAACTTTCAGGGTTTTTGACAGTAGTTTTAGGCATTCTACTTGTTAACGGAAGCTTGACCGATAGCCGTACTAACATCTGGGGCATTTTTTGCGGACTAATGTCGGCTGTTACATATTCCTTTATGGTTATATTTAATAAGAAATCCGAAAAAATCGACGGACTCGAAAACTCTGTAATTCAGTTAATTTTCGGCTTTTTAACAGTTTTGGTTTTTGTGGGATTTAAAACGGGCTATCAAATGTCAATCACCCCTACCGATTGGATTTGGATTGTAGTTTTAGGCTTTATAAACACAGGTGTGGGCTGCTATCTTTACTTTTCTTCAATAGGAAAACTTCCCGTTCAGACGGTAGCCATTTGCGGCTATTTAGAAGCTTTGTCGGCAGTTATACTCTCTGCTTTAATATTAGCGGAAAAATTGTCGCCACTCCAAATAGTAGGTGCCGTATTTATTATAGGCGGTGCGATATTCGGTGAGTGCTATAATAGAATAGGTTAGGCGAAACAATTCTGTTTCGCCACAAAATCTTTGATTTTTGCGACAAATTTTTGATAAAAATTTGTCCTTTCCCATTGAAATGAGTGTAGTACAAAATTAAATACTATAATTTAATTTTGCTAAAGGAAAACCGCACAACATAGCAAAAATGCGTTAGGAAAAATCCTAACGCATTTTTTATTTGCTTGGGTTTTCTATTATTTCTTTAAAGGCTTGGTGCATACCTGTAGAGGCAAGCCCCGAAATAAGACCGCCTAAAATTATTTCGGGCGTAATTTTAAAGCTATTAATCCAAATATTTAATATCACACCCAAAACCGCCATAATAAGCGGAATATAACGGTTAATTTTATCTGTACTTATCGCGTGCTTTATAATATATCCAACACAAAGACATATTACCAATACAACAACCACTATATAGTTATTTAAAAAATCCATTTTTTTCACCTCGCTGATTTTTTACTTAATTGCTATCTGTAGCTTATCAATTTTACTGCCAAAAAGACCTGCATATCCGTCTTGGCCGTTTATAGTCTCATTATTGTTCTGCCAACTAAAATACGCCTTTTTTAGAGGTGCTACACGGTACTGTGCAACTTTGCCGTCATCTGCCTCATATACGATTTCAATCGCATCAATTGCCTTACCGTTTCCCGCATATCCGTTTTTAAAATCGAATATGTCATATCCGCTGACAAAGGGTAGCCAACCGCCCTTATAGATATGTACGCGGTAACACAAAGAGCCATTTGTAACCTTAATTGCAACATCGGTAATTGCCTTACCCTCTATGCCTGCAAAATCCTCTAGGTTTTTTACTTCAGGCAACCACCTACCGCCCGACTTTACTCTATAAATTACGTCGGTTATATTCTCTTTTTCATCATCGTTATACACACCTAATTTATTAGGTATACCGCTTATTATGGTAATATCTCTTATCTGTGATTTTTGAGCATTACCTCTAACACAGTAATGACAGTGCGAGCCTGTAGAATGACCTGTGTTGCCCTCTACACCTATAAGGTCACCTACGCTAACAGTCTGTCCCACCTTGACCGAAGCCTTTGATAAATGTCCAAAATAGTACCTGTCGTTACTGCCGTTTTGCTTTATTCTAACATAAATACCAAATCCCTTTTGGTGATTAAAGGCGTCCTCCCAGCCTGCTCTTTCAACAACACCCTCAACGGTACTGTAGATATTTTTACTATCAAGACCTACCATATCAAGACCGTCGTGAATAGCACCTTTATACTCTTGTGTTACCTTAAATTTGCCCTTATAAATACTTTTCATAGTTTCCTCCTTTTTACATTGATGGCGGTGCGTGAAGTTTCTCAAGGTCACTAACCCTATGGTTAATAACCTTAATCTGTTCTTCAATTACGGGGGTACGCTGTGCAAAATTATTATGCTGTCTTACCTCCCGTGTAAGCTCTGCTATACGTTCCTCAGTTACCGCCCTTGCTATATCAAGCTTGTGTTGCATATCTTTATTTGCTTTACTGTTTGTAATAATTACACCTAAAAGTGCTAACAAACCTACAAGCACCGATGCCGATGCACTGATTATTGCCGTCGCCAAGCTCATATCACCTCCTCACGTATCAAATATTAATGTATTTTCTACCGCCAAAAACTGACATTATTTCCGCAATTCAGGACACATAAAAGAAAAAGGACAAAAAAATAAAGCGGTCGGAAAACCGACCGCTTACAGCGTTTAATTGTTTTTTATTTGATATTAGTATGCTATACCCTGTGCAATCATAGCCTCTGCAACCTTTTCAAAGCCTGCAATGTTTGCACCTGCAACGAGGTCGCCCTCTAAGCCGTACTTTTTAGCAGCATCATAAGAATTCTTGTAGATATTCTTCATAATCTGTTTAAGCTTTGTATCAACCTCTTCGCTGGTCCAAGAATATCTCATAGAGTTCTGTGCCATTTCAAGACCTGATACTGCAACACCGCCTGCATTAACTGCTTTAGAGGGTGCAATTACAACCTTGTTTTGACGGAAATATGCAACAGCCTCATCAGTAGTAGGCATATTTGCAACCTCAACATAATATTTAACGCCGTTTGCAACCATCTTTTTAGCATCCTCAAGACCTACCTCGTTTTGAGTAGCACAAGGCATTGCAACGTCGAACTTTTCACCCCAAGGTCTTTGACCTGCATAGAAAGGCACACCGAACTTATCAGCATAATCCTGTACCTTGTCGCGACCCGAAGCACGCATTTCAAGCATAAAGTTGATTTTTTCTTCGGTAGCAATACCGTCAGCATCGTATATGTAACCGTCGGGACCTGAAATGGTAACTACCTTACCGCCAAGCTCGTTTATCTTTTTAACGGTACCCCAAGCAACGTTACCGAAACCGGAAACTGCAAAGGTTTTACCCTTAACCTCTTCACCAAAGGTGTGAAGCATTTCGTCAGCATAGTAAACAGCACCAAAGCCTGTAGCTTCAGGACGGATAAGTGAGCCGCCATAGCTAATACCTTTACCTGTAATAACGCCTGTAAATTCGTTACGAAGACGCTTATACTGACCGAAGAGATAACCTACTTCTCTAGCACCTACACCAATATCACCTGCGGGAACGTCAGTATCAGCACCGATATGCTTTGAAAGCTCGGTCATAAAGCTCTGGCAGAAACGCATAATCTCACCGTCGGACCTACCTCTAGGGTCAAAGTCAGAGCCGCCCTTACCGCCGCCCATAGGAAGACCTGTTAGGCTGTTTTTAAAGGTCTGCTCAAAGCCCAAGAACTTAATAACCGAAGCATTAACTGACGGATGGAAACGAAGACCGCCCTTATATGGACCGATAGCAGAGTTAAACTGTACTCTAAAGCCGCGGTTAACCTGTACCTTGCCGTTATCGTCAACCCAAGAAACGCGGAAAGCAATAGTACGCTCAGGCTCTACCATACGCTCAATAACACCGTATTTCTCAAAGCGTGAATCCTTTGCTACTACAACCTCTAAGGACTCAAGCACGTCGCGAACCGCCTGCAAGAATTCCGGCTGATTAGGATTTCTTTGTGCGGTTGTTTCATAAACCTTGTTAAGATATTCTGACTTAAACATATTTTTTCCTCCAAACAACTTTGAAACTATGGGGAATCCCCCAAAGAACATATTTTTTACTAAAAAATGATACTACTAAAATTAACAGTAGTCAAGAAAAAATTGCAAAAAAACATATATTTTTTTAATTTAACAGGAATTATAAGAAGGTGAAAACCCTTGAAAAAAAACTTGAAAGTTTTTTGGTTACTCCTTTTTTATCCTTAAGATAGCTCATACCGTGGTCTGCATCCTCAACAATATATATTTCCTTATCTCCGCCTGCCGCCTTATGTGCCCTTTCTGACATATACGAAGGTACAAACCCGTCAGCTTTTCCGTGTAATAAGAAAATCGGTATTTTATTATCTTTCAGTATTTTTTCGGTTGAAAATTCCTTTAAATCAAAACCGCCTATTATTTTGCAAAGCAAGTTCATAACAGGCACCGAGAGCTTACTGCTTATATGAAAGTTTTTTTCTGATACTATACCTATTATTTCGGCAGGTGAAGTAAAACCGCAATCGGCTATAATTCCTTTAACACTATTTGGCAACTTAAATCTTGTAGCAAACAATACGGTGGTAGCACCCATTGAAATACCGTCAAGCACATATTCTTTTTCGCCGTATTTTTTATTGAGTAACTCTAGCCAGCTTACAACATCGCGGCTTTCCCTTATTCCAAAGGTTATGAGCTTTCCCTCACTTTTTCCGTGAGCACGCTCATCAACTAATAAGACATTAAGCCCCATTTGGTAGTAGGTCTTAACAATACATGAAAAATCCCTTTTTGCAGCCGAACGATAGCCATGAAAAAGCAATATAGTACCCTTTGCGTCACCGTTTTTATAATATCTACCGTAAAGACGCAAACCGTCAAAGCTAACAGCCATTAGCTCTTCGTACGGGTGTTCGTCAATGAACTTCATACCCTCAATAACTTCTTCACGGTAATCTGCAAGGAATTTGTTTAAAGGCGAATCTATATCATCTAAACCATCAATGTTTTGCCTTACAAATGCAAGGTTAAACAGATACCAAAGTCCCACAGCCACAATTAAAACTATAGCCACTAAAATAATATAACCTATCAAAAAATCACCTTTATTAATATATGATAATTATCCTAAAATAGTAGTTTTTTACTAACAAAGCGGCAGAACTGTTTCTGCCGCTTTTAAATTATTCACCGTAGGGGAAATCGAAAGTTCCGCCCGAAGATGAAGAATCGTCTTTATCCTTTAGTATATCCGAATAACTTGACTGCCCTACATTAGCTTTAAGGGTTACGGTATAATCTTTAGAAACTCCGTTTTGGTTAACAACGGTAAGTGTTACCTTATCCCCTGCTTTAAGCGATTCCAAAGTATCAAGCACTATATCATCATTAGTGATTTTTTTACCGCCAATATGGGTTATAACAGAGCCTGCGGTAACCTTGCCGTATAAATCGCTATCCTCTGTAACCTCAGCTATTAAAAGTCCTACTGTAGATTTGCCCGAAATTTCAGCTGTTACAGAATTGATTTCAGTATAACTAATGCCAAGCTTTGCACGGTCCTTAACGCTACCGTCTGATATTAATTGCTCAACAACGCGTTTCATTGTAACGGTAGGTATTGCAAAGCCTACTGCATCATAATTTACACCTGCAAGCTTTGACGAGGTTATACCTATAACCTGACCGTACATATTTACAAGTGCACCGCCCGAGCTTCCTGGGTTAATAGCACTATCGGTTTGAATAAAGTTTGTAGAATAGCTTGAAGTTGTAGTCATTCTGCGTGAAACCGAGGATATTATACCCTTTGATATTGAGGAAGCGGCTGTAGCATCACTAGGTCTGCCTATAGCAACAACGCTTTCTCCAAACACAACCTCACGTGAATCACCAAATTCTGCTACCTTTAATTCTTTAGCGTCGATTTTTAAAACTGCCAAGTCGCTGATACTGTCGCCTGCTACATATTTAGCATCGTATTCGGTGCCGTCATACATATATATTTTAAATTTAGGTGCCGCAATTTCAGAATAAATGTGGTCATTCGTTACAATGTATCCGTCCTTTGAATAAACAACTCCCGAAGCGTCTGAAACTTCACCAGCCGTATTATAAACGCGAATTCCTACAACAGACTGATTAACTGCATCATAAACCTGTGCTGCAGTATATTCATCGGTATCCTTAGGTTTTGAGTCTAAAACAACATCAACCGTACCGCCTGTACCCGTTACTGAATTTTTACCAATATAATATCCGCCAAAAAGACAGCCGCTTACAACTATTACGACAGCCAATATAAGACAGAACACCCTTATGCCTTTTTTAGACTGACCTTTATCGTCATCGGTTATAGGCGAATAGTCAACTGTTTGCCACGTGGCAGTTTGCGGACTTACAGCAGGTGCAGTAAACATATCTTGCATATTATCATCGGTATAAACAGTATCATCCTCCGAGTCATAAGCGTTAAAGCCGTTATTTATATCGATGTGTTCAGTATCGCTGTCCTCTGCCTCGTAAGACGGGGCATCAACTAAAGCCTCGTCATTTAGTTCATTTTCTGTTGTGTTTTCGTTTTGATTTTTAAATTCGTCCATCATAATCTCCTTATTTTGAAAGCGGTAATGTTATTTTAAAGGCCGTAAACTCATTTTCTCGACTGGTAACAGAAATTTTTCCGCCATGTGCGTGTAAAATGGTCTTAACTATATAAAGTCCCAGTCCTGCACTGTTCTTATTTGCCGAGCGTGATTTATCTGTCTTATAAAAACGCTCGAACACATATCTTAGTTCTTCGGCAGGTATTCCTTTACCGCTGTTTGAAATTTCAAACAGCATCTTTTTTGAGTCTACACGAAGCTTAAAGTCTATTTGACCCCTATCGTCTACAAATTTAATAGCATTATCTACAAGATTATATATTACTTGATAAATTAAATCGCGGTCGGCATTCAAGGAAACGCTGCCGATTTCATCAAGTCCCTTAATAGAAATTTCCTTTTTTTCAATACGCTGTTCTTGGCTGATTACAACGCTTAAAAGCAACTCCTTAAAATCGAACACCTCGGGTTTTAGCACAAACTCACCCGATTCGAGCTTTGAAACGCTTAACATTGAATGTACCATACGTGAGAGTCTTTTAACCTCTTCTGACACGATGCCTAGATAATAATCCTGCTTTGAACTCTCAATAGTGCCGTCGATAATTCCGTCGATAAATCCGCCGATTGTGGTCATAGGTGTTTTAAGCTCGTGCGAGATATTAGCAACAAAGCTTTTTCGCATTGACTCAAGCTGAGCGAGCGAATTCGTCATTTGATTAAAGGATACCGCAAGCTCACCTATTTCGTCATCGCTAGTTACGGGAATCCTTTTAGAAAAATCTCCCCTAGCCATCGCCTTTGACGCTTCAGACATCAGCTTTAAAGGTTTAGTAAGACGGTAGGTCATTATATAAAGTGCAAAGAACATTATTATAATTGGTATTGCTGCAGAAACCAAAAATAGTTTTATAACCGTACCCATAAGTGAACGAAGCGGTAATGTGGACGCCGCACAAAAAACTACTGCAACAGCTTTTCCGTCTTTTTTTACAGAATCAGCATATATATTATGTGGCTGTTCATAAATATTAAGGGTGTGAATAGCTGAATATTTATCGCTTGACACACTATCTATTATTTGTTCAGAAATTCTTACAACAGAATGTTTGCATCTGCCCGCCTTATGCCAATCATCACAGGCACAAAGCAAAACCTTGCCGTCTGTATCGGCTATAAAAATATCAAAGCTTGCCGCATCTGCCATATTGCTTACAATATAATACATACCTCGGCTAACTGCAGTAGGCTCTAGCTCTGTATTCTCTAAAAAATCAGTAACCGTTGTACAGGTTTTTTCCATTGAGCTGTATTTTTCTTTAATTAGATAGTTATTAAATACTACCGACAAAATCATAACAAAGCTTACAAAGGTAAAAATCAGTATTGCGGTAACTGTGAAAAAATATTTTTTAAAAAGCCTCTGCCGCATATTTATTTAACCTCAAACTTATATCCTACGCCCCACACAGTTTTAAGCGACCATTCTTCCGAAATATTTTCAAGCTTTTCGCGAAGTCTTTTTACATGCACGTCAACCGTACGGGAATCTCCATAATAATCAAAGCCCCAAACTTCGTCAAGCAGCTGGTCACGGGTGTAAACCCTATTGGGATTGCTTGCTAGGTGATAAATAAGCTCTAACTCTTTTGGCGGAGTATCTATCTTAACGTCATTTACAACAAGCTCATAGTTTGTAAGATTAACTTTGAGCTTATCAAAGCGTACCTCTTTAGTCTGTCCCGACTTATCCTTATCACCCGAGCGGCGAAGCACAGCCTTTATTCTGGCAATTACCTCTTTAGTATTAAAGGGTTTACTTATATAGTCGTCTGCACCAAGCTCTAATCCTAAAATTTTATCAAAGGTTTCGCCCTTTGCAGTAAGCATTATTATGGGTGTATCGCTTGTTTTACGGATTTCCCTACAAACCTGCCAACCATCAAGCTTTGGTAACATAATATCAAGCAAAATTAAATCGGGATTATGCTTCTCTACGGCAGTTATTGCCTGCTCGCCGTCAACAGCTGTAACCGTTTTAAAGCCGTCCTTTTCAAGATAAAGTCTTAAAAGCTCACAAATATTTTCGTCGTCATCTACTATTAGTATTTTGTACTGATTCATAGCAGTTCCTCCGTTTTACATACTTCATATTTTAAATAATACTATAACTTTATTACCAAAATATGAATATTTATAATATATTTTATTTTCTACAGCGGTTCTACATAGAAAAAGACCGCTTATAAAAAAGCGGTCTTGAACAATTCCTGATTATTCAGCGTTGTTCTCTTCTTCCTTCATCTTTGCAAAGCATTCGCTGCAATATACCGGACGGTCGTCACGCGGAACAAAGGGAACCTTTGCTACACCGCCGCATGCATCGCATACAGCTTCGTGCATCTCTCTCGGAGCTCTTCCGGCGTTCTTACGCTTGTCGCGGCAAGGCTTGCAACGTTGGGGTTCGTTTACAAATCCTTTGGATTCATAAAATTCCTGCTCTCTTGCAGAAAATACGAACTCTTCTCCGCAATCTTTGCACACTAGGGTCTTGTCTTCAAACATGTTTATACCTCTCTCTTGGGTTTATAATTGTGCCCTCGGACGGAATTGCACCGACACCTTTGTTAACAACGCTCTGTTCTTTTAAGCTACACGGGCATATATGAAAATAGAAGACTAATAACGGCTTTTAAGCTTCGCTTTAATCCTTGTAAGAGAATTATCAACCGATTTTACCGAAACTGAAAGTGCCTTTGCTATCTCAGAATAAGAACATCCCGACAAATATGCCGACAAAACCTTACGTTCAAGCAAAGATAGCTCTATATTTATAGAATCGGTCAAAATACGGTAATCCTCATTATCAAAGAAGATTTTTTCAGGGGTATTGTTATCCTGCGGCTCAACCTCATCAATAGGAGAAACCATACCCTCAGGTATCTTACGTTTTGAACCCTCGCGACGCAAGACATCTATCATAGCATTTTTAACACAAGTCGCAGCGTATGTACTAAAGCTTGCCTTTTGTGATTTGTATGAACGAACGGCAGAAAAAAGAGCAATGTTGCCCTCCTGCATCAAATCCTCAACCTCATCATCCCTAGTAGACATTGAAAGTGCCATACTTTTAAGAAGCGGTTGATAACGCTTTATAAGCAGATAAAAAAGTTCATATTCACCCGAGCCTATTCGGGCAACGAGCTGCTCATCAGAAAGACTATTCTCTAGCGGGCGAAAGCTTGTACACATAAAACACCAAAAAACAATTACACATTATTTGTACTAATAATATACTATTTTTCCCACTTTGTCAAGTTTTTTATTTAAAATAGCAAAAAATTACAGATTTCGACACCTAAAGCCTTCAAAATGATAAATCAAGTTGCGAATCAATACATAACCATTGACAAAAATGATAAAAAAATATAAAATGAAATTGAAAAAATTTTTAGCGGAGGTATTCTTATGTATGAAAAACAATTCGAGTTATGGTGCAAAAAAGCCGTAGGCGATCCCGACCTTATAAACGAACTCAACGAAATTCGGAACGATAGTGCAGCTATTGCCGACGCTTTTTATACCGACCTTGAATTTGGTACGGCAGGTCTTCGCGGCGTTATTGGTGCGGGTACCAACAGAATGAACATATACACTGTAGGCAAGGCAACCCAAGGTCTTGCGGCATACGTTAATTCGGTAACCGAAAACGGCAGTGTAGCTATAGCCTATGACAGCCGTATTAAAGCTGACACTTTTGCTAAAACTGCCGCAGCTATTTTTGCCGCTAACGGCATAAAAGTGTATTTATACAAGGAATTAATGCCCACACCTATGCTTTCCTTTGCGGTCCGCCGCCTTAAGTGCGATGCGGGTGTTGTGGTAACTGCAAGCCATAACCCGTCTAAGTATAACGGTTACAAGGCTTACGGTCCCGACGGTTGTCAATTAGGTCCCGAAGCCGCCGACTTTGTGCTTTCAATTATGAACAGCGTTGATATTTTTGACGGTGTTAAAACAATGGATTTTAACGAGGCTTTAGCTGAGGGAAAAATTGAATACATTGAGCAATGGCTTATAGATGAATATTTAGACGAGGTATATAAACGCCGCGTTTACGATTCGCTTGACCTTTCGAACCTTAATGTAATATATACACCACTTCACGGTAGCGGAAACAAGCCTGTTAGAAGCATACTTTCAAAAATAGGTGTTACCAACGTAACAGTAGTTCCCGAACAGGAATTACCTGATGGTAACTTCCCGACTGCACCTTATCCTAATCCTGAAATACGCCAAGCCTTCGAGTGTGCACTTAAGTTAGCCGAGACCGTAAATCCGGATTTACTTCTTGCTACAGACCCCGATTGTGACCGCGTAGGTATAGCAGTTAATGTCGGCGGCGAATACAAGTTACTTACGGGTAACGAGGTCGGTGTACTGCTACTTGAATATATATTAAGCGGTAGAAAGGCTATGGGTACATTACCGAAAAATCCCGTTGCAGTTAAAACAATCGTTACTACCGAGCTTTGCCAAAAAATAGCCGATGCCCATGGTTGTCAGCTTATAAATGTGCTTACAGGCTTCAAGTTTATAGGTGAGCAAATAGCACTCTTGGAAGCCAAAGGCGAAGAAGAAAGATATATCTTAGGCTTTGAGGAAAGCTACGGCTATCTCTCGGGCGGATATGTTCGCGACAAGGACGCCGTTGTAGGCTCAATGCTTATTTGCGAAATGACCGCATACTATAAGAGTAAAGGCAAAAATCTTTTAGAGGTTTTGGGCAGTCTTTACGAGAAATACGGATACTACCGTTCTTCACAAAAAGGCTTTGCATGTGAGGGTCAAAGCGGTATGGAAAAAATTAAAGGTATTATGGAGGATTTACGCAAAAATCCACCTAAAGAAATTGCAAATGAGACCATAGTAACCATTAAAGACTACGGCAATTCTGTTGCTACCGATACAAAAACGGGCGAACAAAGTATAATTTCACTTCCCGTTTCAAACGTATTAGCTTACCACCTTAATGACGGAAGCTCGCTTATAGTACGCCCGTCGGGTACTGAACCCAAAATCAAAATTTATATGGAAGCTGTAGGCAGCTCTGCTAAAGATGCCGAAGCAAAGCAAGCAGCACTATTAGAGGCAGGCACTGCACTTTTAGGTTTTTAAATGTATTATAATTCGTTAAATAACCATTTAAAAGAACGTTTCGGTTGTAAGGTTTACAAATTGGCTCTACAATGCGGTTATACCTGCCCTAACCGTGACGGAAAAATTGATACACGCGGTTGCATATTTTGCAGTCAAAAAGGCTCGGGCAATTTTGCCGAGCCTTTTTGTGAAAGCGTCTATTCGCAAATTGAAAAAGCAAAGCTTATCCTTAATAAAAAAATTCAAAACGGCAAGTATATAGCCTACTTTCAAAGCTTCACTAACACATACGGTGAGCCTTGTTATCTTGAAAAAATATTTACAGAAGCCATAAATCACCCCGACGTAGTAGCCTTATCAATAGCTACACGTCCCGACTGTTTGGGCAACGAGATATTAGCTATACTCAAAAAACTAAACACAATTAAACCTGTATGGGTAGAGCTAGGACTGCAAACCGCAAAACCCAGTAGCGTAGAATATATACGTCGCGGATTTAAAAACGAGGTTTATGTATCAGCAATAAAAAGTCTTAAAGCAATAGGTGTTGAGGTTATAACCCACGTGATTTTAGGACTGCCTAATGAGGACAAGTCGGATATTTTGAAGACCGTTTGTTTTGCGGCAAATTCGGGTACAGACGGCATAAAACTACAGCTTTTACATGTACTTAAAAACACCGACCTTCAAAAAGATTTTGAAAACAATGCTTTTAGCGTATTAAGTTTAGACGAGTATATAGACATACTTTGCGACTGCATAGAAGTATTGCCGCCCCACATAGTAATACACCGTCTTACAGGCGACGGTGACAAAAAAGAGCTTATCGCACCCCTTTGGAGTGCCGATAAAAAGAATGTTTTAAACAAAATCAACAAAGCCTTAAACGAAAGAAACATTGTGCAAGGCAGTAAGGAACAAAGTTAATGCAACCAAAATTTTCAACAGATTATAAAATACTTTCAAGCATGTGCGACAGCACTGCAAAACTCGGTATACCGCAATGTATATCACTATTTATGGATTTAGCCACCATACACGCCGAGCAGTTAAAGGTTGACGCCTTTACGTTAGGTGAAAAAAATTTAGCTTGGGTTGCCACAAAAACCAAACTCAAAATTTTTAAAATGCCTTATATGAACTCGCAAGTAAAACTCTCTACTTGGCCAGAAAAGCCAGAAAAAATCCGTTTTAACCGTTATTATACAGTAAACCTTGAAAATGAGCTATTGGTAGCAGGAAAAACCGAATGGGCGGTAATTGACAAGGCAAGCGGAAGACCGCAAAAGGCAGATAATGTATACCCTCAAAATCTTGAGTTTTTAGCGGGTTTAGAGGAAATTGAGCCTTTTGTACGCGTAAACAGCGATTTTGCAGACGGTTATATATTAGACTGTTATACAGTAAAATCCACCGATATCGACCTTTACGGGCATATGAATAATGCGGCGTATGTACGGGCGTTATTTAGTTTGTTCAGTACTAAAGAACTTGAAGAAATGGGTATAACAGGCTTTGAAATAGCCTACCGTATTCCCTGCTTTGAGGGAGAAATGCTACGTATTGTTACAAAGAAAACAGATAACCGACTTTTAGTTGCTATGATAAAGGAAGACGGCAACGCGGCAGCAACCGCAATTATTGAAACAAAATAAAGATATTTAGATGGAAAAAAATCCAAGCAATAAGCTTGGATTTTTTCATTATATATCAAGTTCAATAGGTTCATCAATTTTATCAGAAATATATTTGCCGTTTTGCTTACGCTGACGCACACATTCGGTAAGCAGATACTCAATTTGACCGTTAACCGAACGAAAATCGTCCTCTGCCCAAGCGGCTATTGCATTGTAGAGTTTTGGTGAAAGCCTAAGCGGTATCTGTTTTTTTATTTGCTCACTCATTAGTAAAGACTACCCGAATTAACTATTGGCTGTGCGTCACGGTTTCCGCAAAGCACTACTAGTAAATTGGAAACCATTGCCGCCTTTCTTTCGTCGTCAAGCTCTACAATTTTATTCTCGTTTAGTTTTTCAAGTGCCATCTCAACCATACCTACCGCACCGTCTACAATCATTTTTCTAGCATCAATTATAGCCGATGCCTGCTGACGCTGAAGCATTACTGCCGCAATTTCGGGTGCATACGCTAGATATGTTATACGAGCCTCTATTACCTCTATTCCCGCATCTGTTACCTTTGACTGTATTTCTTCCTTAATACGATTTGCAACAACATCACTTGAACCGCGAAGACTACCCTCATCAGCAATACCGTCGCCTGTAGTATCAACATTAGGTGCTATATCATAAGGATAAATTCTAACTATATTACGCAATGCACTGTCACATTGAAGTGATAAATATTCCTTATAATTGTCTACCTCAAAAACTGCCTTTGCGGTATCTACAACACGCCAAATAACAGCAATGCCTATCTCAACCGGATTACCAAGGCAATCGTTGATTTTTTGACGGCTGTTATTAAGTGTCATAGCCTTTAAGGATATTTTTTTATTAACTATCTCGGTAGTGGCGACCTGACCACTTGCTGCTGCAGAAATTACTGTTTTTGGCGAAGAATCAACATCTCCGCTTTGATTAAGCTTGGTTTTAGCAGCAGGGTTTACCGCCACACAGAAAGGATTTACAAAATAAAATCCGCTTTCCTTTAATGTACCTATATATTTACCGAAAAGAGTTAGCACCAACGCTTCTTGCGGACCTATAACCTTAAGACCCAGAAAGAAAATCCAACCAAGCGACACCCAAACAATACCAACCGAGAATACTACGATTGACAGAATTGACCCGCCTTTATCCATACCTATTCCGCCTAAAATCGTAGCCGCAATAGCCAAAAGATACAGAAATATGGTTAAGAGCATTACCGACATTCCGTTTTTCTTTTTGTTTAAAATTATTTCTTTCATAAAAATACCCCTTTTAAGTATTATTTTGATATCAAAATAATATCACATATTCTTATATTTGTCAATAGTTTTAAAAAAAGCAAGGCAAAGCCTTGCAAAAAACCTTTCACTATTGTTTATTACTTGCCAAAAATTATGGACGGGATACTCTGTGTTCTCCGCTTTTTCGACAATTCCGAATTGTTACGAAAAAGCGTTCGTACTCGAGACTTCGCAGTCTGCAAATGTTATCGCACATTTGCAGCTGCTTCGACGAACCCTACGGGTTCTAATCCCTAGCACTGAATATGCAAAATAAAACAACCCTTTCTTTCGAAAGGGTTGTTTTATTTTGGTGACCCGGACGGGATTCGAACCCGTGTTACCGCCGTGAAAGGGCGGTGTCTTAGGCCTCTTGACCACCGGGCCATTGGTGGCTGTAATTGGATTCGAACCAATGACACTGCGGGTATGAACCGCATGCTCTAGCCAACTGAGCTATACAGCCA